>NZ_JAUCDS010000014.1:0-80860 GCF_034674885.1 Castellaniella sp.
AGAATAGGAGTTTCCGAAGCTTCTGATACAGGTTCGATTCCTGTCGGGCGCGCCATATAGATCAAGGGCTTGTGCGGTTGGCACGACCACGCCTTGGAAAATTCCCAAATGGCTGGTGTGCGCCTTCACGGTGCGCGGATTTCCGTCGCCTGGAACCGACTACGGCTGGCCTGAACCAGCACAGGTGAACCGCGCCATTTCCTGGATCGCCGCTTCTCGAAGCTGCAGAGCCCGGTCTGTGTTCAAAGACCGCAGCCAGGCGCGCTTGCGATTGTGCGTGCGACCGCCATGATTTCGCAGGTGTCCTGTACTTGATCAAAGCCCCAGCTGATCCAGGACCGCCTTCAGACGCTGTCTTGCTGATCCTTCCAGCGATCTGAGCGGCAGCGGCAGGCTGGGTGCCTGGGTCCATCCACGGATTTCTGCTGCAGCAGCGGTCACCCGCAGGCTGCCGTATTGCGCAAACAGCGCCCAAAGCGGAGCCAGGCGATCCGACAGGCGGGTTGATTCTTGCGGCCTGCCCGCCTGTGCGGCGCGGATGATTTCCAGCGCCAGGTGCGGGAACAGGCCGCCGATCACCGAATACCAGGCCTCGCAGCCGGCGTTCAGGCCAAGCGCCGCAAAGCCGTCGCCGCTGACGCCGATGGTGACGTGGGCCGGGATCAGGGCGCGCAGCCGCGCCACTCTCGCCTGAGCGGCTGCGGGATCGGCCGGCACGCCGGGGATCTTGATCGAGGCCACCTGGGGCAACTGGGCGATCCGGCCATGCAGCGCGTCGCTGAATTCGAAATGGGTCGTGCCCGGGTTGTCGTATACGCACAGCGGGATGGACAGGGAACGGGTCACCGCCTCGTAAAGACTGAACACTTCGTCGTCTGTCAGCCGCTGGTAGGACATGGGGGCCAGCAGGACCCCGCTGGCCCCGGCAGCCTGCGCGTCCTGGGCCAGGTCCAGCACGTCGCGCGTGCGCAGGGCGCCGATGCCGACCATCACGGGCACATCGCCTGCATGCCGGACGGCCAGTTGTGCCGCACGGAGGCGTTCGGCGCGGGACAGGTAGGCATAGCTGCCGGTCGAGCCCAGCGCACCAATCGAATCCACGCCCGCCTGGGAAAGCTGCTCGATCAGGCGGATGTATGCCGCCTCGTCGATCCCAGTCTCTGTCATCGGGGTCAGGGGAAAGGCGCTCAAACCGGAGAACATGATTTTTCCATCCGGAAGTTGTGGATTCAGGACACCGTTGCGTTCGAGTTCCTGGCGTTGGATGACGATAAATCCGCGAGGCAAGAAGAATCGCCGTACGGCTTCGCCCGCATCGATTCGCAAGGACTGCATCCGCATATTGTGCGCGATTGTTTCAAGGCGCGCACGCGAGCGGCGGGCATCGTCTGCGTCATGGGCTCATGCCTTCGCGGGTCACGATATCCAGCAGGAAAGCTTTCACGGCCAGGATCAGGCGGCTGGAGCGCAGGTCGCGGTGATACACGATCCAGAGATCCCGGACGCAGGCCATGTGGTCGGGCTCGATGCGTTGCAGACGGGGGTCGGCATCCCCGATCGAGGTCGGCAGGACGATGACGCCCGCGCCCGCGTGGGCTGCTGCTGCCATGAAGGGCAGGCTGTTGGACAGCAGGCGTGGCGTGCGGCCTTTGAAGGCTGCGTCCGTCCATTTCGCCAAGGGGATGTGTTGCAGCGGTTCGCTCCAACTGATGTGGGGAAGCGTTCTCCAGTCTGCGCCCCCGGCCAGCGCAGCAGCGGTGGCGTACGCGGCGAAAGGCATGGCGCCCGCGTGCGCCGCTACGTAATCGCCCTCTTCTTCCGGTGCGGGCGGGGCCATGCGCAAGGCAATGTCGGCATCGCGGCGCGACAGGTTGACCATATTGAAGCCGGTCAGGACCTCGATCTGCAGACCGGGGTGCGCGTCCAGAAATCCAGGCAGATGCGGTGCGATCCACGCAATGGCGACCGTGTCCGATGTGGCAAGGCGTACCGTGCCATGCCAGGGGTTGGTGTCGCCGCTGATCTGGGTTTGCCGCAGCAGGCTGTCGATGGCGTGCTCGACCGGCAGGGCGCTGGCCAGCAGCCGTTCACCTTCTTCGGTCAGGGTATAGCCGGTCTGGCGGCGCAGGAACAGCGCCATGCCGGTGGCTCGCTCCAGCGCGTCGATGCGGCGTGAAACCGTGGCGGGACTGGTGCGCAGATCCTGTGCGGCGGGCGTCAGCCCGCCCTTTCGGGCGACGGCCAGGAAGAAGCGTAGATCGTTCCAGTCGAGTTTGGGCAATCGATTATCCATGATCGAATTTTTCAATTCCGAAAAATAATTTTGTTCTTATCAGGATATGTTTTCCTAAAGAGAAAAATCATAATGCCCCCAACCACCTTGTTCAAGGCGTGTTTTCAGGAGCATTGAGGATGCGAGATCGGACGATATACCTTTCCCTGGTGATGACGGCGTTCTTCTGGGGGGCGAACTTCAACCTGGGGGCCTGGGTCGTGCAGACCCTGGACCCCCTGAGCGCTGCTGCTTGGCGGTTCCTATTGGCCGGCGTCGTCATGGCCGTCTACGTGCTGTTCCGGGAAAAGGTGGACTGGTCCGGCATGCGTCGGCATGCGTGGCCGCTGTTGGCGATGGCCTTCGTGGGTGTGTTTGGATTCAACGTGACGTTTTTCTATGGCCTGCAATCCACATCCGCAGTGAACGGTGCGCTCATCATGACGCTGAACCCTACCTTGACGGTTGTGCTGACCGCCCTGGTGATGGGAGACACCATTTCCTGGCGGCAGATCCTGGGCCTGGGATTGAGCCTGTTGGGCGTGGTGGTGGTCGTCACCAGAGGCTCCTGGTCGACCTTGGCGCAGCACCTGCATTTCGGGTCGGGCGACGCGCTGATTCTGCTGGGCAATCTTTGCTGGGCCTTGTATAGCGTGATCGGCAAGCGCTGGGTGTCGGGATTGACACCGGCGCAAACCACAGCGGGCACCATGCTGATGGGGGCGGTGCTGATGGTGACGGCCGCCTTGTCCGCGAACGGCGGTGCGCTGGGGCTGCCATCGGCCGGGACGGCCTGGGCGCTGGTCGCCATGGCCTTGTTCGGCACGGTGCTAGCGTATCTGTGGTGGAATCAGGGCGTGCGTCGGATCGGACCGGCACATACCGCTGTCTTTTTCGATCTGGTGCCAGTTTCCGCCATGTTGATCGCCATCATGTTGGGTGAGTCTGTGTCGCTGGGCCAGTGGCTGGGGGCGGCGATGGTGATCTCAGGCGTGATGTTCTCGTCGGGCGCACTGGATCGCGTGCTACGTCCCGCGCCCCAATGCCCGGTCATATAGGGGGCAGCACACCCGCGCGCAGTGTCCGGTGGATTCAGGCCGCCTTCACCAGCGCCGAGTGGAACCGGGCGACATAGTCTTCGAAGCTTTCCGTGTCGGCAGCCTCCAGGGCTGCCTGTTCAGCCAGGGAATCCGCAGCGGCCTGGTCGTAGGCCGCCAGGGTGTCGGCGGGCAGGCCGCGAGCCTGCAGGGCGGCCCAATGGGCCTGGCTTTGCGCCAGGGTCCAGTCGTGGAATTCCTGGCCGCTGCTGCGCAGTTCCGCCAGCAGTCGGGCCGAGGGCGTGGTGTCCGGGTCCCGGATCTTGCGGCGCTGCTGATCCAGCGAGTCCATGTGGCGGGAATTGCCCAAGTGCTGATCCAGCAGTTCGGCGTAGGGGGCGATGCCTGCCAGGATGCGCTCCGCCCAATCCTGCAGCCCGATGGACTGGCCTTCGTGCGTCAGCCGCAGGCCGGGTCGGCGGCCTTCGCGGGCGACCAGCGCGAAATTGGCCTGGCTTTCCTGACAGGTACCGGGGGCGGGGAACAGAGGGCTGTCTTCCAGGGCGCAGTACAGCAGGAAGGCGTCCAGGAACTGGCAGGTGTCCACAGAGATGCCGGCGGATTCCCAGGGGTCGATGTCCATGCAGCGCACTTCCACGTACTGGATGCCGCGCTCGTGCAGGATGGTGTTGGGGCGTTCGCAGCGCCCGGCCGTCTGTTTGGGCCGGATGGTGGCGTAGTACTCGTTTTCGATCTGCAGGATGTTGGTGTTCAGCTGGATGCGCTGGCCGTCACGGTGGGTGCCGATGGCCTCGTAGGCGGGCCAGGGCGTCGTGACGGCCGTGTGGATGCGGGCCGTGAAGGTATCCAGGTCGTTATAGCAAAGATGCAGTTCGGACTGCGTGGGGTTCTTGTAGCCCAGGTCGCTCATGCGCAGGCTGGTGGCCCAGGGCAGGCAGTAGGTGTCGGGGCTCAGGTGGGTCAGCTGGGCTTCCAGGCCGGCATTCTGCAGGAAACTGCGCGACATGGCAGGCGAGGCGCCGAACAGGTACATCAGCAGCCAGGAATGCCGCATGAAATTGCGAATCAGGCCCATGTAGCCCGCATTGCGCCGTTCTTTTGGGGTGCTGCCGGACGCCAGCAGGTCCCAGGCCGATTCCGGCAGGGAAAAGTTGTAATGCACGCCCGCGATGCATTGCATGATCTTGCCGTAGCGCCAGGCCAGGCCCTGGCGGTAGACGTGCTTGAGCATGCCGGTGTTGGACGTGCCATACCAGGCGACCGGGATGTCGGCCTGCGGCGGCAGGTGCGCCGGCATGGACTGATTCCAGATGGCTTCGCCGGGGTTGCGCAGCGCCACGAAGGCATGGATGTCGGTCAATTCCTGAACCAGGGCTTCGGGTGACGCATCCGGGCTGGTGACCAGTTCCAGCAGGGCCTCTGAGTAGTCCGTGGTGATGTGCGGGTTGGCCAGCGCCGCCCCCAGCGACCGGGGGTGCGGCGTGCTGGCCAGCATGCCCCCCGTATCTACCCGCAGGCCTTCTTTCTCGATGCCGCGCTGGATCGCGCGCAAGAGATCGGGATGGGCAGCGAGCAGGCTGCGCCGGTCGGAGGCCAGGGTCATGATAATCGGTACCGGGTTGGTCTGAATAAACCGATTTTAGCTGACGCAGGGAATGGGCCTGGTGCTTCTTCCGGGCCGGTGCCCCGAGTCCGATTTATCCGGGCGGCGGTCCGGCAGCGGGCGCCTGGGGGGCTTTTCCGAGGATTCTGCCGGGGAGAATTTGTCCAGATCCAGCAGTTTGCGCTGCAGGGCCTGCGTGATGGCGGCCTGACGCGACCTGACTCCGAGCTTGTCGCAGGAATTGGCGATGTGGAAATTGGCCGTCCGTTCAGTGATTCCCAGGATGCGGCCCATTTCCCAGCTGGTCTTGCCTTGGGCGGCCCAGTACAGGCAGTCATGTTCGCGAGCGGTCAGTTGTGTCATGGTGGTCTCCATAGAGATATTGTTATTGGCTACAGCGCCTAGACGTGAGCGAATGTATCACGAAGCATGTTTTGAATTGTCACAAGACTCAGGCAGCCGTGTCCGTTCTGACAGGGTTGCGAGAGCGGCTGCGCAGGCCCCGCCTGGCGCGATGGGGTTCCAGGCTGCGGGTGCGGTGCTAGAATGAACCATGACTTGGCGCCGATTTGCCTGATCCGCTTGCGGGCGCTCCAATAAATCCAGCTAAAGAGGTCCTATGACCACCCTTGCCGTTTCTCCAGATCCTGCAGCCGCTCCGGCGCGTCCTGCCGTGCCAACGGGCAGTGTTGGCTACGTATCTCCGCAATTCCTGGCCTTTGATGAACCGCTCACCCTGTCCAGCGGCCAGGTGCTGCCGTCCTATACCTTGGCGGTGGAAACCTATGGCGAACTGAACGCCCAGCGCAGCAATGCCGTGCTGATCTGTCATGCCCTGAACGCCTCGCATCATGTGGCGGGCATGGATGCCGATCAACCGGGACAGATTGGCTGGTGGGACAACATGGTCGGCCCCGGCAAAGCCGTGGACACCGACCGCTTCTTCGTCATCGGCGTCAACAACCTGGGGTCGTGCTTCGGCTCGACCGGCCCCACCACGATCAATCCGGCGACCGGCAAGCCCTGGGGCGCAGCGTTTCCGCTGCTCACCGTCGAGGACTGGGTGCGGGCGCAGGCGCGGGTCGCCGATCATTTCGGCATCGACCGTTTTGCCGCCGTGATGGGCGGCTCGCTGGGCGGCATGCAGGCGCTCAGTTGGGCAATCACCTGTCCGGAACGGGTGGGTGATTGCATCGTGGTGGCCAGCACGGCCCGCCTGACGGCCCAGAACATCGCCTTCAACGAAGTCGCCCGCCGGGCGATCCTGACGGATCCCGACTTCCATAATGGGGATTACTACACCCATGGCACGGTGCCCACGCACGGCCTGTCGGTGGCACGGATGGTGGGGCACATCACCTATCAGTCCGACGAGGTCATGGCTGCCAAGTTCGGACGGGCCCAGCGTGCGCCCAACGCCAATGGCGACTACCGCTACAACTACGACGTCGAATTCGAGGTCGAATCCTATCTGCGGCACCAGGGGGAAAAGTTTTCCCGCCATTTCGATGCCAACACCTATCTGTTGCTGACCCGGGCGCTGGATTATTTCGACCCTGCGCGGGCGACGGGCGGGGATCTGGCCCAGGCGTTGTCGCCGGCCCAGGCACGGTTCCTGCTGGTGTCCTTTTCCACGGACTGGCGTTTCGCGCCGGAACATTCCCGCGAGATCGTGCAGGCCTTGCTGAAGAACCGGCGGGAAGTCACCTACGCCGAAATCGACGCCCCGCACGGCCATGATGCCTTCCTGCTGGGCGACATGCGCTATCACGCTATCGTGCAGGGCTATTACGACCAGATCGCGCAGCGCCTGGACCTGGGCGATCGCCGCCGGACGACGGGGGTGCTGGCATGAATTCACCGATCACCGCCTCGGCGAGTGCGCCACTGGCAGCGCCGCCTGCGGGCGCCCTGCAGCAGGCCGACGACGCGCCGCGTATCGACCTGCTGCGCATCGCCCAGTGGATCGCTCCCGGCAGCCGGGTGCTGGACCTGGGCTGCGCCGATGGCTATCTGCTGTCGTATCTGCAGCGCACCCGCCAGGTGCAGGGGGCGGGGGTCGAGCTGGACGATGATCGGGTGATCGCTGCCGTGCGCCGTGGCGTCCGTGTGATCCAGCAGAACCTCGAAGAAGGCCTGGCCCTGTTCGACGACCAGCAGTTCGATACCGTGGTGTTGTCGCAGACGCTGCAGTCCATGCATCACACCGAACACATCCTGCACGAGATGGCCCGGGTCGCCCGGTACGGCATCGTATCCTTCCCAAATTTCGGCTACTGGCCGCATGGCTGGTCGATTCTGCGCGGGCGCATGCCGGTCAACGACCAGATGCCCTACCAGTGGTACGACACGCCCAACATCCATTTGTGCACCCTGCGGGACTTCCAGTTGCTGGCTGCCCAGTTGGGCCTGCGCATCACGCATCTGGCCACCTTCCGGGGTGAAACCGAGATCCACTGGCTGCGCAGTTGGCGCAGTACGCTGGCGGTCTATCGATTCGAGTCGCCCATGGGTAGGCAGGGATGACGGACGGCTGGCGTGTCTACGGTCGCCGGCGCGTTGCCCCCTTGCTGGTGCTGGGTTTTGCCAGCGGTTTGCCGCTGGCGCTGACGACCGGCACGCTGCAGGCCTGGGCCACGGTCGAACAGGTATCCCTGCAAAGCATCGGTTTCCTGACGCTGGCCGGTACGGCCTACACGCTGAAGTTTCTGTGGGCGCCGCTGGTGGACCGCTACGCGCCCCCCTGGTTGGGAAGGCGGCGCGGCTGGGTATTCCTGACGCAGTGGCTGCTGGCGGCATCGATCGCCGCCATGGGGTTTTTCTCGCCAGGCACCGAATTGCAGACGCTGGCCCTGCTGGCAGTCTGGGTTGCCTTTCTGTCGGCGACCCAGGACATTGCCTTCGACGCGTACAGCACGGATGTGCTGCGCCACGAGGAAAGGGCGGCTGGCGCCGCCCTGAAGGTCATGGGCTATCGCCTGGCCATGGTGGTGTCTGGAGGGCTGGCGCTGATCATGGCCGACCAGTGGCTGGGCTGGGGGCGGACCTACATGCTGATGGGGGCCTTGATGGCGCTGGCGTCCCTGGCGACCTTGTGGGCGCCCGAACCCGAGCAGGCCGCCCAGCGGCCCCGGGATCTGCAGCAGGCGGTCATCGCTCCATTGCGGGAATTTTTCGGGCGCTCCGGCGCCTGGTCCATCCTGCTGCTGATCGTGCTCTACAAACTGGGGGATGCCTTCGCGGGCGCCCTGTCCACGACATTCCTGCTTCGTGGCGCCGGCTTTGACGTCACCGAAGTCGGCATGGTGAACAAGGTCTTCGGCCTGGTGGCCACCATCATCGGCGCCCTGGCGGGCGGCGGGCTGATGACGCGCCTGGGCCTGTATCGCGCCTTGATGGTCTTTGGGCTGCTGCAGGCCGTGTCCAATCTGGGCTACTGGATGCTGGCCGTCACACCGCCGCATCTGTATTCCATGGCGGTGGTCGTGGCGGTGGAAAATCTGTGCGGCGGCCTGGGTACGGCGGCGTTCGTCGCCTTGCTGATGGCGCTGTGCCGGCAGCAGTTTTCCGCGACGCAGTTCGCCTTGCTGTCGGCGCTGTCGGCGGTGGGCCGCACGTATCTGGCCGGGCCGCTGACGCCGGTGTTCGTCGAACATCTCGGCTGGCCGTCGTTTTTCGTGATGACGGTGGCTATCGCCATGCCGGGCCTGGTGCTGCTGTGGTGGATGCGCGGGCTGATCGACCGGCTGGATGCGGATCCGGCGGCTTGATCGGGGCAGATCGATCCCGTTGGGTCCGTTCAAAACCATTTCGCTATTGTTTGTCGCCAAACATGATTTGGCGCTTCGTTTATCCTCGGTCCTCAAAGAACCGGATCGTCGGAGCCTCCTTTGTCATGGTATCGAAACTACGCCTGCTGTTTGACCGCTTCACCCTGATCCTGATCGCCGTCGTCGTCGCGGCGACCGTGGTGCCCGCGCATGGGCAGGGGGCCGTCTTTTTCGAATGGCTGACGGCGGCCGCGATCGCGCTGCTGTTCTTTTTGCACGGCGCGAAACTGTCGCGTGAAGCCATCATCGCGGGGGCTACGCACTGGCGCCTGCACGGGGTGATCTTCGTCTGGACCTTTGTGATCTTTCCGATCCTGGGCTGGCTGCTGCGACCGGTCCTGGTTCCCCTGCTGGGTGAACCGCTGTATGTGGGCGTGCTGTACCTGTGCGTGCTGCCGGGCACGGTACAGTCGGCGATCGCCTTCACATCGGTCGCGCGCGGCAATGTGCCGGCGGCGGTGTGCGCAGCCTCTGCCTCCAGTATCGTCGGCATCGTCATCACTCCGCTGCTGCTGCAACTGCTGCTGCAGGCGGATACCTCCGCCCTGGACAGCAGTTCCCTGCTGTCTTCGATCCTGCGCATCGGCCAACAGATTTTCCTGCCGTTCATCGCCGGGCACCTGATGCGGCCCGTGATCGGCCGCTGGATGGATCGTCACCGCAAGCTGGTCACCAGCGTGGATCAGAGTTCCATCCTGCTGGTGGTGTACACGGCCTTCAGCGAGTCGGTCGTGGCAGGCCTCTGGCACCAGGTTGCTCCCCAGTCCTTGATCCTGCTGGTGATCTGCTGCTGCGTGCTGCTGGCGGTCGTGCTGGTGCTCAATACCTGGTCCGCCCGCAAGCTCGGTTTCAATCGGGCGGACGAAATCACCATTGTCTTCTGTGGTTCGAAGAAAAGCATGGCGACGGGTGTGCCGATGGCCGGTGTGCTGTTCAGCGCCAGCGCGATCGGGCCGGTGCTGTTGCCGCTGATGATCTTTCACCAGATCCAGCTGATGGTGTGCGCGGTCCTGGCGCAGAATTACCAGCGGCAGGATGATGACATCCATCATCGGCGGCGGGTGCCTGCCTGATCGGCCCTGATGGCACGCCGCCTGGTGTGCTGCGTCAGAACGAAAAATGCCCCACGGCAATGATGTGGGGCATTTTCATAGGCCAACCGTCCGGGACGGTGACCTGCACGGCGCGGATCAGGCCGTGGTGTGCAGCAGAGTGCCCACGGCACCGCCACTGGCCAGCTGCGGCACACTGGGAACGGAATTCACCAGGCTGAGAATGGTGTTGGACTGGCTGTCCAGGACCTTGCGCAACAGCAGGTTCTGTTTTTCCTGCATCATGGACCAGTTTTGCAGGCCAGAGGCGGCGGCAACGGCGCTTTCGACGGAATCGGTCATGGAATACTCCCAGAGAACTGGGCGTCAGTATAGCAATTTCATTTGATCATGGGTTGAATCATGCAATTTATGCATGATTCCCATCATGGGAATGCATAGTCGATAGTCAAGGGTGCGTGATCGCTGAAGCGTTCGTCCTTGTAGATGCTGGCCGCCTGGGCCCGGGCGGCGATGCCGGGAGTGGCGATGTGGTAGTCGATGCGCCACCCGACGTTCTTCGCCCAGGCCTGGCCGCGATTGCTCCACCAAGTATAGGCTTCGCCTTCCGTGGCGGGGTGCAGGCGGCGGTACACGTCCACCCAGCCGCGCTCGTCGAACAGCTGCGTCAACCAGGCGCGTTCTTCCGGCAGAAAACCGCTGTTCTTCAGATTGCCTTTCCAGTTCTTCAGATCGATTTCACGGTGGGCGATGTTCCAGTCGCCGCAGATGACGAATTCCCGGCCAGTGTCGCGATATTCCTGCATCAGTCCGTCCAGCCAGTTTTCGTAGTGGTCCAGGAAACGGTATTTTGCGGTTTGCCGCTCGTCGCCGCTGGAACCGGATGGCAGGTAGGCGCTGACCACGCTCAGGCCCGGCCAGTCGGCTCGCAGGATGCGGCCCTCGGCGTCGAATTCGGGGCAGTCCATGCCGATGGACACGGTGTCTGCAGGCTGGCGCAGGTACAGGCCCACGCCGCTGTAGCCCTTTTTTTCGGCGTGATGGAAATGCCCGGCATAGCCATCCGGATGGCGCAGATCGTCGGTCAGGTCCGTATCCTGGATCTTGATTTCCTGCAGGCAGACGATGTCGGGTTTCTGGGATTGCAGCCAGTGTGCCAGCCCTTTGCGGTAGGCGGAACGGATGCCGTTGACGTTCAATGAGGTGATGCGCAGCACGGGATTCCTTTAGCCAATTTAGCCGAACCGGAAGCTGGACACGGTCAGCCCGCCGGATGCATCGGTTTCATGATGGAAGCAGGTGGCGGTGTCGTCGCCGGCCGCTCCGCTGGCGACGAACAGGGGCACCAGGTGGTCTTCCATGGGGTGGCAGATGCGGGCGGCGGGAGCGTCGCTCCAGTGCAGCATGTGGTCCTGCCGTTGGTCGGCGGGCGTGCCGACCAGGGCTTCTTGCAGCCAGGTATCGAACAGGGCGGACGGTTCGCGTCCCGCCGGACCGAAGCCGCGCAGATTATGGTAGCTGAGCCCGCTGCCGATGATCAGGATGTTTTCGTCGCGCAGCGGCTGCAGGGCCGCGCCCAGCGCCTGATGCCAGGCGGGGTCGAAGCCGGCTTCGATCGACAGCTGCACCATGGGGATCTGCGCCTTGGGGTACATGACGTAGGCCGGGACGAAGGCGCCATGGTCGAATCCGCGCCGGGTGTCTTCGACGACCGGGATGCCGTGGGCGGACAGCAGGGTCTGCACGCGCGCCGAGAGGCGGGGCGATCCGGGGGCCGTGTAGTGAATCTCGTAGGTATCGGCTGGAAAGCCGTGGTAGTCGTACACCATGCCCGGTTGTGGGTGGCCGCTGACCTTGAGCTGGCTGCGGGTGATCCAGTGGGCGGAAACCATCAGAATGGCCCGGGGCGTTTGTGGCAATGCGGCAGGGATGCCCTGCAGGGCGGCCGTCAGTGCCGCGTAGTTGTTCGTGGGGTCCGGCATCCAGGGCCAGGGGCCGCCGCCGTGGGAAATGAAATAGACCGGTTGACGCATGACGTCGTTCCTTCGTGCCGCGTGTGGGGTTCGAGGGCTAAATGATAGGCGCACTGAGGGGGAAAGCATAGCGGGGGCCTGTCCGGCATCAGAGACGTCTTCAGGGGCGGTGACTCCGGCACCGGATGCGTGCAAGCGAGACGTGGGGATTGCTGCATCGGAGGAGGCTGGAATGCCGAGGTGGGGGCCGGACCTGCGGATCTGACCGGAAATATCCGATAATGTGGCCTTCCCAGATTCAGAGATTTCCGTCATGCCCGGTTCGCACGCCCAAGCCTTCGTCCGCTTTGCCCTGGATCAGGGTGTCTTGCGCTTTGGCGAGTTCAAGACCAAATCCGGGCGGCTGAGCCCCTACTTTTTCAACGCGGGCCTGTTCAACGATGGCGCCAGCGTCGGCCGACTGGGACAATTCTATGCCCAGGCGCTGATCGAGGCCGGATTGGGTTTCGACATGCTGTTTGGCCCCGCCTATAAGGGCATCCCCCTGGCGACGACGACGGCGGTGGCGCTGGCGGAGCAGCCGGCCATGGCCGGCCGCCCGGTGCCGTTCGCCTTCAACCGCAAGGAAGCCAAGGACCACGGCGAGGGCGGTGTGCTGGTGGGCGCGCCTTTGCAGGGTCGGGTGGTGATCATCGATGACGTGATCACGGCAGGCACGTCGGTGCGCGAATCCGTGGCGCTGATCCGCGCGGCCGGCGCCCAGCCGGCGGCCGTGCTGATCGCGCTGGACCGCATGGAACGCGCCGGCGCCGAAGGCGCGCTGTCGGCGCATTCGGCGGTGCAGGACGTGGAACAGACCTACGGGATTCCGGTGGTCAGCATTGCGTCTTTGGTGGATGTGATGACGCTGCTGGAAGGGGATGCGGCACTGGCCGAATACCGGGATGCTGTAGGTGCTTATCGGGATCGGTACGGGATTTGATGAGGCGGCTAGTTTGGGTTCTTGAACCTGCTGATTTGAGTTCTTGAGCGGCCGTGTGGCGCCTTGTCTTCCGGGCGCCGCACGGCCTCAGGGTGTCGCATGTGTTGCAGCACGTCGGCCGAGATTGACCGCTCCGCAGGAAAACTACCCGTCCAGCTTCTGCTTCAGGACCGTGTTCACCTGCTGCGGGTTCGCCTTGCCCTTGGCGGCTTTCATCACCTGGCCCACCAGTGAATTGAACGCCTTCTGTTTGCCCGCCCGATATTCTTCAACCGTCGCGGGATTGGCCGCCAGCACCTGGTCGATCATGGCTTCGATCGCACCGGTGTCACTGATCTGGCGCAGGCCTTTCGATTCGATGATCGCATCCGCATCGCCGCCCGATTCCCCTGCCCACATCGCCGCGAACACATCACGGGCGATCTTCGTGGAAATCGTTCCGTCCAGAATACGGGCGATCAGCGCCGCCAATTGCGCGGGTGCCACCGGCGACTGGCTGATGTCCAGATTGTCGCGGTTCAGCGCGGCCGACAACTCGCCCAGGATCCAGTTGGCTGCCTGTTTGGCTTGCCCGGCAGGCAAGATCGCTGCGGTTGCCTCGAAATAATCGGCGATCGCTCGGTGCAGCGTCAGCTGCGCGGCATCGTAGGCCGTCAGCCCCATGTCCGATTCGAAGCGGGCGCGTTTCGCCGCAGGCAGTTCCGGCAGGGCCGCGCGAACCTCTTCGATCCATTCCTGCGACACGATCAGCGGCGGCAGGTCGGGATCGGGGAAATACCGGTAATCGTCGGAATCTTCCTTCGTGCGCATGGCGCGGGTCTCGTCCCGGTCCGGATCGTACAGCCGGGTTTGCTGGATGACCTTGCCGCCGTCCTCGATCAGTTCGATCTGGCGGCGGATTTCGTACTGGATGGCGCGTTCCAGGAAGCGGAAGGAGTTCAGGTTCTTGATCTCGCAGCGCGTGCCGAATTCGGCCTGCCCGCGCGGTCGCACCGACACGTTGGCGTCGCAGCGGAAGGAACCTTCCTGCATGTTGCCGTCGCAGATGCCCAGCCAGACCACCAGGCCGTGCAACGTGCGGGCGTAGGCCACCGCCTCGGCGGCCGAGCGCATTTCCGGTTCGGTGACGATTTCCAGCAGCGGCGTGCCAGCGCGGTTCAGGTCGATGCCGCTGGATGATTCACCGTGCGGCCCCGTGAAATGTTCGTGCAGGGATTTCCCCGCGTCTTCTTCCAGGTGGGCGCGCGTCAGGTTGATCGTGTGTTCCTGTTCGCCCACGAAGAACGACAACTGGCCGCCGACCACGATGGGCAGTTCGAACTGGCTGATCTGGTAGTTCTTCGGCAGATCGGGGTAGAAATAATTTTTGCGCGCGAACACGGACCGGTGCGCCACCTGGGCGCCGATGGCCAGACCGAACTGGATGGCGCGTTCCACCGCGCCCCGGTTCATGGCCGGCAGTGAACCCGGCAAGGCCATGTCCACGGCATTGGCCTGGGTGTTGGGTTCGGCGCCAAAGCGCGTGCTGCTGCGTGAAAAGATCTTCGACTGCGTGGACAGCTGGGCGTGGGTTTCCAGCCCGATGACGATTTCCCAATCCATTATGCGTGTTCCGGTGTGCGTTGGTGCCAGTCGGTGGCTTGCTGGTAGCGGTCGGCCAGGGCCAGCAGGCGGCCCTCGTCGAAATAGCGGCCGACGATCTGCAGCCCGATGGGCAGGCGGCCCGTATCCCCGCCAAAGCCGCAGGGAATCGACATGCCTGGCAGCCCGGCCAGGCTGACGCCCAGCGTGTAGATGTCGCCCAGCCAGTCGGCGATGGGATCCTGGCGGTTGTCGCCGATGCGGCGCGCCGTGGCAGGCGTGACCGGGCCCATGATGACGTCGCAGTCCTGGGACAGGGCGCGCTGGAAATCATCGACGATCATGCGTCGCACGCGCTGTGCCTGCAGATAGTAGGCATCGTAATAGCCGTGCGACAGCACGTAGGTACCCACCAGGATGCGGCGGCGTACTTCGTCGCCGAAGCCTTCCGAACGGGAACGGCTGGTCATGTCGGCCAGATCTGTGTACTGGGCCGCCCGGTGGCCGTAGCGCACCCCGTCGTAGCGCGACAGGTTGCTGGAAGCCTCGGCCGGGGCGATCACGTAATACGCCGGAATCGACAGGCGAGTGCGGGGCAGGGACACGTCCACACGGACGGCGCCCAGCGATTCGAAGACCTGCAGGGCCGATTCGATGGCGGCGCCCACGTCGGCGGCCAGGCCTTCGTTGAAGAATTCGCGTGGCACCCCGATGCGCAGGCCCTTCAGGGGCAGGGCGCCGGCTGCCTGGAAGGCGGATTGGGCAGCATCGAAGTCGGTCTGGATGCGGCCGGCGGCGTTGGGGTGGCCGTCGCAGGATTCCAGGCTGGTGGAGTCCCGGGGGTCGAAGCCGCTCATGGTGTCGAGCAGCGGCACCAGGTCGCGGGCGCTGCGAGCCAGGGGACCAGCCTGGTCCAGGCTGGAGGCATAGGCGATGATGCCGTAGCGCGATACGGTGCCGTAGGTGGGTTTGATGCCGCTGACGCCGCAGTAGGCGGCAGGCTGGCGCACCGACCCACCGGTGTCGGTGCCGGTGGCGCCCAGCACCAGGCCGGCGGCCACGGCGGCGGCGGAACCACCCGATGAACCGCCGGGAATGCGGTCGGCGTCCCAGGGGTTGCGCACCGGGCCGAAGGCGGAATTTTCATTGCCCGAGCCCATGGCGAATTCGTCGCAGCTGAGCTTGCCCAGGGACACGGCGCCTGCCTGGCGCAGGTGGTCCACCACCGTGGCGTCGAATGGGCTGACGTAGTCGGCCAGCATGCGGCTGGCGGCGGTGGTGCGCCATCCCTGTGTGACGAACAGGTCCTTGTGGGCGATGGGGATGCCGGTCAGCGGACCGGCCCGGTCGTCGGCCAGGGCCTGATCGGCAGCGCGGGCCTGAGCCAGGGTCAGGTCGTCGTCGATCTGCAGGAAGACGTTCTGGTCGGAATAGGCGCGGGCGGCCCGCAGGGCGTCGGCCGCCAGTTCGGTGGCGCTGGCGCGCCGGCTGCGCAGGGCTTCGCCCAGCGCCTGGATGCTGCTGAATTCTGAGAGCTGGGTCATGGCATCATTCAATGACGGTGGGCACGAGGAAGAGGCCCTGGTGGGCTGCCGGGGCGTTTTTCAGGCAGGCATCGCGCTGGTCGGCCGACTGGGCCGGGTCGGCCGCGTCGTCGCGCAACCGCAGGGCGATGTCCTGGTGGGCGGCCAGCGGGTGAGCCATGGGTTCGATGCCGCTGGTGTCCACTGCCTGCAGTTCTTCGATCAGGCCCAGGATGCGGTTCAGTTCCTGGTGGGCGCGGGATTGGTCATTGGAATCCAGGCGCAGGCCCGAGAGCCGTGCGAGCCGGGTGATGTCCTGTTCGGTCAGTGCCATGTCGTCTTGCCGGAGAGGCCGTCGCCAAGGGGCGGCCGGATGTGTGTGTGCGGATGTGTCCGGGAATGCCGAAAGCGGATGTTTTGCAAAACTTTCCACTTGATGTTGGGCATGTCCCTAGAGGATTATAAGTTATCATTACCGATTCCATGCGGCTTGCCTGGCCTGTGCCCGCCGCGCTGGCGGTAGATCGTCGGCGACATCGGGCCCTACGTGCGCAAATCCCATTTCATTCCCTTTACATTAGTGCGCCCATGTTCGGATTCCTACGCAGCTATTTTTCCAGCGATATGGCGATTGACCTTGGCACGGCCAATACGCTGATCTATGTCCGCAGCAAGGGCATTGTGCTCGACGAACCCTCGGTCGTCGCCATCCGCCACGATGGCGGCCCCAACGGCAAGAAAATCATCCAGGCCGTCGGCCACGAGGCCAAGCAGATGCTGGGCCGCGTCCCCGGCAACATCGAAGCCATCCGGCCCATGAAGGACGGCGTGATCGCCGACTTCACCGTGACCGAGCAGATGCTCAAGCAGTTCATCCGCATGGTGCATCCGCGCAGCATGCTGGCCCCCAGCCCGCGCATCATCGTCTGCGTGCCCTGCGGTTCTACTCAGGTCGAACGCCGCGCCATCCGCGAGTCCGCTCTGGGCGCGGGCGCCAGCCAGGTCTATCTGATCGAGGAACCCATGGCTGCGGCCATCGGCGCTGGCCTGGCCGTGTCGGACGCCAGCGGCTCCATGGTCGTGGACATCGGCGGCGGCACCACCGAAGTCGCCGTGATTTCCCTGGGCGGCATGGTCTACAAAGGCTCGGTGCGGGTTGGCGGCGACAAATTCGACGAGGCCATCATCAATTACATCCGCCGCAACTACGGCATGCTGATTGGCGAACCCACCGCAGAACTCATCAAAAAGGAAATCGGTTCGGCTTTCCCCGGGTCTGAGATCCGCGAGATCGAAGTCAAGGGCCGCAACCTGTCCGAAGGCGTCCCGCGCAGCTTCACGGTGTCTTCGAACGAAATCCTCGAATCCCTGACCGACCCCCTGAACCAGATCGTTTCGGCCGTGAAGACAGCCCTGGAACAGACGCCGCCCGAACTGGGCGCCGACATCACCGACAAGGGCATCGCCCTCACTGGGGGCGGGGCGCTGCTGCATGATCTGGACCGCCTGCTCCAGGAAGAAACTGGCCTGCCCGTCGTCGTGGCCGAAGACCCGCTGACATGCGTGGTACGGGGCTGCGGCGAAGCACTCGAACACCTCGAGCGTTTGGGCGGGGTCTTCATTTACGATTGATCGAGCGGTCTGCGCTCTTTTTCGTCATGCGTGAACCCGGGACGCTCAGGCTGTTCAAGCGAGGACCCAGCATTGAAGTCCGCCTGGTCCTGCTGCTGGCCGTCTGCCTGGCGCTGATCGTGACCGATGCGCACTGGTCGACCCTGAGTCCAGTGCGCCAGACCCTGTCGACGGCCATCTACCCCTTTCAGCGGGTGGTGCTGGCCCCGCGCGAGGCCATGGAATACGTGAACAGCTGGTCGCATGCCGCCGCCCTGGCCCGCGAGGAACAGGACGCCTTGCGCCGGCAGCAGATCGAAATGGCGCAACTGGTCACGCACGCGGCCCAGCTGACCACGGAAAACGAACAGTTGCGCCGCTTGCTGAACGTGTCCGAATCCATTTCTCAGCAATCGGTGGCCGTCGAGGTCTTCTACGTGCCGCCCAATGCGTTCAGTCATCGGCTGATTTTCAACAAGGGGTCCGATGCGGGTATCGAACCCGGGATGCCGGTCATCGATGAGGGCGGGGTCGTCGGCCAGATCATCCACGTCACCCCGTTCACCTCCGAGGCAGCCCTGCTGATCGACGACCAGGTGTCCATTCCAGTCCAGGTGCTGCGCAATGGCCTGCGCCTGATCGCCTTCGGCAGCGACGAGGTCGGCAAGCTGGAAGTCCGTTACCTGACAGCCAATATGGACGTGCAGGCCGGCGATACGCTCGTGACCAGCGGCATCGGCGGCCTGTTCCCGGCGGGGCTGTCCGTGGGCCGGGTAGAAAAGGTCGATCGCGATCCGGGTACCGGCTTTGCCATGGCGATCGCCGAACCCTTGTCCCATCCCGAACGCTATCGCCATTTCCTGGTGCTGCGCGTCGACGTGTCGAAAGTGCCCAAACCCGAGGAGATCGAACGTGCCCTTGGTCAGCACTAAGCGGCCAGCGGGGAGTTCCTCGCTGATGTCCCTGCAGCCTGTGGATGCTGCGCCCTTCCATCGACCGTCATCGGCCTGGCTGGTCTGGGGGACGCTGTTGCTGGTCTGGCTGGCGTCCCTGCTGCCCTGGCGCCTGTGGCAGCCGGTGCCCGACATGCTGCTGTTGGTGCTGGCTTTCTGGTGCCTGCACGAACCTGGGCGGGTCGGCCTGCTGACGGCCTTTGTCCTGGGACTGTTGATGGACGTGCATGATTCCGGTTTGCTGGGGCTGCACGCGCTGAACTACGTCCTGTGCGCCTATGGGGTGCTGCGGCTGCATCGGCGGCTGCAGCATTTCAATGTCTGGGTCCAGACGCTGCACCTGATCCCGGTGTTCGTGGTGGCGGCCCTGGTGTCGCGGTTGCTGGGCGCCTGGCTCAATGGCGAATGGGTGGGCTGGGATTGGCTGTGGGCATCGCTGATAACCGGTGCGCTGCTGCCCCTGGCGGACGTTCTGCTGTTGTTGCCACAGCGCCGGCTGGATGGCGATGACGGCGGCGCAGTGTGACGGCGCGGCATGTTTGAGTTCCGCAAGACCGGCCAGCATCAGCGGCAGACCGTATTGTTGCGCGCCTGGGTGGCCGGGGTATTTGCCATGGTGTGCCTGTTGCTGCTGGTCGGGCGCCTGTGGTATTTGCAGGTCGTGCGCTACGACAATCTGGCGGCGCGCGCCGATCAGAATCGCATCACCATCGTACCGATCCCGCCCCGACGCGGCCAGATCACGGATCGCAACGGCGAAGTCATGGCAACCAACCAGCGGGACTACACGCTGCTGGTGACGCGGGCGCAGGTCCAGGGAAAGGTCGAGGACCTGCTGGACCGCTTGCGGGAACTGGTCTACATCAGCGACAGCGACCAGCGCAAATTCATGCGGGCCTACCAGCAAAGCGGTCGCTACGCGCAGGTGTTGCTGCGCAACAATCTGAACGACGTCGAGGCGTCCTGGTTCGCCGTGCACGCCTTCGAGTTCCCGGGCGTCAGCCTGCAGGCCCGCTGGGTACGGTCCTACCCCTTGCGCGAATCCGCCGCGCATGTGCTGGGCTTCGTGGGCCGGATCTCCGAAGCCGACGAACAGCACCTGGAAGACACTGGCCAGGAGGGCAATTACCGGGGCACCCAGGTGATGGGCAAAAAGGGGATCGAAAAGACCTGGGAAAAATCCCTGCATGGCCGCACCGGGGTTGAAGAACTCGAGGTCACGGCGACCGGCCGGCCCGTGCGCGAACTGAGCCGCACCGATCCGATTCCGGGGTCCAACCTGGAATTGTCCCTGGATGCCGGCTTGCAAAAGCTGGCCGAAGACCAGTTCGCCGGCCGTCGCGGGGCGCTGGTGGCGATCGCGCCGCATACCGGCGAGGTCCTGGCGTTCGTGTCCTCGCCCTCGTTCGATCCGAATCTGTTCGTGGACGGCATCGACGTCGAAAACTGGCGCAAACTCAATGAATCGCCAGACCATCCCCTGATCAATCGGCCCTTGTACGGAACCTATCCGATCGGTTCCACGTACAAGCCCTTCGTCGCCTTGGCCGCCCTGGAAATGGGCTTGCGCGGGGCGCAGGATCTGGTGCCCGATCCGGGTTATTTCGAGTTGGCCGGCCAGAAGTTCCGCAATGCAGGCGGAGCCGTCTATGGGCCGACGAATCTGCATCGGGCGATCGTCGTGTCCTCGGACACCTATTTCTTTTCGCTGGGCGCCATGATGGATGTCGATGCCCTGCATGATTTCAGCAAGCAGTTCGGGTTCGGCCAGATCACCGGCATCGACCTGGACGGAGAGCGGCGCGGCGTGCTGCCTTCGAGGGAGTGGAAGCGCAAGACCTACAAGAAACCGGAACAGCAACATTGGTATCAAGGTGAAACCGTATCGGTGACGGTGGGCCAGGGCTACAACGCCTTTACCCTGCTGCAGCTGGCTCAGGCCACCTCGGTGCTCGCCAACGACGGGGTGTACATGAAGCCGCATCTGGTGCGCCGCATCATCGACCCCCTGACCGGGCGTTTCACGTATCCGGTGCTGGCGCCGCAATACACGATCCCGCTCAAGCCTGCCAACCTTAAGGCAGTGCGCGACGCCATGGTCGATGTCGTCAACAAGGGCACTGCGCGGCGAGCCTTTGAAGGGGCTGCCTATCAGGCGGCCGGCAAGACCGGAACCGCGCAGGTCTACAGCCTGCGCGGCGCCAAATACAAGGCGCATGCGGTGGATGAACGCCTGCGCGACCATGCCCTGTTCATGGCCTACGCGCCGGTGAACGATCCGCAGATCGCCGTGGCCCTGATCGTCGAGAATGGCGGCTGGGGCGCCTCGGTCGCAGCGCCGATCGCCCGCACGGTCTTCGATTACTGGCTCAGCCCTGACCGGGTGGCCGAGCGACGAGAGCAGATGCAGGCGGAACAGGCGGCCGCGCATCGGGTAAACGATGCGACCAAGCGGCCCAGTCCGGGAGCGCCGGACACCTCTCCCGCGCCCGAAGACGACGAGGCCCCGGAACCGGCGCCGTTGCCGGATGCTGCCACCCCCCCTGAAGACGGGGCCCAGGAGGACACTCCATGAAGCTCATCCTGTTGGCCGCGCGCCGCATGCTGTCGGTCCTGGACTGGCCTTTGCTGATTCTCCTGGTGCTCATGGCGGTGATCGGCATGGCGACCATGCACTCGGCGGTGGGCAACACCGACTGGCGCTTTGCGGACCAGTTGCGCAATTTCCTGATCGCCTTCGTCGCCATGTGGGCGGTGGCGATGCTGCGCCCGACTTTCATCATGCGCGCAGCGCCATTCCTGTACGCAGTGGGTGTGGCGCTTTTGGTGGCGGTGATGCTGTTCGGCGTGACCAGCAAGGGGGCGACACGCTGGCTGGAACTGGGCTTTGGCCGCGTCCAGCCATCGGAAATGCTGAAGATCGCGGTGCCGCTGATGCTGGCCTGGTATTTCCAGCGACAGTCCAGCGGGCGCTTCAAAGTGCTGGATTTCCTGGTGGCCGGGGTGCTGTTGCTGGTGCCTGCTGCGCTGATCATCGAGCAGCCCGACCTGGGCACGGCCTTGCTGGTGCTGGCGTCGGGGTTCTGCGTGATTTATTTCGCGGGCCTGTCCTTCAAACTGCTGGTGCCGGTGGTGCTGGCAGTGGTGCTGGGGCTGGGCACCCTGGTGGCCTACGAGGATCAGATCTGCCAGCCCGAAGTGGACTGGGTGGTCCTGCACGACTATCAGAAGTACCGGGTCTGCGTCTTGCTGAACCCCGGGTCCGATCCGCTGGGCAAGGGTTTTCACACGATCCAGTCCATGATTGCGGTGGGTTCGGGCGGCGTCTACGGCAAGGGCTACATGCAGGGCACGCAAACACACCTGGATTTCATCCCAGAGCGCACCACGGACTTCATCTTTGCCGTGTTTGCCGAGGAATTCGGTTTCTACGGTGGAGTGACGCTGTTGCTGCTATATGCCCTGATGGTCCTGCGCGGCCTGACGATCACCGTGAGGGCGCCCACGCAGTTCGGGCGCCTGCTGGGCGGCGCCATGTCCATGATGATGTTCGTCTACGTTTTCGTGAATATCGGCATGGTGACCGGCGTGCTTCCGGTCGTCGGGGTGCCGCTGCCCTTCATGAGCTACGGCGGTACTGCTTTGATGACGCTGGGCGTGGCCTGCGGCCTGCTGATGAGCATCGGCGCGCACCAGCCCCGTGGATCGGGCTGATCCGGCGGCGGCTGTTTTCAGGCGGCGGGCGGATACAGGCCGAGCAGCAGGCGCGACAGAGGCGCGGGCAGGCCGATTTCTGACAGTTGCGACAGGGGGATCCAGGCGGATTCCCCTGCCTGTATCGGAATCACGGCCGGATTGCGGGAACTCGACGCAAGCGTGGGGTCGGCCAGTGCGCCGCCCAGCAAGGCCTCGATCACCGAACGGGGCCCGGATGCGCGTACCCGCATAGGCTGCATCAGCAGGCGAAAGTGCGTGAAGATGTGCTCGATGCCGGCCAGGTTCTGGGTCCCGTCGGCTGCGCAGGGCAGCCGGGCACGGACGGCATCCAGGGCTGGCCGGTCGTCAAAGATCGGCAGCGCCCACAGGCCGCCCCAGATCCCGGTGTCGGGCCGCCGCTGCAGCCACAGGTGGCCTTCGCATTCCACGATCAGCATCCAGCACTGGTGTCGGGCCTGGGCGCGCCGGGCGCGCGGGCTGGGCAGGACGTCCTGCAGGCCCTGGCGCCGCGCAGCGCAGTCCGGGGCCAGCGGGCAGCGCGGGCAATCGGGACGGGATCGGGTGCAGATCGTGGCGCCCAGGTCCATCTGGCCCTGGGTGTAGGCCTGCATGTCCAGATCGGCGGGAGCCTGCTCCAGCCAGGCCTGGGCGTGCGTCCAGAGCGTGCGCAGCATGGCGGTGGCTCCCGGGTCGCCCTGCAGCGCCAGGTACCGCGTCATCACACGGCGGACGTTGCCGTCCAGGATGGGCGCCCGTTCGCCGTAGGCAAAGGCCGCGATGGCGGCCGCCGTCGAACGGCCGATGCCGGGCAGGGTTTCCAGTTCGGCGGCGCTGCGGGGGAATTTCCCGGCGTGCTGGTCGCGGATCGCCTGGGCGCAGCGATGCAGGTTGCGGGCGCGGGCGTAGTAGCCCAGGCCCGCCCAGGACTGCAGCACGGCGTCGGCGGGCGCATCGGCCAGGGCCGCGACGGTCGGGAAACGTTCCAGGAAGCGCAGGTAGTACGGGATGACCGTGGCAGCCTGGGTCTGCTGCAGCATGATTTCCGACAGCCAGATCCGGTAGGGGTCGCGAGTATTCTGCCAGGGCAGCCCGTGGCGACCGGACAGGCGCTGCCAGGCCGCGATACGGGATGCGGGGTCTGCCGCAGCCATCAGAACTGTGTGTGCCGGGTGACGGACAGGCGCGCGGCGACTGCCCCCAGCAGGGCGATCAGCACGCAGGACAGCAGCAGGTCCGAGGTGGCCGGCAGGTGCAGGGACCAGTCGATGCCGTAGCTGTGAGCGAAACGCCCCAGCAAGGTGTTCAAGGGCGCCATGGCCAGCCAGGCCAGCAGCAGGGCCAGCAGGCTGGCGGCCATTCCGGTCAGGGCGCCCAGGTACAGAAAGGGCCGCCGGACGAACGATTCGGTCGCCCCGACCAGCCGCGCGACGGCGATTTCATCCCGTTGGGTCAGAGCCTGCAGCCGTACGGTGTTGAATACCGTCGCCAGGACCACGACAGCGACGGCAACGGCCAGCAGGCCCAGACCCACCCGCACGAACGACAACAGGGATTCCAGGCGCCGCACCCATTCGCTGTCGAGTTGCACGTGGTCGACTCCGGGCCATTGCCGCCAGGTGTCAGCCAGTTCACGCGCCTGTTGGGCGGGGGCATCGGAATCCTTCAGGGTCACGATGAGGGCATCGGGCAGCGGGTTGTCGGCCAGGGCGTCCAGCGCCTGCGCCCACGCCGGGTCCGCGCGCAATTGCGCCATGGCCTTGTCGCGCGGCAGCAGGCGGGCGTCCGAGATCTTGTCGCCCGCCTGGTCCTGCAGGCGCTTGAGCAGGGCCTGCTGCTGGTCGGCAGGTGTGCCCGCAGTCAGGAACAGGGTGAGTTCAGGGGACACGGCCAGCTGCCTGGCCAGAGGCTGGCTGGACTGCAGCACGGCCGCGCCCAGAATGGGGACCGCCAGCATCAGGGCGATGACGACGATATTGGCCAGGGACGAGAAGGGGTGCAGGCGCAGCCGGCGCAAAGCGACCCGCAGGGCATAGCGGTGGTGGCGAAGCCAGCGTTTCATGTGGGGACTCCGGCCAGGTCGGTGAAGCGGCCTGCATCGATGTGCAGGGTGCGCTGGGCGTAGCGGGCCATCAGGGCCGTGTCGTGAGAGGCGATCAGGGTCGTGACCCCGACCTGGTTGAAATCCCGGAAAACATCCATGATGTGCGTGGCGCTGTCGTGGTCGAGATTGGCGGTGGGTTCATCGGCGATCAGGATGGCCGGTCGTCCGACGATGGCCCGGGCGATGGCCAGGCGTTGCTGTTCGCCGCCCGACAACTCGATGGGCAGCATGGATTCCTTGCCCCGCAGGCCGACCTTTTCCAGCGCCGCGCGCGCCCGGGTGGCGGCCATGCCGGATTCCAGGCCCTGCACGGCCAGGGGCAGCAGCACATTGTCGAACGCATGCCGGTCGAACAGCAGGTGCGCATCCTGCAGGATCAGGCCGACGGTGCGGCGCAGGTAGGGCAGGGCGTGCGGCGACAGCCGGTCGATGCGGTGTCCGTTGACGGTGACGGATCCCCGGCTGGCGGGTTCCAGCCCGCCCATCAGTTTCAGCAGGGTGGATTTGCCGGCGCCCGAGGGGCCGGACACGAAGATGAACTCGCCGGGCTCGATGCGAAAGTTGACATCAGCCAGGATGTTGCGGCCGCGCCCATAGGATTTGAAGACGTGCTGAAATTCGATCATAAAGTCTCTGTGCCAGGCCCTGGCGCCTGTTGGATCTGATTGTATTCCGTGTCGCACAGCCGGATGCCGGTGTGCGGGCTTTGGCGACGAAAAGCCAGGAACGCAACAAGGGCTTACATTTGCGCGGACACATCCTGCTACGCTAGGCACATCACATCAGCACAGGAGAGTTCCATGGCAACGGCAACGTATTATGTCACCCGGATGGCGGCGGTCGGCAGTCTGGCTTTGCTGACGGCGTGCGCCAATGTATCTCCTCAGGGCCAGCATACGGCCGTGGGCGCAGGCGCGGGGGCGGCTTTGGGCGCTGGCCTGGGGGCGCTGATCGGGGACAGCAGCCAGGCAGCGCTGATCGGCGCGGGCATCGGGTCCGTGGTCGGCGGGGTGGTGGGCTACAACTGGAAGGGCATCAAGCAGGATGTCGAGAAATCCGGGGCGTCCAATTTGGGGGTTGCCGTGATTGAAATGCCGGATGGGACACTGAAGGTCAACATCCCCAGCAATGTGTCTTTCGATACGAACAAATCGGTGCTGAAGCCCGAGTTGCTGCCGGTGCTGGACAGTGTGGCGCGGGCTTTGAACCAGCATCCGGAATTGCGGGCGAAGTCGATCGGCTATACGGACACCACGGGCTCGGATGCGATCAATATGCCTTTGTCGCAGCGTCGGGCGGGTGCGGTAACGCAATACCTGGCGGGCCAGGGCGTCGCGCCGGGCCGGCTGACGGCGGAAGGCCGGGGGTCGGCGAGTCCGGTGGGCGACAACAATACCCCGGAAGGCCGGGCGCTGAACCGGCGGGTGGAATTGTTCCTGTACGCGGTGAAGTAGGCGCGCCTTGGGACGGGGGTAGCTTCTTCTGGTGTGCTTGTCGTTCGAGTTCTTGAGCCGCCCGGGGAGGTCATGCCCCCTCTGCCGACTGTGTCAGGCGGTCCTTCGGACTTCCCGGATCTTCTTCGTCCGGGCGGGCGTCGGGCGAACTCGGCCTTCGGCCTCAAACACGCCCGACGACATCTCCCGCCCTCCCTTCAGAAGCATCCGGCGCCAGACAATGTCGGCGCCGGGGGCATGACCTCCCCGGGCTCATGATGTGCCATGCCACTGACCCAGCCGGTGCAGTGTCCGGTGGTGGAGCGACCATTCGACTGGTGCCGGACGCATCACGTCTTCCGATAAATCTCCGCCCCCTGCGCAATGAACTCCGCTGATTTCGCCGCCATCCCCTGGGCCAGGGCGGTGGCCTCGTCCAGACCGTTGTCCTTCGCATAATCCCGCACGTCCTGCGAGATCTTCATGCTGCAGAACTTCGGTCCGCACATCGAACAAAAGTGCGCCACCTTCATCGAGTCCTTCGGCAGCGTCTCATCGTGGAACGCACGGGCCGTGTCCGGGTCCAGGCCCAGATTGAACTGATCGTCCCAGCGGAACTCGAAACGCGCCTTCGACAAGGCATTGTCCCGGATCGCTGCGCCTGGATGCCCCTTGGCCAGATCGGCTGCGTGGGCGGCGATCTTGTACGTGATGATCCCGTCCTTCACATCTTTCTTGTTGGGCAGCCCGAGATGTTCCTTGGGCGTCACATAGCACAGCATCGCCGTCCCGTACCAGCCGATCAGCGCCGCGCCAATCCCCGACGTGATGTGGTCGTAGCCCGGAGCGATGTCCGTCGTCAGCGGCCCCAGCGTGTAGAACGGCGCCTCGTGGCAGTGCTTCAACTGCAGATCCATGTTCTCGCGGATCATCTGCATCGGCACGTGGCCCGGGCCCTCGATCATCACCTGCACATCGTGCTTCCAGGCCACCTGCGTCAATTCGCCCAGCGTGCGCAGTTCCGCAAACTGGGCCTCGTCGTTGGCGTCGTAGCCCGAGCCGGGCCGCAGCCCGTCGCCCAGGGAAAAGCTGACGTCATAGGCCTTCATGATGGCGCAGATGTCTTCGAAATGCTCGTACAGAAAGCTTTCCTTGTGGTGCGCCAGGCACCACTTGGCCATGATCGACCCGCCGCGCGACACGATCCCGGTCATGCGGCTGGCCGTCATCGGCACGAAGGGCAGGCGCACCCCGGCGTGGATGGTGAAATAGTCCACACCCTGCTCGGCCTGCTCGATCAGCGTGTCGCGGAAAATCTCCCAGTTCAGCTCCTCGGCCACCCCGCCCACCTTTTCCAGGGCCTGATAAATGGGCACCGTGCCGATGGGCACGGGGGAATTGCGGATGATCCATTCCCGGGTCTCGTGGATATGTTTGCCGGTGGACAGATCCATCACCGTGTCGCCGCCCCAGCGGATCGCCCAGGTCATTTTTTCGACCTCTTCGCTGATATCGGATCGGATCGCTGAATTGCCGATATTGGCGTTGACCTTGACCAGGAAATTGCGGCCGATGGCCATGGGTTCCACTTCCGGGTGGTTGATGTTGGCCGGAATGATGGCGCGGCCTCGGGCGACCTCGTCGCGCACGAATTCGGGTGTCATGGCCTGAGGGATGGCGGCGCCAAACGACTGGCCGGGGTGTTGGCGCGTCAGGCGCTCCGCCAGGCGCGCGCCCTCGGGGCCGCTGTTGCGCAGGCTGTCCACGTAGTGCTCGCGGCGCATGTTTTCCCGGATGGCGACGAATTCCATTTCGGGCGTCACGATGCCGCGCCGCGCGTAATGCATCTGTGTCACGTTGGCGCCGGGACGGGCGCGGCGAGGATCGCGGGTGCGGGCAAAGCGCAGCGCATCCAGTTCTGGATCGGACTGGCGGGCGCGGCCGTACTGGCTGCTCAGGCCGTCCAGTGCTTCGGTGTCCTGGCGTTCCAGAATCCAGGGCAGGCGGGGCGTGTCCAGGCCCTTTCGGATGTCAATGACGGCGTCCGGGTCGGTATAGGGGCCGCTGGTGTCGTAGACCGTCAAGGGCGGGTTGCTTTCACCGCCGAACAGTGTGGGCGTATCGTCCTGCCGGATCTCCCGGAACGGCACGCGGATGTCGGGGCGAGAGCCCGTTTCGTGGATCTTGCGGGAAGCGGGCAGCGGCTGGACGGCTGCATTATCGACCGTGGCCTGAGTGGCGAAAAACTGAGGATTGGCGTTCAAGAGGAAGCTCCAGGTTCGAAGAATTTCGGAAATGGAGCCGAGTCGGGGAGGACGGGAAGCGCGTTCCGGGGAAGAGCTGGACACCGCGCACGCTCCCAGCATCGGCATTATCCGTACTGGTACGAAGGGTGTTTCTCAACCCGCCGGCATTGCCGCCGAGTACCCCTGCGAGATGGGAAGTATAGGGGCAATACCGGGCATCCGCCAGTGCCCGTTTTGAAATAATCTCTATCGAATCCCTGCGAGATTTCGGCTGCGCCTGGGCCTTGTGGCGGTGGCGCGGGTCGCTGCGTTCAGCGGTAGCGCTGCACGCCCAGGTCGTCGCTGCGGATGGCGGTGGGGTGGCTGGATACGATGTCGGCAATCAGGCGTCCGCTGCCGCACGACATGGTCCAGCCCAACGTGCCGTGACCGGTGTTCAGGAACAGATTGTCCAGCTTGGTGCGGCCGATGATGGGGGTGCTGTCCGGGGTCTTGGGGCGCAGTCCCGTCCAGAAGTGCACGTCACCAGGTGTGTAGCTGCCCGGAAACAGGTCGTTCAGGACCATTTCCAGGGTGCGCTGGCGGCGCGGGTCCAGATGGGTGTCATAACCGACGACCTCGGCCATACCGCCCACGCGGATGCGCTGGTCGAACCGGGTCAGAGCGATCTTGTAGGTTTCATCCAGCAGCGTCGATACCGGCGCCCGTTCGGGATCGGAGATGTCCACCGTGATGGAATAGCCCTTCATCGGGTAGACCGGGATGTCCACGATGTCGCGCAGCAGCAGGGGCGAATACGAGCCCAGCGCCACCACATAGGCGTCGGCCTGGTGCAGGCCGGATACGCACTGCACGCCAGTGACGCGGCCGCCTGCCTGGTGCAGGGCCTGGATGGTTTCGCCGTAGCGGAACTGCACGCCCTTGGCCTCGGCCAGGCGGCTCAGGGCCTGCGTGAACAGGCGGCAGTCGCCAGTTTCGTCGTCAGGGGTGCGCAGGCCGCCGACCAGCTTGTGGCGGACCTGGTGCAGGGCCGGTTCGTAATCCACCAGGTGGTCGCCGTCGATCAGTTCATAGGCTACGCCGGCATCGCTCAGGGCCTGGACGTCGAGCTGAGCCGCATCCATCTGCTTTTGGGTGCGGAAGACTTGCAGCGTGCCCTGGCGGCGGCTTTCGAACTGGATGCCGGTGTCCGACTGCAGTTCGTGCAGGCATTGGCGGCTGTAGGCCGACAGGCGCAGCATCCGGTCCTTGTTGGTGGCGTAGCGGGCGGGTGTGCAGTTGCGCCACATGTCGAACATCCAGCGCAGCTGGAACAGGCTGCCATCGGGTCGGATGGTCAGCGGAGCGTGCTGGGTGAACAGCCATTTCAGGGCCTTCAGCGGGATGCCGGGCGCCGCCCACGGGGACGAATAGCCGAAGGACAGCTGCCCGGCGTTGGCAAAGCTGGTTTCTTCGGCGGTGCCGGATTCCCGGTCGATGACGGTCACGTCGTGTCCCTGGCATGCCAGATAATAGGCGCTCGTGACACCCACGACGCCGGCCCCTAAAACGAGAACCTTCATGGTCGAACCTCGAATGGATTAATTTTTGATGATGATAGGCAATAATCTCAGGTGATTTTTCATGAAAAAATAAGGTTTTCATGAATTTTGTCGTGCACTGACTGGCCAAATGATGGGCCGTAGGACAAAATGCTGACAGGGGCGCCGGCCTGTGTCAGGCACGGTATTTTCACTCGGGAAATCGCATGCGCATTCAAAAAGAATCCGTACATACGCTGGACAAAATCGATCGTCGGATCCTGGATCTGCTGCAGCAGAACGGGCGCTTGTCCATGACGGAACTGGCCGATGCGATCGGCCTGACGGTGACCCCGTGCATCGAGCGGGTGCGCCGCCTGGAACGGGATGGCGTCATCACAGGCTACCATGCCCGCGTGTCCCCCGCAGCCCTGGATGCCGGCCTGCTGGTCTTCGTGGAAATCAGCATGTCCAGCAAGTCGGAACGCACCTTCGAGGAATTCCGCCGCGAGGTGCTGTGCGTGCCCCAGGTGCTGGAATGTCATCTGGTTTCGGGTGAATTCGACTACCTGATCAAGGCCCGCATCAAGGAAATCGGCCAGTACCGCAACCTGCTGGGCAACATCCTGCTGCGCCTGCCGGGCGTGACTCAAACCAAGAGCTGCGTGGTGATGGAGGAGGTCAAGGAGACCCTGTTCATCCCCGCGCAGAAATGACCGGTCGACCTGCGCCGGCGGCTTATTGACCGTCCTGCGGCGTGCGCGCCCGCACCACCACCAGATTGTCGCGGTGGATCAGTTCCGGATCGGACAGGTGCCCCAGGATGTCCGCGATGCGGGTGCTGGGCTGGCGCATGATGCGCGCCGTGTCGGCCGAGGAATAATTGATCAGGCCTCGGCCGCATTCCACCCCGTGTTCATCGACGCAGGCGACGACGTCGCCGCGTTCGAAATCGCCTTCGACGTCGGTGACACCGATGGGCAGCAGGCTGCGGTGCCCTTGGGTCAGGGCCCGCACGGCGCCGGCGTCCAGGGTGATGCGCCCGCGCAGGCGCAGATGGTTCACCATCCAGCGCTGGCGGGCCGACCTGACCGGCAGCACGGCCCGCAGTTCGGTGCCGATGGCCTCGCCGGAAGTCAGACGTTGCAATACGGCGGGTTCGCGTCCTGACGCGATGATCGTGTGCCCGCCGCTGTTGGCGGCGCGTCGGGCGGCCAGGACCTTGGTCAGCATGCCGCCCGTACCGATGGCGCTGCCAGAACCGCCCGCCATGGCCTCAAGAGCAGGGTCGCCCGCCTGGCCCTGGTGGATGAATCGCGCGTCGGGGTGCCTGCGCGGGTCGGCGCTGTACAGGCCGGCCTGGTCCGTCAGGATGATCAGCACGCTGGCTTCGACCAGATTGGTCACCAGGGCGCCCAGCGTGTCGTTGTCGCCCACCCGGATTTCGTCGGTGACGACGGTGTCGTTTTCGTTGACGATGGGCACGACACCCAGGTTCAGCAAGGTCACCAGGGTGCTGCGGGCATTCAGATAGCGGCGCCGGTCGGCCAGGTCTTCGTGTGTCAGCAGGATCTGTGCAGTGCGCACGCCATGGCGGGCGAAGGCGGTCTCGTAGGCCTGGATCAGGCCCATCTGGCCGACGGCGGCGGCGGCCTGCAGTTCGGACATGGCCTTGGGGCGGCGCGGCCAGCCCAGGCGGGCCATGCCTTCGGCGATGGCGCCACTGGACACCAGGACGATCTGACGGCCTGCGGCGTGCAGGGCGGCGATCTGCTCGGCCCATTGGGCCACTGCGGGCAGGTCGATGCCTCGACCTTCGTTGGTGACCAGGGACGAGCCGACCTTCAGGACCAGCCGGTGGGCATCCTGGGCGACGGAAGAGGCAAGGGCGGGCGTGGACATACGGGCAGCGCGCGGATCGGCAACAAGGAGTGGCGACAGAACCCCCGCCGGGCCGAACCGGTCAGCCGCTGAGCGGGTGTTCTGCAGTGTAGCGCAGCGTCGTTCAGGATGGCGTTGCGTCAGAGGCCGGATCGCGGTCGTCGGCGTCTGACGGATGGCCCGTGAAACGAGGGTCTTCGTCGTGCGCATGCGCCGCGCGCTGCTGTTCGTCCAGCCAGGACTGGATGGCGCCCATCAGCGACGAGGTGCCCGACCCGGTCAGGGCCGAAATCCCGAAGACCGGACCCGTCCATTGCAGTTCGCGGCAGATGCGGTCCTGGATGGCGGCTGGGTCTTCGACCATGTCGAGCTTATTCAGCACCAGCCAGCGCGGCTTGGCGGCGAGTTCGGGGCTGTATTGTTCGAGTTCGCGCACGATGGCCCGCGCATCCTGGATGGCCTGGGCGCCGGCGTCGACGTCGGGGTCCGGCGAGTACACGTCCAGCAGATGCAGCAGCACCCGGGTGCGGCTGAGATGCCGCAGGAATTGATGGCCCAGGCCGGCGCCTTCAGAGGCGCCTTCGATCAGGCCTGGAATGTCGGCGATCACGAAACTGTGCGACGCGGATGTGCGTACCACGCCCAGATTCGGGTGCAGCGTGGTGAAGGGGTAGTCCGCGATCTTCGGTTTGGCGTTCGACACCCGTGTGATCAGGGTGGATTTCCCCGCATTGGGCATGCCCAGCAGGCCCACGTCCGCCAGGACCTTCAGTTCCAGCCGCAAGCGGCGTTGTTCGCCTTCGCGCCCCGGGGTGAACTGGCGTGGCGCCCGGTTGGTGCTGGACTTGAAGTGCAGGTTGCCCAGGCCGCCGTTGCCGCCGGCCGCCAACGTGACCTGCGCGCCATGACGGTCCAGGTCGAACAGCTGTTCGTCCGTGTCGGCGTCGTGGATCACGGTGCCCACGGGCATGCGCAGGACGATGTCCGGCGCGCCGGCTCCGTATTGGTCCGAACCCCGGCCGTTTTCGCCGTTCTTCGCCCGATGCAGGCGAGCGTAGCGGTAGTCGATCAGGGTGTTGATGTTGCGGTCGGCAACGGCCAGGATGGAGCCGCCGCGCCCGCCGTCGCCGCCGTCTGGCCCGCCCATCGGGATGAATTTTTCCCGCCGGAAGCTGGCTACGCCGTTACCGCCTTTGCCGGCAACGACCTCGATGGTGGCTTCGTCTACGAATTTCATGATGGATACATTCTAATGAAAAAAAAGACCCCGCCGGTTGGGCAGGGCCTTTTCTCGGTGCATTGACCGGTGATCAGCTGACCGATTCGACCGAAACGGTGCGCTTGTTCAGCGCCCCTTTGATCGAGAACTGCACGGTGCCATCCACCAGGGAGAACAGCGTGTGGTCCTTGCCGATGCCGACGTTCACGCCGGGGTGAAACTGCGTGCCGCGCTGACGGACGATGATGCCGCCAGCCAGGATCGCCTGGCCGCCGTAGACTTTCACGCCCAGTCGTTTCGATTCTGAATCGCGGCCGTTGCGAGTCGAGCCGCCGCCCTTTTTGTGTGCCATGAGTTGTGCTCCTTGACGGGATCAGGCCGCAACCGCGTCGATGCGGATTTCGGTGTAGTTCTGACGATGACCTTGGTGCTTTTGGTAGTGCTTGCGCCGACGCATCTTGAAGATCTTGACCTTGTCGTGACGACCTTGCGCAAGAACAGTGGCTTTGACCGCAGCGCCGGCAACGAAGGGCGTGCCGATCTTCAGCGTATCGCCTTCGCCGACCGACAACACCTGGTCCAGCGAGATTTCTTGCCCAATGTCAGCCGGTATCTGTTCGATTTTCAGTTTCTGGCCAGCGCAAACACGATACTGTTTGCCGCCGGTTTTTATGACCGCGTACATGGGGGGTTTCCTGTGAAAATACCCGGTGGCTGGATTTGTTTCCCCTGGTGGGGATTCAATCAAATTCAAGATGCCGGGGATGCCAAAAACGGCCTGACTTTGCTAAAAGCCAGACCAAGCCCGTCATTTTTGCAGAATTCCGCTTGCAAATCAAGAGGGTGTGGGTTCAGGACCGATAATCTGCGTTGATGCTGACGTATTCGTGCGAGAAATCGCAGGTGTACACCGTGTCGGCCACGTCACCGCGCCCCAGGGCCACGCGCACCAGGATTTCGGCTTGCGCCATGACGCGCTGGCCGTCTTCTTCGCGGTAGTCGGGGTCGCGCCCGCCCTGGGTGGCGACCTGGACGTCGCCCAGCCACAGAGTCAGTTTCGACACGTCCAGGTCGTCGATGCCGGCGTAGCCGATGGCTGCCAGGATGCGGCCCAGGTTGGGGTCGGACGCGTAGAAGGCGGTCTTGACCAGCGGCGAATGGGCGATGGCATAGGCGACTTTCAGGGCTTCGTCCGTGGTGGCTGCCTGTTCCACACGGATGGTCATGAATTTCGTGGCGCCTTCGGCGTCGCGCACGATCTTCTGGGCCAGTTCGCGGGCGGCATCGGTCAGGGCCTGGGCCAGCGGCGCGTAGCGCGGGTCGTGTTCGGATTCGATGCGCGCGCCGCTGGCGCCGGTCGCGATGATGATGAAGGAGTCGTTGGTGGACGTGTCCCCGTCCACCGTGATGCGGTTGAAGGACTGATCGGCGATCCGGCGGGTCAGCGCCTGCAGCAGCGCGGGCGCCAGGCCGGCATCGGTGCCCAGGAACCCCAGCATGGTGGCCATGTTGGGGCGGATCATGCCGGCCCCCTTGCTGACGCCGGTGATGGTGACGGTGGCGCCGTCCAGTTCCAGCCGCCGGGAATGGATCTTGGGCTGGGTGTCGGTCGTCATGATGCTGTGCGCGGCCTCGAACCAGTGGTCGGGCTGTGCGTCGGCGATGGCCGCCGGCAGCCCGGCGATCAGGCGGTCGACGGGCAGGGGTTCCAGGATGACGCCAGTGGAGAAGGGCAGGATCTGGTTAGCCTGGATCTGCAGGGCGTCAGCCAGGGCGTGGCAGGTTTCGCGGGCGGCCTGTAGGCCCGGGGCGCCGGTGCCCGCGTTGGCGTTGCCGGTGTTGATCACCAGGGCGCGGATGCCGTGACCGGCTGCCAGATGGGCCTCGCAGACCTGGACGGGCGCGGCGCGGAAGCGGTTGCGCGTGAACACGCCGGCGACGCTGGCGCCTTCGTCCAGCAGCAGCACGGTCAGGTCGCGGCGACCGGCCTTGCGGATGCCGGCTTCGGCGGTGCCGATACGGATGCCGGAAACCGGGAAGATGGCGTCGCGCGCCGGGATGTGCAGATTGATGGCCATGGTGATCGTGCGTCTGGGTTGCCTGCGGGGTCCGCAGAGGGTCAAAAAACAAACTCCCATTCTATGACGAATGGGAGTTTGTTTGACGAATCCGGATCGCCCGCAGGCGACGAGGTGGCAGGCAATGCAGGATGTGCCGCTCAGCCGCCCCGGATGCGCGGCTTCAGACTGCGGGCAGCCGCGCGTAGGTTGCCTGCTTCAGGTCGCCCAGCAGGTCGAACAGCGTGTTGCGGGACGTCGGCGCCAGCCCGCCCAGCAGCGACTGGATCCAGTTTTCGTGGGCGTTCTGCATGCGGCGGTGGTAGCGACGGCCTTTCAAGGTCAGGCGGATCAGGGAGCTGCGTCGATCATTGTCGTCTTTCGTGCGTTCCACCAGGCCGTCTTTTTCCAGCTGGTCGGTGATGCCGGTGATGTTGCCGTTGGTCACCATCATCAGGCGCGACAGTTCGCTCATTTTCAGCCCCTTGGGGGCGTGGGTCAGCTGTGACATCAGGTCGAAGCGCGGCAGGGTTGTCTGGAATTCGCTGCGCAGGCGGCTGCGGACTTCGTTTTCGATCAGGGTGCAGCAGCTGAGCATGCGCAGCCACAGGCGGATGTCGGCGGGTTCCTGGCCGGTGGTCCGGGTTTCCAGGTCCGGGGTGCCCAGAGCAACAGCGGGGTGTTGCGTGGCGGCGTAGTGTGTGTAGTCGGTCATGGCGCGCCTTTGGGCCGCGTGGGCGGCCACGGAAATATGGATGACGGACTGAGTGTAGAAGTCCCTGGACGGCGCGTCTTTGTCCTGGGTCAAGAAACTTGAAGTTCTTATCAATTGACGCTCCGGGGGCGTCTACAGACGCCCCCGGAGCGCGTGTTCACAGCGCGGCAAACACCCGGTCGGCGGCATCCAGCGTTGCCTGAATGACGGTGTCGTCGTGGGTGATGGACACGAAGCCGGCCTCGAAGGCCGACGGCGCGAAATGGACGCCGGCATCCAGCATGCCGTGAAAGAAGCGCTTGAAAGCGTCCTGATCGCAGGCGGAGACTTCCGCCAGGCTGGTCGGGACGTGGTCGCGGAAATAGATCCCGAACAGCCCGCCCTGCCAGTCGCCGCTGAAGGCCACGCCGTGTTTGCGTGCGCTTTCCACCAGCCCCTGGATCAGTTTTCCGGTCTGCGCGTGCAGCCGGTCATGGAAGCCGGGTTCCGCCAGGCGGCGCAGCGTCACCAGCCCGGCGGCCACGGCCACCGGGTTGCCCGACAGCGTGCCGGCCTGGTAGACGGCGCCCAGCGGCGCGATGTCGGCCATCACGTCGGCGCGACCGCCAAATGCGCCCACCGGCATGCCGCCGCCGATGATCTTGGCCAGTGTCGTCAGGTCTGGCGTGATGCCGGTGAGGCCCTGCACGCCTTGCGGCCCGACGCGCAGCCCGGTCATCACCTCGTCGAAGATCAGCAGGGCGCCATACCGGGTGCACAGGGCGCGCAGGCCTTCCAGGAATCCGGGGGCGGGGCGCACCAGGTTCATGTTGCCCGCCATGGGCTCGACGATGATGCAGGCGATTTCGTCGGGGTATTGCGCGAAGGCGGCTTCGACGGCGCCCAGGTCGTTGTAGTCCAGCACCAGCGTGTGCTGCACGAATTCGGGGGGCACGCCGGCCGAGGACGGGTTGCCGAAGGTCAGCATGCCCGATCCCGCCTTGACCAGCAGGCTGTCGGAATGGCCGTGGTAGCAGCCTTCGAACTTGATGATCTTGTGGCGGCCCGTGTGCCCCCGCGCCAGGCGGATGGCGGACATGGTGGCCTCGGTGCCCGAGCTGACCAGCCGTACCTGTTCGATGGACGGGATGCGGTCGATGATGGCTTCGGCGATCTGGATCTCGGCCTCGGTCGGGGCGCCGAAGGACAGGCCGTCCTCGGCAGCGGCCTGCACGGCGCGGATGACTTCGGGGTCGGCGTGGCCCAGGATGGCCGGCCCCCAGGAACCGATGTAGTCGATATAGCGGGTGCCCTCGGCATCCCACAGGTAGGGGCCCTGGGCGCGCTGGATGAACGGCGGTGTGCCGCCCACCGACCGGAAGGCGCGCACGGGGGAATTGACGCCGCCGGGAATGGCGCGGCTGGCGCGTTCGAACAGTTCAGTATTGCGGGACATGGATCAGTTCCGTTGAATGGAGTCAGGAAAACAGTGCGCTGCAGCGCAGGGCGGCCTCGCGGACGTCGGCGGCTTCGAACAGGGCGCTGATCACGGCGATGCTGTCAGCACCGGCCTGGATGACCGGGGCGGCGTTATCGGGGCCGATGCCGCCGATGGCCACGACGGCAGGGCGTGGTGTGCGCTGGTCGGCCAGCAATCGCCCGGCGCGGACGTGGTCCAGCGTGGCGCGCACGGCGTCGGGCTTGACGGCCGAGGGGTACAGTGCGCCAAAGGCTATGTAGTCTACCCCGTCCTGCAGATGCCGGCGGGCCAGTTCGGGTTGGTCGTAGCAGGAACTGCCAATCAGCGTGTCCGGCCCCAGGGCACGGCGAACGGAGCCGATGTCGGCATCGTCCTTGCCCAGGTGCACGCCGTCGGCGCCCAGGTCGGCCGCCAGCCGCCAGTCGTCGTTGATGATCAGCGGCAGATGCAGCCGCAGGCACAAGTCGCGCACGGCAGCGGCCTGGGCGCGGCGTTCGTGGTCCGTGCCGTGTTTGCGCCGCCATTGCAGTGCCTGCATGCCGCCGGCATGGGCCTGTTCGATGGCGGCCAGCAGGCGGCCGGTGTCTGCCCAGTCGGGCGTGACCCCATACAGGCCACGTGGAAAGCGCGTGTTCGTCGTCATGATGTGGTGTGGTGCTGCAGGATGTGCTGGCCCATGCCGGGGTGGAAAGGATGCGCCATCAGGGGGGCCGCTGCGGCGACGGCCTGCTGGACGGCCTCGGAAGGATCCAGGCCGCGCGCCAGCAGGCAGGCCAGGACGGTGGCCAGCAGGCTGTCGCCATCGCTGGCGCGCACCGGCGCCGAGGACCAGGGCCAGCGGCGGCTGGCCTGGCCCTGCGAATGCAGCGTCAGGCCGTTCAGGCCGGCGCTGAGGGCGGCGTTGCTGCACAGCACGTGATCGGCGCCCAGTTCCAGCAGGGCCTGGACGGGATCGTCGGCACCGGTGGCCGACAGCAGACCCTGGCTGGCCCACTGTTCGGGCAGCGCGGCATCCACGATCACCAGCCGGGCCTGGGGCACCAGCAGGTCCAGCAGGGCGCTCAGCGTGTCTTCGGGGTCCAGGTCGTCCAGGTCTGGCATCGAGGGTGGCACGCCCAGCTGCAGCACCAGGGGCAGGGTGGCGTAGTCGGCAGCGATCTGCGCCAGCACGGCGATGGTTTCCGGATCGTATTGCGGACCGATCTTCAGGGCGCCGATGGCCATGTCTTCCAGCAGACAGCGGGCTTGATCGTCGATCAGTTCGGGCGACAGCCGCTGGATGGATTCCGTCCCGCTCGTGTCCTGAACGTGGATGGCGGTCACCACCGAACCCGCGTGCATGCCCATCCGGGCGCAGATGACCGCGTCGATCGGCAGGTTACTGGCGCCGCTGGGGTCGAAAGAACCGAAAATCAGGGGCAGGGAGAGGGTGGAAACGAGAGGCGAGGCCATGGGTGCGGACAGCAGACCGGCAGCGAGGCCGGCGGATTAGGTACTATGGCATCCATTCTAATGGATGCGGCCTGCCGATGACCGGGTGGGCCTGTTGTGAGGCTGGGATAGTCATGCGGACCTGGATGTGTCTGATTTGCGGTTGGATCTACGACGAGGCGGCCGGCTTTCCGGAAGACGGAATCGCACCCGGAACCCGGTGGGAAGACGTTCCGCCCAACTGGGTGTGTCCCGAATGCGGCGCTCGCAAGGAAGACTTCGAACTGATCGAGATCTGATACTCTAGTCATATGGGCCGCAAGGCCGGACTCAGGGGACTGCCATGACGACGGAAATGCATGATTCCGACACTCGTTCGCGTATCGATCTGTCCCGACAGTTTCTGCTGGCCATGCCGGGCATGGTGTCCGGCGAACTGGCCAATACGGTGATCTACGTCTGCGAACACACCGAACACGGGGCGCTGGGCCTGGTGATCAACCGTCCCACGGACCTCACCATCGGCGATTTGCTGCAGCGCATCGATCTGCCGCTCTCGCTGGAAATCGGTCCGGTGCGCGAATCGCCCGTGTTTTTCGGCGGTCCGGTGCAGACCGACCGGGGCTTTGTCCTGCATGTGCCCCGGGGGGAATACAGTTCCAGCATTCCGCTGGGCGAGGACGTCGCGCTGACCACGTCGCGCGATGTACTGCAGGACGTCGCGGCCGGGCATGGTCCGGCCCACCTGCTGGTGACGCTGGGCTATGCGGGGTGGGGCGCGGGGCAGCTCGAAGACGAACTGGCCCGCAATGCCTGGCTCAATGTGCTGGCATCCCACGAAGTCCTGTTCGATACGCCGGCCGAACAGCGCTACGATGCCGCCCTGGCTCAGCTGGGCATCCGCTCGTCCATGCTGACGGGCGATGCCGGCCATGCCTGAAGAAGTCCTGCTGGCCTTCGATTTCGGGCTGAAGAAGATCGGGGTCGCCGTCGGCAATACGCTGACGGCGCAGGCCCGGCCCTTGTGCATCCTGACGCCTGCCACGCGTGACCAGCGCTTTGCCCGGATTCAGGCGCTGCTGGACGAGTGGCAGCCGGATCGGGTGGTCGTCGGCCTGCCCCTGACGCTCGATGGCAGCGAGCAGCCGGCGTCCCGCAACAGCCGTCGCTTCGCGCATCAGCTGGAAGGCCGTTTCCGCCTGCGGGTGGAATTGGTGGATGAACGCGGCTCCAGCCTGGAAGCCCAGCGCATCCTGGGGTCGAACGACCCCGACGACGCGATGGCGGCGGCCGTCATCCTGCAGCGATACCTGGACCGGCAATCGGGCCGTCCCGATGGGGCGGGCGACCTGGCCCGGGTTCCCGTGCGCCGCTAGCACTGGTCGACACGCGGACTTGAGTCCGGCATCTGCGCGAAGGACTGCGGGTATGATGGGCGGCGTTGCCCGGGCTGGCCGGGCATGGGAGAGCCTGTGGCGCCATTGCTGTTCCTTGTCCGATTGATACTGGTGCTGGCCTGGATTGCGCTGGGCTTGCTGGTGGAATTACTGGTGTTTCCCTGCCTGTCCCGCGTCAGGCGCCGGGCCGTGGTCGGTGCGTGGTCCAGGGGCCTGCTGGTCCTGTGCGGCGTTCGCGTGCGCGTTCAGGGGCAGCCGATGCTGCAGGGGGCCGTGTTGTGGGTGGCCAATCACGTATCCTGGGTGGACATCTTTGTCCTGAACAGCGTGCGCACCACCTCTTTCGTGGCCAAGAGCGATATCCGGCGCTGGCCGGTGATCGGCCTGCTGGTGGCCTGGGCGGGCACGCTGTTCATCGACCGGCGTCATCGGCAGGCGGTTCGCGAAGCCGGCCGCCAGATGGCCGCCTGCTTTCAGCAGGGAGACGTGGTGGGGCTGTTTCCGGAAGGCACCACCACGGACGGCGGGGACATCCTGCCGTTTCATGCGGGGCTTTTCGAAGCGGCTGTGCAGTGCGCCGTCCCCGTCCAGCCGGTGGCCTTGCGATTTTTGCGGGGCGGGCGTCGCGCCCCGGAGCTGGCCTTTGTCGGGGAACAGACGCTGGCGGCCAATCTGTGGTTCCTGCTGGGGGCCTGGGGGGTCGTGGTGGAATGTGAATTCCTGCCCTTGATCGATCCCGCCGAGCATCTGGGCCGCGGCCATCTGGCGCATCGGACGCATGCAGCCGTGCGCCGGGCTGTGGCGGGTTCAGGCGGCTGATTGGTTAGCGGCAGTCCGCGCAGTCCTGCTGGATCAGCTGATGATCGCGCAGGCGCAGGGCGGTCAGGGATCGTCCCCAGACGCAGCCGGTGTCCAGGCAGATGCTGTCAGGCCTGATGTTCAGGCCCAGGGCAGACCAGTGGCCAAAGACCACGGGTTCGCCTGGATCGCGGCGCCCCGGCAGTTCGAACCAGGGGTGCAGGTCGTGGCCGGCGTTCGGGCCGCCCTTGTGGCGAAAGTCCATGCTGCCGTCCGCATGACAGACCCGCATGCGCGTCAGCGCATTGACGATCACCCGCATGCGCGCCGGACCGCGCAGGGCGTCGTCCCATCGCAGCGGTTCTTCGCCGTATAGATCGTGCACCGCCTGGGGCCAGCTGTCCTGGCGCAGGGCGGTTTCGATTTCCCGCGCCAGGGACTGGGCCTGATCCAGAGTCCAGGCAGGCAGAATGCCGGCATGGACCATGACGTGGCCGCGATCGCGCACCATCAGCGGGCGGTGACGCAGCCAGTCCACGAGCTCGTCTCGATCGGGAGCATCCAGAATGTCCTGGAGCGTGTCGGATTTGCCGTATTTGCGCACGCCGGCAACGACCGCCAGCAGATGCAGGTCGTGGTTGCCCAGGATCACACGGGCCCGGTCGCCCAGGCTGCGGATCAGCCGCAGAGCCCCCAGGGAGTCCGGCCCCCGATTGACCAGGTCGCCTGCGAACCAGATCTCGGTGTCGGGTCGGGACAGTGCGGGATGTGCCAGCAGCACCCGCAGGGCGCCCGTGCAACCCTGCACGTCGCCGACGACCCAGACGTCTTTCGCGCTGGTCATGCGGGCCTGCTTTCCAGGCGTTTCTGGCGCCACCAGAGCGCCAGAGGATGGCGGTGTTCCATGGCCAGCAATGCGAAGAGCGCCAGACACAGGCCCAGCAGGCTGGGCACCAGCGCCGTGGCCCAGGGAGGCCAGTCGCCCAGCATGCCGGCATTCAGCGCCAGCTGGTTCAGCATGAAAAAGCCCACCCCCAGGATGATCCCCAGGAACACCTTGGGGCCGACCCCGCCGCGCCGGGTCTGCATGAAGCCGATGGGCGCGGCAATGGTCATCATGACCAGCAGCGTGAAGGGATAGGCGATCTTGCGCCACAGGGCGACTTCCTGGCGGTCGGTCTGCAGGTGGTTGTTGCGCAGGTACTGTATATAGTCCAGCAGATCGGTGATCGCCATGCGTTCCGGGGTCAGGATGCGAGCGATCAGCCGTTCCGGGGTGAGGGACGTCGGGATGCTGCGTTCGTCCAGGTGCCGGACTTCAGCGACGGGCGTGGTGGGCACGCGCGCATCCGCCAGGGCGCTGGCCGGCCGAGGGTGCACCAGGGTTTCGGTCAGATCCTGCAGATTCAGCCGGCCTTGCCCGAATTGCCCGGTCTTGGCCTGGACGTAGGCCTGCAAGGAATCGTCCGGGCGGAATTCATACAGGATGATTCCCTGAACCCGGCCCTGGCCGTCCAGGCTGTGGATGTTGATGATGCGCGTGCCGCCGCTGGCGTCGCTTTCCTTGAACCAGTATCCGCTGGACAGGCGTCCGCCATCGGTGCGTCCCAGCAGCGCCAGGCGGGATTCGCTGCCCCGCAGTTCTGCGGCGGGTGTGATGTATTCCGACAGGATGTAGGCCCCCAGGACCAGGGGGATGGTGATCAGCCACAAGGCGGCCAGCAGTTTCATGCCGCTGACGCCGGAAGCCCGCAGGATGGTCAGTTCATTGCGTTGGGCCAGCCCGGCCAGGGCCAGCACCGCGCCGATCAGCAGGCCGATGGGCAGCAGTTCGTACAGGTGGTTGGGTAGATCCAGCGCCTGCAGGTAGAACAGGTTCAGCAGTGAAAGCCGTTCGCCGACCTTGTCCAGGCCTTCGATCAGGGCGAAGAACATGAACAGACCCACGAGCGCCACCAGCACGACGGTCGTCGATCGGTAGATTTCGCGGGCGAGGTACTGTCGGGCCGTGCGCATGGGTCGGACTGCGGGGGAAAACCTCAATAGTACCCTGAACCCCGTCCCGGTCCGCAGCGCCCGCCTGCCGCCCGGCCTGTTCAGAGGTTCATCAGGGGACGGCGACCTGCGACATGCGTGCCCGCACCGTGGCGGCGCGAGATCGCAGGTATCCAGTGGCGCCGCGCTGGTCGTAGTACGCCGGATTGGGCAGCATGGCGGCCAGTTGCGCAGCCTGGCTGCTGGACAGTCGTGCTGCGTCGGTCTTGAAGTAGTGGCGGGCGGCTGCCTGGGCGCCGAAGGTGGCGGTGCCCCATTGGGCCACGTTCAGGTAGAGCTCCAGGATGCGGCGCTTGCTCATCACCCCTTCGATCATGTAGGTCAGGATCAATTCCTGGCCCTTGCGCAGGTAGTTGCGCGAGTTCGACAGGAACAGGTTCTTGGCCAGCTGCTGCGTGATCGTGGAGCCGCCGCGCCGGCGATTGTGGCCCAGGGATTCCTGGCGTTGGTTATAGCGCCAGGCCTTGCGGATGGCGTCCCATTCGACGCCATCGTGTTCCACGAAGCCTGAATCCTCGGATGCGATGACGGCGCGCTTCAGGTTGACGCTGATGCGGGCGTAGGGCACCCATTCGTGATTCAGCCGAGCCTCGGGGTCGCGGGCCCGCAGCGCCGACAGTGTGTCCTGCATGACCGGCGTGTTGGACGGATTGCGGAAATTGAACCAGACCACCATGCCCAGCAGCCCGATCTGATACAGGAACCCGGCGCACAGGGCCGTCAGCACGATTGTGGTGATCAGGCGGCGCGGGCTCATGGGGACGCCGTGTCCAATCCCGAGTGTGTGAAGTGCCAGGTCCGGGTGATGGCCAGGATGTCGGTGTGCGCGGCCAATTCCGGCGGCAGGGGTGGAAAGGGCGCTGCCAGCTCGACGATACGCCGCGCCGCGCTGTTCAGGATGGCCTGGCTGGAGGGCCGGTCAAAGCTGAGGTGGTCCAGCTGGCCATCGCGGCGGATGTACACGGTCAGCTGCAGGTCGCCGTAGATACGTCCGCGTGCTTCAGGCGGGTAGTGCTGCGTGCCGATCAGTTCGATGCGCTGGCGCCAGGCCTCGACGTACTGGGCGTAGTCCGCAGATTGCGTGGCCGGGGCGACGAAGGTCTGCCGGGGCTGGGCGTTGTAGCGCTCGATCCTGTCCTTCAGCGCTGCGATCCGGGCGTTGAGCACCAGGCTGTCCTGCTGGCGGTCGTCGTCGCCGGGGTCGGCGCTTTGACCCAAGAGCTCGGGAGCGGATCGGGCTTGCGGCACTTGCTGGGCCGATTCCAGTTGTGTCAGCAGTTGGCGTTGTTCGGCTTCCAGTTCGGCCTGGCGGCGGCGCATGGCGGCCAGCACGATCTCATCGGCCTCGCCGTCGCTGGTGCGCGGCAGCGGCGATGCAGCCATGCCCGTGTCGTGTTCGCCGCCGCCGTCCAGGTTCTGCTGGGCCAGTGCCTGGGGCCGCAGCGGCGCCTGGTCGCTGCGGCTGTTGACCAGGGTGATCTCCAACGGGGATTCGTGGGTGGTCGAAGGCGGGGCGGCCGCCTGCCAGAGCAGCAACATCGCATGGGCGCACAGAGACAACAGCAGGGCCACCGCCATGCGGCTGCGGCCTTCGTGGCGGGGTTCCAGCAACTGCAGCGGCAGGGAGGAAGGCTGCGGCTGTGCCATGTCATTCAGAGCGCTTCGCGCAAGCGGCACTCGATGTCCAATCCCAGGTCATCGTAGCCCAGAATGTCCAGCATGATCTCCTGGCCGCGCTCGAAAGCAGGCAGGCCGTTGATGCGGGTCACCAGGGGCGCGCACGCCAGGCGCACCAGATTGTCCCGCAGCACATGGGCGCGGACTTCCTTCAGGCCCTGCTGCTGCAGCCAGCGGATGCACCAGTAGCGTTCCATGGAGGACTGGAATTCGCCCCACAGCGTGTATTGCGAATCAAAGGCGCCGATCAGGGCGTACAGGTCGGCGTCCTTGGGCTTGAAGGGCGCGACCAGGCGGGCGGACACGCCGTGTTCCGCCGCAGCCAGGATCTGGCCCTGGTTGATCAGGTCCACATAGCGGCGCAGAGGCGAGGTGGACCAGATGTATTGCGGTACCGCGATGGATTCGTGCGGCAGAGCCTGGGTCGACATGCGTGTGCGCCCCATCTGCTGCGAACGGTAGATGCCCGGGACTCCGTGCTTGGCCAGCAAGGCACCCCATTGGGTATTGGTCAGGATCATATATTCCGCCACCAGCCGTTCCAGCGGCGCATTGCGCTGGCGGGGGATCAGCCGGATGATCGAGTCCGGGTCGTCGGCGGGGCCGTCCAGCTCGAAGCTGTATTCCACGCGGTCGTTGTTTTCCGGTTTGCCTCGTACCAGATCGCGGGCAGCGCCCAGGTGCTGGGCGAATTCCCACAGGGGTCGCAGCCAGTGGGGGTGGGGGACTTCGGCGGCCGGGTCGGCCAGGGCTTCGGCCGTGATCGAACCGCCCATGCGGTCGTGGCGCAGGTTGGCCGTGACGCGGATGCGTTCCAGCCGGGTGTCGGTAGCCAGGATCTCGCCGTCGTGCCGTCGGGCCGTGACATAGAGCGACAGGGCGGGGCGCCACTGGCCCTCGTCCAGGGAAAAAGCCGCAATCAGTTCGCGCGGCAGCATGGGGATCTTGTCGCCCGGCATGTAGACCGTGGACATGCGGCTGCGGGCCATGTCGTCAAAGGCGCTGCCACGCGCGATGGCCAGTGCGGGCACGGCGATGTGAATGCCTGCGCGCAGTGTGTCGTCGTCGAGCAGCGTGACCGACAGCGCATCGTCGATTTCCGTGGTGCTGGAATCGTCCACCGAATAGGCCTCGATGTCGGCCTGGGGCAGATCGGCGCCCCAGGGTTCGACCGACACCGGTGGCCATTCGGTGCCTTTGGGGAAGTGCGCAGCCAGGAAGCGTTCGCGCATCATGGTCAACGGGTCGGGCCAGACGCCCAGCGACAGCAGCAGTTTTTCGGGGCTGGCGCCCAGTTGCTGAATGGCGGCGTCGAAGGCCTTCCATTCCAGGGTGTTTTTATCGGGCTGATCCAGAAAGGTGCGGGCAACGCTGCGCAGGGCCTCGGGCAGCTGCCCGGCGACCAGGGAGTCGGTCCATTGCTGCTGCTGTTCGGCTTGCAGGCGCTTTTTTTCGATGGCGGCCAGGGCGGCTTGCAGGATGTCGGGCGGCGCGGGCCGGTAGGTGCCGCGCCCGCGCCGGTGGAAGTAGGCCGGTGCAGCCGACAAGGCCAGGATCAGGGCCGTCTTTTCGACGGCGTCCGGGGCATGGCCAAAATAGTCTTCCGCCAGGGCGGCGGCCTCGAATTCCTGCTGTGGCGCGACTTCCCATAGGAATTCGGGTTCCAGCGTCTCCGCCAGCGCCTCTGCGCCGGGCAGCAGCGCATCCGGAGCGGGTTGTTCGAAAGTGAACAGGACGTTGCTGCGCTTGATCTTGCTGCGCTTGCCCGAGGCCGATTCCACCTGCAACGAGGTGTCGGCTTCGGAAAAAATCGTTTCGGCCTTGAGTTTGCCGGCGTCTTCGTAGAGAACGTGCATAAAACGGTCAGTATGATCAGTGGGGGGGCTGGTTCGAGGCGATGCTGGGCATGCGCCGGTTCAACGCGTCGAGCAGCTTCAGGTGGATGCCGCCAAAGCCGCCATTGCTCATGACGAGCACATGATCGTCCTCTTGCGCATCATGGCACAAGGCGTCGATCAGGTCGGACAAGTCGTGCCCCGTCCAGGCCAGACGTTCGCCCAGCGGCGCCAGGACGCGTGCTGCGTCCCAGCCCAGCGCCTGCTTGCCGGCGGTTTCACCGTAGCAATACACGCGATCTGCCTGCGCCAGGGATTCCGGCAGGCGCGCGGCCATGGTGCCGAGCTTCATGGTGTTCGACCTGGGTTCCAGGACGGCCAGGATGCGCGGTTCCGGACCGATGCGCCGCCGCAGGCCGTCGATGGTGGTGGCAATGGCGCTGGGATGGTGGGCGAAATCGTCGTAGACCGCCACGCCCTGGGCTGTGCCGCGCAGTTCCAGCCGTCGGCGGATACCCTGGAAAGCGTGCAGGGCATCCAGCGCCGCCGGCACAGGGATGCCCGCGTGGTGCGCGGCGGCGATGGCAGCCAGTGCGTTGGACTGGTTGTGCAGGCCCGCCATCGACCAATCCAGGCAACCCTGGTCCTGCCCGTCGAATACGATCTGGCAGCGGCGGTCGTTGCCGAGGTCGCCCAGGGCTTGCCACAGCCCGCCCGGCCCGAAGGTCTCGACCGGCGTCCAGCAGCCTCGGCCCAGCACGCGGTCCAGAGCATCGCTGGCGGCGGGGCGGATGATGCATCCGCCGGCAGGAATGGTGCGCACCAGATGATGGAACTGGGTTTCGATGGCTGCCAGGTCCGGAAAGATGTCGGCATGGTCGAATTCCAGATTGTTCAGAATGGCCGTGCGCGGGCGGTAGTGCACGAATTTCGACCGCTTGTCGAAGAAGGCCGTGTCGTATTCGTCGGCCTCGATGACGAAAAAGGGCTGCTGCGCCTGATAGCGCGCCGAGACCTGCAGGTCGGGCGCCACCCCGCCGATCAGGAAGTTCGCAGGTTGGCCGGCGTGCTCGAAGATCCAGGCCAGCAGGGCGCTGGTGGTGGTTTTGCCGTGCGTGCCCGCCACCGCCAGTACGTGCTGGCCGGGCAGGATGTGTTCCGCCAGCCATTGCGGGCCGGATATATAGGGCAGGCCCCGGTCCAGAATGGCTTCCATCAGCGGATTGCCCCGGCTGACGACGTTGCCGATGATGTACAGGTCCGCGCCCAGCCCGATCTGATCGGCATCGAAGCCCTCGACCAGATCGATCCCCTGTTCGCGCAGCTGTGTGCTCATGGGGGGGTAGACGCCGGCATCGCAGCCGGTGACCCGGTGGCCCGCCGAGCGGGCAATCAGGGCCAGGCCGCCCATGAATGTGCCGCAGATTCCGAGTATATGTACGTGCATCGTATCCTCCGGGCTGTATTGTAGGGCCCAATGCTATGATGACCCGGCAACACATTTCGCAGTGGGTGATTTCATGGACAGGCGCTTGTTTTTGCGCACGGCCTCGGGGGTTTTGCTAGGCCTGGCGGCGGGCGGTGGCGCGGTCAACGCAGCGATGCTGCCGGCTGATCCAGTGTTCGGTCGTTCCTTCGATGACCTGCAGGGCGCCAGTCAGGCCTTGTCCGCCTACGTCGGCCGGCCGCTGGTGATGAACTTCTGGGCCAGCTGGTGCGCGCCCTGCGTGCGCGAAATGCCGCTGCTCGAATCCCTGCATCATCAGCACCCCGATCTGACCGTGCTGGGGCTGGCCGTCGATACCCGCGCCAACGTGCTGCGTTTCCTGGACAAGGTGCCCGTGTCCTATCCCCTGCTGCTGACGGGTACACAGGGCATCCCCTTGATGCGCGAATTGGGCAATAAGGGCGGTGGCCTGCCTTTCACGGTCCTGTTCGATCGGCAGGGGCACGAAAGCTCCAGGGTCGTGGGCGAACTCAAACCGGATGACCTGCAGGCTCGCATTACGAAGATACTTTAGGTTTCAATTTAATCGACGGAAGACGTCTCTGCCCCTCATTTAATGGACAAATCGACGGCTTTAGCGTAAAAAGGCGCTTTAAGGGCTGATGCGCTCAGGTTGTGGCTGCCCCTTTTTTCAGCAGACCCCTGGGCGTCACGTCAGATGTGGCCGTCGTGGATTTCCCTGTCAGAACGGGGCGGACCGACGGCGTATTTGTTTCTGCCGCCCGTATTTCGTCATGAATGGCCTACCGGTACAGGCCAGTACACAGGAATCATTTCTCATGGATCTCAGAAAACTGAAAACGCTGATCGACCTGGTGGCCGATTCGGGGATTGCCGAACTCGAAATCACCGAGGGCGAAGGCAAGGTCCGTATCGTCAAGTTCTCCCAGACCCCGGTGGTCGCGCCGGCGCCGGCTCCGATGGCCGCCCAGGTGGTGGCTGCCGCACCGGCCGCTGCGCCGGCCGCCGCCGCACCGGCTGCGGCGCCCCAGGGGCACGCCGTCAAGGCCCCCATGGTCGGCACCTTCTATCGCGCGCCCAACCCGAATTCCCCGGCTTTCGTCGAAGTCGGCCAGACCGTCAAGGAAGGCGACCCGCTGTGCATCATCGAGGCCATGAAACTCCTCAATGAGATCGAGGCGGACAAGTCCGGCGTGATCAAGGAAATCCTGGTTGAAAATGGCGAGCCCGTCGAATACGGCCAACCTCTGTTCATCATTGCCTAAGCCATGTTTGAAAAGATACTGATTGCCAATCGCGGGGAAATCGCCCTGCGGATCCAGCGCGCCTGCCGCGAGATGGGCATCAAGACCGTGGTGGTGCACTCCGAGGCCGACCGCGAGGCCAAATACGTCCGCCTGGCCGACGAGTCCGTGTGCATCGGGCCCGCATCGCCGCGCGACAGCTACCTGAACATGCCGGCCCTGATTTCGGCGGCCGAGGTCACGGACGCCGAGGCCATTCACCCCGGCTACGGTTTCCTGGCGGAAAACGCCGACTTCGCGGATCGCGTGGAAAAAAGCGGCTTCGTCTTCATCGGCCCGCGTCCCGAAAGCATCCGCGTCATGGGCGACAAGGTCAGCGCGAAGCAGGCCATGATCGCTGCCGGCGTACCGGTGGTGCCGGGCTCGGGCGGCGCGCTGTCCGACGATCCGGCCGAGATCCAGCGGGTCGCCGAAGAAGTCGGCTATCCCGTGATCATCAAGGCAGCAGGCGGCGGCGGCGGGCGCGGCATGCGTGTCGTCTACGAGGCCGGGGCGCTGATCAATGCGGTCGCCATGACGCGCACCGAGGCCGGGGTTGCGTTCAACAACCCCGAGGTCTACCTGGAAAAATACCTGGAAAACCCGCGCCACATCGAGATCCAGATATTGGCCGATGGCGAGGGCAAGGCCGTCTGGCTGGGCGAACGCGATTGCTCCATGCAGCGCCGCCACCAGAAGGTCATCGAGGAAGCCCCCGCCCCGGGCATCGACCGCGCCCTGATCGAGCGCATCGGCGAACGTTGCGCCGAGGCCTGCCGCCAGATGCGCTATCGCGGCGCGGGCACCTTTGAATTCCTGTACGAAAATGGGGAATTCTTCTTCATCGAGATGAATACCCGCATCCAGGTCGAACACACCGTGACCGAAATGATCACGGGGCTGGATCTTGTCCAGTGGCAGATCCGCATCGCCGCCCGCGAAAAATTCACGCTGCGCCAGCGCGACATCCACCTGCGCGGGCATGCCATGGAATGCCGCATCAACGCAGAAGACCCGCACAAATTCACGCCCAGCCCCGGCAAGGTCACCAACTGGCACGTGCCGGGCGGCCCGGGGATCCGCATGGATTCGCACGTCTTCACCGGCTATACGGTGCCGCCGTACTACGATTCGATGGTGGCCAAGCTCATCAGCTATGGCGACGACCGTCATCAGGCCTTGATGCGCATGGACATCGCCCTGTCGGAAATGATCGTCGAAGGGATCCGCACCAATATTCCCCTGCACCGCGAACTGCTGCAGGACGAAAATTTCATCAAGGGCGGCACCAGCATCCATTACCTCGAACACAAACTGGCCCAGCGGTCATAGGGTCCAGGCATGCGTGAATTGGTGCTCAGCTGCAGACATGACCAGGCCGAAGCCTGGTCGGATGCGCTGTTGGAAGCCGGTGCCCTGTCGGTATCCGTCGAGGATGCCGATGGCGATACCGATCAGGAGCAGGCGCTTTTCGGCGAACCGGGCACCGAGCCCGAAACTCAGGCCTGGCAGCGCAACCGCCTGGTGGCCCTGCTGGCCGACGGCGACGATCCCTCCCAGCTGCTGGCGGCGCTGGACGGCTTGGCCGGCCCGGTTCCGGCGGTGGCGGACTGTATATTGCGCGACGTGCCCGACGCCGATTGGGTGCGCCTGACCCAGTCGCAGTTCGGCCCCATCACGGTGGGCGAACGCATCTGGATCGTGCCCAGCTGGCATCGCGAAGACACCGACCTGCCGGCCGGCAATCCCCAGGACGGGATCGTGCGCATCGAACTCGATCCGGGGCTGGCCTTTGGCACGGGCAGCCATCCCACCACCCATCTGTGCCTGGAATGGCTGGCCACTCACCTGCAGCGCGGCGAGACCGTGCTGGATTATGGCTGCGGCTCGGGTATCTTGGCCATCGCCGCCCGCCTGCTGGGGGCCGGGGCGACGACTGGCGTGGACATCGACGACCAGGCGGTCCTGTCGACGACGCAGAATGCAGCCGTCAATCGGGTGCAGGTGCATGCCTGCCTGCCCGACGACCTGCCCGCTGGTGCCAGCCAGGTCGTGGTGGCCAATATCCTGTCCAATCCCTTGAAGGTCCTTGCGCCCATGCTGTCGTCCCGGGTCGCGCCGGGGGGCTGGCTGGTCCTGTCCGGCGTGCTCGAACGCCAGGCCGACGAGGTCGCCCAGGCCTATGCGCCCTGGATGGCCCTGGACGTATGGGCGGCGCGTGACGGCTGGGTCTGTCTGGCCGGCCGCAAAGCCTGATCAACGGGAGGCCGGGGCATGGACCTGACCACACGTTGTCCGCGATGCGGGACGGTATTCGAGGCCAGTCTGCCGGACTTGCAGTTGCGCAAGGGCTATATCCGCTGCGTCCAGTGTTCGCATATCTTCGACGGCTATGCCGAGGTCGTCTCCGACACCTCGGGCGCCAGCCTGCCGTCCGCTGGTCCGGCTGCTGGTGAGCCTCGCGAACCGGTCGTGCATATCCGGTCGGCGATCGGCACTGGCGCGCATGACGAGCCCGACGACGAGCCACCACAGGTGTTTCGTTCCGGGCGCAGCCAGCCCGCCTTCGACGCCGATGTCGGCGCAGATGGCCGGGCCGGAGAAGACGAGTTCTGGGTCGATCCGCAGGCCGGTGCAGTGGCTCCTGCGGAATCCTTTGTCGTCGAGGCGCGGCCTGGTCATCGCACCCAGGGCGGCACGGCCGCGCCTCTGTTGCGGGCCGACGATGCGCCCTCCTGGGGGGCGGGGATCGCCCGCCTGTTGGCCCGCCTTGCGTTGCTGGTGCTGGTGATTCTGATGGGGGCGCAACTGATTTATGTGTATCGCGCCCAGCTGGCGCAGGCCGTTCCGGCCGCCCGGCCCTGGCTGGAGCAGGCCTGCGTGCCCTTGCGCTGCCAGGTGCCTTATGCCCGGGATCTGGCACGGCTGGCGATCACAGGGTCGGCCCTGAAGGTTCAGGACGCGGCGCCGGTGTCGGGAGTACCGCCTGTCCAGGCGACAGGGCCCGATGCCGCCGTGCCCGACCAGCATTTCATCCTGCAGGCGACGCTGCGCAATCAGTCCGAACGCGCGCAGGAATGGCCGACCATCGTGCTGGACCTGAAAGACGCGGCCGGCACGCTGCTGGTGCGGCGCAATCTGTCCCCCGCCGAATATCTGGGGGCCGACGCTGCCCAACGCCCTTTTGCCGCTGGCGGCGAGGTGCTGGTCCAGGTCCCGCTGACGCTCAGCGGCCTGCGGATCAACGGCTACCAGCTGGATCTGTTCTACCCCTGAGGAATGTATTCATGACCCCCACACAGGATGTGCTGATCTGTGGCTCGATGGCGTTTGACACCATTGCGGTGTTCGAAGGCCGCTTTCGCGACCACATTCTGCCGGATAGTCTCAAGTCCCTGAGCGTATCCTTTTTCGTGCCGACGCTGCGCAAGGAATTCGGTGGCTGCGCCGGGAACATTGCGTACAACCTGAAGCTGCTGGGCGGGCATCCCGTGCCGGTGGGTACCGTGGGCCAGGATGCCGAAGAATACCTGCAGCGCCTGCGCGATCTGCAGATCGACTCCAGCCTGGTGCGGGTGCTGCCGGATACCTATACCGCGCAGTGCTATATCACCACCGACCAGGACAACAGCCAGATCGCGTCCTTCCATCCAGGCGCCATGCTGCGCTCGGCAGAAAACGACCTGACTGGGCGCGCGGCCCGCTGGGCCATTGTGTCGCCCGATTCAAAGGACGGCATGTTCGCCCACGCCCAGCGACTGCATGCCGCCGGAATCCCGTTCATTTTCGATCTCGGCCAGGCCATGCCGCTGTTCGATGGCGACGACCTGCGACGCATGCTGACGATGGCCAGCATCCTGACGGCCAACGACTACGAGGCCAGCGTCATCGAGGACCGCATGGGGCAGCCCATCGCGGCGATTGCCTCTGGCCTGCAGGCGGCCGTGATCACCAGGGGAGGCGACGGCGCTACGCTGTATGCCCAGGGAGCGCAGATCGATATCGCCCCGGTGCCGGTCAGCCAGATCGTGGACCCGACCGGCTGTGGCGATGCCCACCGCGCCGGCCTGCTGTACGGCCTGGTCAACGATTGGCCGCTGCGGGATGCCTGCTGTTTGGCGAACGTGATGGGCGGCTTTAAAATTGTCAGTCAAGGTCCGCAGAATCACAGTCCGTCTCGCGATCAAATCGCGGCGGCGCTGCATCGGCACTATGGGGTCGATGCGAGCTTCGCCTGATCCTTCTTTGTTTGCTATTACGGGAGTCCTATCATGGCGATCCGCATGTCTTCTCTTTCTTCCCGCGCGGTGCGCCTGACGGCCGTCGCGGGGATTTCGCTGTCCGCGCTGGTGCTGGCGGGTTGTGCCAATCAATCTGCTTCCGGTTCGGTCTATACCTATGGCCAGGCCCAGCAGGAACAGATCGTGCGGTATGGCACGGTCGTGTCCGTGCGCCCGGTGGTCATTCAATCCGACAAGTCTTCGGGCGTCGGGGCATTGGCTGGCGGCGCGCTGGGTGGCGTGGCCGGCAGCACCATCGGTGGCGGCCGCGGCCAGATCCTGACGTCCATCGGTGGTGCGTTGCTGGGCGGCCTGGCGGGCAATGCCGTCGAAAACCAGGTCAACAAGACCCAGGGCCTGGAAATCACCGTGCGCCTGGACAACGGCGAAACCCGTGTCATTGCCCAGGCCAACGACATCGCGCTGAGTTCGGGTCAGCGCGTGCAGGTCATCAGTGGCGGTGGTCCGACCCGCGTCGTGCCCATGTAATCCATCGGCGTCACACGCCGAACGTGGAAAACGCCAGGTGGTTCAGAATCATCATCACGATCTGGGCCACCACCAGCAAGACCAGCGGTGACAGATCCAGCCCCCCCATGCGGGGCAGGACCCGGCGGATCGGGTCCAGCAGCGGCGCCGTCAGGGTATAGAGCACCGGCATGACCGGTGACAGCGGATTGATCCAGGACAGCACGGCCTGGATCAGCGTCACCCACACGATCACATTGAACAGCCATTTCAGGCCTACCAGCAGCCCGGTCAGCAGGACCGCGCCGATGGCCGATGCCGGGGGCAGCAGGCCGCCCATGGCGATCAGCCAGGTCAGCAGCAGGTAGACCATGGCCGTGATCCAGCAGGCCAGGATGCTGGGCCAGTCGAAACGCCCGCTGACGGGCACGACGCGCCGGATGGGCTGCACCAGCCAGTCGGTGACGCGCAGGATGGCCTGGGAATAGGGATTGAACGGGTGCAGGCGGATCGCGAAAATCCATGCCCTGAGGATCAGGGCGATGCCAAAGAGCGAAAAGACGATATCAATCAGGAAAAGCAGGATGTCGCGGACCATGCGGTGCTCACAGATGGCATGAAGTAGGCCATTGTCGCATTAGCGTAAAAGATGCGGCAAGTTGCCTTGCCGCATCTGGGGCATCCCGCTGCCCGGCTTATGGGCGGTTGTTCAGGGGAAACGGCCAGTTGCCCCCCGGATTGGTGTCGGCACGGGCAGCAGGTGCTGGGGTACTGGGCTTGCTGGCCGCCTTTTTCACCGCAGCGGTTTTGCTGGCTGCGGGTTTCTTTGCTGCTGCTGCCTTGGTGGCCGGGGCTTTGGCGGCGGCCTTGGCCGGTGCCTTTTTGGCGGGGGCCTTGGCTGCGGGTTTCACGGCGGCTGTCTTTTTGGCGGCAGGAGCCTTGGCGGCGACCGCTTTTTTCACGGCCGGTTTTTTTGCAGCCGTGGTTTTGCTGGCAGTCGCGGCGGGTTTTTTCGCTGCAGTGGCTTTTGCCGCAGCCGGCTTTTTCACGGTGGATTTTGCGGCCGCCGGTTTGGCAGCGGTCTTGGCGGCAGGTTTGGCAGCCGTCTTTTTTGCGGCCGCCGGTTTCGCCGCAGTTTTGCTTGCAGCCGGTTTCTTCGTGGCGGCGGCCTTGGTGGCCGGAGCCTTGGTCGCGGCCTTTTTCACAGAGGCAGCGGCTTTTGCAGTGGACGTCTTTGCCGCAGCCGGTTTTTTGGCGGCCGGGGCGGCCTTTTTGGCGGCGGTGGTTTTTGCAGCGGGTTTCACTGCTGCGGCCTTTTTGGCAGCGGGTGCTGCTTTTTTAGGGGCAGCCTTGGTGCTGGCGGCAGGTTTTGCTGCAGCCGGCTTTGCAGCGGCCTTGGGGGCTGCCTTTTTGGGGGCGGCGGATTTTGCAGGGGCGGGTTTTGCGGGTGTGGCTGCGGCTTTCTTGGCGGTTGCCATTGTCGGGCTCCTTAAGGCAAAAGGAAACGTCCACCCATTTGATATGACCCCCACGTCAGGTGCGGCCCATCTCAAATGGCGCAGGCGTGCAATATCATGAATATCACACGCGTTCAAGTCTAACGTAAGGACTGTGGGCTTCCAAGCACTATTGGCGCCTGCCGGCCTTTACCCGGCCATCGGATTGCGCTTTGTCTCGAAAAAGTCGCGTTTCTTTCCGGATCGCCGAGACTCAAAGATAAAACATGGCCTTGGCCAGAAAGACGATCAGGACCACGTGGCAGAACACGCTCAGGTGGATGATCTTGAAATGGCGCGATTTCAGCCGGCCCGTGCCGCTCATGGTCATGGCGAAAATGAAGTGGCCCAGCACGCTGAAGGCCAGGATGATCTTGATCCACAGCAGGGTGGCGAAATGGCTGCCGAAGGGCTGCGCCAGCGCGTCACGGAATTGCCAGGCCATGCCCAGGCCGGCGCCGAACAGGACGATCATGACGAACGGCATGATGCGCCGGGCGCGGCGTCCGATGGCCATTTCCACGTTGCGCATTGCTTCCCGGCCCAATGGCTGGCGGATGCCTTCCAGGATCAGGACTTCGAAGAATACCGTCCCCACGAACATGATGGCGGCAAACAGATGCAAAGTGACAAGTACGGAATGGCTCATGTCAGTAGAATGGTTGTTTTCCCGCAGACCTCGCAGGGGTGTGAAAATTGTAGGCCGGGCGGTGGGTTCTGTCGGGATCGCCCCTGCCTTTGCCGGGGGTATTGGATGACAATTGTCATGAACAGGAATCAAGCAATGCGATTCATTCGTCTTTCGATGGCGGCTGCCGGCGCGGCCGTCCTGGGGGTGCTGGCTGGCTGCGCACCTACCAAACCGGCTACGGCGCCCTCGACGCCTGCTGCGGCGCCGGCCTGCACGCCGGCGGCTGCGGGCGACACGCTGGTGGGCAACTGGCTGTCAGTGGCGGCCCAGAAAGGGGTGGCAGGCGCCTTGCGCACCCTGTATACCCTGAATCCGGATGGCACCATGACCTATGTGGAACAGATCAAGCGCCCGCGTGCGCCATCCCAGGGGCTGGAGGAATCCGGCTGCTGGTCGCGCGATCGCGACACATTGGTGCTGCGTACCCTGGAATCCAACGGCGTGCCCGTGAACCTGAACGACCCGATCTACTCGAACCGCTATCGCGTCGTCCTGTCCAATGCGACGGAATTGCGCTTGCAGGGTCCGCAGGGCCCCGTGCGAGCCCGGCGCATGTCGCCGGGCTATCGCCTGCCCTTCTGATCGGCGGGATTTCAGCCGGCCAGACTGGCTTCCAGGCGCGCCAACACGGTGGCGCGCCCCAGCAGGGTCAGCACCGCGCCGATCGATGGCGTGTGTTTCTGGCCCGTCACGGCCACCCGCAGCGGGATGGCCAGCTTTGGCATTTTCACGCCCTCGGCCTTCAGGACCGCCTTGATCACGGCGTCCAGCTCGGTTTCATTCCAGTTGTCCAGGCCCTGGGCCTGTGCCTGGAATGCCCGCAGCAGACCCAGGGCGGCGTCATCCAGCACTTCCGCTCGTAGGGCCGCGTCGGCCGGCACGTAGGGGCCGCAGAACAGCAGAGCGCCCTCGGCCAGGTCTTCCAGGGTTTCGCTGCGGTCGCGCAGCAGGGCCATGATGGCCGGCAGATCGGCGCCCTGGGGCTTGCCGCCCCTTTGCACGATGCGCGGGGCCACGCGTTCGGCCAGATCGGCCGGGTCCAGCTGGCGCAGGGCATGGGCGTTGACCCAGTTCAGTTTCTTGGGATCCCATTGCGCTGCCGAGCGGCTGAGGTGGCGCGGGTCGAACCATTCCACGAATTGTTCGCGGGTGAACAGTTCGTCGTTGCCGTGGCTCCAGCCCAGGCGTGCCAGGTAATTGACCATGGCTTCCGGCAGGTAGCCCAGCCGGTCGTATTCCATGACGCTGACCGCTCCGTGGCGCTTCGACAGTTTCTCGCCGTCCGGGCCCAGGATCATCGGCACGTGGCCGTAGCGGGGAGGCTCCGCCCCCAGCGCCTGCAGGATCGTGATCTGGCGCGGCGTGTTGTTGACGTGATCGTCGCCCCGGATGACGTGGCTGATCTGCATGTCCCAGTCGTCGACCACCACACAGAAGTTATAGGTCGGGGTGCCGTCGGGCCGGGCGATCACCAGATCGTCGAGTTCGCTGTTGTCAAAGCTGATGGGGCCTTTGACCAGGTCGTCCCAGGTCGTGACGCCTTCCTGGGGGCTGCGAAAGCGCACCACCGGCTGGACGCCGGCGGGGATGGGCGGCAGGGTCTTGCCCGGCTCCGGGCGCCAGGTGCCGTCGTAGCGCGGTTTGGCGCCGATGGCACGGGCGCGTTCGCGCATGGCTTCGACTTCGGCCGGAGTGCTGTAGCAGGGATAGGCGGAGCCCTGGGCCAGCATGTCGGTGATGACCTGGCGGTAGCGGTCCATGCGCTGCATCTGGTAGAAGGGGCCCTCGTCGGGCTGCAGGTTCAGCCATTGCATGCCGTCCAGGATGGCCTGCACGGCCTCCGGCGTGGAGCGTTCCAGGTCCGTGTCCTCGATGCGCAGCACGAACGTGCCGCCGAAGTGGCGTGCGTAGGCCCAGGAAAATAGAGCGGTCCGGGCGCCGCCCAGATGCAGGTATCCGGTGGGTGAAGGCGCAAAGCGCGTGCGCACGGGGCGCGGGGTGGAAACGGTCATGGCAGTGGTTGGCGGACAGGGTGCGCGTCACGCGAGCCCTGTAGAATCAGGATGGAAATCGTGTATTTTAAAGGACACCCATCTTTTGGGGCTTCAGGGTAGCCTTCATGTTGCGTCATCGTCTGGCGGCTTTGTTCGAGCCGCGTTCCTTGCTGGTCCTCAGTTCCCGCGAACTTCCCGTCGTGCAGGCGCCGCCGGGGATGCTGCGCGGGCGCATCGCCGACGTGCGTGTGGATGCCGCCGGGCAGTGGCAGCTGCCTGATCGCCTGGATTTTCTGCAGGCTGGCCAGCGGCTGGACATGGCCCTGCTCTGCCTGGATCCCGCTCGTCTGCCGGCGGCCCTGGGCGCACTGCGGGCGCACCATCCGCGCTCGCTGGTGCTGCTGCCGCACGAGACCCCATCGGCCAATCCGGTCGAAACGCAGACGTATTGCCAGGCCTGGGGGCGGATGAACGACTGCCTGGTCCTGGGGCCGGGGGCACTGGGTATCCAGCGTCCGCACCTGGGCTTGAACCTGGGGCTGGATCCGCGCGGCGCGCCGGTGGGGCGGGTCGCCCTGGTGGCGCAGTCGCGCATGGTGGCGGCCGCCGTGCTCGATTGGGCGGGCGACATCCAGTTGGGTTTCTCCGCCGTGGTGTCCACGGGCGATGCCTCGGGCGTGACCACGGCCGAGGTCCTGGAATACCTGTCCATGGATTCGCGCTCCGACAGCATCGTGCTCTATCTGGAAGAGGCGGATTCGTCGCGCCGCTTCACCAGCGCGCTGATGGCGGCCGCCAGCGTCAAGCCGGTCATCGTGCTGAAGGCCGGTCGCCAGGGGCCGGGTCACGACCCGGCCGCCGATGCCGTGTTCGACGCCCTGGTCCGGCGCACCGGCGCCGTGCGCATCCGTTTTTTCGTGCAATTGTTTTCGGCGCTGAAAGTGCTGGTCCATGCCAAGCGCCAGCGGGGCCGGCGCATTGCGCTGTTTGCCAACGGCCACGGCGCCGCCCACCTGGCGCTGGACGCCATCGGCCCGGGCGGGGCAGTGGCGCGGGCTGAGCTGGGCGTGCAGACCCGCCGCGACCTGGCCGCCCTGCTGGAGCCGGGCGCGACGGTGGACAATCCCGTCGTCAGCCATGCCCCGCTGGACTCGAACCATGTGCGGCAGGTGCTGTCCCTGCTGGCGTCCGACGGCAATGTCGACGGGGTGCTGGTCCTGATCGCGCCCGACGTCCTGTCGGACATGGATGCGGCGGCCGAAACCCTGGCGCAGTTTTCGGAAGCCGCCGCCAAGCCGATCATTTCCTGTTTTCTGGGCGACGCCTCGATGCGCCTGCAGCGCCATCGGCTGGACTCCGTGGGGCTGCCGGCCTTTCGCACGCCGGAATCCGCTGCCAATGCCTTTGGCATTCTGGCTTCATATCACTACAACCAGACCCTGGCCCAGCAGGCGCTGCCGCCCGAAATGCTGAATCGGGCGCCGCGCCTGGACGAGGCCCGCACGCTGCTGAACGACGCCATCATGTCCGGGCGGACGGAACTCGATCGCGCCAGCTGCCGCTGGCTGCTGGATTGCTTCCACGTACCCATCCGGGTGGACGACCACCCGGCCCCCGAACCGGCGCGCCGGAACGTGCCCATGGCAATCCAGGTGCGCCAGGACGCTCATTTTGGCCCCTATCTGCAGTTTGGCCCGGGCGGGCGGCCGGCGAGGCTGGCATCGCCGCATCGGGAAATCGAACTGCCGCCGCTGAACAACTACCTGGCCCGCCAGCTGATCCAGCGCGGCAAGTTCTGGTCGCGGGTGCTGGAAAAGGATCTCAGCCCCGCCGTGTTCGAGCAGTTGCGCGAGTCCCTGGAACGAATTTCCGAGATCGTCAGCGCATTGCCCGGTGTGCGGTCCCTGCGCATCGACCCGCTGTGGTGGGATGACACCAGCCTGTTTGCCGAAGACATCCAGATCGGCCTGGACCCTGCTTACGATGGCGAGCGCCCGGAAAACCAGGCGTACCGCCACATGGCCATCCATCCCTATCCGCGCCGCATGGTGCGGCCCATGGTGATGAAGGACGGCCAGGAATGGCTGTTGCGCCCCATCCGGCCCGAAGACGCGACCCTGCTGCAGGAATTCGTGCGCGATCTGTCCGACGAATCGCGCTACATGCGGTTCGTGTCCATGCTGCGCGAACTGACCCCCCGCATGCTGGCCCGCTACACCCGGATCGACTATGACCGGGAAGTCGCCCTGGTGGCCACGGTGCAGGTGCCCAACCCCGAAAATCGGGGCCTGCTGCGCGAACGGATCGTCGGATTCGCCCATTACCTGCGTAACGCCGACGGCCAGGGGGCGGAATACGCGCTGGTCATCGCCGACGACTGGCAGCGGCGCGGCCTGGGCGGGGAATTGATGCGCAGCCTGTTCCAGGTGGCCCGCCGTCAGAACCTGCGCTACATCGAAGGCCTGGTGCTGGCCACCAACCGCGCCATGATCGGCCTGATGACGTCCCTGGGCCTGCAGAACGACCCCGACGCAGAAGACCCAGGAATGAGAAGGGTATGGATGAACCTGGACTCAAAATAGCCCCTGCGGGCTATTTTGTGCCAGGTTCATCGGAGCGCCTTGCAAGGCGCGACGTGGATGAGATCGGACATGACATGGTCCACTGCGGACCATGTCATGCCTATCGAATCGGAGTCGCCTGCAGGCGGCGACGTGGACGGATGTTGCAAGCCAAAGATGGCCCCGGACCTTTATTTCGCGCCTGATTCGTCCGACTCCGCGAACACTTCCACCAGAAACTCCCGGATGTCGTCCAGTTCCTGGGGGTGCAGCCCGTGGGGCATCGGATACGTGTGCCACTGCACCGGTTGCCCCAGCTTTGTCATCGCGTCGCGGCTGGTTTCCGAGTACGTCAGCGGCACCACCATGTCCTGCGTGCCGTGCGCCATGAACACCGGCGTATTCGCGTTGGCCGGATGGCGTTCGGCTGCCGTGGTGTTGCGCAGCGGCAGGTAACCCGACAGGCCGATCAGCCCCGCCAGCCTGTGTTCCAGCCGCAGGCCGGTATAGAGCGCCATCGCGCAGCCTTGGGAAAAACCCGCCAGCGCGATCTGTTCGCGCGGGATGCCGCGTTCGGCCTCGCGCGTGATCAGGGCGGTGATGGCATGTCGCGTGGCGCGGATGCCGTCCACGTCTTCGCGGGCGTCGCGATCCAGGCCGTACAAGTCATACCAGGCCCGCATCGGCATGCCCTGGTTCAGCGTGACCGGGCGGACTGGCGCGTGTGGAAATACGAAACGGATGTCCGGCAGCCGGGGATGTGCCAGTTCGGGGACGATGGGCTCGAAATCGTGGCCGTCGGCTCCCAGCCCGTGCAGCCAGATCACGCTGTGTGTCGGCTTGGGGCCGGTGGTGCGTTCAATCGTTTCCAGCGTCGTGTCCATTGGGGATGTCCTCGAAGTCAATCTGTTTCAGGGTCTGGAACAGCGCCCGGTAATGTTTGCGAGCGGGCTCCTGATCGGGAGTGCGCGACAGATTGTCCTTGGCTTCCTTGCGGGCTGCGCGGATCTGGGCCCGCAGCGCCTGGCTGTCCAGTTGTGGAAAGGATGCCAATAGCTGAGTCAGGGTCTGGTCATCATCGATCAGGCGGTCGCGCAGGGCCTCCAGGCGATGCATGGATCGCGTCTGTTCGCGCGAACCGCTGGCCCATTCCGCCAGCTGGCGGCGCAGCGCATCGGCGTCGGCGCGGCGCAGCAGCTTGCCCACGTAATGGGTCTGCCTGCGGCGGCCTTCGTTGCTGTGGATGCGCTGGGCCAGGGTGATGGCTTCGCGCAGGGATTCGTCCAGTGGCAGTTGGGCCAACCGGGCCGTGGGCAAGGCGATCAATTCGCGGCCCAGGTCGAGCAATGCGTGCAGATCGCGCTTGACCTGGGATTTGCTGGGCCGCTGGTCTTGGGCGGCATCCTCGTCCGGCAGGAGTTCGTCCATGGCTTCGGGCATAAAATGGTTTGCAATTGGCTATGATAACCGTCTTGACTCCGGCGGATTGCGCATGAAAGAACATACTGACGATTTCCTGGACATCCCTGCACAGCAGGCTCAGTTCCGCGAACTGATCACCGATGCACTGCGGTGCGCCCGCGACGTCGGCGCCTCGGACGCTGCCGCCGAGATCTCCGAAAGCAGAGGTCTGTCGGTTGCCGTGCGCAATCGCGCACTGGAAACCATCGAGCAGACTCGCGATCGATCTCTGGCCGTCACCGTCTTCGCCGGCCAGCGCCGGGGATCGGCATCGACCTCCGATTTCTCGGCGGACGCCTTGCGCAAGACCGTCGAAGCCGCGTGGCACATCGCCCGGCATACGGCGGAAGACCTCGCCGCAGGCCTGCCGGATGCCGACCAGCTGGCGCAGCACTATCCGGATCTGGATCTGCACCACCCCTGGGGGATCGACGTGGCCGATGCCGCCCGCCTGGCCATCCGCGCAGAACGCGCGGCGCTGGCGCTCAGCGACCGGATCACCAATACCGAAGGCGCGTCGCTGGACACCATGGAAGGCCATTTCGTCCTGGGCAATTCGCGAGGATTCCTGGGCGGTTATCCCTATTCCCGGCACAGCCTGTCGGTGGCTCCCATTGCCGGGCATGGCGACGGCATGCAGCGCGACTTCTGGTACACGTCCGCGCGCCGCGCCCAGGACCTGGCCGACCCTGCCAGCGTGGGCCGCTACGCCGCTGAACGCGCCCTGTCGCGGCTCAATGCCCGGACAGTGAAGACGGGCCAGTACCCGGTGCTCTTCGAGGCGCCCCTGGCCGTGGGCCTGCTGGGCGCGCTGGTGCAGGCCACCAGCGGCGGGGCCTTGTACCGCAAGGCCAGCTTCCTGCTCGACAGCCTGGGAAAGCCGGTGCTGGCCGATCATCTGGACGTCGTCGAGAACCCCTACATCCCGGGCGCGCAGGGCAGTTCGCCCTTCGACGCCGAGGGCGTGCGCACGCAGGCTCGCCGCGTGGTCGACCAAGGGGTCCTGACCGGCTATTTCCTGTCCACCTACACCGCCCGCAAACTGGGCCTGTCCACGACCGGCAATGCCGGCGGTTCGCATAATCTCAGCCTGCGCTCGCGCCTGACGCGCCCGTCGGACGACCTGGGCGCCATGCTGCGCAAGATGGACACCGGCCTGCTGGTGACGGAACTCATCGGCCAGGGCGTCAATTACGTGACGGGCGATTATTCCCGCGGCGCATTCGGCTATTGGGTGCAGGGCGGCGTCATCCGCCATCCTGTGCACGAAATCACGATTGCGGGCAATCTGGCGGATATGTTCCGCCAGATGGTTGCCGTCGGGGCGGATGTCCATGCCCGGGGCGCGAAGTCCACGGGTTCCATCCTGATCGAGCGCATGGCGGTGGCCGGCCAGTGATGCACCCCCGCGCTTGCGCGGGGGTGCGCTCGGCCTGTTGCACAGTGTAATATCAAGGGCACTTCTTCCAATTCGAACACCAAGGAGATCACTCATCATGCAGCGTCGTGCATTTCTGAAAAAGGCCGGGCTGGGTGCTGTCGCCGGCACGGCAGCCGTGGCCGCGCCGGCCATCGCGCAGTCCGCCCCCCAGATCAACTGGAAAATGACCTCCACCTACGCGCCGGCCACCCCGGCGCTGTATTCCACGGCGCAGCTGTTCTGCAGCATGGTCAAGGACCTGACCGACGGCAATTTCAACATTCGCCTGTATCCGGTCGGTGAATTGGTGCCGGGCTTTGGCGTGATGGACGCCGTCGGCAACCGCACGGTGGAATGCGGCCAGACCGCGTCCTACTATTACTACGGCAAGGATCCGTCCTTCTGCTTCGACACGGCCGTGCCCTTTGGCCTGAACGTGCGCCAGATGAATGCCTGGATGTACGAAGGCGACGGCCTGAAGCTGATGCGCGAGCTGTTCGCGCCGCGCGGCATCATCAACTTCCCCTTCGGCAACACGGGCACCCAGATGGGCGGCTGGTACCGCAAGGAAATCAAGACTCCCGACGACCTGAAGGGCCTGACGATGCGCACGGCCGGTTTTGCGGGCGAAGTCCTGTCGCGCATGGGCGTGGTGCCGCAGCAGATTCCCACGGGCGACATCTATCCCGCCCTGGAAAAGGGCGCGCTGGATGCCGTCGAATTCGTGGGCCCGGTGGATGACGAAAAGCTGGGCTTCCAGAAAGTCGCCAAATACTACTACTACCCGGGCTGGTGGGAAGGCTCCGCCCAGGTGTCGCTGTATGTGAACGACAAGGCCTATGCCGAACTGCCCAAGCCCTATCAGGCAGTCATCGATATCGCCTCGCGTGCCGCAGCCACCCACCTGGTCGAGTACTACGACAACAACAATCCGGATGCCCTGCGCCGCCTGATTGCCGGCGGTGCCATCCTGAAGAGCTTCCCCCGCGAAGTCATGGATGCGTCCTTCAAGGCCTCCGCCGAGGTCTACAAGGAATTCTGCGACAAGAACGCCGGCTTCAAGAAGATCTTCGACAACTACATGTCGTTCCGCGACAATGTGGTGCCCTGGTTCCGGGTGGCCGAAGGCTCTTTCGACAACTATCTGGGGTCCGCCCTGGCCCGCCAGAAGAAGTAATCTGTGTGCTGGATCAAAAAACGCCTTTCGGGGCGTTTTTGTTTTGGTGAGCGTCGCGTGGGCGGGGTCCAGAGTGCGCGCGCCCATGCTACAAGGCACCGCACAGGCCCAATTTGCCTACCTGTTTGATGTCAATTACAATGGTGGGCTTTTCGTTTAGGTTCAAATTTGTACGGGTTCTGGCCGCAGCATGCTGGTCAGCAGATAAAGCCCTGACATAGAACGAAAAGTTTTTATTTCTTTCATCATCAGGAACACCATCATGAAGACCTTTGTGGCCAAGCCGCATGAAGTCAAGCGTGACTGGTTTGTGATCGACGCCAAGGGCAAGGTCCTCGGCCGTGTGGCCAGCGAAGTCGCACGCCGTCTGCGTGGCAAGCACAAACCCGAATTCACGCCGCACGTTGACACGGGCGATTACATCGTCGTCGTCAATGCCGCCGATATCGTCGTGACCGGCGCCAAGGCGCAGGACAAGCGCTACTACCGTCACTCCACCTATCCGGGCGGGATCACGGAAACCAACTTCCAGAAAATGCAACAGCGTTTTCCGGGTCGTGCCCTGCAAAAAGCCGTCAAAGGCATGCTGCCCAAGGGGCCGTTGGGTTACGCCATGGCGAAAAAGCTCAAGGTCTATGCCGGTGCCGAGCACCCGCATACCGCGCAGCAGCCGCAAACCCTGGATATTTGAGGATAGGCCATCATGATCGGTAATTGGAATTATGGCACTGGCCGCCGCAAAACTTCGGTGGCTCGGGTGTTTCTGAAAAAAGGCACAGGCAAGATCATCGTCAACGGCCGCCCCGTCGACGAATACTTCGCTCGTGAAACCGGCCGCATGGTCGTACGTCAGCCGCTGGAACTGACCAACCACCTGGAATCGTTCGACTTCCACGTCAACGTCCACGGCGGCGGTGAATCCGGCCAGGCCGGTGCGGTGCGTCACGGCATCACGCGTGCCCTGATCGAATACGACGAAACCCTGAAGTCGCCGCTGAAACAAGCCGGCTTCGTCACGCGCGATGCCCGCGAAGTCGAACGTAAGAAAGTCGGCTTCCACAAGGCCCGTCGCCGCAAGCAGTTCAGCAAGCGCTGATTCCGTTCCAGGTGGTTCGCCACCTGGTGCGATGCGAAAAACCCCGGCCTGTGCCGGGGTTTTTCGCTTTCGCTTCCTGTGACTTTTTGCAGACAGGGCGGGTCGCAGCCCGTGCCATAATCTTGGAATGTTCCGGCGTCGCTGCAGCGGCGCCATGCTTCTCAGACAGGATCCATCACCATGATCACCGCATCACGCATCAAGGCCGGCATCGTCGGCGGCACCGGGTACACGGGCGTCGAACTGCTGCGCCTGTTGTCGCAGCACCCGAACGTGCAGTTGCACGCCATCACGTCGCGCAAGGAATCCGGCATGCCAGTGGCCGACATGTTCCCGAATCTGCGAGGCCACGTCGATCTGTGCTTTCAGACGCCGGAAGACGCTGCCCTGGACCAGTGCGACGTGGTGTTCTTCGCCACGCCGCATGGTGTCGCCATGGAACAGGCGCCCGGGCTGCTGGAACACGATGTGCGAGTGATCGATCTGGCGGCCGATTTCCGTCTGCAGGATATCGATGCCTTCCAGCGCTGGTACAAAATGCCGCATAGCTGCCCCACGGTGCTGCGGGATGCCGTCTACGGCCTGCCCGAACTGGACCGCGACCGCATCCGCCAGGCGCGGGTGGTTGGCAATCCTGGCTGCTACCCCACCACTGTGCTGCTGGGGCTGGCCCCCGTCCTGCAGGCAGGACGCGCGTTGGTGGATACCACTCACATCATCGCCGATTCGAAATCCGGCGTGTCCGGCGCCGGACGCAAGACCCAGGTCGGGTCCCTGTTTTCCGAGGCGTCCGACAATTTCGCCGCCTACGGGGTAGCCGGCCACCGGCACCATCCTGAAATCGCCGAATGCCTGACCCGCATCGCGGGGCAGCCCGTAGGCCTGACCTTCGTGCCGCACCTGGTGCCCATGATCCGGGGCATGTTCTCGACCCTGTACCTGCGCATCCTGCCCGACGCGCTGGACACTGATTTCCAGGCCCTGTACGAACAACGCTATGCCGACGAACCCTTCGTCGACGTCATGCCGGGCGGCAGCCTGCCGCAGACCCGTTCGGTGCGGGCGTCCAACATGCTGCGCATCGCCGTCCATCGCCCGGCTGATGGGGATACGCTGGTCGTGCTGGTTGTGCAGGACAACCTCGTCAAGGGGGCGGCCGGCCAGGCTGTGCAGAACATGAATCTCATGTTCGGCTTTCATGAAACCACCGGCCTGCAGCAGGTGGCGGTGCTGCCCTGAAGGGGGCTGCCATGACGCGCGATGACACGCAGACAGGCGGCTTGCGGCGCTGGATGATCCGCACGCTGACCTTGGCATTGGGTTTGGCGCTGGCCTTCCTGGCCGGGGCTGCTGCCATGCATCTGGGCATGCATGCGGGCGATCAGGAACGCATCCAGGGCCTGCAGGACCAGGTTGCGTCCCAGCGGGCGGAACTGACCCAGGCGCAGACCGATCTGGCGGCTGCCCACAGCCAGGTCGATGTCCAGAGCGGCACTCAGCGGGTGCTGCAGGAAAAATTCGCCGAACTGCAGCAGCAGCTGGGACACGTGCGCGATCAGCTGGCCTTCTATGAACAGCTCATCCCGCCCGGGCCTGCCGGCGCACTGACGGTGCGGGCCTTCGATATCCAGGCGGATGCCGACTTCCTGCGCTATCGGGTGCTGCTGACGCGCAACGCGGCCCCCAATGCCGATCCATTCAAAGGCCGCATGCGCTTTGTGGCGCAGGGCCACATGCAGGGTAAACCCGTTAAAATGGATCTGAATCCCCCGCTGGCCTCGGATCAGGCCGGCGGGGCTGACGCAACGCCGGGCACGGTTGATCCGCTGGCGCTGGTGTTTGACCAGTTCCAGCGCAGCACCGGCGTTTTGCAGGTGCCTGCCGGCCTGGAAATCCAGTCGGTGCGCCTGGAAGTCCTGGAAGGCGATACGATCCGCGCCACCCAGGATGCCGCTTTGAACCGCGCAGCACAGCCTGCGCAGGAGCCTCAATCATGACCACTCTCGAACATGTCGATCTCGACGTCCCGCCCAGCCCCCTGGTGTTCACCGATGCGGCGGCCGCAAAGGTCCGGGAACTGCTGACCGAGGAAGGCAACGCCGATCTCAAGCTGCGGGTCTTCGTGCAGGGGGGCGGCTGTTCCGGCTTCCAGTACGGTTTCACATTCGACGAAGACGTGGCCGAGGACGACACCACCATCGAACGCGGCGGCGTGCAGCTGCTGGTCGACGCCATGAGCTTCCAGTATCTGGTCGGGTCGGAAATCGACTACAAGGACGACCTCGAAGGCGCGCAGTTCGTGATCCGCAACCCCAACGCCAACACCACTTGCGGCTGCGGCTCGTCGTTCGCCCCCTGATACCCTTTTGCCGCGCGGCGTGGGGGTCCCTTTACCCGGCCGGGTACAGGCAGCCTGCGATCGTCGCATGGCGAGCGCCCGTGACCTCAGGCAGGCAGGCGGGCAGACCCAGCACGTGTGCCTGCGCCAGCCAGGCAAAGGCCAGCGCCTCCACCGACTGCACCGGCACCCCATGATCGGCGGTCGTGCCCAACGGGCAGGGCAGCGATCGGGATAGCGTCCGCATGAATACCGGGTTCAGGGCGCCGCCGCCGCAGGCCAGTACCCGGCGTGCGCCGGGCGCATGGCGGCGCACTGCCCGGGCAATCGTTTCCACGGAAAATTGCAGCAGTGTTGCCTGGACGTCCACCGGGTCCGGCATTGCCGGCAGGGTGCCCAGCCGAGCCTGCAGCCAGGCCAGATTGAACAGGTCGCGGCCCGTGGATTTGGGTGGCGGCAGGGCCAGCCAGGGTTCGGCCAGCAGGGCGGTCAGCAGACCCTCGTGGCAGCGGCCTTGGGCCGCCCAGGTGCCGTCGTGGTCGTAGGCCTGGCCCAGATGCTGCTGGATCCAGGCATCCATCAGCATATTGGCTGGCCCGGTGTCGAAGCCCTGGACCGGATCGTCCAGCAGGGTGACATTGGCGATCCCGCCCAGGTTCAACACAAGCTGGCCCATGCCGCAGCCGAATCGGGCGGCATGAAAGGCGGGCACCAGCGGCGCTCCCTGGCCGCCCGCCGCCACGTCTCGGCTGCGGAAATCCGCCACGACGGCGATACCCGTGTGTTCGGCCAGCCTCGCGGGAGCATTGATCTGCAGGGTATAGCCGGATTCCGGCGCGTGCCGCACCGTCTGGCCGTGAGCGCCGATGGCGCGGATTTCGGCTGCGCGCAGGCCGGATTGGTCCAGCAGCGCCGTGACTGCGTCGGCATAGCAGTCGGCCAGTGCATTGGCCGCGCGGGCCGCGCGGGCCAGCTCATCGGGGCCTGTGACATTCAGCGCCAGCAAATCCTGGCGCAGGGCTGCGGGCAAGGGGAGACTGGTGCTGGCCAGCACCGTGATGGCATGGGCGGAACGGGAATCTGCCGGCGCCTGGGCGGATTCCTGTCTCTGTGGGGAGCTGCCAGGGGTGGCGTCGGGCAGTTGCGCCAGTACACCATCGACGCCGTCCGTGCTGGTGCCCGACATCAGGCCGATGTAATAGCTGCTGCGCATGGCACCGAGACTCGAGAATCGGGGAAGGACTGGCCCCGCGACAGCGGGGCCGCCGGGGGAATCAGCGTTCGGCGATCTGGATGCGGCTGTCCTGCAGCCGTGCCAGCATTTGCATCTGCGGCTGGTAGCGGGCTACCAGCGTCTGGAAGGCCTTCTGGTCTCCGTTGTCCAGCGGACGGGTCACCGGCAGATCGGCGGCCAGCGGGTCCACCGGCTGGTTGTTGATGCGGAATTCATAGTGCAGGTGCGGGCCGGTGGCCCAGCCGGTCTGGCCGACGTAGCCGATCAACTGGCCCTGCTGGACGCGGTCGCCTTTTTTCAGGCCTTTGGCAAAACGGCTCTGGTGGGCGTACAGCGTGGAGTATTTGCCGAAATTCTTCAGGATGATGACGTTGCCGTAGCCATTCTGCTGGCCGATGAATTCGATGGTGCCGTCGGCCGTGGCGTGGATCGGGGTGCCGGACTGTGCCGCATAGTCGACGCCTTTGTGCCCGGTCCATTTTTTGTGGATCGGGTGCATGCGCATGCCAAAGCGCGAACTGATGCGGGTGAATTTGATGGCTGTGCGCAAGAAGGCGCCCTTCAGGCTGGCCCCGGAAAAATCGTAGTAGCCGCCCCGGTCGTGGGATCCCTGGAACCAGACGGCGCTGTAGGTCTTGCCCTTGTTGATGAATTCCAGTGCGCGGATGCGGCCGGCGCCGACTTCCTCGCCGTCGTGCATGTAGGCGTCGTAGACGATGCGGAAGCGGTCGCCCTTGCGCAGGTCTTTCAGGAAGTCGATGCGGCTGCCCAGGATGTCCACCATTTCAAGCGTGATGGAGTCGGGCAGATGGGCGTCGTCGGCTGCGCCGAACAGGGAACTGGTGATTTCGGCTTCGGCGACCCGTGTTTCCTGTACGGCGGCGACGGTGCGTTCCTGGGCCGTGAACTTACCCTGCCCATCGGGCCGGATTTCCAGCCAGGCGGATTCGATGCCGGATTTGGCCGTGCTTCCGGGTGTGTGGGCGTAGCGCAGCCAGACCATATTGCCCTGGTTGTCCAGCGCGGCCTGCACGGTGCGTCCGGGGTAGAGCTTGTAGATGGAGCGGGCGCTTTCCTCGTGGGTCAGGAAAGTCAGCAGGCCGTCTTCGTCGACGCCCAGCCGGTGCAGCAGGTCGGAGACTGTGTCTCCCCGGCGGATGCGGGTGGAAGCGATGTAGGGAGCCGATTGATGCAGACTGCCGCCCATAGGCGGCAGGTCGAGTGTTTGGCGGGCCTGGAAAATCGGTTCGGGCGGCGCGCTGGGCTTGACGACGGCCAGTGCGGCTGCGGTCAGAAACAGGCCCCCGGCGGCGAGGAGCAGACTGCGAGTGATATGGCGATGGCGTTGTGTCTGGTGGGCGTCAGGCATCATGGGCGGTGATGGATTCGATCGGTTCGAGGTCGGCCGGGCCAGGATGTGTGTCTGGCAGGCGCGACGCATGGGAATGCGCGACAGCGGGCCTGCCAGACGGATCACCTGCAACGGAAGGCTCTGCTAATATGAGGCTCCGCCGTGTGCTCGGACGTCGAATGTGTTGTACAGAAGCTGCGATGGCACGTTATGCTAGCGCATTAGTCTCTATTTTTCGAGCATTTTTTCAATTTTTCTGATAGATCAGTTACCATGCCGTCCCCCACCGCCCCCGACGACCCCCAGATTGCCCATGATCTGCGCGTGGCCCAGCGGGGCTGCGATGAATTGCTCGTCGCCTCCGAATTCGCCGCCAAACTGGCTCGCAGCCGAGCCACCGGCGTCCCTTTGCGCATCAAACTCGGCCTGGATCCGACGGCGCCGGACATCCACCTGGGGCATACGGTCGTTCTGAATAAAATGCGCCAGCTGCAGGACCTGGGGCATACGGTGATTTTCCTGATCGGCGACTTCACGGCGCAGATCGGCGACCCCAGCGGGCGCAATGCCACCCGCCCGCCGCTCACCCCGGAACAGATCCGCGAAAACGCCAAGACCTATTACGCCCAGGCCAGCCTGGTGCTGGACCCCGACCGTACGGAAATCCGCTACAACTCCGAATGGTGCGACCCGCTGGGTTCGCGCGGGCTGATCCAGCTGGCCTCGCGTTATACGGTGGCCCGCATGATGGAACGCGACGACTTCACGCGGCGGTTCCGGGGCGGAGTCCCGATTTCGGTGCATGAATTCCTGTATCCGCTGCTGCAGGGCTACGATTCCGTGGCGCTGAAGGCCGATCTGGAACTGGGCGGCACGGATCAGAAATTCAATCTGCTGGTGGGCCGCGAACTGCAAAAGGAATACGGCCAGGAACCCCAGTGCGTGCTGACCATGCCCTTGCTCGAAGGCACTGACGGCGTCGAGAAGATGTCCAAATCCAAGGGCAACTACATCGGCATCACCGAGTCCCCGGATTCCATGTTCGGCAAGCTGATGTCGATCTCCGACACGCTGATGTGGCGCTATTTCGAATTGCTGTCGTTCCGTTCCATGGAAGACATCGCCAGCCTGCAGGCCGACATTACCGGTGGCCGCAACCCGCGCGACGCCAAAGTAATGCTGGCGCAGGAAGTCGTCGATCGCTTCCATGGCGCAGGCCACGGCGCGCAGGCTCTGGATCATTTCAATGCGCAGTTCCGCGATGGCGCCATCCCCGAAAACCTGCCGGAAGTCACGGCCGGGGCAGCCCCCATGGGCATCCTGAAGGTGTTGCGTGAATCGGGTCTGGCGGCTTCCGCATCCGAAGCCCAGCGGAACATCGAGCAGGGCGGCGTGCGCATCGATGGTGACCGCATCGAAGACAAATCCTTGCAACTGCCGGCCGGCACATACGTCATGCAGGTCGGCAAGCGTAAATTTGCCCGGGTCACACTGACCTAGGCCTGTTTCCCCGGAGGCCCCATGAAACTGCACAGTGAATCTTTCCCCGACCAAGGGGTCATTCCAGAACGCAACGCCTTCGCGCGCGTCGATCCGCAAAATCATGTGGCCCTGGCCGGCAACAACAACCCCCACCTGGCCTGGTCTGACGTGCCCGATGGGGTGCGTTCCTTCGCCGTGCTGTGCGTCGATCCCGACGTGCCCAGCAAGCCCGACGACGTCAACCAGGTGGGCCGCGAAGTCCCCGCCGATCTGCCGCGCTGCGATTTCTATCATTGGGTACTGGTGGATGTCGGGGCCGATGTCCGCAGCCTGGCCGCAGGCAGCTACGCCAGCGGCATCACGCCGCGCGGCAAGGCCGGCCCGCTTGCCCTGGACGGCACCCGCCAGGGGCTGAACGACTACACCGGCTGGTTTGCCTCGGACCGCGACATGAACGGCGATTACTTCGGCTATGACGGCCCGTGTCCGCCGTGGAACGACGCCCTGGTCCACCGCTATGTATTTACCGTGTACGCGCTGGACGTCGCCGAACTGGACGTCTCGGGGCGTTTCACCGGTGCGCAGGCGCTGGCGGCCATGCAGGGGCATGTGCTGGCCAAGGCCTCGATCACGGGTACCTACACGCTGAATCCGCGCCTGCATGCCTTGTGATCGAGCGCTTCGCGCTAGAATGATTTGATTTGCTTGATCGCCCCCGTGGCGCCTAGATTTCCTTTCCATCGTCTTCAGGATCATTCATGTTTGACCGCACCCGTACCCTTGACAAGGCCGATCCCGCCATCTGGGCCGCCATCCAGCAGGAAAACGTTCGCCAGGAACAGCATATCGAACTCATCGCGTCCGAAAACTACGCCAGCCCGGCCGTCATGCAGGCCCAGGGTACGCAGCTGACGAACAAATACGCAGAAGGCTATCCCGGGAAACGCTACTACGGCGGTTGTGAATATGTGGACGTGGTCGAGCAGCTGGCCATCGACCGGGTCAAGGAAATCTTCGGCGCCGAGGCCGCCAACGTGCAGCCCAATTCGGGCTCCCAGGCCAACCAGGGCGTCTATATGGCGGTCCTGAAGCCCGGCGACCGGGTGCTGGGCATGAGCCTGGCCGAAGGCGGGCACCTGACCCACGGCTCTCCCGTCAATGCCTCGGGCAAACTGTACGAGTTCCATTCCTATGGCCTGGACGCCAACGAAGTCCTGGATTACGACAAACTGGAAGAACTGGCCCGTACGATCAAACCCAAGCTGATCGTGGGCGGGGCCTCGGCGTATTCCCTGCGCATCGATTTCGAACGCATGGCCCGCATTGCGCACGACAACGGCGCCCTGTTCATGGTGGACATCGCTCACTATGCCGGCCTGGTTGCCGGGGGCGAATACCCCAATCCGGTGCCGCATGCCGATTTCGTCACCACGACCACGCACAAATCCCTGCGCGGGCCGCGCGGCGGCGTCATCCTGATGAAGGCCGAATACGAAAAGATCATCAACTCCGCGATCTTCCCGGGCATCCAGGGCGGGCCGCTGATGCACGTCATCGCCGCCAAGGCCGTGGCCTTTGGCGAGGCCTTGCAGCCCGAATTCAAGGCCTATGCCGCCCAGGTGGCTGCCAATGCCCGCGTGCTGGCCGACACCCTGGTCAAGCGCGGCCTGCGCATCGTGTCCGGCCGCACCGAGAGCCACGTCATGCTGGTCGACCTGCGGGCCAAGGGCATCACCGGCAAGGCCGCCGAGGCCGTGCTGGGCGAGGCCCACATCACGGTCAACAAGAACGCCATCCCCAACGATCCGGAAAAGCCCTTCGTCACCAGCGGCATCCGCCTGGGGACGCCGGCCATGACCACGCGCGGCTTCAAAGAAGCCGAGGCCGAGCTCACCGGCAACCTGATCGCCGATGTGCTGGACAACCCGAATGACGCAGCCAACGTCGCTCGTGTGCGGGATCAGGTCAATGCCCTGACGGCGCGCTTGCCCGTCTATCGCTAACCACAGGAGGGCGCCTGCGGGCGCCCGATAGGCCGATGAAGTGTCCGTTCTGCAACTGCGCCGATACGCAGGTGGTGGATTCACGGGTCTCCGAAGAAGGCGACACGATCCGCCGCCGGCGCCGCTGCACGGCCTGCGACCGGCGCTTCACGACCTACGAACGGGTCGACCTGATGATGCCGGCCGTCGTCAAGCGCAATGGCACCCGGACCGACTTCAATCCCGCCAAGCTGCGTTCCAGCATGGCGTTGGCCTTGCGCAAGCGCCCCGTCAGCGCCCCGGCGCTGGATGCGGCGGTGGTGCGCATCCAGGAACGCCTGCTGACCAGCGGCAAACGCGAGGTCTCCTCCGGTCACGTGGGCGAACTGGTCATGGCCGAACTGCGCCAGCTCGACCAAGTGGCGTATGTCCGTTTCGCATCGGTCTATCGCAGCTTCGAGGACATTCGCGAATTTGTTCATACCATCGACGAGTTCCGGGCGCCCGACGATGAGCAGCCCTGACACCGGTGCCCAATCGACCGAAGATCACCGCTGGATGCGGCGGGCGTTGGCGGTGGCCGAACAATCCCTGTATCTCAGCAGCCCGAATCCCCGGGTCGGCTGCGTGCTGGTGCGCGAAGGCCGCTGGCTGGCAGAGGGCAATACCCAGGAAGCAGGCGGACGCCATGCCGAAGCGCAGGCCCTGTGGATCGCGCAGCAGCAACAACTGGACATCCAGGGAGCGACGGCCTATGTCACCCTGGAACCCTGCAGCCATCAGGGGCGAACACCACCCTGCGCGGATGCGCTGATTGCTGCGGGCATCCGCCGCGTGGTGATCGCCTTGCAGGATCCCAACCCCCAGGTGGCAGGGCGCGGCATCGAACGCCTGCGAGCCGCCGGACTGACGGTGGACGCCGGCCTGATGGCCGAGGATGCCCTGGCGCAGAACCCCGGTTTTTGCGCCCGCATGACGCGCGGCACGCCTTGGTTGTGGCTGAAGTCCGCAGCGTCTTTCGATGGCCATACGGCTCTGCCGGACGGCCGCTCCCAATGGATCACAGGCGATGCAGCCCGTGCCGATGGGCATGGCTGGCGCGCCAGGGCCTGCGTGGTGCTGACCGGGATCGGCACGGTCCTGACGGATAACCCGCTGCTGGATGTGCGGGCCGTGCAGACCCCCAGGCAGCCCATCCGCGCAGTGCTGGATACGCAGTTCATCATTTCGGAACAGGCGCGCCTGTTCAATGGCGATCCCGTGTGGGTCTTCACCTCTCGGGCCGACGCCGGCAAGGCAGCCCGGCTGGCTGGGCGCAATGTGCGTGTCATCGTGCTGCCTTTGGGTGGCAACGGTGCGCTGGATCTGGATGCCCTGCTGCGCTGGCTGGGTGATCACGAGATCAACGAGGTCCACGTCGAGGCCGGCGCGCGTCTGCAAGGCGCTCTGGTGGCGGGGGGGTATGTGGATGAATGGGTGGCCTATGTCGCGCCCAGCATCATCGGGGCCGGCCAGGGCCTGGCAGCCTTGCCGGCCCCCATTGCATCGCTGGGCCAGGCGTACCGCTATGAATTCCTGGATGCGGTAAAGTTGGGCCCGGACATGCGCCTGAGGCTGAGGCATCCAGGCCGTTGGCAGGCTCTGCGTGCGGCTTGCGGTTTGCGCGCGCCAGCCTGAATCATCTCGCCCCTGCGGGGCGATCCTGCCGCTCCTGGTGGGCGCGGGAAATTTCGATGGATGGAATCATCATGTTTACAGGAATCGTGGCGGCAGTCGGCCGCATCACCGAAGTTCGCCCCCTGGGCGATCAGGAAGACGCCGGCGTGCGGCTGCTGATCGATGCAGGCGGCCTGCCTCTGCAGGCGACCCGGCTGGGGGATTCGATCGCGATCCAGGGTGCCTGCATGACGGTGGTCGCCTTGCAGGATGCCGCATTCGAAGTCGATGTTTCGCGCGAAAGCCTGGTGCGCACCTGCGGCCTGGACCGCGAAGGCGAGGTCAATCTGGAGCACGCCTTGAGGTTGGGCGACAGCCTGGATGGTCATCTGGTAGCTGGCCACGTCGACGGCGTGGGGCAGGTGACGTGTTTCGATGCGGTGGGCGAATCCACCGAATTGCGCATCATCGTACCTGCGCACCTGTCGAAATACCTGGCATACAAGGGCTCGATCACGGTCAACGGCGTCAGCCTGACCGTGAATCGCGTGGACGACCAGGAAGAAGGCACCGAGATATCCATCAATCTGATTCCTCATACGATCCAGGTCACGACCTTGCGCAATCTGCAGGTCGGCTCCCCCGTCAATCTGGAGATCGATCTGATCGCACGCTATGTCGAGCGCATGGTCGGGACCATGGGCACCACGCTGATGCCGGCACCCACCCTGGCCTGACAGCGCTGGCCGAGGTGGTCCGGTCGCGGACATTGTGTTGCCTGTTTGACATTCATGCTAGAATGACGGACTTCGCTTGTCGAATCTATCTGGCAGGCGTGCAGGACAGGTGGCCGAGCGGTTGAAGGCGCACGCCTGGAAAGCGTGTATACGTGAATAGCGTATCGGGGGTTCGAATCCCCCTCTGTCCGCCAGGATGTAAAAGCCCTTGATTTCGTTGAAATCAAGGGCTTTTTTTATCCCTGGGGCTGCCATGGTGTGTTGTCCTGGGCAGCGCATCGCGCATCAGAAAGGCAGCAGCCTGCTTATTTCGAGTACACCTTGTCGAGATCCGCGAAGCCTTTCATCTCGATGGGGTTGCCGCTCGGATCCAGGAAGAACATGGTCGCCTGTTCGCCGGGTTCGCCTTCGAAGCGAATGCTGGGGGGAATCACGAAATCCAGGTGTTGGCTGCTGAGGCGCTCGGCCAGCGCCTTCCAGTCCGGCATGGCCATCACGAGCCCGAGATGGGGCATCGGCACCATGTGGTTGCCGACGCGGCCTGTATTCGTGACCTGGAACGGTTCGCCAAGATGCAGGGAAATCTGGTGGCCGAAGAAATCGAAGTCGACCCATGTCTCGGTGCTGCGGCCTTCGCGGCAGCCGAGCAGGGTGCCGTAGAACGTGCGCGCTGCGTTGAGATCATGGACGTGATAGGCGAGATGGAAGCTGGTCTTCATGGGGGACCCTCGAGTCGTTGAGGCGATGGGAGAGAGAAAGGCCTTATGCGTGCGCTGTGCCGGGGGGCTGCCACAGCATCTGCTGCGGGCTTCCGGCCTGGTCGTAGGCCGCGTCATCTGGAAACCGCCCGGCGGCGTCGGCCCAGACGATTTGCAGGACCCGGAGCGAAGCGCCAAAGCGGCTGCTGGCCTGGGCGACCCGTTGTGTCAGGACGAAAGGTGTCGAGACGTCTCGCAGCATGACCGGGATGCGCACCGCGTCGCCAGGATGCAGGCCATCGGCCAAGCCGCCGTCCTGATGGCGGCCGTAGGCCACGACGTCGGAAATCACGTCCATGGCCAGGGTGTGATCCAGCGTGCCGGTGATGATCAGTTCAGGTTGCCCGTCCCGGGCCAGGCCGATGGTGTGCAGGAACCAGGTGGACGGAGCCATGTCGTCGTCGGCCACGACCAGGTGGGTGTAATCGTGCCATTTCAGCTTGTCTTCCAGAAAGCCCTGCAGCTTGCTGCGGTTTCTGTCCTGTTCCGATTGCGCCACGACGGCCTGCCTGGTCCTGGTTGATGACAGACCGGATTATCAGTCCATTCCGGGCACGGTGTTGGAAAAGCCGCAGTCCACGTGCAGGATCTCGCCGGTGATCCCGGCGGCCAGGTCCGACAGCAGGAAGGACGCGGCGTTGCCGACGTCCTCGATGGTGACGTTGCGGCCCAGCGGGGACTGGGATTCCACGTATTTCAGCATGTTGGAAAAGTCGCGGATGCCGCTGGCGGCCAGGGTCTTGATCGGGCCGGCGGAAATGCCGTTGGCGCGCAGGCCTTTTTTGCCCAGGGACTTGGCCAGATAGCGTACGCTGGCTTCCAGGGATGCCTTGGCCAGGCCCATCATGTTGTAGTTGGGGATGGCCTTTTCGGCGCCCAGATAGGTCAGGGTCAGCACGGACCCGTTGCGGCCTTCCAGCAGCGGCAGCGCGGCCTTTGCCAGCGCCGGGAAGCTGTAGGCGGAAATGTCGTGGGCCACGCGGAAGTTCTCACGCGTCATGCCGTCCAGGAAGTCGCCTTCCAGGGCGTCCCGGGGGGCGAAACCGATCGAGTGCACCAGGCCGTCCAGGCCGTCCCAGCGCTCGCGCAGGGCGGTGAATGTGGCTTCGATCTGCGCGTCGTCACCCACGTCGCAGGGGATGACGATGTCGCTGCCCAGGTCCTTGGCAAAGCCGCGTACGCGTTCCTCGAAGCGTTCCCCCACGTAGGTCAGGGCCAGTTCGGCGCCCTGGGCGCGGCAGGCATGCGCAATGCCGTAGGCGATGGAGCGATTCGAGAGCACCCCGGTGATCAGGATGCGTTTGCCGTTCAGAAAACCCATGATGTATTGGTCCTATGGATGAATTTTTAGCTTTGCACGTCCGTGCCGGGTACCCGCAGGCGCTGGCCGGTGGACAGGGAGGTGTTCTTCAGGTTGTTCAGCTTGCGCAGGGCGTCTACCGAGGTGTTGTAGCGGCGAGCCAGCGAATACAGGGTATCGCCCTTGCGGATGGTGTGGGTGCGTACGCTGGGGGCCGGGCTCAGGCGGGCGGTGCGCGTCGGCGCCGCCTGGGTGGCGGGCGATCGGACCTGACGCAATGACGGCTGCGGGTCCGTATCCGGGCTGTAGGATGCCAGGCGGATGCCGCCGTCGTCGGCAGCAGGCGCTGCCGGGATCAGCAGGGTGGCGACCGTGGCACGTGTCTGTTTTGAACTGAGGTTGTTGGCCTGGCGCAGCTGGTCCAGGGTGATGCCGTGGGATTTGGCAAGGGCGGCCAGCGACTGGCCGCGTTTGGGGTGCACGACCTGCCAGGACGACAGCCGACCGGTATAGGTCTTGAGGTTGTCGTTGAATACGTCGACCTTGTCCAGCGGCAGGTGCAGGGCGGGATTGTGTGCTGCCAGCATCACCGGCCGGTTGTAGGCCGGGTTCAGGGCGCGGAAGTCTTCGAGGGGCATTTCCGCCAGGGCGGCTGCCACGGCGATGTCCATGTCGCGCGATTTGTGGACGGTCGTGAAGTATGGGCTGTTGCTGACCTTGGGCAGGGTGATGCCGTATTTTTCCGGACGGGCGATGATGTTCTTGATGGCCTGCAGCTTGGGGACGTAGTTGCGCGTTTCGTCGGGCATGTCCAGCTGGGTGTAGATCGGTTCCTTGTCCTGGTTGGCGGCCTTGTCCATGGCGCGTTTGACGGCGCCTTCACCCCAGTTGTAGGACGCCAGCGCCAGGTACCAGTCGCCCTGGAAATCGTACAGATAGCTGAGATAGTCCAGCGCGGCCTGGGTGGAGGCCACCGGGTCGCGGCGCTGGTCGCGCCACCAGTCCTGCTGCAGCTTGTAGTGCAGGCCGGTGCTGGGGATGAACTGCCACAGGCCCGAGGCCTGGGATCGCGACAGGGCGTTGGGATCGTAGGCCGATTCCACGAAAGGCAGCAGGGCCAGTTCCGTGGGCAGGCCGCGTCGGTTCAGTTCGTCGACGATGTAATACAGGTATTTCCCGGCGCGCTGGCTCATGAGCAGGACCGACTGGGGATGGGCCGCGTAGTAGTCGGTCCAGTAGTCGACGCGTTCGCCGTGCAGGTTGGGGATGGAGAACCCGCGCCGGACTCGGTCCCACATGTCGCGGGGCGGGTGGGTCAGATCGACGGTGCGGGATGTGTCTTCTGCCACGTAGGCCTGACGTCGATCGGTGGATGATTTCTGGGTAGCGCAGCCAGCCAGCAGGACCAGGATCAGCGGCAGTATCAGTCGCAGGATTTTCATGAGCAGATCATTTGAATTCGTTTTTCCATTCGCGCAGACCCGCAAAAACCGCCTGAGGCGTGTTCAGTGGCATGGCGGCGTGTTGGCTGGCCGCAGCCCGGACATCCGGGTGGCCGGTGCGCAGGAACGGGTTCGTCTGCAGTTCCAGGCCCAGCCGTGACGGCACGGTGGGCAGATCCTGGGCGCGCAGATGCGCCGTGTCCTGGGCACGCGCCTGCAATGCCGCGTTGGTCGGTTCGACCTGCAGGGCCCAGCGAATATTGGCCGCCGTATATTCGTGCGCACAGCACACCAGCGTATCCGGAGGCAAACACCCGATTTTACCCAAGGAATCGTGCATTTGTGCAGGGGTGCCTTCGAATAGCCTCCCGCACCCGGCTGCGAACAGCGTATCGCCGCAGAATAGAACGGTCTGATCGGCATCCAGCGAGCCGACATAGGCGATGTGTCCGGCAGTGTGGCCGGGGATGTCCAGGACCTGTAAGTGCAACCCGATGCCCGGCAGGTCGACGAGGTCGCCTTCGCCCAGGCGCACGTCGCATGCCGGGATGTTTTCGTGGCGTGGCCCGTAGACGCGGGCCCCGGTTCGCTGGTGTAATGCCTGCACGCCGCCGACGTGGTCACGATGATGGTGCGTGATCAGGATGGCTTCCAGGGTCAGTCCCTGCGTCAGCCGTGCCAGCACCGGGTCGGCTTCGCCGGGGTCTACGACGATGGCATGGCCGTTTTTCTGTACCATCCAGATGTAATTGTCCGACAGGGCGGGGATGGGGGTCAGCGTGGCCGGCGAGCTGGAAGTCGGGGCGATGAAATTCATGATGGGGGATTCAGGGTGGCACCGCAACGCGCAATGCCGATCGAATTGGCGGAATGGCTGGAAACCCCGGTCGGGCAGTACGTACGCAACTGGGAACAGCAGCAGGTGGATGCCATGGTCAGCAATGCGTTTGGCTATCATGCCATACAAATCGGCCTGCCGCACTGGGATCTGCTGCAGGCCAACCGCATCCCGCACAAGGTCTGGGCCCATAGTCCCAGCGCGCCGTTTGGCACGCGGGCGGGGCGCCTGGTCTGCGAACCTGAACAGCTCCCCTTCGACACCCAGAGCGTCGATCTGATGGTCATGCCGCACACGCTGGAATGGTGCGTCGATCCCCACCAGGTGCTGCGCGAGGTCGAACGCGTCCTGATGCCCGAAGGGCGGGT
>NZ_JAUCDS010000015.1:0-73589 GCF_034674885.1 Castellaniella sp.
TCACCCTAGAGGGCCCGGTCTTCGTGCATTGGATCAGCCGCATCATCCTCCTGAGCGCCGCCTTGTCGGCCCCGGCCCTGGCGGCCGACGCGCCAGCCGGCGAACTGCGCATGGTGGGCAGCCTGCGCCTGCATCCGGTGCCGCAGGGCGACGAGCTGCCGTCCTTCCTGATCGGGGATGACATCACGCGCCATGCGGATGGGCGGGTGACGCTGCAGGGGCACGCACAGGTGCGCCGCCTGAACGGCGTGGTGAAGGGCGACCGCATCGATTACGACCAGACGACCGGCGAAACCGAGATCCGGGGCGACGGCCTGCTGGCCCGCGATGGCAATATCGTGCGAGGCCCGCACCTGCGCTACAACGCCCGGACCAGTCAGGGCGAGATCCAGGCGCCGCAGTTCTGGCTGGGGGCGTCGGCCGGCAAGGGCCGGGCGGAACACGCAGACATCCTGGGCCGCCAGCACATGCGCCTGACCGGCGTGCGCTATACCGGCTGGTCGGGGCCCGATCCTGCCTGGTATATCGATGCGTCCCGCGTGGATCTGTATCTGGACGAAAACGAGGGCGCGGCCCGCAACGGCGTGCTGCGCTTCAAGGGCGTGCCGATCCTGTATTCCCCCTATCTGACCTTTCCGCTGGGCCGGGACCGCAAGACCGGTTTCCTGACCCCCACCTACGGGACGTCATCCAACGGGGGGATCGAGCTGACCACCCCGTACTACCTGAATCTGGCCCCCAACTACGATGCCACCCTGTACCCGCGCGTTCTCAGCAAGCGCGGCCTGCTGCTGGGGACCGAGTTCCGGCATCTGGGGGAATCCTCGCATTCCGAGCTGTTCGGCACCTACATCATGCGCGACCGCCAGACCGGCGACAAGCGCTGGATGTATTCGGTGCAACATACCCGGGAACTGGGCCACGGCCTGCAGGCCTACCTGGATGCCCGCAAGGTCTCGGACGACGATTATTTCCGGGATTTTTCGTCGTTCGGGCTGACCGATGCCGCGATCACCTACATGCCCAGCCAGGCGCTGCTGACCTGGTCGGGTGGCCCGCACTTCAGCGGGTCGCTGCAGTTCTACCGCTATCAGACCCTGCAGGACAGCACGGGCTCGTTCCTGGCGCCGCCCTACGACAAGCTGCCGGAACTCCACTTCCGGGCCCGGCATTACGATTGGCATGGCTTTGACGTGGTGTCCGACAATTACGCCACGCGTTTCGTGGCGCCCATCTATCACGGCAGCGCCTTTCCCGACGAATCCGGCAAGCGCCTGATGCCCAACGGCACCCGCCTGACGTCCTACACCTCGATTTCCCGGCCTTTCGTGCTGCCCGGCGCGTATCTCACCCCCAAGGTCGGCCTGCACATGAGCCAATACAACACCGATTGGTTCTATGACAGCATCCAGGGCCTGCCGCCTGAACTGCTGGGGCAGCCCCGGGTACAGACGCGAGTGCTGCCCATTGCCTCCGTGGATGCCGGCCTGACCCTGGAACGCGATTCGTCCTGGTTCGGCAATGCAGCCGTCCAGACGCTGGAGCCGCGCCTGTACTACCTGTACGTGCCGTATCGGGATCAGTCAGGCTTGCCCGTGTTCGATACGGGCATGGCGTCGTTCAGCTATCAGCAGGCCTTCGACGAGAACATCTTCAGCGGCGGCTGGGACCGCATCGCCAATGCCAATCAGTTGACGACTGGCCTGACCACTCGGTGGCTGGATGCCGATACGGGCTTCGAGCGCCTGTCCCTGTCGGTCGCGCAGCGCTTCTATTTCGACGACCAGCGGGTCACGCTGCCCAGCCAGACACCGCGCAAGGCCACGGAATCCGACTATCTGCTGGGGGCCAAGGCGGCGCTGACGGATCAGTTCTCCGTGTATTTCGACGGCCAGTTCGACCACGATACCCAGAAGCGCAATCGCCTCAGTTCAGGTGTGCGCTGGACGCCCAAACGCCTGGCGACGGTGTCACTGTCCTACCGCTACGAACGCGACCCCAATCTGTATACCGACCCATACCGGATCCTGCCGGTCGGCGCCGAGCAGCAGTCGCGCGAACAGGTCAGCCTCAGCAGCCAGTGGCCGCTGGCGCGTCGCTGGTTCGGCGTGGGCCGCTATGATTATTCCCTGGCCGAGAAACGCAACACTCAGTCCATCGTGGGCCTGGAATATCGCGGCGATGGCGGCTGGGCCGCTCGCGCGGTGCTGCAGCGTTACGCGGTGTCCGCAGAAAAGACCAATACGGCGCTCTTCCTTCAGCTGGAGCTCACCGGCCTGGGGTCGTTGGGCACCGATCCCATGTCCATGCTGTCCGAACGGATCACGGGCTATCAGTCCACGACCCCCCCCATCCCTGAAAAAACCGCTTTCGAGAGGTACGAATGATGTCAGGCTCGCGTCACCCCGCCAGCATGCTTACGCTGGCCCTGCTGCTGGGCGGCAGCATGCTGGCGCCGCCGGCGATGGCTGCCGGGAAAACCCGTCCGGCCACTGCGCCTGCGCCGCAGGCGGCGCCCTCCGAACAGTTCGTGGATGGCATTGCCGCCATCGTCAACAAGCAGGTCATCACCCTTGGTCAACTGACCGAGAAGCAGGCCGAAGTGCGCCGGCAGATGCAGCAACAGCAGATTCCGGTGCCTGACGGGGCCGTATTCAAGCGCCAGGTGCTCCAGCAGATGATCAATGCCGCCCTGCAGGAGCAGGAAGCCCAGCGCACTGGCATCCGGGTCTCCGATGCGCAGGTCGATCGGGCCATCCAGACCGTGGCGCAGCGCAACCGCCTGACGGTGGATCAGCTGCACAAGGAAATCCTGGGCAGCGGCATGAGCTGGGATCAGTACCGCGCAGAACTGCGTTCACAGATCCGCGACGACATGCTGCGCCAGCGCTTCGTCGAGGATCGCATCAGCATCAGCGACAGCGACGTCGATGCATTCCTGCAGACCCAGGGCGATCGGCCCCTGCCATCGCCGGTGCAGGCCCAGCCCCAGGCCCCTGCGGAACCCGAGCCCGCCGCCGTGCCTTCGGGGCCTGAACTGGTCGAACTGGCGCAGATCCTGATCGAGATTCCGGACTACGCCGCCAATTCCGTCGTGGCCGAAAAGCGCAAGCAGGCAGAAGACGTGCTGCGCAAGCTGAAATCCGGGGCCGATTTCGCCGGCGTGGCGGCGGCGTCCTCCAATGGGCCGCAGGCCCTGCAGGGTGGCGATATGGGCATCCGGCCCCTGAAGGACTGGCCCGATCTGTTCGCGCAGGCCATCGCCGACGTACCGGCGGGCGGCATCACCGGGATTCTCCAGAGCGGGCGGGGCTTTCACATCCTGAAGGTCGTGCGTCGCGGTTATGCCCAGCGCCCGGCGCCGAAAAAGGCGCCCGCAGCGCCGCCTGCAGCGACCCCCGCGCCCGCCCAGCAAGCCCCCGCAGCGTCCGGCCCCATGATGGTGACGCAGACTCATGCGCGGCACATCCTGATCAAGACCAGCAAGGTCGTCAACGACGACAAGGCACGCAGCACCCTGGAAAGCCTGCGGCAGCGCATCGAGCATGGCGAATCCTTCGCCGAACTGGCCAAACGCTATTCCCAGGACGCGTCGGCGCCGCAGGGCGGCGATCTGGGCTGGCTCAATCCGGGCGAGACCGTGCCGGCCTTCGAGCAGGCCATGAATGCCTTGCAGGACGGCCAGGTCAGCGAACCCGTCAAATCGCCGTTCGGCTGGCACCTGATCCAGGTCGAGGGTCGCCGCACCAAGAACATGGAACAGGAGTTCCGCCGCATGCAGGCGCGTCGCGCCCTGATGGAACGGCGTATCGGTCCGGCGTATGAAGACTGGCTGGATCAGTTGCGCAGTCAGGCCTATATCGACAACCGGCTGGACCACACCCGCAGCGGCACCCAGTCATCGCAATGACGCATCAGGCTCGCAAGCGCTTCGGCCAGCATTTCCTGAGCGACGAATCGGTCGTCGATGCCATCGTGCGGGCGATCGATCCGCTGGCCGGCGACCGGATGGTGGAAATCGGCCCGGGCCTGTCCGCCCTGACGGCGCCCCTGCTGGATCGGCTGGGCCACTTGACGGCGGTCGAACTGGACCGTGATCTGGCGCGGCGCCTGCGCGCCCAATGGGGAGACGACCGCCTGACGGTGGTCGAGGCCGATGCCCTGACGGTCGATTTCTCCAGCCTGATCCCTGCCGACGGCACCGGATCTGATGCCCCGGCTGGCCCGCGCCTGCGCATCGTCGGCAATCTGCCCTACAACATTTCCACGCCTTTGCTGTTTCACCTGATGCAGTGGGCTGACCAGGTGCAGGACCAGCATTTCATGCTGCAGCGCGAAGTCATCGACCGCATGGTGGCGCAGCCGGGCGACAGCCAGTACGGGCGCCTGTCGGTCATGCTGCAGGCCCGTTACCGGATGGTGAATCTGTTCGACGTGCCCCCGGATGCTTTCGATCCGCCGCCCAAGGTCATGTCGGCCATCGTGCGCATGCGCCCCCTGGCGCCGGATGCCTGGCGTCAGGCGAAAGACCCGGCCGTCTTCGAGCGGCTGGTTGCTCGGGTGTTCGAGCACCGGCGCAAGATGATCCGGGGCAGCCTGGGCGACTGGACGCACCGGCTGGATTGGGATGCCCTGGGCATCGCCCCGACTGCGCGGCCCCAGGAATTGTCGGTGACGCAATTCCTGGACATGTCCGATGCGCTGACGGCCGCCGGCGTCGCGTGAATCCGGATCAGTCGGCGCGGCTGTCGCGCTGAATCAGTTCGACCTTGTAGCCGTCGGGATCCTGCACGAATGCAATGACGGTCGAGCCGTGCTTCATGGGGCCGGCTTCGCGCACCACCAGGCCGCCACGCGCCTTGATGGTGGCGCAGGTGTCGTAGGCGTCTTCGACTTCGATGGCAATGTGGCCGTATCCGGCGCCGATATCGTAGGATTCCGTGTCCCAGTTATGGGTAAGTTCGATCACGGCGCCCTCGGATTCGTCCTGGTAGCCGACGAAGGCCAGGGTGAAGCGGCCGTCCGGATAGTCTTTGCGGCGCAGCAGGCGCATGCCCAGGATGTCGGTGTAGAACATCAGGGCGCGGTCCAGATTGCCGACGCGCAGCATGGTGTGAAGTAGTCGCATGGTGGATTTCCAGGATCAGGACAAGACGATCCACCTATCATACGCAAAACCTTGGTGGATCGTACGCCTGCGCCTGATGCGCGGGTGTTCAGAACAGCGGCAGGCTGGCCGGATGGTGCCGGGCCAGGGCATCCCGGGCCGACTTGAAGTCCGGATACAGCCGCTCGACTTCGCGCCAGAAGGCGGGGCCGTGGTTCATTTCCTTCAGGTGCGCCACTTCGTGCGCGACCACATAATCGATCAGATGCGGTGGCAGGTGAATCAGGCGCCAGTTCAGGCGGATGCGCCGTTGGCTGGTGCATGAACCCCAGCGGCCCTGGGCGGCAGAAAGCGCCCAGCCGTCGATGTCCTGTCCTGCCAGGGCCAGGCAGCGCTGCAGCCGGACATCAAAGTCCTGCCGGGCCTGCTCCTGCAGCCAGGCCTGCGCCCGTTCCTGGATGCGGTCGCCGTCGGCATGGTCGGGCAGCGGCAGGACCAGCCGGTCGCCGGCACCCGGGTTCAGCGCATCGCCCTCGAAGCCGGCGGGCCGCCCGCCATCGAGTTGCAGTTCGATCATCACGCCCAGGTAGGGGATGCGCCCGCCTGGCCGCCACTGCGTATCCTGCAGGGCCAGCAGGGCCATGCGTTCCTGGTTGATCCGCAGCTTGTCCCGGATCCAGCGGGACTTTTCCTGGATGACTTCCTCGATCTGCCGGCGGGTCGCCCACGTGGGCGCCTGGATCAGCAGGCGTGCGTCGCGGATGGTCAGGCCGATCGTCTTGCGCCGGGACCGGCGCAGGCGGTAGGCCAGCGGCTGGTCCTGCAGGCGGATTTCATGCCGGGTGTAGCCGGGCGGTTCGGGGGATGTCGCGGGAGGGCTCGCGGTGGGGTGCTGCCCTGGGGCCGCACCGGGCATCGGCGTATCGAACAGGCTGAGCTGCAGCGGTTCAGCGGTCGGCATACCGTTCGGGATTCAGGACCCGCATTTCGGTCTCGATCCAGTCGCGTACGGCGTTGTTCAGCGACACCGGGTTGTGTTGGGCCGGGTCGATGGCCGGGCCGAAGGACACGGTCACCAGGCCGGGTGTCTTCAGGAAGGCATTGCGCGGCCAGCGTTCCCCGGCATTGTGGGCCACCGGAATCACCGGCACGCCGGTCTTGCAGGCCAGCAGTGTGCCGCCTTGCTTGTAGCGCCCGACTTCGCCGGGGGCGACGCGGGTGCCTTCTGGAAACAGCACGGGCCAGCGGCCTTCCTGCAGCCGCCTGCTGCCGATGCGCACCACCTGATCGAAGGCCTCGCGGCCTTTGGCCCGGTCGATGGGGATCATGCTGAGCAGGGCCAGGCTCCAGCCGAAAAAGGGCACGTGATGCAGTTCCTTTTTATAGACGAACACCACGTCCTTGGGGAGCTTGACGGCGAAATACAGGGTTTCCCAGGCGGATTGATGCTTGGACAGGATGATGGCCGGCCCGTCGGGCAGGTGTTCCGTGCCGCGCGCCTGATAGCGGATGCCCAGGATCCAGCGCGCGCCCCACAGGGCCAGCCGTGGCCAGCCCAGGGTCAGGCGGTAGCGCCAGACCAGGGGCAGCGGCGCCCACAGGACGCAGCACAGGGCGTAGGGGATGACTGTGACCACCAGGAAGGCCATGTACAGGGCGGAACGCAGAAAGGTCATGGATGCGCCTTGAGCAGGGCGTCGGCCACGGCCGCCAGGTCGTCACGGACCTCGGTGCCGGCGGGCAGCTCGCCGCTGGTGCCGGAGGTTTCCCAGGTGGCGCGGCCCTTGCCCGTCAGCACCAGCCAGGGCGTGCAGCCGACCGCCGCTGCAGCCTGCAGGTCGCGCAGGCTGTCGCCCACCAGGGGCACGCCGTCCAGGTGGAGGTCCAGCCGCTGGGCAATGTCGTGCAGCATGCCGGGTAGCGGTTTGCGGCAGGTGCAGCGGTCTTCGGGACCGTGAGGGCAGAAGAAGATGGCGTCGATGCGCCCGCCCGCATCGGCCACGGCCTGGCGCATCCGGGCATGGATGGCACCCAGGGTTTCCATGGAGAACAGCCCCCGCGCCACGCCGGACTGGTTGCTGGCGACGACGACCCGCCAGCCGGCCTGGCTGAGACGGCCGATGGCTTCCAGGCTGCCGGGGATCGGGATCCATTCCTCGGGCGCTTTGATGAAGGCGTCGCTGTCGTGGTTGATGACGCCGTCGCGGTCCAGGATGATGAGCTTCACGTCGCCAGCCTGGACAGATCGGCCACCTGATTCATCAGGCCATGCAGGGACTGCAGCAGGGCCAGCCGGTTGTTGCGGATGCCCGGGTCATCGGCCATCACCATGACGTCGGTGAAAAAGCCGTCCACAGCCGCGCGCGCCTGGGCCAGAATGGCCAGGCTGGCGGTGAAGTTGCCAGCCTCCAGGGCTGCCTGTGCCTGCGGTGCCAATTGCCCGATGACGTCGGCCAGCCGGCGTTCGGCCGGTTCGGCCAACAGCGCGGGGTCGAATGCGGGCAGATCGCCTTCGGCCTTTTTCAGCAGATTGTTGACCCGCTTGTTGGCGGCTGCCAGGGATTCGGCTTCGGGCAGGGTGGTGAATTCCATGCAGGCCTGAACGCGGGCTGACACCTGGTGCAGGGGCGGGCGCAAGGCCAGGACTGCGTCGATGGCTGCTCGGTCGCAGCTTGCGGCCAGCTGGTTGCGATAGCGTTCGTAGACGAAGTCCAGCACGGCGTCGACCGTGCCTTTGGCCAGCGCGCCCGCGCTGAAGTTGCCGGCTGCCTGCGCCAGCAGTTCAGCCAGTCGGGCAGGGGAGTCCTGGCTGGCCTGCAGGTAGCCGCCGGCCGTGAGCTGTTCGTAGGCGCTGATCAGGCCCAGGGCCGCGCGGCGCAGCCCGTAGGGGTCGCGCTCGCCGGTGGGCGCCAGGCCGATACCCCAGATGCCGATCAGCGTTTCTGCGCGTTCGGCCATGAACAGCACCGTAGCGATCAGGGCGTCCGGGGTGACGGGAGCATCCAGGCGGATGCGGTATTGATCACGCAACGCGCGTGCGACCTCGGGCGGCTCGCCGTCGTGCTGGGCGTAGTAGGCGCCCATGATGCCCTGCAATTCCGGGAATTCCCCGACCATCTGGGTGCCCAGGTCGGCGTGGGCCAGCATGGCGGCCCGGGCGGCGACCAGGGGTGCGCCGCCCAGCAGGGGCGCCAGCCAGCGGGCGATCTTGCGCACTCGTTCCGTGCGCTCCAGCTGGCTGCCCAGCTTGTTGTGATAGACGCTGTGGGCCAGGTCGGCGACACGGTCGGCCAGAGGAGTCTTCAGGTCGGTCTGGTAGAAGAACTGCGCATCGGCCAGGCGGGGGCGCACGACGCGCTGGTTGCCCTGGATGATGTGGGTCGGGTCCTGCGGCTGCATGTTGCTGACGATCAGGAAGCGGTGGGTCAGCGCCCCCGTGGCCGGGTCGAACAGCGGGAAATACTTCTGGTTCAGCCGCATCGTCAGGATCAGGCATTCCGGGGGTACGGCCAGGAAGGCTTCCTCGAAGGCTCCGACGTACACGGTGGGCCATTCGACCAGCGCCGTGACTTCGTCCAGCAGCGCCTCGACTTCGGGGTCCGAGCCAATGGTGGCCCCCAGGGTGGCCGATGCTTCCGCCAGTTGTCCGGCGATGCGGGCGCGCCGTTCGGCGAAGGCCGGGATGACGTAGCCCGAGCCCGTCAGCTGGGCGGCCCAGTCGTCGGTCGAGGCGATGGCCAGCGGTTCCTGGCACAGGAAACGATGCCCGCGCGTGATGCGGTCGGCCTGCAGGCCCAGGGTCTGGACCGGGATGACGTCCTCGCCCCAAAGCGCCAGCAGATGGTGCGCAGGCCGCACGAACTTCACGCTGGTGTGCCCGTCGGCCAACTGGTACTGCATGACCTTGGGAATGGGCAGGTGGGTGACCGCGTAGTCCAGCGCCTGCTGCAGGCCGTCGGCCAGCGCCGCGCCCGGGGCGGTGCCCTCGGCGTAGAGCACGTCCTGTTTGCCGTCGTGGCGGCGGGCCAGGGCGGCCGGGTCCAGGTGGGCCAGATTTTTCGCCTGCAGTTTCTTCAGCAAGGCAGGGGTGGCGGCCCCCTGGGCATCCAGGCCGATGGCCGCCGGCATCAGCTTTTCGCTGTAGGGCTGGTCGGGAGCCTGTCCCAGCACGGCACTGAGATGCACGGCCAGCCGGCGTGGCGTGGCGTAGGGGGTGCAGATGCAGGAATCTGCCAGCAGATGCTGGGCCTGCAGGGTTTTCCGGATGCCGTCGGCAAAGGCATTGCCCAGGGCGTTCAGGGCCTTGGGCGGCAGTTCTTCGGTCAGCAGTTCGACGATCAGGGGACGGGTGCTCATGCCTGGGCCTCCAGCATGGGGAAGCCCAGCCGTTCACGGGATTCGTAATAGGCCTGCGCCACGGCCCGCGACAGGTTGCGGATGCGGCCGATGTAGGTGGCGCGTTCGGTGACGCTGATGGCGCCCCGGGCATCGAGCAGATTGAATGTGTGGGCGGCCTTCAGGGTGGCTTCGTAGGCGGGCAGGGCCAGCGGGACTTCGATCAGGCGCCTGGCCTCGGTTTCGTAGTCGTTGAAATGAGCGAACAGCATGGGCGTGGCGGCGTACTCGAAATTGTAGGTGGACTGTTCGACCTCGTTCTGGTGGAACACGTCGCGGTAGTGCACGCGGCGGCCATCGGGGGCTTCGGTCCAGACCAGGTCGTAGACGGATTCCACGCCTTGCAGGTACATGGCCAGGCGTTCCAGGCCGTAGGTGATCTCGCCCATGGTCGGGTTGCAGTCCAGGCCGCCGACCTGCTGGAAGTAGGTGAACTGCGTGACTTCCATGCCGTTGAGCCAGACTTCCCAGCCCAGGCCCCAGGCGCCCAGCGTGGGGTTTTCCCAGTCGTCCTCGACGAAGCGGATGTCGTGCTGCTGCGGGTCGATGCCGACGGCCTTCAGGGACCCGAGATACAGGTCCAGGATGTTCAGCGGGGCCGGTTTCAGGACCACCTGGAACTGATAGTAGTGCTGCAGCCGATTCGGGTTGTCGCCGTAGCGCCCGTCCTTGGGGCGCCGAGACGGCTGGACATAGGCCGCTCGCCAGGGTTCCGGGCCGATGGCGCGCAGGAATGTGGCGGTATGGGATGTCCCGGCCCCGACTTCCATGTCGTAGGGCTGCAGCAGGGTGCAGCCCTGTCGGTCCCAATATTGCTGGAGCGATAAAATCAGTTGTTGGAATGTGAGCATGACGTGGCGGGTGACCCGCAAGGTTCGTATCCGAAACTCGGGTACAGTGCGGACTGCGCCCGAAACGGCCATTTTATCCACTTTGTCGGAGAACACATGAGCGAGTGCCTGGAAGTCCAGCGGCAGGACGATATCCTGATCCTGCGCCTGAATCGGCCGCAGGCGCGCAATGCCGTCAATCTGGAAGCCGCGCAGGCCCTGGCCGCCGGCCTCGACAGGCTGGATGCCGACCCGGACCTGCGCCTGGGCATCCTGACCGGCGCGGGCGGGCATTTTTGCGCCGGCATGGACCTGAAGGCCTTTGCCGCCACCGGCCAGCGCCCCTACGTCGGGGATCGCGGCTTCGGGGGGCTGTGCGAACGCCCGCCGCAAAAACCCCTGATCGCGGCCGTCGAGGGCTACGCCCTGGCGGGTGGTTGCGAACTGGCCCTGGCCTGCGACCTGATCGTGGCCGCCCGCGACGCGAAGTTCGGTGTGCCCGAGGTCAAGCGCGGGCTGGTGCCGGGGTCCGGTGGCATGCTGCGGCTGCCTTCGCGCATTCCGTATCACGTCGCCATGGAAGCCGTGCTGACCGGCGACCTGTTCCCGGCGGAACGCTTCCACCAGCTGGGGCTGGTCAATCGCCTGGCCGATCCGGGCGGGGCGCTGGATGCCGCCCTGGCGCTGGCGCGCACCATCGCAGCCAACGGCCCACTGGCCGTGCGCACGGCGAAATCCATCATTTCACAATCGCGCAACTGGCGCCCGGACGATATGTTCGATCTGCAGCGCCCGCGCATTGCCCACATTTTCACATCCGAGGACGCGCGCGAAGGCGCCACCGCGTTCGCCGAAAAACGACCACCGGTCTGGAAGGGAAAATAATGACCACCATCACCGAACACGATCTGATCCAATCGATTGAAGATGCCGTCCAGTTCATCAGCATCTATCATCCGCTGGACTACATCCACCATCTGGCTCGCGCCTACGAGGTCGAGGAAAGCCCCGCTGCCCGCGACGCGATTGCGCAGATCCTCACCAATTCACGCCTGTGCGCCGAAGGCCACCGGCCGATCTGCCAGGACACCGGCATCGTCAACGTCTTCATGAAGATCGGCATGGACGTGCGTTTCGACACCCGCCGCAGCCTGCAGGAACTCTGCGACGAGGGCGTGCGCCGGGGCTACACGAATCCCGACAACCCCCTGCGGGCCTCGGTGCTCGATGACCCGCTGTTCGCCCGGCGCAACACGCGCGACAACACGCCCTGCGTGCTGCAGGTCGAACTGGTGCCAGGCGACACCGTGGACGTCCAGGTGGCGGCCAAAGGCGGTGGCTCGGAAAACAAGACCAAGTTCGCCATGCTCAACCCCAGCGATTCGCTGATCGACTGGGTGCTGAAGACCGTGCCGCACATGGGGGCCGGCTGGTGCCCCCCCGGCATGCTGGGCATCGGGGTCGGCGGCACGGCCGAAAAGGCCATGCTGATGGCCAAGCAGTCGCTGATGCAGGACATCGACATGTACGAGCTGCTGCAGCGCGGCCCGCAGAACAAACTGGAAGAACTGCGCATCGATCTCTATCAGAAGGTCAATGCGCTGGGGATCGGCGCCCAGGGTCTGGGCGGCCTGACGACCGTGCTGGACGTCAAGATCATGACCTGTGCGACGCACGCGGCGTCCAAGCCAGTCGCCATGATTCCCAACTGCGCCGCGACCCGCCACGTGCATTTCGTGCTGAATGGGAACGGGCCGGCCGCCCTGCAGCCGCCGGCCCTGTCCGAATGGCCGGAAGTCCACTGGAAACCCGACTACAAGGCCTCTCGCCAGGTCAACCTCGATACCCTGACGCGCGAAGAAGTCGCATCCTGGAAACCCGGCGAGCGCCTGCTGCTCTCCGGCAGCATCCTCACCGGCCGCGACGCGGCCCACAAGCGCATCCAGGACATGCTGGCGCGCGGCGAATCCCTGCCTGTGGACTTTGCGGGCCGGGTCATCTATTACGTCGGGCCCGTCGGTCCGGTGCGCGACGAGGTCGTTGGCCCGGCAGGCCCGACCACGTCTACGCGGATGGATAAGTTTACCGATATGATGCTGGGGCAGACCGGCCTGCTGGCGATGATCGGCAAGGCCGAACGCGGCCCCGAGGCCATCGAATCCATCCGCCGGCACGGTTCGGCCTACCTGATGGCCGTGGGCGGTTCGGCCTACCTGGTGTCCAAGGCCATCCGTGCCGCGCGCGTGGTGGGTTTCGAGGATCTCGGCATGGAAGCCATCTACGAATTCCAGGTGCAGGACATGCCGGTGACGGTAGCTGTGGATTCTCAGGGGGTGTCCGTGCATACGACAGGGCCGCGGGAATGGCAGCAGCGCATCGCCGCCCGCATGGTAGCCGCCGGGGCCTGATCCACGCTTTTCACGATAGGGGGATACGATGCATGAAACCTTGATGCGCAGCGCGCTGTTCGTACCGGCCACCCGGCCGGACCGCTTTTCCAAGGCCATTGCCAGCGGCGCCGACGCCGTCATCGTCGATCTGGAAGACTCGGTGGCGCCCGATGCCAAATCCGCCGCCCGGGATGCGCTGGCCCGCCATGCGGCCGAGCATCCTCAGGATCGTCTGTGGGTGCGCATCAACGATGGCTCCACGTCGTGGTTCGAAGATGATCTGGCCCTGTGCCGCGAACTGCCTGCGGTGGCCGGGATCCTTCTGCCCAAGGCCCAGGCGGCCGACCACGTCTACAAGGTCTCCGGCGCCGGCAAGCCCCTGATTCCCATCATCGAATCGGCGCAAGGGCTGCGGGTGCTGGACAAGATCGCCGAGGCCAACGGCGTGGTCCGCCTGACTTTCGGCATCCTCGACTTGATGGTGGAATTCGGCACCCGGCCGCAGACCGAAGGCGCCCAGCGCATCCTGGATCAGGTGCGCTTCCAGATCTTGCAGGCCAGCCGCATGCACGGCCTGGCCGACCCCGTCGATACGATCTATGCGGATTTTTCCGACGAAGCCGGCCTGGAAGGCGCGGCCGTGCTGGCTCGCGACATGGGCTTTAGCGGCAAGCTCTGCATCCATCCCAAACAGGTGCCGGTGGTGCATCGCGTATATCGGCCCTTGCCCGAGGAACTCGACTGGGCGCGCCGCGTCGTCGAACACGCTGAACGCACGGGTGAATACGCCTTTCGTCTGGATGGCCGCATGGTCGATCGGCCCGTCATCGAAAGCGCCCGCCGGGTGCTGGAACGCGGTGGCCAGTATGGGGCGCAATCGGAATGAAGGCGTACCTGGACCTGGTGCAGTCCATTTTCGACCAAGGGTCGTGGCAGGACAATCGCACCGGTGTGCGCACGCTCAGCCTGCCCGGCGCTTGCCTGCGCTTCGACCTGCGTGAAGGTTTCCCCGCCGTCACCACCAAGCGCCTGGCCTTCAAGTCCGCGATCGGCGAACTGGTGGGCTTTCTGCGCGCGGCTGACAGCGCAGCGGATTTTCGTGCCCTGGGCTGCCGCGTGTGGGACCAGAACGCCAATGAAAACCAGGCCTGGCTGGACAGCCCCTGGCGGGGCGGCCCCGACGATCTGGGGCCGGTCTATGGCGTGCAGTGGCGCCAGTGGCCCGCGTACAAGCTGATCGATCTGGACCAGCCGCGCGGCGCTGATCAGATCGCCGACGCCCTGGCGCGCGGCTATCGGCAGGTCAGTGTGATCGAAGACGCGACGGGAAAGGGCGGGTCCCGCCAGGCGCTGCTCTACAAGGCCGTCGATCAGTTGCGCCAATGCCTGGATACGCTGATGCGCGATCCGGGCAGCCGCCGCATCCTGTTCCACGGCTGGAACTGGGCGCAGATCGAGGAAATGGCCCTGCCGCCCTGCCACCTGCTGTATCAGTTTCTGGCCAACCCCACCACGCGCGAACTGTCCCTGTGCCTGTACATCCGCAGCAATGACGTGGGGCTGGGCACGCCCTTCAACCTGGCCGAAGGCGCCGCCCTGACGCATCTGGTGGCGCGCCTGACAGGCTATACGCCTCGGTGGTTCACGTATTTCATCGGCGATGCGCACATCTACGAGACCCACGTGGACATGCTGCGCGAACAGCTGCGCCGCGATCCCTATCCGGCGCCGCAGCTGCGCCTGTCCGACCGGATCCCCGCCTATGCCGATACCGGCGTCTACGCGCCGGAATGGCTGGAACGGGTCGAACCCGGAGACTTCACCCTGGAAGGATACCGCCACCACGCACCGTTGACGGCGCCGATGGCAGTGTAGGGTCTCGTACGGCGCCGCGCCGGGGCTCAGCCTTCGATGATCTCGATGGAATGGGTGATTTCCGCCGTCTTTTCCAGCATGGCGACGGCGGAACAATACTTCGTGTGCGATAGTTCGACCGCGCGTTCGACGGCGGCGGCAGACAGGTTCTTTCCCGTGACCCGGAAGGCGAAGTGGATCTTGGTGAAAACCTTGGGTTCTGTATCGGCGCGTTCGGCGCTCAGCTTGACCTGACAGCCCGTGATGGCGTGGCGGCCGCGCTTCAGGATCAGCACGACATCGTAGGCGGCGCAGCCACCGGCGCCGGTCAGCACGGTTTCCATGGGGCGGGCGGCCAGGTTCTGTCCGCCGCCCTCCGGGGCGCCATCCATGGCCAGGACGTGGCCGCTGCCGGTGCGCGAAATGAACAGCATGCCCTCCGGGCCTTGCCAGTCTAGGGTGCATTCCATCGTGAGAGATCCTCGGGTCAGGTAGATGAAGGGGAAGGTGGGACCGTGCAGCTGGAAGCCCTCATGAAAGATGGGGGTTTTTCCTATCTTGGATCCTGCACGGATTTATCATAGATCAAAACTAACGCTACAATCCTGGGTTGCCGAAGCCGGTCTATCGCCGGCTCGGGCGTCAATTGTCCTTCACTGGAAGCGCTGTGGATACCGTCACCGTACTACTCCTGACCTTTATCATGTCCGTGACCGGACTGGGTATTTTTATCTGGTCCCTGCGACGGAACATGTTCGACGACAACCCCGCTGCGGCCGGGGTGATCTTTTCGACCGGCGAAATCGGCCACGTCGAAGATCCCTCCGCCACGCCTGAACAGCGAGCCGGCCTGCAGCAGGTCGTGACCGAGGGCGGCAAGGCCGTCATCGATCCGTCTCTGGCCGACAAGCTCAAGGCCGAGCTGACCGAACGCATGGAGGCCGACCAATCCACGGCCTACGTGACTTTCGTCTTCCTGGCCTGTGCCATCGTCTGGCTGGTGGCGGCCTCCACGTTCGGCCTGATCAGTTCGATCAAGCTGCACAATCCCGAATTCCTGACTGAATACGCCTGGCTGACCTTCGGTCGCACGCGTACGCTGCACCTGAACATGGTGGCCTACGGCTGGTGTCCGATGGCGGCCTTCGGGATCGCCATCTGGGTTCTGCCGCGCCTGCTGAAAACCCGCCTGTACGGCGGCCGCTTCGCGCTGCTGGGCTGCATGCTCTGGAACGCCGGCCTGATTGCCGGCCTGGGCGCGATCGCTGCGGGCATCAACGACGGCCTGGAATGGCTGGAAATCCCCTGGCAGGTCAGCATCCTGATCGTGATCGGCGGTTCGCTGATCGCCCTGCCGCTGGTGTTCACGCTGCGCAACCGCAAGGTCGATCACCTGTACGTGTCGATCTGGTACATGGGCGCGGCGCTGTTCTGGTTCCCGGTGCTGTACCTGGTGGGCAAGGTGCCCGGCGTGCACTTCGGCGTGGAGCAGGCCACCATGAACTGGTGGTTCGGCCACAACGTGCTGGGCCTGTACTACACCCCGATCGCCCTGGCCTCGGTGTACTACTTCCTGCCCAAGATCATCGGCCGTCCGATCCAGTCCTACAACCTGTCGCTGATCGGCTTCTGGGCGCTGGCCTTTTTCTACGGCCAGGTCGGCGGCCACCACCTGGTCGGCGGCCCGGTGCCGCACTGGCTGATCACGCTGTCGATCGTCCAGTCCATGATGATGATCATCCCGGTGCTGGCCTTCTCGGTGAACCAGCACCTGACGATGCGCGGCCACTTCAAGACCATGTACTACTCGCCCACGCTGCGCTTCATCGTGCTGGGCGCCATGATGTACACGGTCAGTTCCTTCGAGGGTTCCTTCGAAGCCCTGCGCAGCGTCAGCCGCGTGGCGCACTTCACGCACTTCACCGTGGCGCACGCTCACCTGGGGCTGTATGCCTTCTTCTCCATCGTCATGTTCGGCGCCATCTATTTCGTGATGCCGCGCGTCATGTCCTGGGAATGGCCGCATCCGAAACTCATCATCGTGCACTTCTGGCTGGTGTTCGTCGGCATGATGGTCTACATCATCGGCCTGTCCATCGGCGGCTGGCTGCAAGGCCTGGCCATGCTGGATGCCGCACGACCGTTCATGGATTCGGTGCTGGTCACGATGCCGTACCTGGAAGCCCGCACGCTGGGCGGCACTCTGATGACGCTGGGCCACCTGGTCTTCGCCGTGCACTTCGTGCAGATGGCGCTGCGCTATGGCCGCAACCGCGTCGGTCCCGCCTTGTTGCATAAACGTAAGTCTCAGCCTGAAGTTCAGGCGATTGCAGGTGCCTGATCATGGAAAGCGAATACAAACTCCTTAGCGGGGCGATGGTGACCCTCGCCCTGGCCACCGCCACGCTGGTCGTGCTGCCCTACATGCAGCTGTCGGACGTGCAGCCTTCGCCGGGTCTGAAACCCTATACCGAACAGCAGTTGCGCGGCCGCCAGGTCTACATCGAGATGGGTTGCGTCTACTGCCACTCGCAGCAGCCGCGCAGCCAATCCATGGCGCCCGACTTCCAGCGCGGCTGGGGTCGTGCGCCGGTGGCGGGCGACTATTACTACGACCATCCCCACCTGCTGGGCACCATGCGCACCGGGCCGGATCTGTTCAACATCGGCGCTCGCCAGCCCAGTGTGGACTGGAACCTGGGCCACCTGTACGAACCCCGCGCCTACACGCCACACAGCAACATGCCGGCCTTCCCCTTCATGTTCAAGCTCAAGGACAAGGCCGAGGCCGGCGACAAGGTCGTCAATCTGCCGCCCAGCTACGCGCCGGCCAACGGCCAGGTCGTCGTGGCCACGCAGGAAGCGCTGGATCTGGTCGATTACCTGATCGGTCTGAATCATACGTATCCGATCAATCCTGACGCCCTGTTGCCGACGTTGCCCGAGCAGCCTGCCGCAGCTGAAGGAGCCAAGAAATGAGCAACAAATTCACGCAACAGCGCCGCGAGCAGCCGGAACCCGTCGAAGGCAGCCGGCCGATCCCCAAGGTCGTGCTGGGCATCATCGGGATCTTGCTGATCTGGGCCGTCTGGCATCTGTACGTCTCGTACACGCCCATGCCGCCGTCGGTGGGCGATGACCGCGTGGCGGCCGACTTCGCCGTGCCGACCAAGGCCGATGGCGGGCAGCTGTACACCGCCAATTGCGTAGCCTGCCACCAGGCCACCGGCGCGGGCGTGCCGGGTGTGTTCCCGCCCCTGTCCAAGTCCGAATGGGTGGATGCGGAAGATGCAGGCGTCATGGTGCGCATCGTGCTGCATGGCATCCATGGTCCGTTGACTGTCGAAGGCGCCAAGTACAACGGCGAAATGCCGCACTTCCAGGACAAGTTCTCCGACGAGGAAGTCGCGGCCATCGTCAGTCATGTGCGCACCAGCTTCGGCAACTCGGCATCCACGATCGACGCGCAGTTCGTCGCCAAGGTCCGTGCCGACACCAAGGATCAGACCACGCCCTGGAAGGGCGACGAAGACCTGCGCCCGCTGCTGGAAAAGAAATAAGCGGGCAGGGTCGTCATGCGGTGGGTGTTGTCACTGGTGCTGGCCCTGGCGGCGGGTCTCGGGGTTCTGTACAGCCTGACGGACGGTTTCACTGTCCTGACGGCCGAGGCCGCCCGCCGGCAGACGATTGCCGAACATCCCCGCGACATTCCGGCAGCCGTGCAGGTGCTGGATGGGGCGGGGCGCCAGGAATCCCTGAATCGCAATCTGCGTGACGATGGCCGGGTGGCCATCGTCAATTTTTTCTATACGCGCTGTATTGCCCTGTGCCTGGCGCAGGGCTCCCTGACCGAACAGTTGCAGCGGGCCATCGAAGCCGAAGGCCTGCAGCACCAGTTGCGCCTGATCAGCCTGAGCTTCGACCCCCGCGACCGCGCCGATGATCTGTCGCGCTATGCCGTGCGCATGGGGGCCGACTCCGGCGTCTGGCAGTTCCTGACCCTGACCGATGCGGCGCAACGCAGCGCCTTGCTGGACATGTTCGGCATCCTGGTCGTGCCCGCCCCGCTGGGCGAATTCGAGCACAACGCCGCTTTCCATGTCGTGACGCCCGATGGGCGCCTGGTGCGCATCGTCGACCTGGACGATCCGGGCTGGGCCCTGAAGGCCGCGAAATCCTTCCTGCCAGCTCAGACGGCGGGCCGTGCGCCGCAGGGTGATCAGCCATGATCCGCCTGCTGTCCGGCTGGCCCGCATCCCTGTTGGCAGCGGCCCTGTGTCTTGGGGGGGCCATCGTCTGGCACGACGCGCTGACGGCTCTCATGAGTCTGCACATGCTGGTGCAGATCCCCTTGCTGGTCGCGGGCGGTGTGTTCGCCGAACAGGCCTGGCGGGGGGGACGGCCTGCGCGCGCGCAGGCACCGCCGGCGCAGGCGGATGCTTCAGGCCAATCATCCCGGTTGTGGCAGGCGACCTCTGGCCGTGGCATCCGCTGGTCCTATAACGCCTACGGCATGCCGGGCCTGCTGCTGGTCAGCCTGGTGGGCGCCGGGTGGATGATTCCCAAGGCACTCGACGATGCGCTGGTGGACTGGCGGGTGGCCACCTTCAAATACCTGGGACTGCCCCTGTGCGGCTGGTTGCTGCAGGCCTCCGTGCGGCAGGCGAACGTGGTCATCAAACTGTTCTTCCTGGGCAATTTCTGCTGGATGAGCGCCATCGTCGGCATGGTCTATCTGGACCAGCCGATCCGGCTGTGCAATGCCTACCTGCAGGACGATCAGGACTGGGCCGGCCGGGGCCTGATCGCGCTGGCCATCGTGTTACCCTCGTGCTGGTTGCTGGCCGCTGTGAAGCCGGTCTGGCGCTTCCTGAATCGATAAAGGATCCCCATGACCTCGACGAATTCCCTGAAGCCCGGGGTTGCCTCGACTCCGTCCGCCGTTCCCGGGCCGTCGCACCTGCGCGCGGCAGGCCCTTGGCGCCGTCGCTCCGGTTCGCTGGACGGTCTGCTGACAGAAATCGGTCAGGCCCTGCAGGTGCTGGATGGCACGGTGGCTCATGATCGTGCCTGCCCGGCCGGGCCGGCGAAGCCGGACGATCCCGCCCTGTCCGCTGAAGAGGCCCGCCATGCGGCGGGGTTGATGCGCGTGAATCACGTGGGCGAGATCTGTGCCCAGGCCCTCTACCGGGGCCAGGCGCTGATGTGCCGCGATGCCTCGGTGCGCGCCGTGCTGCTGCAGGCCGCCGCCGAGGAAACCGACCACCTGGCCTGGTGCCGCCAGCGCCTGGACGAACTGCAAAGCCGCCCCAGCCTGCTCAATCCCCTGTGGTATGCCGGGGCCTTCGGCCTGGGCGTGGTCGCCAGCCGGGCAGGGGTGCCCTACAACCTGGGCTTCATGGCCGAAACCGAGCGTCAGGTCGAGGAACATCTGGACGGGCATCTGAACACATTGCCCGCGCAGGACCACCGATCGCGCCAGGTCGTCACGCAGATGCGCGACGACGAGATCGGCCATCGCACGACAGCGGAAAACCACGGGGCAGCGCCGCTGCCGGCCCCGGTTCGCGGAGCGATGCGGCTGATGTCGCGCCTCATGACGACCACGGCGTATCGGATCTGATGCGGGGGCGCCCTGTTTCTGGGCGTGGGCAGGGGGTAGAGGCATCAGGTTTACCCTTGGGTGTGTGCGAAAAACCACAAACCTATGGCCGTTGTCTATTGACATCAAATAGATCTTGCATTGCAGCAAAGTCTGCTTATATACTTTGCTTATCGGATGTCGAAACGCGATTGCAGCGGGAAAACCCCTAATCACGGATGGCTCAGATCCCAGATCTTGGTAGCCCGACATGCCACGGTTGTCTCCTCCACCCTCCTCCTTTGGTGGATTTAGCCCAGGATCTTCGGATCTTGGGCTTTTTTTTGCCTGCGCGGCGTGGGGGCTCCTGTTGCCACCGGCCTGCCGATCAGTCCGACGAACACCAGGCCGCTCCGGATTGTAATCGTGGTCTATGGACGGGGGGATGCCGTGATCGCTGGCCGAGGCCTATTGGTCGTGCCACGCCCCCAATCGTTGCGACAGGCGGTCCGCCAGCTTGCGGATGGCCACGCCTGCGCGGGATTCCAGGTCGGGGCTGATTTCCAGGGAGCGGATGCTGACCGCCACACCGGCGACGGCTTCGGGGTGGTGTGAATCGAAGACCGGCGCTCCGAAGCAATACATGCCCTCGCGCACCCCCTCGCGGTCGATGGAGTGATGTCGCCGCCGGATTCGCTGCAGCTCGGCCAGGACCGAGGCAGTGTCGCGCAGGCCGCGCTCGGTCAGCGGGGCAGGCCAGCCCTCGGGATGGGCGTCCAGCAGCTTGCGCACGCTGGCGTCCGGCAGGGTGCTGAGCATGGCCAGGCCGGTGGCGGTGTAGACCGCCGGCAGGCGCATGCCGGCATGGAAGTGCAATCCCAGCGGGTGTTTGCCGTTGCGGCAGGCGATGTACACGACCTCGGCGCCGTCGCGCACCGACAGGGTGATGGTTTCTTCCGGCAGGACACGCATGTCGTCCCAGGATGCAAAGAATTCCTGAGTGATGTCCAGCCGCGCCATGAAGGCATTGGCCCACATCATGACGTGCGGCCCCAGCGCCATCTGGCCGCCGTCCAGTCGTGTGATCAGGTTCAGGTGTTCCAGCGTGGCGCACAGGCCGTGCAGGCTGCTTTTGGGCAGTTGCAGGGTCTTGGCCAGCTCGGCCAGGGAAACCGGCCGGCCGGCGCGAGCCAGCAGATCCAGCACGGCGGAGGCGCGGGCGACAGCGGGCGCCAGGATTTTTTCAGGACTCATGAAATGGCACGATCGTGAAAGAGGGTGTGACCGGGATTTGTCCGCTCTGCCGCATCGGGCGCGGACCCTGTGGACGGATTGACGCCCCGTGATCGCGGCCGTTATGATTATTTCGTTCATTCAAACAAACATCGTTCATTATATTGAACGAAAACTGGGAGCACAAGCATGCTGGCACTGAAAAACCCGGACCTGCTGCGTCAGCAGGCGTATCTCAATGGGCGGTGGTGCGACGCTGATTCAGGCGAGACGATCTCCGTCAGCAACCCGGCAACTGGCGAAATCCTGGGGACCGTGCCCTGCATGGGCGCAGCCGAAACCCGCCGGGCCATCGAAGGCGCCCAGGCCGCCTGGGGCGCTTGGCGCGCGCGCACCGCCAAGGAACGCGCGGCCATCCTGCGACGCTGGTTCGAATTGATGACCGAACACACCCAGGACCTGGCCCTGATCATGACGGCCGAACAGGGCAAGCCCATGGCCGAATCCCGGGGGGAAATCGCCTATGGCGCCGCCTTCCTGGAATGGTTCGCCGAGGAAGGCAAGCGCGCCTATGGCGACGTGATTCCGTCTTTCGCCAAGGACCGCCGCGTCGTCGTCACCAAAGAACCCATTGGCGTGTGCGCCGCCATCACACCCTGGAACTTCCCCTCGTCCATGATCACCCGCAAGGCTGGCGCCGCGTTGGCCGCCGGCTGCCCGCTGGTCGTCAAGCCCGCCGAGCAGACCCCGTTTTCTGCGCTGGCCCTGGCCGTGCTGGCGGAAGAGGCCGGAGTGCCCCCGGGCGTGTTCTCCGTCCTGACCGGCGACGCGCCGGCCATCGGCGGCGAGATGACGTCCAGCCCGATCGTGCGCAAGATGTCCTTCACCGGGTCGACCGAGGTCGGGCGCCTGCTGATGCGCCAGTGCGCGCCTTCGATCAAGAAGCTGTCCCTGGAACTGGGCGGCAATGCGCCGTTCATCGTGTTCGACGATGCCGATCTGGATGCTGCGGTGGAAGGCGCCATCGCCAGCAAGTACCGCAACTCGGGGCAGACCTGCGTGTGTACCAACCGGTTCTACGTGCAGGATTCTGTCTATGACGAGTTCAGTCGCAAACTGGTACAGGCGGTCGGCAAATTACGGGTCGGCAATGGGGTAGAGGATGGTATCACCCAGGGCCCCCTGATCGATGCCGATGCCGTGGCCAAGGTCCAGGAACACATCGCAGATGCCGTCGCCCAAGGCGGACGCATCCTGGCCGGGGGCCAGCCCCATGCACTGGGGCACACTTTCTTCCAGCCCACGGTGCTGGCCGATGCGCTGCCCACGATGAAACTCGCCCGCGAGGAAACCTTCGGCCCCCTGGCGCCGCTGTTCCGTTTCAGTGACGATGCGGACGTCATCCGCATGGCCAACGATACGGAATATGGCCTGGCCGCATACTTCTACAGCCGCGACATCGGCCGGGTCTGGCGGGTGGCGGAAGCCCTGGAATACGGCATGGTGGGCATCAACACCGGGTTGATCTCCAATGAGGCCGTGCCGTTTGGCGGGGTCAAGCAATCCGGCCTGGGCCGCGAAGGATCGCATTACGGGCTGGATGATTATCTGGTCGTGAAGTACCTGTGCATGGCGCTGGGCTGATCCGGGCACCGGGCGGGCCGTTTCCCGCCTGTCCGGTGCTTTTGTTGCATCTGTATCCCTGTTACAACCGCACGGGTTACAAATATCGCCGATAATCTCGTTTTGTCTATCCGGGATTGTCTTGAACGCCTCCAGTTTGTCCGCTTCGCTCAGTTGGCCTCTGATCGGGATCGTGGCTTTCATGGTGGGTGGGCTGATCGTTGTCTCCGAGCGCTGGCACGGCCGCTACACAGGGGATAACGATCTGCACAAGCCCCAAGCCATGCACAAGCGCGCCGCCCCCCGGGTGGGCGGGCTGGCCGTCGTGGCGGGCAGTCTGGCCGGCCTGCTGATGTTGGGGCCGCGCAACATGACCGTGACCTGGCTGTGGCCGGCCCTGTTCGTGGCAGCCCTGCCGGTCTTCGTGGCGGGGCTGCTGGAAGACATCACCAAAGAAATCGGATCCGGCAAGCGCCTGCTGGCGGCCTTCATTTCTGCCGGCATCGCCTGGTGGCTGCTGGGGGGCGTGTCGCGCGTGGGCCTGTCCTGGGCTGACACCCTGTTGTCCAGCTGGCCCATCATTTCCCTGCTCTTCACGATGGTGGCCGTGGGCGGCTGCACGCATGCCCTGAACATCGTCGACGGCATGAACGGGCTGGCGGGCATGATCGCGACGCTGATGGCCGTGTCCCTGGCGCTGGTGGCACTGCAGGTGCAGGATATCCCCATCTTCCTGATTGCTACGGCGCTGGCGGCAGCCACGCTGGGGTTCCTGGTCTGGAATTTTCCGTTCGGCCGGGTCTTCCTGGGCGATGGCGGCGCATATTTCCTGGGCTTCATGCTGGCCGAACTGGCCGTGCAGCTGGTGGTGCGCAATCCTGGGGTGTCGCCTTTCTATGCGCTGGCGGTGCTGTTCTATCCCGTCTTCGAGACGCTGTTTTCCATTTGGCGGCGTAAGTTCAAGCGCGGCGTCCCGGTGGATCAGCCCGACGCCCTGCACCTGCATCAGCTGGTGTTCCGGCGCCTGGTGCGCGTCACTTTCAGCCGCGACCGGCGTCATGCGCTGCCCGCGCTGTGCAATGCCATGACGTCGCCCTATCTGTGGGTGCTGGCCCTGATCGGCCTGGTGCCGGCCACTCTGTGGTGGGACAACGCCTGGATCCTGTGTCTCAGCATGGGGGTGTTCGCCGCAGTGTATATCTGGCTGTACATCCGTCTGGTGACATGGCGCCGCCCTCGCTGGCTGCTGCTGCCGTCCCTGGGGCGGCGCGAGCAGCGCGATTAATATTCCTTCGATCAATACGGCCATGTCGCCGGGGAGAATTTCATGAACATTCAGGACGTCCGTTTGGCTGTTGTTGGCCTGGGTTACGTGGGCCTGCCGCTGGCGGTCGAGTTCGGCAAGAAGCGCGATGTGCTGGGGTTCGACATCAATGCCCGACGTATCGAGGAACTGCGCGCCGGCCGCGACCATACGCTGGAAGTCTCAGGGCCGGAACTGACCGAGGCCGAGCACCTGCACTATTCCAGCGATCCAGCGGAACTGGCGTCGGCCAACGTGTTCATCGTCACGGTGCCGACCCCGATCGACCAGTACAAGCAGCCTGATCTGACGCCGCTGGAACGCGCCAGCGAGACCATCGGCCGCATCCTGAAGCGCGGCGACATCGTCATTTATGAATCGACCGTCTATCCGGGGGCGACTGAAGAAGTCTGCGTGCCGGTCCTGGAACAGACCTCGGGCCTGAAGTTCAACGTCGATTTCTACGCTGGCTACAGCCCCGAACGCATCAACCCGGGCGACAAGCAGCATCGCGTGTCCACGATCCGCAAGGTCACCTCCGGCTCGACGCCGGAAGTCGCCGAACTCGTCGATACCCTGTATCGCCAGATCATCACCGCCGGCACCCACAAGGCCTCGTCCATCAAGGTCGCCGAGGCCGCCAAGGTGATCGAGAACACCCAGCGCGACGTGAATATCGCCCTGATCAACGAGCTGGCCCTGATCTTCAACCGCCTGGGCATCGATACGCTGGACGTCCTGCAGGCGGCGGGCACCAAATGGAATTTCCTGCCGTTTCGCCCGGGCCTGGTGGGCGGCCACTGCATCGGTGTGGACCCGTACTACCTGACGCACAAGGCGCAGTCCATCGGCTACCACCCCGAGATCATCCTGGCGGGTCGTCGCCTGAATGATTCCATGGGCGGCTACGTCGTGTCGCAGCTGATCAAGGCCATGACCAAGCGCCGCATCCAGGTGCAGGGCTCCCACGTGCTGGTCATGGGGCTGACCTTCAAGGAAAACTGCCCGGATCTGCGCAATACCCGCGTGGTGGACATCGTGCGCGAACTTGGCGAATACAACATCGCGGTGGACGTCTACGACCCGTGGGTGGACCCGGCCGAGGCGCAGCACGAATACGGCATCACGCCGGTGTCCAAGCCGACGCCGGCTGCGTATGACGGCATCATCCTGGCCGTTGCCCACGAGCAGTTCGCGTCCATGGGCGCGGCTGCCCTGCGGGCGCTGGGCAAGCCCGAACACGTCCTGTATGACCTGAAGTATGTGCTGGACGCCGACGAATCCGATCTGCGTCTATAAGGTGAAGCCATGAGTACTCGTTTTCAGGCCCTGCGGGCTGATCTGCAGGCGCGCTCTCATACCTGGCTGGTCACCGGCTGCGCCGGCTTCATCGGCTCGAACCTGCTGGAAGCCCTGTTGAAACTGGACCAGACCGTCGTCGGACTGGATAATTTCTCCACGGGCTACCAGCACAATCTGGACGAAGTGCGATCCCAGGTGTCACCGGACCAGTGGGCGCGTTTCCGGTTCATCGAAGGCGACATCCGCGATCTGGACACCTGCCGCCAGGCCGTCGAAGGCGTGCAGCACGTGCTGCACCAGGCCGCGCTGGGGTCGGTGCCGAGATCGCTGAAAGACCCCCTGACGACCAATGCCGTCAACGTCGGCGGCCAGCTCAATATGCTGGTTGCAGCCCGCGACGCCCAGGTGCAGTCCTTTGTCTATGCGGCGTCCAGTTCCACCTACGGCGACCACCCGGGCCTGCCCAAGGTCGAAGACCGCATCGGCAAGCCCCTGTCCCCCTATGCCGTGACGAAGTTCGTCAACGAACTGTACGCGGACGTCTTCGCCCGCGCCTACGGGTTCCAGACGGTGGGGCTGCGGTATTTCAACGTCTTTGGCCGGCGCCAGGACCCCGATGGCGCCTATGCCGCCGTGATCCCGAAGTGGGTGTCGTCCATGATCCGCGACCAGGAAGTCGTCATCAACGGCGATGGCGAGACCAGCCGAGACTTCTGCTACATCGACAATGTCGTGCAGGCCAATCTGCTGGCGTCGGTAGCGCAGGGCGAGGGCGCCAACCAGGTCTACAACGTGGCCTTCAATGCGCGCACCAGCCTGAACCAGCTGTTCGCCTATCTGCGCGACATCCTGGGGCGCAATGGCGTGGCCTATGCGCGTGAACCACGCTACGGCGACTTTCGCGCTGGCGACGTGCGCCATTCCCAGGCTGACGTCAGCAAGGCCCGTACCCTGTTGGGTTACGAACCGCAGTACGACATCCTGGGCGGTCTGGAGATCGCCATGCCCTGGTACATCCAGTTCTTGCGTTGATTGCATTCCTGACGCGGCGGCTGGCGGCCCTGCACGCCGATCATCGGCGGATCGCTCTGGGGGCCGCCCGGGTGGCCTTTTTCCTGTTGATGGGCAAGGCCGTTGGTGCATTCAAGGAAATGGCCGTGGCCTACCGCTACGGCATCAGCGACGTGGTGGACGCCTATCAGTTCACCCTGACCCTGGCCAACTGGTTGCCCGTCACCCTGGTGGGCGCCTGTTCGGTCGTGCTGATCCCCGCGCTGGTGCGCAGCCGCCAGGGCGATGCTGGCCGGCACAGCCGTTTCCTGGGCGAGCTGCTGGCCTGGGCGCTGGGCCTGGGGCTGATCATTGCGGTGCTGCTGGTGTTCGCCTGGCCCCTGGTGCTGCAGGTGGCCGGCAAGGGCCTGTCGCCCGAGGTGCGCGACATGAGCAGCCTGCTGGTCCTGGGATTCGCGCCGGCTGCGCTGTTCACCGTCTGGACGGGACTGAGCGCGGCTCGCTTGCGAGCCCATGAGCGGCACATCAACACATTGCTGGACAGCGTGCCGGCGCTGATGATCCTGATCTGGGTGCTGGCTGCCCCGGCTGACGCCGGCGTGCTGCCGCTGCTGTGGGGGACCGTGCTGGGCTATGCATTGCAGTCCTTCTGGCAGGACCGGCTGGCGCGGCGTGCCGACGGCGTGCCGACGCCGCTGCATCTGCGTCGTCAGGCGCCCCAGTGGTCCAGTCTCGCGGCTGCAGCCGGCATCATGCTGGTCGGCCAGCTGGCCATGAGTTTCGTCGGTCCCATCGATCAGTACACGGCCGCGCAACTGGGGCAGAACGCCAATGCCACGCTGGGCTACGCTGCCCGTCTGCTGTCGCTGATGATCGGCCTGGGGGCTGCGTCGGTCGGTCGGGCGGCCCTGCCGGTGCTGGCCGACATCCAGGCGCGGGGCGATGCGGCCCATGCGCGCACCATGGCCTTGAAGTGGTCGGGCGCGATGCTGGGCATCGGTGCCGTGGCAGTATTGCTGGGCTGGTGGCTGGCGCCCTGGATCGTGGCGCTGCTGTTCGAGCGCGGCGCCTTCACTGCGCAGGACACAGTGGCCGTGGCCCAGGTGCTGCGGTGGGGGCTGCTGCAGTTGCCCTTCTTTTTCGGCGTGCTGATCCTGGTGCAGCTGTTGGCCAGTCAGAACCGCTACGGCTGGATGGCGGCGATCGCCGTGCTGAATTTTTTGATCAAGGCCGGCATGAATACCGTGCTGGCGCCCCGCATGGGGGTCGCCGGCATCATGCTGGCGACCAGCCTCATGTATGCCCTGTCGTATGCGGCCTACCTGGTCCTGGCCTTGCGTGTGCGGCCAGGCGATCGGCCTGGCAAGGATGTGAACGGATGATGCAAGACCGTACTGACCTGATGATCGTGATTCATTCCCTGCGCGGCGGCGGCGCCGAGCGGGTGGCCGTCGATATGGCTGCATATTGGCAATCGCGCGGCTGCCGGGTCAGTCTGGTCACCCAGACGGCGGCGGACCAGGATGCCTATCCCGTCCCGCCGGGCATCGAGCGCCATGCCTTGGGACTGGCCGCCGATAGCGCAGGGCCCCTGGGTGCCGTCTGGGGCAATGGCCGGCGCTTCTGGGCATTGCGGCGACTGGTGCGCCGGCAGCGGCCCGCCGTGATCCTGGGCATGATGACGCGCGGTTCCGTGCTGGGGGTGCTGGCCGCCCGGGGTGTCGACAGCCGGGTGATCGCTACGGAACACACCCACCCGCCCACCTTGCCCTTGCCGGATACCTGGCAGCGCCTGCGCCGCTGGACCTACCCGCGCGCCGATGCCGTCATCGCCCTGACGCGGGGGACGGCGCAGTGGCTGGATGAATACGTGCCCGGCGTGCGCGCCCAGGTGATTCCCAATGCCGTGCATTGGCCGTTGGCCGATGAGGAACCCCGGCTGGAGCCATCGCGCGCGCCTGGCCGGCGCCGCCTGCTGGCCGTGGGCCGCCTGCATCCGGTCAAGGGCTTTGATTGCCTGCTGCGGGCCTTTGCGGACCTGAGCCTCATGTGCGACGACTGGGACCTGACCATTCTGGGCGAGGGGCCGGAACGCGCCGCACTGGAAGTCCTGCGCGACGAACTGGGCTTGCAGGACCGGGTCAGCCTGCCTGGCCGCGTCGGCAACATGGCGGCCTGGTATCAGGCCTCGGACCTGTACGTGCTCAGCTCCCAGGCGGAGGGCCTGTCCAATACGCTGCTGGAAGCCATGGCCAGCGGCCTGCCCTGCGTGGCATTCGATTGCGAGAACGGCCCGCGCGAGATCATTCGCGACGGCATCGACGGCGTGCTGGTGCGTCCGGTGCAGGATGCGCAGGCGCTGGCCGCGCAGCTGTGCGCCCTGATGAAGGATGAGGGCTTGCGGGCGCAGTACGCCGGCCGGGCGACCGATGTGCGTGACCGCTTCAGCACAGCGCGGATCATGGCCTTGTGGGAGCAGGTCTTCCAGGGGCAGGAGGGCCGCTGAATGCGCATCCTGTTCCTGGTCAGTTCCATGCATGGCGGCGGCGCAGAGCGGGTCGCGGCGACCCTGGCCAATGCCTGGGCGCGGCGTGGCGACGAGGTCACGCTGGTGTGCTGCTATTCCGGCCGCGGGCAATGCATGCAGCGGCTGGAACCCGGTGTGCGGCTGCTGTGGCTGGCGGACCGCCTGCGCGGGCCGGCCTGGCTGCGGCCCGTGACCAAGATCCTGGCCCTGCGGCGATTGGCGCGCGAACTGCAGCCGGACCGCGTGCTGTCCTTTCTGACGAACGTGAACGTCACCGCGCTGCTGGCCATCCGAGGCCTGGGCCTGCCGGTGGTGGTCAGTGAACGCACCGACCCGGCGCACAGCGTGAACCTGGAATCCGTATTGCGGTGGCTGCGCCGCCTGACCTACCCCTGGGCGCATCGGGTGGTCGTGCAGACGCAGCAAAGCGTGCCGCATCTGTTGCAGGTGGCGCCGGGCGTGCGCCGGGTCGTCGCCATTCCGAATCCCTTGCCCGATGGCCTGCCGGCCGCGCGCGCGGCAGAACCCCCCCCCGGGCGCCGGCGCCTGGTCGCCCTGGGGCGCTTCAATCCGGTCAAGCAGTTCGATCGGCTGATCGAGGTCTTCGCCGGCCTGGCCGAGTCATGCCCGGACTGGGACCTGTGGATCTGGGGAGACGGCGCCCAGCGGGCAGCCTGCCTGCAGCGTGTCGCGGCATTGGGCCTGGCGGACCGGATCCATCTGCCGGGCTTCAGTCAGACGCCTTGGGACGACCTGGCGACAGGCCATGGATTTGTGCTGAATTCGCGGGTTGAAGGCTTTCCCAATGCCTTGCTGGAAGCCATGGCCCTGGGGCTGCCCTGCGTGGCCACGGACTGCCCGTCGGGGCCCGCCGAATTGACGCAAGGCGGACAGCTGGCGACACTGGTGCCTTTGGACGACGAGGCCGCCCTGGCGCAGGCCCTGGAACGATTGATGCGGGCCACTCCCGCCGAACGGGAGGCCTGGGGCCAACAGGCGGCTGCCTCCGTGCGCGGCCGCTATAGCCTGCCCGCCATCCTGCAGTCCTGGGATGCCGCGTGCAAGCGGTGAAGTGGGGGCGGCAGGATACCGGAAGCACATAGGGAACATGGAAGATACAGCATTGAATACCGATCAGGCATGCCCGCTGCCGGCAGGCGAAGCAGGGACGGGTGATCCGCACCCGGCGGTGCAACCCTTGCGGGTCATGCACATCATTTCCGGACTGCTGCATGGCGGCGCGGAAACCGTGCTGCAGCGCCTGACGACGGCGCCGGATGCCCGGGTGCGCCATATGGTGGTCTCCATGCGCAGCGAGGGCGTCATGGGCGCGTCGTTGCGGGATGCCGGTGTCGAAGTGGTCTGCCTGGACATGCAGGGAGCGCTGGGGTCGGTGCGCGGCCTATGGCGTCTGTATCGCCTGCTGCGCCGCCGCCGCCCCGACGTGGTCCAGACCTGGATGTATCACGCGGATCTCATCGGCGGCCTGCTCGCCCGCCTGGCCGGGATCCGCGCGGTGGCCTGGGGCGTGCGCAACTCTGGGGTCAGCCTGGCAGAAAGCAGCCGCTCATCGCGCGTTGCCGCCTGGCTTTGCGCCCGGGTCTCGGGCTGGGTGCCGGGTGTCATCGTGGCGTGCGCCCGCCGCGCCGCCCAGGTGCATCGAGCCTGGGGCTATCGCGACGACCGCGTGCTGGTGATTCCCAATGGTTACGATCTGTCGGTCTGGCACCCGGACGATGCGGCGCGCCAGGCCTGGCGCGCTGAATGGCAGGTCCCCGACGATGCGATCCTGCTGGGTTGCGTTGCCCGCTGGAATCCCCTGAAGGATCACGGCAATCTGCTGGCAGCCCTGGCCTTGTGCCTCCGTGCGCATCCGACGCTGCGCTGCGCCCTGATCGGCCTGGGCATGTCGCGCGACAATGCCGACCTGATCAGCCAGGCGCGACATTACGGCCTGCTGGACCATCTGATCTTCCTGGGCCGCCGCGACGACGTGCCTGCTCTGATGCCGGCACTGGACATCCATGTCCTGTCGAGCAAGGCCGAAGGCTTCCCCAACGTGGTGTCCGAAGCCATGGCCGCCGGCGTGGCCTGCGTCGTGACGGATGTGGGCGATGCGGCCGATATCGTCGGCGAGTACGGCTGGGTGGCGCCGCCCCGGGATGCCGTTGCGCTGGCGCGAGCCATCGATCAGTCCATCGATGCGGTGCGCAGCCCTGCGTGGCCTGAGCGCAGCGAGCAGGCGCGGGATTCGGTGGCGCGGCGCTACAGCCTGCAGACCATGGTGGACCGCTACGAGACGGTCTGGCGTCGCCTGGCGGCGGATTATCCGACGCCGGTGGGGCGCGGGGCAAGCCCTTCGGCATCCGCCTTGCGCGGTGTAGGTGCTGCTGCCGCCGCAACGCATGCGGACGTGGCATCTTCCGTCGCAGGCCAAGCAGGTCGCCCGCCCCGCCTGCTGTTCTTCATCACCAACCCGGCGTTTCTGGTGTCCCACCGCCTGCCGGTGGCCATCGCCGCGCGCGACGCCGGCTACGAGGTGCATGTCGCGTCGATGGGCGGGCCGGCGGTGGCCGAACTGGAAGCCCTGGGTTTCATCCACCACACGTTGCCCCTGTCGCGCACCAGCATGCGGCCCTGGACCGAGGCACGCAGTCTCTGGGCCATCTGGCGCCTGTTTCTCCGGGTGCGGCCGGATCTGGTGCATGCCGTGACGCTCAAATCCGTACTCTACGGCGGCATCGCCAGCCGATTGGCGGGGGTGCCCGCCTATGTGGCGGCGATTTCAGGCTTGGGCTATGTCTTTATCCAGGGCTCGGGCGCGCGCGGCGTGCTCAAGCGCCTGGCCCTGGTCCTGTACCGTCTGGCGCTGGGGCATCGCAATAGCCGAGTGATCTTCCAGAACGAATCAGATCGCGACGTGCTGGTGCGGGCCGGGGCGGTGCGGCCCGGACAGGCCGTGCTGGTGCGTGGGTCGGGCGTGGACCTGAACCGGTTCGCGCCGGCCCCCTGGCCGGACGGCCCGGTGACGGTCGCCATGGCCAGCCGCCTGCTGCGCGACAAAGGGGTGCGGGAATTCGTCGAAGCTGCGCGCCTGTCGGTCCGTCGAGGCGACGGCGTGCGCTGGCGCCTGGCGGGCAGCCTGGATCTGGAGAACCCGGCGTCAGTGCAGCCCGATGAACTGCGGGCCTGGAAAGCCGAAGGCGTGGTCGATTGCGTCGGCGAATGCGCAGACGTGGCGGCTTTCTATGCCCAGGCCCACATCGTGGCCTTGCCATCCTATCGTGAAGGCCTGCCCAAATCCCTGATCGAGGCCGCCGCCTGCGGCCGTGCGGTCGTCACCACCGACGTGCCGGGCTGTCGGGATGTCATCGAACCCGACGTCAGCGGCCTGCTGGTTCCCGCTCGCGATGCCCAGGCGCTGGCCGACGCGGTTGCCCGGCTGGCGGACGATGCCGACTTGCGGGAGCGCATGGGCGCGGCTGGCCGGGCCTTGGCGGAACGTGACTTTGGTCTGGAGGGCATTGTCCGGGCGCATCTGGGCGTGTATGCGGATTTGCTGCCGGCCCGGCTCGATGCTTGAAGGAGATTCCGTGTCCGACATCCATAATCGTTTCAAGGCCTCCCTGCATGACGGCGCGGCGCCCGGCATCGGCCTGTTTCTGGGCCTGTGCAGTCCGTACAGCGCCGATCTGCTGGCCGATGCGGGCTTCGACTGGCTGCTGATCGACGCCGAGCACGGCCCCAATGACGTGCGCACCGTGTTGGCGCAGCTGCAGGCGCTGGCTGGGCGGGGTGCCGAAGTCCTGGTGCGCACGGTCGATCACGACCCCGCGCGCATCAAGCAGTTGCTGGATATCGGCGTGAAAAGCCTGCTGGTCCCTATGGTGGATTCCGCCGAGCAGGCGCGGGCCCTGGTGCGGGCGACGCGCTATCCCCCCGCCGGCATGCGCGGCGTTGGGTCGGCGCTGGCGCGGGCTTCGCGCTGGAACGGCGTGCCCGGATATCTGCAGCAGGCCAACGAGCAGATCTGCCTGATCGTGCAGGCGGAATCCCTGGCGGCTCTGGCTGCCCTGGACGACATCCTGGCGGTCGACGGGGTGGATGCCGTGTTCCTGGGGCCGTCTGATCTGGCCGCTTCCATGGGGCTTCTGGGGCAGCCCGGCCATGCGGAGGTCAAGGCGGCGGTGCTGGACTCGATTGCCCGGATCACGCGCAGCGGCAAGGCCGCCGGCGTCTTCGCCACGCAGCTGGATGCCGCCCGGGAATTCTGCCGCGCCGGCGCCCGCTTCGTCGCCGTCGGCACCGATACGCTGCTGCTGCGCCACGCCGCCGAGGGCCTGGCCAGGGCCTTCCGGGATGGCGGCGACCAGGCGGCAGGGGCCGGTTACTGAGTGGTGTAGTCGATCCTTCGCTTCGTTTTCACCTCTGCTCCGGGATGGGGGCCCGCCTTGTCAGGCGGGCTTTTTTTGTGTCCGTAGGTCTTGAATCGGTGTTTTCCCTAGTTCCATGTATTTTATACGAAACTATAATTTGTATACAAAACTGATAATCGTATTCAAAAACCATGGACAGCACACAAAAAAGAAAGGCCTCACAGTCCGTTTACGAGGATGTCAGGACGCTTCTGGGCGACATGATGCAGGGCCTGACGGAGCCCATCCGCGTCCGGGAGGACGAGCTGGCGGCCCAGCTGGGCGTCAGCCGGACGCCGGTCCGCGAGGCCCTGATCCGGCTTGAAAGCACGGGTCTGATCAGCCTGCGGCCGGGCAGGGGCGCGCTGCTGTCGCCTGTCACGGATGGCGAGTATCTGGAATGGCTCCAGCTGCGGGAAGTGCTGGAAGGGTTCGCGGCGCGCGAGGCGGCGCTGAACGCGTCGCAGCGGGACGTGGAACGGCTGCGGGCGCTGTTCGAACCTTTTCTGACGAGCAGTGTGGATGACCGGGACGCGGGTGCCTATGCGCAGGCGAATGTGACGTTCCACGAAGAAATCGTTGCTTTGGCGAACAACCGCCTGCTGGAACAGGTGTGGGCCGCCTTTGGACACCGGCAGACCACGTTCCGGCGGCAGACCATCAAGCGCCTGCATCGCGGCGCGGATTCACTGCGCGAGCATCTGGCCATGATCGATGCCATCGCCCAGCGGGATGCCGATCAGGCGGATCGTCTGGCCAGGGCTCATGTCCACGCGCTTTTCGACGCGTTCCAGGAATACCGTCGCAGCGCGGATCTGCAGCAGGATTCCTGAAAGAACGTTTTGCTTTTCCATGGATGATTTTTAAATGAAATTCTTGAGTTTTACAGAGGGGCGGGAGCGGCTATTGGGGCTGCTCGAAGAAAGCGGAAACGTCGTGGACCTGACCGCCTTGCTGCGCGGCTTCCCGGAGCATGGCTTGCCGGCCGTCCCCACGGACGTGAGCGAGCTGATCGAACTGGGCGAGCCCGCCCTGGAAGCCATCAAGGCATGCCTGGCCTCCCGCGGCGACGCCGCCCGGGACGCGCGCAGCCTGGATCAGATCCGGGTCCTGGCGCCCATCCGCATGAAAAAGAACGTGTTCTGCGTCGGCCGCAATTATCGGGATCACATCATCGAAGGCAATCTGGCGCGCGGCCGGCCTGCGGACCAGTTCCCGAAGGCGATCGAATTCTTCACCAAACCGCCAACTGCGGTCATCGGCCACGGGGATTTCGTGCAGCGCCAGGCCGGCCTGACGGACAGCCTGGATTACGAGGCGGAATTCGCCATCGTCATCGGCCGCCGGGGGCGGAACATTTCGCGCGCCGAGGCGCTGGACCACGTGTTCGGCTACACCATCGTCAATGACGTGACCGCCCGGGACCTGCAACTGCGCCATGGGCAGTGGTTCAAGGGCAAGGGCCTGGACACCAGCTGTCCCATGGGGCCCGTCGTGGTCCACCGATCGGCCATCGCCAACCCCAATGGCCTCGACGTGTCGCTGACCGTGAACGGCGAATTGCGGCAGTCGGACAACACCGCTTCGATGATCTTCACCGTCGAAGCCATCATCGAGCAGCTGTCGGCCGGGATGACCCTGGAGCCGGGCGATGTGATCGCCACGGGCACGCCCAAGGGCGTCGGCTTCGCCAGGACCCCGCCGGCCTGCCTGCAGGTGGGGGATGTCGTGTCCGCCACCGTGCAGCACATCGGCACCTTGACCAACATCGTATCGGAATGACGGCGGCGGATCGCGCTGCCGTCCCCATGACAGGAGACATGATGACTTTGCCCGAAAACCTTGCACCTTTCGCCACGGGAGAACTGGCATCCCGATACGTGGATGTCGACACGCTGCCCTGGAAGCCGACGCCCACGCCCGGCATCGATATGAAGATCCTTCTGGACATTCCCGAAACCGGTCTGATGACGGCCTTGTTTCGCTGGCAGCCGGGAACCGCGCTGCCGCTGCACGAGCACGTCGAAATCGAACAGACCTATGTGCTGAGCGGCAGCATCGTCGATGACGAAGGGGAAGTCCGCGCCGGCAACTATGTCTGGCGCCCGAAGGGCAATCGGCACATCGCGCGCTCTCCGGACGGGGCGCTGGTGCTTTCGTTCTTTCTCAAGCCGAACAGATTCCTCGAAGGCGCCCTGGCCGGACAGGAATTGAAGTGAACAGCCTGCGGGCCGGCCCGGACTTCCCGGGCCGGCCGCAGTTTTCTCTAAAAATCGAAGAGTAGGAGACACTCTATGTCGTTCAAGATGAAAACCGTCGTGGCGGGCGTGGCCGCCGCCATGCTGGCCTCCGTGGCCGGACAGGCCTCGGCCGAGGTCAAAGACCGCAGCATGAAGTTCAGCTACGCCGTCAGCGCGACCAATCCCGTGGGCCTGGCCGCCCAGAAATTCATTGACGTCGCCAGCGAAAAGACGGGCGGCAAGTTCAAGATCACCGGCTATCCGGACGCCCAGCTGGGCAATGAAATACAGTCCATGTCCTCCGCGCAGGGGGGCATTGTCGAACTGACGGTCGCCTCCACCGCTGGGGCGGCCAGCAACGTCAAGGAACTCGGGATCTTCGACTTGCCGTTCCTGTTCCATTCGGTTGAAGAAGCCGATGCCGTGGTGGACGGTCCCGTCGGGAAGCGCCTGCTGGACAAGTTTTCCAGCAAGAACTTGGTGGGGCTGTGCTACTGGGATTATGGGTTCCGCCAGGTCTCCAACAGCAAGCACCCGATTCGCAAGATCGAGGACTTCGACGGCCTGAAACTGCGGGTCCTGCAAAACCGCATTTATATCGATACGTTCAAGGCGCTGGGGGCCAATCCGCTGCCGCTGCCGTATCCGGAAACCTATACGGCCCTGGAAAGCAAGGCGATCGATGGGCAGGAAAGCTCCTTCCTGGTCACCAAAAGCAGCGGATACCAGGAAATCCAGAAGTACCTGACCGAAACCCAGCACGTCTTCCTGCCCGCGGTCGTGCTGGCCAGCAAGCGATTCTGGGATCGCCTGAGCCCCGATGAGCAGACTGTCCTGCGGGACTCCTGCGCGGAATCCGTGACGTATTTCCGTCAGGTCAGCCGCCAGATGGAAAAGGATGTCGTCAAGGAACTGGAGGCCGCCGGCATGGAGTTCAACCAGATCGAGCCGGCGGAAAAAGCCCGGATGGTCGAAGCGACCGCTTCCGTGGCGGAGAAGTATAAGGCCGAATTGGGCGCGGACCTGGTCGACGAGACTCTGGCCACGATCCAGAAAGTCCGGAACAAGCAATAAACACGGGCGTCGAGCCTGGGGCGCGTCCGTCGGCGGCAAGCAGTCCGGAACCGACCGGACGCGCCTTTTCAATCGGGAGCATCAGCCATGACAAAGCTGATCAAAACCTATTTTTCCCTGCTGAAAGTCGTCATCGTCCTGTGTCTGGCGGCGATGGTCGTGATGGTGTTCGCCAATGTGGTGATGCGCTATGTGTTCAATACGGGGCTGCCCGTGTCGGAGGAACTGGCGCGCTGGTGTTTCGTCTGGCTGACGTTCCTGGGCGCGATTCTGGTGCTGCATGAACGGTCCCACCTCGGGGTGGACGTGGTGGTGCAGATCATGCCGCCGAAAGTCCGTAAATGCTGCCTGACGCTTGCTTCCTTGTTGATGCTCTATGCGACGTGGCTGGTATTGATGGGCAGCATCGAACAGACGCGCCTGAACTATGAGGCGACCGCGCCGGCCTCGGGCCTGTCGCAAGCCTGGTTCTTCGGCGTGGGCGTCGTCTTCGCCATCTCGACGGGAGGCATCCTGCTGTATCAGTTGTACGTGCTGATCCGCACGCCTGCGGCCGATCTGGAATCCATAGCGACCAACACTTCCTCCGGAGCCGATTGATGACGCTCGCATTGTTCATTGTTGTCCTGTTCGTCGGGCTTGCCATCGGGCTGCCGGTCGCCTATGCCCTGATTCTGACGGGCGTGGCGCTGATGTACCAGCTGGATTTCTTCGACGCGCAGATCGTCGCCCAGAATCTGTTGAATGGCGCCGACAGCTTTCCCCTGATGGCCGTTCCGTTCTTCATGCTCGCCGGCGCCGTGATGAATGCGGGCGGGCTATCGCAACGGATCGTGAATCTGGCGCTGGCGCTCGTTGGACACATTCGCGGTGGCCTGGGGTATGTCACCATCCTGGCGGCCAGCATCCTGGCCAGTCTTTCCGGTTCCGCAGCGGCCGATGCCGCCGCATTGTCGGCCTTGCTGGTGCCGATGATGATGAAGGCGGGAAATTCCAGGGGGCGGTCGGGCGGGCTGGTGGCCTCTTCGGGGATCATCGCTCTGGTCATTCCGCCCTCCATCGGCCTGATCCTGATCGGGGTCACCGGAAACATTTCCATCACGGGCCTGTTCATGGCGGGGATCGTGCCGGGGATTCTGATGGCCCTGTGCCTGTGCGTGACCTGGTTTCTGGTGTCGCGCCGGGAAAAGGTGGCGCCGCTGCCCAAGGTTCCCGCCCGGGAAGTGCTGTCCCTGGTGATCAAGAGCTTCTGGGCGCTGCTGCTGCCCGTGATCATCATCGTCGGGCTGCGCTTCGGCGTGTTCACGCCGACCGAGGCCGGCGTGGTGGCGGCCGTCTATGCCCTGTTCGTGGCGACGTGCATCTATCGCGAACTGCGGCTGAGTCAGCTGTACGAAGTCTTTCTGGAATCCGCCAAGATGAGCGCGATGGTGATGTTCCTGGTCGCCGCCGCGCTCGTGTCGGGATGGATGATCACGATCGCCGGCCTGCCTCATCAGGTGATGGCGCTGGTGGAACCCGTCAAGGATTCCCCCACCTTGCTCATGCTGGTGATCGTCGGCCTGGTCCTGGTGGTCGGGACGGCGATGGACATGATTCCGATCGTGCTGATCCTGATCCCCGTCCTGTTGCCGGCCGTGGTGGCGGCGGGTATCGATCCCGTGTATTTCGGCATCGTGTTCATGCTGGCCTGCTCCATCGGACTGATCACGCCGCCCGTGGGCGCCGTGCTCAATGTGGTGGCCGGCGTGACCAAGGCTCGGATGATCGAAGTCATCGTGGGGGTATGGCCGTTTTTGGTGGCGCAATGCGTGGCTTTGCTGCTGCTGGTCCTCTTCCCCCAGCTGGTGCTGGCCCCCTATCGATGGATCATGGGATAGCGCCGGCGTGAAACGCAGGCTTGGTCAATGGAGAAAGCACGATGGATATGAATGAGTTGCAGGGCTGCCGAGTCATGGTCTCCGCCGGCGCGTCGGGCATCGGCCTGACGATCGCCCGGGCCTTCCTGGCGGCCGGCGCTCGCGTCGAGGTCTGCGATGTGTCGGACGATGCCTTGCGCCAGGCGGGGGACGGTACGGGCGGACTGGGCACGCACTTGGCGGACGTATCCGATGCCGGGGCGGTCGATCGCTGGTTCGACAAGGCATTGGGCGCCCTGGGCGGCCTGGATGTGCTCGTCAACAATGCCGGGGTGGCGGGTCCGACCGGCGCGATGGAAGATCTGTCCGAAGAGGACTGGGACCGCACGATGTCCGTCAACGTGCGGGGCCATTTCCTGTGCACGCGCCGTGCGATTCCCGCGCTCAAGCAGTCGGGGCGCGCGGCCATCATCAACATCAGTTCGGTCGCGGGACGCCTGGGCTATCCGTTCCGGACTCCCTACGCGGCGTCGAAGTGGGCCGTGATCGGAATGACGCAAAGTCTGGCCATCGAACTCGGGCCTCATGACATCACGGTCAATGCGGTACTGCCGGGCATCGTGGAGAGCCGTCGCGTCACCGAGGTGCTGGCCTCAAAGGCGCTCCTGCAGGGCATCACGGAAGACGCGTTGCGGGCGGAGGTTCTCGAACACGTGTCGCTGAACCGCATGGTGCCGATGACGCACATCGCCGATACCGCGCTGTTTCTGGCTTCGCCCGCCGGCCGCAGCATCACCGGACAGAGCATGAATGTGTGCGCCGGCGTGCGGGCCTTGCGCTGAGACCTGTGTTTTTACCCGTTCCCGAGGCTGCATTGGAAGGTCGCGGGGCGTGGATGGATTCGATTTGCGGAGTGGACATGAATACTGAATATCTGAAGGACATGTTCGGCCTGGAGGGCCGGACCGCGCTGATCACCGGTTCGGGCTCGGGCCTGGGTTATGCGATGGCCGTGGCGCTCGGCAAGGCCGGGGCCCGGGTGATCGTCAACGATCTGTCGCTGGAACGCTGCGAGGCGGCCGTGGGGGAACTGGCGGCTCAGGGCATCGAGGCCCGCCCGGCGCCCTTCGACGTCTCCGATCACGAGCAGGTGCGCCAGGCTGTCCTGGGCCTGGAGTCGGCCGGATGGGGGGTCGACGTGCTGGTCAGCAATGCGGGCAACCAGAACCGGATGCCGCTGATCGAGCAGGCGCCCGAAGCCTGGCGATCGTTGTTCAAGGTGCACGTCGACGGCGCATTCAATTGCGTGCAGGCGGTTCTGCCCCGGATGGTCGCCCAGGGCGAGGGCCGCATCGTGCTGATGGCCTCTGTGGCGTCCATGGCAAGCATGCCGGGCATATCGGCATACGCTTCCGCCAAGGGGGCCCTGGCGGCCATGACGCGCGCGGTTGCGGTCGAATATGGGGAAAAGGGCGTCTGCTGCAATGCACTGGCCCCCGGTTTCGTGCGGACGCAGTTCACCGCCGCTCTGCAGGAAAAAGAGCAGTTCAATACTTTCTTGGAGCATTCGGTGCCGCTCAAGCGCTGGGCGACGCCCGAGGACATCGCCCCTGCGGTGCTGTATCTCGCGTCGCGCGCGGGGAGCTTTGTGAATGGCCATGTGCTGGCCATCGACGGCGGGCTGCTGGCCCGGATGTAGGCAAGCGGGGTCGCGCGCGGCTGCCTGCCAGGCGCCGGCCGTCCGGCATTCTGTGAAACGAGGAGAGGCGGTTTATGAGTCAGTCGGATCTGTTCCTGCACGTCGTGATGATGCAGTTCGATGATCGTGTCGATGCGCGGTTCCACCAACAGGTGAAGGATCATGCGGATCGGGTCAGGCGCGAGTGCGAGGGCATCGTGCTGTACCACTACGGTGAAAACACGGCGGACCGGTCACAGGGGTACACGCACGCCACCAGCGCGCTTTTCACCAGCGCGGGCGCCCATGATGCCTATCAGACAAGCCCGGCGCACGTCGCCATGAAAGAATTCATGATGGGGCGCATCCAGCGGATCGTTGTGCACGATACGGCCGTCCCCGCGTCCGAGGCCGGCCGGCCGGATTGAAGCCGACGCTTCAGAACGGCAGTTCCCGCCCCGGCAGCAGGGTGTGGATCGCGTCGCGGAATTCCGCCTGGATCCGCGCCAGGGCTTCGGGCGTATCGCCTTCGAAGCGCAGCACCACCACGGGGGTCGTGTTGGATGCGCGCGCCAGGCCGAAGCCGTCGGCGTATTCGGCGCGGATGCCGTCGATGGTGATGCGGTCCTGGGCCGAGGGAAAATGACCTTCGGTCTGCAGGCGGTGCACGAACGCGTGCGGTTCGCCTTCGGCCATGGGCAGCTTCAGTTCGGGGGTGGAAATTCCCTGGGGCAGGGATTCCAGCAATTGGCTGGGGTTGTCGCTGCGCGACAGGATTTCCAGCAGGCGCGCGCCAGCGTAGAGCCCGTCGTCGAAGCCGAACCAGCGTTCCTTGAAGAAGATGTGACCGCTCATTTCGCCGGCCAGCGGGGCGCCGGTTTCGGCCAGGCGGGCCTTGATCAGGGAATGGCCGGTCTGCGACATCAGCGGCACGCCGCCCGCGTCGCGGATGGCTTGCCCCAGGTGACGGCTGCACTTCACGTCGAAAATGATGCCTGCGCCTGGTTCGCGCTGCAGGATGTCGCGGGCGAACAGGATCATCTGGCGGTCGGGCCAGATGATCTGGCCTGATTTCGTCACGACGCCCAGGCGGTCGGCATCGCCGTCGAACGCCAGCCCCACGTCGCAGCCAGTGCGCTGCAGATGGTCGATCAGGTCCTGCAGATTGTGGGGGTCGGCCGGATCCGGGTGGTGATTGGGGAAGTTTCCGTCCACCGTGCAGAAGAGCTCGTCCACCGTGCAGCCCAGGGCGCGGAACAGGCGGCTGGCGGCCACGGCGCCCACGCCGTTGCCGCAGTCGATGGCAATGTGCAGAGGGCGGGCCAGCTGGACGTGATCGGCGATGCGCTGCACATAGGTGTCGACCAGGTCATGGGATTGCGCTCGGCCCGGGGGGATGCCCTGCGGCGCCTGGATGTCGGCCATGCGGGTGCGCAACGCCTGGATGCCTGCACCGTGCAGGGTGCGCCCGCCCATCATCAGTTTGAAGCCGTTGTAGTCAGGCGGGTTGTGGCTGCCGGTGATGGCTACGCCTGATCCGCTGCCATCCAGGTGGGCGGCGAAATACACCAGCGGGGTGTGCACCAGCCCCAGGTCCACGGTGTCGATGCCGCCCGCGTGCAGGCCTGCCTGCAGCGCGGACGACAGGCCGGGGCTGCTGAGTCGACCGTCGTGACCGACGACCAGGCTGCGGATGTTTTCCAGGCGAGCCTGGGCGGCCAGCGCCAGGCCCAGGGTGTAGGCGAACACGTCGTTGAGCTGATCTGGGACGGTGCCCCGGATGTCGTAGGCTTTGAAGACGGAAGCGGGAAAGGATGTGGACACGTTGGGTCTCGGGCGAAGGATGGAGTGGGCTGCGGCGGGCCGGTCCCGAAAACCTCGTCGGGCGCTCAGCGGCAGCGGCACCGCTCATTATCGCCGATTACAATGGGGGCCTCTTGGCGCATACGGGATTGTCAGTTCATGGATCATCTGGATGCTTTGCGGGCGGTGGTCGGTGCATCGCATGTCTTGACCGGGGACGACGCCCGGTCTTACGAGATTGATTGGCGCGAACGCTACCAGGGCCGCTCCCTGGCCGTGGTGCGTCCGGGCAGCACGGCAGAAGTCGCGGCCGTCATGCGCTATTGCGCGCGGGCCGGGATGCCGGTGATCCCCCAGGGGGGCAATACCGGTTTGTGCGGCGGGGCCACGCCCGATGAGTCGGGCAGTGCGGTGATCCTGTCCCTGCAGCGACTGAACCGGATTCGCGGCATCGATACGGACAACGACACCATGGACGTCGAGGCCGGCTGCATACTGCAGTCAGTGCAGCAGGCCGCGCGCGAGGCGGGCCGCCTGTTTCCGCTCAGTCTGGCGGCCGAAGGCAGCTGCACCATCGGTGGCAACCTGGCAACCAATGCCGGGGGCACGCAGGTGCTGCGCTACGGCAATATGCGCGAACTGACACTGGGCCTGGAAGTCGTCACGGCGCAGGGGGACATCTGGCACGGCCTGCGCGGCCTGCGCAAGGACAACACCGGCTACGACCTGCGTGATCTGTACATCGGCAGCGAGGGCACCCTGGGGGTGATCACGGCGGCCACGCTGAAACTGCACCCGCTGCCCGTGGCTCGCTGCACCGCGCTGCTGGCGCTGGATTCCATCGAATCGGCCATCGTCATGCTGGGCCGGGCCCGGTCCGGGCTGGGGGCGTCCCTGACCGGGTTCGAGTTGATGGCGGGCAACTGCCTGCAGGATGTCGTGCGCTGCTTTCCGCAGCAGCGCCTGCCCTTCGAGGGCGCCTCGGCCGAGTTGCCCTGGTTCGCCTTGCTGGAACTGTCCGACAGCGAATCCGAGGCCCACGCCCGCGAACGGTTCGAGGTCGTCATCGGCGAGGCCATCGAGGCCGGCTGCGTACAGGATGCGGTGGTTGCGGAATCCATGGCGCAGAGCCACGCGCTGTGGCATCTGCGCGAAAGCATCCCGTTGGCTGAAAAGGAATCCGGCAAGAGCATCAAGCACGATGTCTCGATCCCGGTGTCGCGCATGTCGGAATTCGTCCTGGGCACCAATGCGGCCCTGCAGGCGGCGTTCCCGGGTATCCGGCACGTGATCTTCGGGCATCTGGGCGACGGCAACCTGCACTATAACGTGGCGCGCGGCGCCGATTGGGCAGAAGGCCAACTGCTGGCGCGCCAGGATGATGTGTATGCCCTGGTGCATCAGCGGGTGCATGCCGTGGGCGGGTCGATCAGCGCCGAACACGGGGTGGGGCAACTGAAGCGCGACGTCCTGCCGCAGTTCAAGGACCCGGTCGAGATGGCCCTGATGCATCGCATCAAGGCCGCCCTGGATCCCCATGGCATCATGAATCCCGGCAAGGTCCTGAACTGACCCTTGCGCGTCCGGGCGCCTGCCGCCCGGCGTCGGGTATCATGGCGCCGTTTTCAACCTTCTCGGAGTTCTCCGACATGACGATTCAACGCATCGAACCCGGCAAGCGCATGAGCGGCGCTGTCGTGCATGGCAATACCGTGTATCTGGCCGGCCAGACCGGAACGGGCGACGACGTCCAGGCCCAGGCGCGTTCGGCCCTGGCGAAAGTCGATGAGCTGCTGGCAAAGGCCGGCAGCGACAAATCGAAGATCCTGCAGGCCACGATCTGGCTGCGCGACATGGCTGATTTCGACGCCATGAACCCGGTCTGGGAAGCCTGGATCGACCCGGCCAATCCCCCGGCTCGCGCCACCGGCGAGGCCCGCCTGGCCGGCCCGAATCTGAAATTCGAAGTCATCATCGTCGCCGCGCGCGACTGATGGATGTGCCGGCCCGCAGGATATGCATCGGCGGGCCGGATCTTACCGTTTCTGACACTGCGGGCAGAAATACGTAGCCCGTTGTCCCTGCACGATACGGCGGATGGGGCTGGCGCAGCGCGGGCAGGGTTGGCCGTCGCGTTCATAGACGGCTGCGTGCAGCGTGAAGTACGCCCCTGGCGTGCCCTGGGCATTGACATAGTCACGCAGCGTGCTGCCGCCCGATTCCAGTGCCTGGCTCAGGGTCTGCAAGATGGCGGCATGCAGGCGCGCGCAGCGCGGCCGCGATAGGCGGTCGCCCGGTGCGCGAGGGTCGATGCCGGCCTGGTACAGGGATTCCGAGGCATAGATATTGCCGACCCCGACGACGATGCGCCCGCCCAGCAGCAGCTGCTTGATGGATTGGCGGCGCCCATGCACCCCTGCGTAGAGGGCGTCGGGTGTGAAGTCGGGCCCGAAGGGCTCGCTGCCCAGACTTGCCAGCAGCGGGTGATCGCCGATGTCGCCGGACTGGGCCGGATGCCAGAGCACGGCCCCGAATCGACGCGGATCGTGCAAGAGAAAACGGGCATCGTCGAACACCCATTCCACATGGTCGTGCTTGCGCAGGGGCTCGTCCATCGGCACCCGTCGCAGGGAACCGGACATGCCCAGGTGCACGATCTGGGTGCCGTGATCGAACCGGATCAGCAGGTATTTTCCCCGCCGCTCGCAGGCCAGCACCTGGGTGTTGTTGAGCAGGGCCGGCAGGTCCGGTGGAATGGGCCAGCGCAGGCGGGGTTCATGCACAATCAGTTGCCGCAGGATACGACCGGGCATGATCGTGGCAATTCCACGACGCGTTGTTTCGACTTCTGGCAGTTCAGGCATGGCGGGGTGATAACATCCTCTTTCGATGAAGCAATTTTGCCACCAGACGCGGGCATTTCTCGCGTTGCGGCCCTGGTTACCGCCGATGAGAATCTCCGCCTCCGTATTACCCGTGGTGCTGGCGCTGGCCGCCGCGCACGAGACGGCTTGGGCTGCCCCGCCGGTTCCCGCACCGGCCGATTCGGTTGAAACCATTCAGTTGCGTCCGGGCGAACCGCCGGCTGTCACCCTGACGCCCGATCTCTTGTACCGCATTCTGGTGGCTGAATTATCCGCCCAGCAGGGGCAGTATGACGATGCCGCACAGGAATTGCTGGGCGTGGCGCGGGATACGCTGGACCCCCGCCTGGGCCATCGGGCCTTCCAGATGGCCATGTCTGGCCGCAATCTGGCACTGGCCCTGCAGGCCGCCCGCGAATGGGCGCAGCTTGATCCGGATAATCCCGAGGCCGTCGCGGCTTCCTTGGCCTTGTCGGCCTCCAGTGGGCAGACCGACGGCCTGGCCCGTACGCTGGCGCGTCGGATCGAGTCAGCCGATGACAAGGACCAAGCCATCGTCCAGGCCGTGGGCATCGTATCCAAGATGACCGACAAGCGCCTGGCGCTGGACGTGCTGGACAAGGCCCTGGCCGGCGTGGTCAAGACCTCGTCGCTGGCGCATCTGGCGCTGGCCGATGCGTCCTGGGCGGCAGGCGAGCCCCGGCGCGCCGTGGATGAGGCCTATCGGGCTCAGGGGCTGGACCCGGACTCGCCGGACGCCGCGCAGCGGATCCTGGAATACGGTTTGCGGGTCGAGCCCCGCCAGGCCATCGGCGATACCTATGCCTATCTGGCGAAACATCCGAACCAGCGGTCCCTGCAATTGTTGCTGGTCAGCCGCCTGACGGGGCAGGGCCAGTACGACGAAGCTCTGAAGCTGCTGGGTTCCATGCGCCAGCAGACGCCGGAAGACTTCGACCTTCTGTATACCGAGGCCGAGGTCAATGCGCGCGCCGGTCGCTACGATGCGGCCAAGGCGCTGCTCAATGAGTACATCATCATCCAGCAGCAGCGTCGGCGGGCGGCGGTGGACGGCGCCACCAGCGCTCAGGCCGACGTCTCAGATGCCCGTCTGCTGCTGGTGCAGATCGCCGAACGTCGGGGCGACCTGAAAGAAGCCATCCAGCAGTTGCGCAGCATCGACGAGCCCAACCTGCGGTTTCAGGCGCAGACCCATGAAGCCGTCCTGTACGGGAAATTGGGCGACCTGGCCAAGGCGCGCGCCACCCTGGATGCCATCAAGCCCGCCGATCGCCGCGAACGCACGGTCGTCCGCCTGACTCTGGCGTCCATCTACCGCGATGCCGGCCGTACGGACCAGGCCGTCGAGATCCTGAAGGCGGCGGATCTGGACATGCCCGATACCCCGGAAATCAAGTACGAACTGGGCATGCTGCTGCATCAGCAGGGCAAGACGGCCGAATTCGAAGCCCTGATGCGTCGCGTGATCGCGCTGGACCCGGACAACGCCAACGCCTACAACTCGCTGGGCTATACCTACGTCGAGGACAACCGCAACCTGCCCGAAGCCCGCGATCTGCTGGAACGCGCTCTGGATCTCGATCCCGACAACGCCTATATCCTGGACAGCGTGGGCTGGTATCTGTTCCGCACCAAGGACTATCAGGGCGCGCTGGAATACCTGCGCCGGTCCTATGACCAGTTGCCGGCAGCCGACGTCGCGGCCCACCTGGGCGAGACGCTCTGGATGTTGAAACGCCGAGACGAAGCCAGGCGCATCTGGACCGAAGGCCGGAAGGCGGATCCCGACAACGAGGCGCTGCAGGCCACCTTGCGACGCCTGGGCGTGACGCTGCCGTGACGCTGCTGCGCATCGGCCGCTTGTTGGCGGGGGTGGGCCTGGCGCTGGTGCTGGCCGCCTGTGCCGCACCCGCCCGTATCGGCGGACAGGGGCCGGCGTTCGAACGTGTTGGCCGCTTTGCCGTGAATCTGCAACCCCTGGCGCAGCCGCCCTATGCCGCTCAAGGGGGCTTCTCCTGGCGGGACGACGGGCGCTCGTTGCGGCTGGATCTCAGCAATCCGCTGGGCAGCGTGCTGGCGCGGATCCGCGTGGAACCTGATGCCGCCGTCCTGGAAAGGGCCGATGGCAGCCGGGAATCCGCGCCGTCGCCCGATGCCTTGCTGACGCAGGTGTGGGGGCATCCCATGCCCGTGGCGGGCCTGCGCTACTGGATTCGCGGGCAGGCTGCGCCCGGTCAGGCCGTCGGCGGTGCCCGGCAGGACGAGCAAGGCCGTCTGGCAGCCTTCCAGCAGGAAGGCTGGGACGTGCGCCTGTCCGACTATGACGACCAGGGGCCGCTGCGGGTACGCCTGTCGCGCCAGGACGATCAGGGGCAGTGGCGTCTGCAGCTGATCATGGACCGATCCTGATGCCGCTGGGGTCCGCTGCCGGATGGGGGGGGCGACCGTGACCGCGCTGTACGACGTTCCTGCGCCCGCCAAGCTGAATCTGTTCCTGCACGTGCTCGGCCGCCGGCCGGATGGCTACCATCAACTGCAGACCGTCTTTCGTTTCATCGACCTGGCCGATCGGCTGGATTTCGAACGCACTGCCGATGGCCGCATCGAACGCGCGGGCGACGGATTGCCGGGCCTGCCTGCGGATCAGGACCTGGTCCTGCGGGCGGCACGCCAGTTGCAGCAGGCCACGGGCACGCACTATGGCGCCCGCATTGCCTACCGCAAGCACATCCCGGCCGGTGGCGGCCTGGGTGGCGGATCCAGCGATGCGGCCACCACGCTGATCGCCCTGAACCGTCTTTGGGAAACCGGCCTGACGCGAAATCGACTCCTGCGCCTGGCCCTGCCCCTGGGGGCGGACGTGCCGGTGTTCATCTTCGGCCAGTCCGCGTTCGCCCAAGGCGTGGGCGAAGATCTGGCTGCTGTAGCTTTGCCGCCCCAGGCGTACTGGATTCTGAGACCGGGGGTCCACGTCCCCACAGCGGATGTATTCCGGGATCCTGATTTGACAAGAGATTCGGAATCGGTAAAAATCTCGGTCTTTGCTGATTGGCAAACAGAACACAGCAGCGGCCTATTTGGCCGCAACGACCTGGAACCTGTCGTCTGCCGAAACCACCCGATGATTGCCCATATGCTGGGATCGATGCGCGGGGCGGGGTTGGATGCGCGCATGACCGGATCGGGCTCATGTCTGTTTGCCGGATTCGCCGACATCCGGGATGCCCGGGTGCAGCAGGATCGGATAATCAGTAAAATACGTGACCTGCCCAATGTGGTCATCGAAGGCAGCTGGATTTGCCAGGGGCTGGATGATCATCCACTGCGGGATTGGGTCATGGATTGAACAGTTGGGGAATCGCCAAGCTGGTTAAGGCACCGGATTTTGATTCCGGCATGCGAAGGTTCGAATCCTTCTTCCCCAGCCATCCTTTCCGCGCCAGAGCGCATGCTACCAGGCTGTTGAACCGGCCCGCCCCCTGCGGGAAGGCTGTCAACAGCCTTGTCATTTGACACATTGGTTCGACACCATGGCACAAGACAGATTCATGATTTTTACCGGCACGGCCAACCCTCGTTTGGCGGTCGATGTGGTGAATCATCTGGACATGTCGCTGGGGAAAATGACCGTAGGCCGTTTTTCCGACGGCGAGGTCATGGTCGAGATCAATGAAAACGTCCGCGGCAAGGACGTGTTCGTCCTGCAGCCCACGTGTGCGCCTACCAACGACAATCTCATGGAAATCATGGTGATGGTCGATGCCTTGCGCCGCGCCTCGGCTCGCAACATCACCGCCGCCATTCCGTATTTCGGCTATGCCCGCCAGGATCGCCGGCCGCGTTCGGCCCGCGTATCGATCTCGGCAAAGGTCGTGGCCAACATGCTGCAATCTGTCGGCGTCGATCGCGTCATGATGATGGATTTGCATGCCGATCAGATCCAGGGCTTCTTCGACATTCCGGTCGACAACATCTACGCCGGCCCGATCCTGCTGGGCGACATCTGGAGCCGCAATTTCCAGAACCTGGTGGTCGTGTCGCCCGACATCGGCGGGGTGGTGCGCGCGCGCGCCCTGGCCAAACAGCTGGAATCCGATCTGGCCATCATCGACAAGCGTCGCCCGCGTGCCAACGTGTCCGAAGTCATGAACATCATCGGCGACGTCAATGGGCGCACCTGCCTGATCATGGACGACATGGTCGATACCGCCGGCACGCTGTGCAAGGCGGCGCAGGCCCTGAAAGACCGGGGCGCCGGGTCGGTCTATGCCTATTGCACCCACCCGGTGCTGTCGGGCGAGGCCGTGAAACGCATCCAGGACTCCGCGCTGGACGAAGTCGTCGTGACCGACACCATCCCGCTGTCCGAGTCCGCTCGCCAGTGCGCAAAGATCCGCCAGCTGTCCTGCGCTTCTTTGCTGGGCGAAACCATCTTGCGCATCGCGACGGCCGAATCGGTCAGTTCGCTGTTTGCCGATTGATTTTTGATCCCCCGCTGGTCGCGGCGGGGGTGTTCGAGCAGCCCTTGGGCTGCTGTTGATTGGGGTCATGAGGCCCCGCCTTTTGGAGTTTTCCATGAAATTCACCGCCACTTCGCGTAGCGTTCAGGGTTCGAGTGCGAGCCGCCGCCTGCGCCGCGCCGGTCGGGTGCCCGCCATCGTTTACGGTGGCAAGTCCGGCCCGGCAAACATCGAACTCGACCACAACGAGATCTATCACTCCCTGAACAAGGAAGAGTTCCACGCTTCCATCCTGGACATGGTCCTGGACGGCAAGACCGAACCGGTGCTGGTGCGTGCCGTGCAATGGCACTCGTACAAGCCGCTGGTCCTGCACGTTGACTTCCAGCGCGTGGACGCGTCCCAGGCCGTGAACACCAAGGTGCCGGTGCACTACCTGAACGCCGACCAGAGCCCGGCCGTCAAGCTTGCCGGCCAGGTCGTCACCCACGGTCCCGCCGAACTGGACATCACCTGCCTGCCGGCCAATCTGCCGAAGTTCATCGAAGTGGACCTGGGCGACATGATCGGCGGTTCCCGCCTGCACCTGGCCGACATCACGCTGCCGATCGGTGTGAAGTACGTGCCCCATGGCGATGACGTGAACCCCTTGCTGGCCCAGGCTGCCGCGCCCAGGGGCGCAGCTGCCGATGACGCCGATGCGGCTCCCGCCGCCGACGCCCCGGCCGCCGAATAAGCCCGCTCTGCGGGTCTCGGTATCCCTTCAAAACCCCCGCCCATCGTCAGATGGGCGGGGGTTTTGACGTATCATGGGGGCCTTTTCGATGTCTTGCTGCTTTGAACCATCACGATGACTGCGCCCATCCGCCTCATTGTGGGCCTGGGCAACCCCGGTCCCGAATACGAAACCACCCGCCACAATGCGGGTTTCTGGCTGGCGGATCATTTTGCCGATGACCTGCATGCCGGCTTCACGCTGGAAAAGTCCTTTTTCGCCTGGGTCGCGCGGGCCCGTCATGCCGGCCAGCCCGTCGTGCTGGCCAAGCCCGCCACCTTCATGAACAGGTCGGGTCAGGCGGTCGGGGCCCTGGCGCGGTTCTACAAGCTTCAGCCCGAGGAAATCCTGGTCCTGCACGACGAACTGGATCTGCTGCCGGGGGCCGTGAAATTGAAGTTCGGCGGCGGCCATGCCGGGCACAACGGCCTGCGGGATATCCAGTCGGTGCTGGGCACCCCCAAATTCTGGCGCCTGCGCATCGGCATCGGCCACCCGCGCAGCCTGGGGCTGGCGCAGGCTGTGGTCAATTTCGTGCTGCACCCGCCGCGCCAGGACGACATGCCCGGCATCGACGAAGTCATCCGCCGCTGCCGGCTGGAACTGCCGGCGCTGCTGGACGGGGAATTCGACCGGGCGACCGAGCGCCTGCATCAGGGGAATCACGACTGATGGGGCCGCCCGGCCTGCCCACCATGGGCGAGGAAATCGTCGATTTCCTGAAATTCGTCGTGCGGCCGCGCCCGGGGCCGCGCCTGCGCCCCCACGGCCTGGGGGCGGGCCTCTGGGTAGACTTTTCCCTGAACGCCCCCTGGTGGCGTCTGCTGCATTGGGCCGTCCTGCTGTGGCTGGTCAATATCTTCGTGTTCGCGCCCCTGGCGCTGTCGGCGGCGGATGCCAGTGGCGCCCAGCACCGACTGGACGTCCACAACATTCCCTGGATGACTGCGCTGGTCTGGGCGCCCATCGTCGAGGAACTGACCTTTCGCTACGTATTGCGCCGTCCCGCCATGCTGTGGTGGTTCGTGCCGCTGATGACGGCGATCCTGGTGCAGGGTATGGGGGCGACGTCCATGCCGCTGGCAGCGGTAGCCGTGCTGCTGGCGCTGGCGCCGCTCTGGTATCCGGCCAATCACCGCTGGCATGCCGGATGGGCGGCCAGCTGGCGCTGGCGCCGCCGGATGCGCTGGGCGTATCCTGTTCTGTTCCATACCGCTGCGCTGGCCTTTGCCGCCGTGCACCTGTACAACTTTCGCATGACCTCGATGAACCTGGTGCTGCTGCCCCTGCTGGTGCTGCCGCAGTGGGTCACCGGGCTGGTCCTGGGATGGACGCGGGTCAAACGCGGCATCGGGGCGTCCATGGCGCTGCATGCCATCTTCAATGGCGGCCCTTTGCTGCTGATCGGGCTGCTCCTGCATTTCGCCCCTCAGCTGGCGGTGGGGTGAGCCCCTGCGGGTACAATAGCGCCTTGATTTCCATCCTTCTTTTTCTCTCAGGTACCCCATGGCACTGCAATGCGGCATCGTTGGCCTGCCCAACGTCGGTAAATCCACTCTGTTCAACGCCCTGACCAAGGCTGGTATCGCCGCTGAGAACTATCCCTTCTGCACGATCGAGCCCAACGTCGGCGTGGTCGAGGTCCCGGATCCCCGTCTGGCGCAGCTGGCAGCCATCGTCAGCCCCGAACGCGTCGTGCCGGCCGTGGTCGAATTCGTGGACATCGCTGGCCTGGTGGCGGGCGCGTCCAAGGGCGAGGGCCTGGGCAACCAGTTCCTGGCCAACATCCGTGAAACGGATGCCATCGTGCACGTGGTGCGCTGCTTCGAGGACGAGAACGTCGTCCACGTCGCCGGCCGTGTCGATCCGATTTCCGACATCGAGGTCATCAACACCGAACTGGCGCTGGCAGACCTGGCCACGGCCGACAAGATCCTGCAGAAGAACCGCAAGCTGGCCAATTCCGGCGACAAGGAAGCCATCCGCCTGGTGGCCCTGCTGGAACGCGTGGTCGCCGCCCTGGATGCTGGCCAGTCCGTGCGCAGCCTGGGGCTGGACGAAGAAGACCAGGCCGCCATTCGCGGTTATTGCTTCATCACCGCCAAGCGCGCCATGTACGTCGCCAACGTGCGCGACGATGGTTTCGAGAATAACCCCCACCTGAAGGCCGTGCAGGACTACGCCGCTGCAGAAAACGCCCCCGTGGTGGCCGTGTGCGCCGCCATCGAGGCCGAAATCGCCGACCTGGACGATGCCGACAAGACGGTCTTCCTGGAAGACATGGGCATGAGCGAGCCCGGCCTGGACCGCGTCATCCGCGCCGGCTACCAGTTGCTGGGCCTGCAGACCTACTTCACCGCCGGCGTCAAGGAAGTCCGCGCCTGGACCATCCCCGTCGGCGCCACCGCCCCCCAGGCGGCCGGCGTCATCCACACCGACTTCGAACGCGGCTTCATCCGCGCCCAGACCATCGGCTTCGACGACTTCATCGCCTGCAAGGGCGAGCAGGGCGCCAAGGAAGCCGGGAAAATGCGGGCCGAAGGCAAGGACTACGTGGTGAAGGACGGGGACGTGATGAACTTTTTGTTCAACGTGTGATCAACGTCTGACGATTTTTGCCGGATCTCGGTGGCGCTCAGTAGCGCTTGGTGGACAGGTTAGCCCATTTGAAATCAATGGGTTGCAGAAACAATACGGTCTGCTGAGCGTTCCTATTGTTCATCGAGGTCCAGAAAATTCGGGGGTAGCGTTGGGGGTATCCACGCAGGCCATAGAGGTGCTGAAAGATTTGCAGCACATCACGAGTGGCGGACGCTATCTGTTCCCGCACAGGAGCGGCAAGGGCTTTACTACGCCTAACCGGCTGACCTACGCGATGCGCGACATGAACCTGGGCCGGGGTACGACGCCGCATTGCTGGCGGACGACCTTTTCAACCTGGGCCAATGAGAACGGATACCGGCCTGATGCAATCGAGCGGCAGCTTGCCCACGTGGAAAGCAACAAGGTGCGGGCGACATACAACAAGGCGCTGCTGCTGGATCAGAGAAGGACGCTGTTGCAGGACTGGGTGGACTATCTGAGTGCTGCGGAAGGCAGCGGCACGGCATAGAGACGGTTTGGCCGGGTATCGCAGCAGCGAGTGGGCAGAACGGCCTTTTCCTTTTCTGGATAGGGCCGTTGTCCCTTGAGTGCCGTTCCCTTGCCGTTTGCCTTTGCCCAAGCTGGGCGCTGGGAATGGGGTAAATAATGAAATAAACGGGGTAATTTTTACTTGATTGCCTCATTTTAAGATTCATGTCACCCATTTCCTTCCTGGTTAGCCATGCCAGCCCCGGGCGACCGGTCCAACGTTCAGGAAATGGGGTAGTTAAACACTGATAATGAGGCATTTTTAGAGACAATGCCCCATTTAAAGGCTATGATTACCCCATTTAGATAGCCTGGGCTTACATTTCCATGCACTCGCTCACACCCGAGTACCTTGCCGCGCTTCGCTTCGATGGCATCCAGGCCGCCACGTTGCGCACACTGGGCGAGTACCAGGGCAAGCAGCAACTCTACGCCGCGCAGTCGCCCGAAGCCCTCAAAGGCCTGCGCCAGATCGCGGTGGTGGAGTCCACCGAGTCGTCCAACCGGCTGGAAGGTGTTGTCGTAGCGCCCTCGCGGCTGAAGTCTCTGGTCATCCGCAACGCAACGCCAAAGAGTCGCTCGGAACAGGAGATCGCCGGCTACCGCGATGCCTTGGCGCTGATCCACGAGTCCGCCACGCACATGCCCTTCAACGTGGGCGTAGTGCTGCAACTGCATACCCTGCTGTATCGCTACATGCCGCAGGCGGGGGGGCGCTGGAAAGCTACCAACAACGACATCATCGAGCGTCATCCCGATGGCACGTCACGGCTGCGCTTCCAGCCGGTCGCTGCGCACCTGACGCCGACGACCATGGCCGATCTGACCGGGCGCTACGCGACCGCGCTGGATCAGCACTTGGCTGATCCGTTGGTGCTTGTGCCACTGGCGATGCTCGACTTCCTGTGCATCCATCCTTTCCCAGATGGCAATGGCCGCATGTCCCGCTTATTGACCCTGCTGCTGCTCTACCACTTCGACTATGCCGTGGGCCGCTACATCAGCTTGGAACGCATCTTCGAGGAAACCAAGGAAAGTTATTACGAGACGCTGGAAGCCAGCTCGCAGGGCTGGCACCAGGGGCAGCACGACGTAAAGCCCTGGCTCGACTACTTCTGGGGTGCCTTGCTACGGGCCTACCGTGAGTTCGAGGAGCGTGTCGGCACCATAGAGCGCGGCCGCGGCAGTAAAGGCGACCGGGTGCGGACGGAAGTTCTGGGGCGCACCCTGCCGTTCTCGATTTCCGAGATTGAAGAGGCCTGCCCGGGCGTGAGCCGGGACATGGTACGGCTGGTATTGCGGGCAATGAAGTCAGAGGGACTGATCGAATCGACCGGCAAGGGGCGTGGAGCAAAGTGGCTTCGCATCAATCAAGGCGGTGAGAAATGAAGACTAGAAGAAGTATTTTCAGCCTCGACATCCGCGACGATCACACTTGCGGCAACGTGCCCGCGTTCCAGACTGAGGAAATGGCCGCAGGTAGGGCGCTTTCGTGAACCTGATACAGCTCGCTGAGAACATGGCCGGTCAACGGATCGCGTTGCTGGCCCATCAGACTGATCCAGCCCGTCAGCCGAAGCACGACGAGAACGCGCCGGGCCGTCTCGTACCCGGCCCGCTGCCCCAGCGGGGTAGAGGTGAGATAGCGACGCAACTGCCCCAGGTTTGCCAGCGGACTGATGCCCTCCGCAGAGCGCAGCATGCGCAGCACCTGCCAGCCATTGCGCTCCAGCGGCGTGAGGCGAGCATCGAGCATGAGCGAGGCGGGCGTGGTGAACAGGGCATCTGCCCCAGCGGGTTGTGGCGGGTGTGATGGTCTGCCATGAGAGTTCTCCGAGGTCTGGGCCCCAGCGGCCCGTTCCCCTGCATCTCATCGCGTACCGTTCCAGGCGTCAGCCAACAATGCGGTCTGCGCCACAACCGTTTTATCCGACAGGGCACAGCCCTGGCACCGGCATCCAGACTGATCTATCATCCTGATACCCCTATGGGGGTACAACTGGGGGTACTTCCAGCGTTCCCCCCAAAGGCCGTGGCTCAATTTCCCCGCGAAACCTAGTATTCACGGCCCTTTGCCGACCGATCAACGTTTAAACGTGTGATCAACGTCTAAGCCGGCCAATCAGATCCGGGACGGGGCCGAGTCGTCCGGATCCACTCGCCTCCACTCGCGACCGGGTCCACTGTCTGGGCGGTGAGGGTTTCCGTAGCCTGTAGAGGCCATGTCCTGCCCGGGCGCTGGCCGGACGCGTCACCACAATCTCTCGGCCCATGCCCGGCATATCTATATGCTTATCGGTCGTCTTATAACTGATAGTTTTACCGCGTTTGCTGTCAGTGCCGCAAAGCAGACATCCAATTCCTTTTGGTGTCTCCTAATAGAGATGTCATAGGGAAATACCTAATAAAAATGTGGCATTCTCCTGCTGTAAAGCATACCCATTTGCTTTCGTGTGTGGTTAAATTACTTCCAGTGGTTAGATGTCGTACGTCATATCAGTAAATTTGTCAGGCAACGAACTCGTTGTCACCTGATTATCTGTATTGAGATGTCCTCGTCCATGTTCGTCGATAGCAGCGTGCGCGTATATGCGTGACGTAAAGACTTGTGGGGAGTCCTCAGCTGCAACAGATCAGTATCCAGCGACATACTGACCCAAAAAACAATCCAGAGGAGAGATACATGATTTATAGAATGTGCGGTGTCGGAGTCCTTGCAGCGGCCCTTTTCGTCCCGATGGCTTCAGGGGCGGCGACGATGACGCTTCGAGCATCGGATGTCCATCCGACCGGGTTTCCTACGGTCGCGGCGATCGAGAGCATGGGCAAGAAGCTTGAAGCTGCCACCGATGGCCGTATCAAGTTGCAGATGTTTGCGAGTGGCGTCCTGGGAACCGACAAGGCGGTGGTTGAGCAGGTTCAGGTCGGCGCGGTTCAGATCGCTCGTATTTCACTCGGTGAAGTCGGCCCCGTCGTGCCTGATGTGAATGTTTTCAACATGCCGTTTGTGTTTCGTGATGAAGCGCATATGCGCAAGATCATTGACGGCCCGATTGGTGACGAAATGCTCGCCAAAATCACCAACAGCCCGGCCAAGCTGGTCGCGCTTGGGTGGATGGATAGCGGTTCGCGCAGCGTCTATGCTAAAAAGCCGATCAAGACGCCAGCCGATATGCACGGCCTGAAAATTCGTACGATCGGCAATGCGGTATTCCTCGATACCATGAACGCGATGGGTGGGAATGGGATCTCGATGAGCTTTGGTGAGGTCTATAGCGCGCTGCAGACGGGTGTTATTGACGCCGCCGAAAACAATTCTCCCAGCCTGTATACCTCGAATCATTACACGATCACCCCGTTCTATAGCCAGACCAATCATTTGATCATTCCAGAGATCTTCGTCATGTCAAAGGTGACGTGGGACAAATTATCCAAGGAAGATCAGGCACTGGTAAAAAAACTTTCCCGCGAAGCCCAGGCCGAGGAGCGAGTTTTGTGGGATAAGACGGTTGTGGACAGCAATGAAAAACTCAAGGCAGCCGGCGTGAAGTTCTCGGATGTTGACCGCCAGGCGTTCTATGAGGCGACGGCCGGCATTCGTGCCAAGTATGGTGAGCCCTATAAGGATCTCATCGCGCGTATCGAAGCCGTTCAATAAGCCGATCTGTGGTTGGCCCACGGCGCGGGCTGCGCCGTGGGCCTCTCTCGCCCCGCTGACAGGAATTTGCTATGGCCGATTTGTATACGCGCCTGATGGATAAGCTGTATCTTTTTTGCATCTGGATTTCCGCGATATCGATTCTCTTTATGTCGCTGATCATCCCCTGGGAAGTGTTTGCACGCTATGTCTGGGGGCATGGCGTGCGCTGGCCCGAGCCGGTAGCGACCATGTTGATGGTGTTGTTTACCTTCTTGGGCGCTGCGGCCAGCTACCGGGCGGGGTCGCACATCGCGGTGGCCATGGTCACCGATCGCATGCCCCGCGCATTGCAGGCGGCGACGGCCAAATTGGTCGATCTGTTGATGCTCGTGATCAATGTATTCATTCTGGTGTGGGGGTTTTCGCTGTGCATGGGCACCATGCATCAAACGATCAGCGCACTGCCATGGATGCCCGTTGGCGTCACTTATCTGCCTCTGCCGACAGGCGCGCTGTTTACCCTGCTGTTCGTCATCGAACGCCTCTGCCTGGGTTCGCAGGCCGAGCGGCCAGTGGTCAAGCGTGAAGAGGATCTTGCTGTTGAAGGAGTCTTGTAATGGACATCCTTGTGCTGTTGGGAAGTTTCTTTGTGCTCATGATCATCGGCATGCCGGTCGCCTATGCACTCGCGCTGGCATCGCTGGTTGGCGCGTTGTGGATAGGCCTGCCGCTGGAAGCGATCATGATTCAGATCGCCAGCGGTGTGAATATGTTCTCGCTGCTGGCAATCCCGTTCTTTGTCCTGGCGGGGGCAATCATGGCCGAGGGGGGTATGTCCCGCCGCTTGGTGGCATGCGCGGCCGTCTTTGTCGGGTTCATTCGTGGGGGGCTGTCCCTGGTCAATATTTTGGCTTCGACATTCTTCGGAGCGATCTCCGGCTCGTCGATTGCCGATACTGCGTCGATCGGGTCGGTCTTGATCCCCGAGATGGAAAAGAAAGGGTATCCCCGCGATTTCTCCACCGCCGTTACGGTCAGCGGATCGGTGCAGGCTATTCTGATCCCGCCCAGCCATAATGCTGTCATTTATTCGCTGGCTGCGGGCGGGTCGATTTCGATTGCCAGCCTGTTTGTTGCGGGTGTGCTGCCGGGGCTGCTTTTGGGGCTGACCTTATCCGGGTTATGCCTGTTCATGGCCAGGAAGCGCAATTTCCCGAAAGGTGAGCGCATTCCTTTGCGGCAGGCACTGCATATCTGCCTGGACGCCTTGTGGGGATTGATGACGATGGTCATCATCCTGGGGGGGATATTGTCGGGTATTTTCACCGCCACAGAATCAGCAGCAATTGCCGTGGTGTGGGCGTTCTTCGTAACCATGTTCGTATATCGCGACTACAAGTGGAAGGACCTTCCCAAGCTGGCGCACCGTACCGTAAAGACTGTGACGATCGTCATGATCCTTATCGGGTTTGCCGCGAGCTTTGGCTACGTCATGACCTTGATGCAGATTCCCCTAAAGATTACGACGTATTTTGCGACGGTCTCGGATAATCGATATGTCATTCTCTTGATGATCAACGTCCTGCTCCTGTTCCTTGGGACGCTGATGGACATGGCGCCGCTGATACTGATTTTGACGCCCATACTTTTGCCGGTCGTGACATCGATGGGTGTGGATCCGGTTCACTTCGGCATGATCATGATGGTCAATCTCGGCATGGGCCTGATTACTCCGCCCGTAGGTGCGGTTCTTTTTGTCGGCAGCGCGGTTGGAAAGCTTTCCATCGAGAAAGTGGTCAGATCCTTGTACCCGTTCTATGGCGCCTTGGTCCTGGTCCTGCTCCTGGTTACGTATGTTCCTGCCCTGTCGTTGTGGCTCCCGAGCTTCCTGGCGCACTGATGCGTGGAATGGGGTGGAATAAGGCAGGGAAATGGGCCGGCGTGCCCGATCGCGCAGATTCTTCAGCTAGCACTACACGGAACCCAAAGCATTGACTTCACTAAACCTTCCCCGGACCCCCGGTTTTTCCCGTTATGCGGCCGTCGGTATCTTGTTGGGCGTGGGCAGCCTCTTTGCCGCCAACCATATCGCCGCCCGCATCGCATTCGATGACGACGCTGGTCTGCTGCTCGCCATCCTGTTTCGTTCGGGCTTGAGCTTGCTGGTCCTGCTGGGGCTCGTGTTCTGGCAGCGGCAGGCGCTGCGCCTGCCTGCCGGGGTGGCACGCTGGCAGCTCATCCTCGGGTTGCTGATCGCCGTACAAAGCCTCTGCCTGTATTCCGCAGTTGCGCGTATCCCTGTCGCTCTCGCCTTGCTGATCGGTAATACCTTTCCGATCCTGCTCGCGCTGCTCACCTGGGCGTTGGGCGGCAAACCGCCCACTCGCCGCGCTTGCCTGCTGATGGGCCTGATTCTGGTGGGACTGATCTTTGTCCTGGATTTGCCTGCCAGAATGGCTTCCGGGGTGGAGTTGGGCCCCCAGTGGGTCATTGGCACCGCCTGCGCTTTTGGAGCGGCCTGCGTATTCTCCGTCGGCTTGTGGATCACTGAGCACCGGCTCTCCGTCTTGCCGGGTGCCGTGCGCAGCATGTACACGATCCTGGTGGTGTTTTGCAGCATGCTCGTCGCGGGCGTGGCGGGCTTCGTGCCGGGTGGCATGAACCTGCCTGCGAGTGATGCCGGCTGGTGGGCCTTGGCCGCGTTGGGTACGCTTTATACCCTGGCGTTCTCTATTTTGTTCGTCTATGTGCCGCGCCTGGATATGGCCCGCAATGCCCCGGTCATGAATATCGAGCCGGTGACCAGCCTGTTCTTGGGCTGGGTCATTCTCGAGCAGGTGTTCAACGGCCGGCAGCTGTTGGGCGGCGCCATTGTATTGGGGGGCATTGTCCTGCTCGCCTACTCGCACAAACGCTGATGGCCTGTCACATGACGGTGATGGCCTTTATAGAGCCGAAAGACGTCAAATCAATTTTTACTCTTGCTTGGGATGCTTCATGACCCGGATAGTCCTATTCGAAAACATACACGCCAGTGCCAAAGAAGTTTTTGTGGCGGCGGGCTTCGATGATATCGTCACCTACGGGAGCGCCTTGCCCCCCGACCAGCTGCTTGACGCGTTGCGGGGCGCGCAGGTCGTGGGCATTCGGTCTCGCACGCATCTCGACCAGGCGACACTCTCGAGCCTGCCGGACTTGCGGGCGATCGGTTGTTTTTGCATCGGGACAAATCAGGTCGATCTGGAGGCCGCCGCACTGAAGGGAATCCCGGTATTCAACGCGCCATTCTCCAACACGCGTTCGGTCGCCGAGATGGTGCTGGGCGAGGCAATTCTGCTGTTGCGTCGCATCCCCGAAAAGAACGCCCGGGTGCACGAGGGGTTCTGGGACAAGACTGCTGACGGTGCGTACGAGGCGCGTGGCAAGACCCTGGGGGTCGTCGGCTATGGCAATATCGGTTCTCAGGTCGGGATTCTGGCCGAGTCGGTCGGCATGCGTGTCCTCTATCATGACGTTGAAGCCAAGCTGCCGCTGGGCAATGCCCATGCCAGCAGCACCCTCAAGAAATTCCTCGCACAAGTGGATGTCCTGACCTTGCATGTCCCGGGGGGCAAGGAAACAGCCAATTTGATAGACGCAGAGGTAATTGCCGCGATGAAGCCGGGTTCTATCCTGATCAATGCGTCGCGTGGGACCGTTGTCGATATCGCCGCCTTGCATCGTGCACTCAAATCCGGACATCTCTCGGGCGCTGCTGTTGATGTCTTTCCTGCAGAGCCCAAGAGCCGTGACGAACCTCTCGACAGCCCGTTGCGCGGTCTGTCCAACGTGATCCTGACGCCGCACATCGGGGGCAGCACCCAGGAATCCCAGGAAAATATCGGTCGCGAGGTTGCTGAACAACTCAAGCGCTATGTGGCCAGCGGCACGACCAAGGGATCGGTCAATTTTCCCGAGATTTCCTACCACGAGCAGAAGGGAGTGGCGCGAATCGTCCATATCCATCAGAACGTGCCGGGAGCCATGGGCGCGCTCAGCAATCTGATAGGGGAGTACGGCTTGAACATTGTCAGTCAACAGCTGCAGACGCGGGGCAAGATCGGTTATGCCATTACGGATGTCGATGGAGAGGTCACCGATCAGTTTGTCGAGAGCTTGCGCGGGCATCCGGTCACGCTACGTTGCGGTCGGGTTTGACGGCGCTTAGCGTTTCCTCGGAACTCTGGCAGAATGCGCGGCATGAATCTTCCCGCCGATCTGATCGATTTCCTGCCCTGTCCAACGCCCGAGGCCTGGGTGCGGGCTGCGCTGGCGCAGCAGGACATCCTGCTGCTGGACCACCGCAACTGCGAACTGAAGGCGGCGGCGAGCGCCATGAGCCTGATTGCGCGCTATGGCCAGGATACGGAACTGTCCATGGCGCTGTCGAAACTGGCGCGGGAAGAACTGGTGCACCACGAACAGGTCCTGCGCATCCTGAAGCGGCGCGGCATTGCCTTAAGGCCATTGACGGCCAGCCGTTATGCGGCGGGCCTGCGCAAGGCGGTGCGCACCCATGAACCGGCCAAGCTCGTAGATACCCTGATTGTCGGCGCCTTCATCGAGGCCCGTTCCTGCGAACGTTTTGCCGCGCTGGTGCCGCATCTGGACGAGGAGCTGGCGACCTTCTATGCCGGCCTGCTGCAGTCCGAAAGCCGCCACTATCAGGGCTATCTGCGGTTTGCGCAGCGCTTTGGAGAGGCCGGGGATGTGGAACGATCCGTCCAGCGGATCCGCCAAGTGGAACAGGGGCTGATCGAATCTCCTGACCCGGAATTCCGTTTTCACAGCGGATGTCCCGCAGGCTGAGCCGACCGTCGCAGTCGCGAGGCCGGGTGGCGGATGCTGCTTTTGGATGGACGGACGAGCGAACGGGGCGCAGGACGTCTGAACGCTAGTGCAGGTCTCGCGTGTAGACGAACTTCGGCATGCTCCAGCAGAAGCGCAGGGCCAGCAGGCGCAGGGTCAGGCCTATCAGCAGCGACCCGACCACGACCAGGTTGTGGTTCCACGCCAGGTACAGGCCGCCCAGGTACAGGGCGGCGCTGACGATCGATACGGTGGCGTACAGCTCGGCGCGAAACAGCAAGGGGATTTCATTGCACAGCACGTCGCGCAGCACCCCGCCCACGCAACCGGTGATCATGCCCGAGATGATCGCGATGCTCCAGGGCAGGCTCAGGCCAAGGGCGATGTCCACGCCGATGATCGTGAACACCACCAGCCCCACCGCGTCCAGGAACAGGAACAAGTGGCGCAGCGAATGCGCGAAGCGGGCCAGGGCGACGGTGGCCAGCGCGGCGCCCCCGGTGATCAGCAGATAGTAGGGATGGGCGATCCATGACAGCGGGTGGTGGTCGAGCAGCACGTCGCGTACCGATCCGCCGCCCAGCGCGGTGATGCAGCCCAGCAGGCAGACGCCCAGCCAGTCCATTTCGCGTCGGCCAGCCGCCAGGGCGGCAGTCATGGCCTCGGCGGCGATGGCGACCAGGAACAGGACATGCAGGAAGTCGCTGGTGATGTCGGGGGCGGGCAAGGACGGCCTCTGGACGGAATGGACGGGCTGCCGGCACGCGTTGAGGCGTGTCCGGCAACCCGTATAGTAAGCGCTCCGCCGCGTGTGACGCAGCGCCGTTACCCTGCGGGCAGGGCTGGCGCCTGGTTCTGCAGCTGGAAGACGCCCACGGCCCGGTTCAGGCCGTTCATCTGCTCGTTCAGGGCCTGGGCGGCTTCGCCAGCCTGCACCACCAGTCCGGCGTTCTGCTGGGTGACCTGGTCCATCTGGGCAATGGCCTGATTGATCTGTTCGATGCCGGACGCCTGCTCGCGGCTAGCCAGGGTAATTTCGCCCATGATGTCGGCGACGCGTTGCACGCTGGTGACGATTTCCGACATGGTCTGGCCTGCGCCTTCTGCCAAGGAGGCGCCCGAACGGATCTTCTGCACCGTGGTGTCGATCAGGCTGCGGATTTCGTGAGCGGCGCTGGCGGACCGCTGCGCCAGGGCGCGGACCTCGCTGGCGACCACGGCGAAGCCCTTGCCCTGTTCGCCGGCGCGGGCGGCCTCGACGGCAGCATTCAGGGCCAGGATGTTGGTCTGGAAGGCAATCGAGTCGATGACCGCGATGATGTCGGACATTTTCTGCGTGGAGGCATTGATGTCGTCCATGGTGTCGACGACTTGGGTGACAGTCTGGCCCCCCTGGGCGGCAACGTCCGATGCCGTGGCCGCCAGGGTATTGGCCTGCTGGGCGTTGGCGGCGTTGTGGCCGACGGTGCTGGTGATTTCCTCCATGCTGGCGGCGGTTTCCTGCAGCGACGCCGCCTGCTGTTCGGTGCGGGCCGACAGGTCCAGATTGCCGGTGACGATCTGTCCGACGGACTGCGCAATCCATTCCGAGCCATGGCGGACCTGGGCGACCGCCTGGGCGATGCCGTCGCGCATCACCAGCATGGCGTGGACCAGGCTGTGTGTGTCGCCTTCGCGCACGGGGATGTCGACCCGCAGGTCGCCCAGCGACATCTGATGGGCGATGGCGATGACCTCGTCGGGTTCGCCCCCGAGCTGGCGCACCAGACGGCGCGACAGAAAAACACCCACTGCCAGCAGGATCAGCGCCAGCACGCCTGCTGCCAGCGCGAATGTGCCCGCCTGACGCCAGACGATGGCATTGACCGTGTCCAGGTACACCCCCGACCCCAGAATCCAGCCCCAGGGCTCGAAGCCCTTGACGTAGGAGACCTTGTCCACGGGTTTGTCGGCGCCCTGCTTGGGCCACAGGTAGAACACGAAACCGTCATGCGAGGGACTGGCCTTGACCGTGTCCACGAAGGTCACGAACAGGCGCAGGCCGTTGGGGTCCTTCATGTCGGACAGGTCCTGGCCGACCAGCTTCGTCGAAAACGGATGCATCAGCATGCGCGGCTGCATGTCGTTGATCCAGAAATATTCCTGGCCGCTGTAGCGCATGCCGCGAATGACGTCCATGGCCTGTTTCTTGGCCTGCTCTTCGGGGATCTTGCCTTGCTGCGCCTGGTCGTGGAAATACGTGACCACGCCATAGGCGGTTTCCACGGCCTGTCGCGCGCCGACCTCGCGTTCGTGCAGCAGGGCGCTGCGTTCGAGCCACAGCAGTGCCCCTGTCAGCACGATGACGCCGACGATCGCCAGCAGGGTGAACAGGGAAAACTTGAATGAAGTGGTGCGTGTCCAGGCAAGGCGTGTGTGCGCCATGGCGTCATCCTCCGGAGGCGTCGCAGAGGGCTGAAGGGATTTTCAGGGGCTGGTGCGGTGGGCCGTATCGTATCAGTACCCTGGATGGGTCTCTATGAAACAGTGTATTGCCAGTTCGAGAGCTCTGCGTATGGAACTGTGGCGCGGCGTTCACAAATTGCCATTAATTTTTCTGCCTGTCATGGCTCGGGGTAGGCCATGCAGGCACCCAGCACCTGCAGATGCCCCTCGGCGCCCAGCTGCGGGGCCGACAGGGACGGTACGCGCAGGTCCAGGCACAGATCGCCCAGGTTCACGCCGATCAGGGTGTGATCGCCGCGAAAGGACCGGTAGTCGACTCGGGCGGCGACGCCCGGCCCTTGCTGCGTCCATTGCACCTGTTCCGGACGCACCAGGATGCTGGCGGGGCCTTCGGTGCAGGGGCTGCCGGAGTGTCGCGCGATCCGGCCCAGGGCGCACGAGGTCGTGTCATCCGCGTGGCAGCGGCCAGGCAGCAGGATCGCCGACCCGGTCAGCCGGGCGACGGCAGCGTTGGCCGGCTGCCAGTACACGTCTTCGGGCCGGGCGCATTGCATGATCCGCCCCGCCTGCATGACGGCCAGCTGGTCGGAGACGGCAAAGGCTTCGCCGGGGTCGTGCGTGACCAGGATGGTGGTGGTGCCAGTCTGGCGCAGCACGCGTGCGACCTCTTCGCACATGCTGCGGCGCAGGTCCAGATCCAGTGCATTGAAGGGTTCGTCCAGCAGCACCAGCGAGGGCCCCGGCGCCAGGGCGCGCGCCAGGGCCACGCGCTGCTGCTGGCCGCCGGACAATTCGTGGGGATACCGTTGGCCCAGCCCCGACAGGCCCGTCAGGGCCAGGACTTCTTCGACACGCCGGTGGCGGCCGGCCTGGCGCGGCAGGCCGAAGCGGATGTTGCCTTCCACGTTCAGGTGGGGGAACAGCGTGCCTTCCTGGGGGACGTAGCCGATCCCCCGGCGTTCGGGCGGCACGAATACCTGGGGCGAGGCCATGATGCGGTCGCCAAAGGCGATCTGTCCCTGGTCCAGCGGGTCGAAGCCCGCAATCAGGCGCAGCAGCGTGGTCTTGCCGCAGCCCGAAGGCCCCAGCAGGGCCAGCACGGATCCCTGGGGGATGCTCAGGTCGATCCCGGACAGCACTTCGGTTGCGCCGAACTGTTTCCGGATCTGGCTGAGGGTGATCGAGCGTTCAGTGTCGGGGTTCATGGTGCAGCATCCGGCGGGTGAAGACCCAGACCGGCAGGATCGAAACGATCACCAGCAGGGCAGCAAAGGGGGCGGCGGCTGCGTATTCCGCATCCGACGTGTAGGTCCAGACCTCGGTGGCCAGCGTGACGGTGCCGGTCGGCGCCAGCATCAGCGTGGCGGTCAGTTCGCGCACCATCTCCAGCATCATCAGGGCCAGAGCGGCGCCGATGCCGGGCGCGATATTGGGCAGGACGACGGTCAGAAATACGTGAAAGGGCCGTCGGCCCAGGCTGCGGGCGATGGCTTCGATCTGGGGCGGCACCAGTTCGATCGAGGCGCGCAGCGAGGACTGGGCCAGCGGCAGGAACAGGATGGCGTAGGCGATCAGCAGGACGCTGACGCCCTGGTACAGGGCCGGCGCCAGCCGGATCGACAGAAAAACCAGGGCCAGTGCCACCACCACGCCGGGCAGGCCGTGGACGATGTAGGGCAGGCGTTCGGCCAGTTGCGCCAGGCGTCCCCGGTGGCGCGCCGCCAGCAGCACCAGCGGAATGGCCAGCAGACTGGTCAGGATCGCGCCGGAACCGGCCAGGGCCAGCGTGCCCTGGATGGCGGGCAGAATCTGTTCGTAGCCGCGTCCTGCGGATCGGCCTTCCAGCAGCCAGTAGATCAGGGTGGCCAGCGGCACGCCCAGCGATACCAGTCCCAGCAGGCCGAAGGCCGCCAGGATGGGCCAGATGGCGCGGCCCAGAGCGACGGGCCGTGCCTGGCGCGCGGCGCCGCGCCCAACCCGTGCGATGCGGCGTCCTGCGCGCAGCCGCATCTCCGCCCAGGCGGCGGGGATGCACAGCATCATCAGGACGATGGACTGCATGGCCGCCGAGGCGCTGTCGAACTGCAGTTCGTAGGATTCGAAGATGGCGGTGGTGAAAGTCTGCACGCGCAACAGGGCCAGGGCACCGAATTCGGCAAACATGTGGGTCAGCACCAGCAGTGCGCCGCCGCCCAGCGCGGGCAGCAATTGCGGCAGCAACGCATGGGTGAATGCATGCCAGGGGCCGTGCCCCAGCGAGCGGCAAACATCCTCCAGCCCCGGGTCGGTGCCGCGCAGGGCGGCGGCCACCGGCAGGTAGACCAGCGGGTAGGTGGACAGTGCCAGGATGAAGATGGCGCCGCCCAGATTCTGGAACGCCACGTCGATGGAGGCCCAGGCGTAGCTGGACACGAAGGCGGGCACGGCCAGGGGCAGGCCCGCCAGCACGCGCCACCAGCGTCGTCCGGGCAGATCGCTGCGTTCCACACACCAGGCCACGCCCAGGCCGATCAGGGATGCCAGGGCCATGACGCCCACGGCCAGCGTGACCGTATTGCCCAGCAATTCCAGGGTGCGTGGGCGGAATAATTCGGCGGCTGCGCCTGCCAGACCGGCCTGGAACGTCCGCAGGGCGATGTAGATCAGGGGCAGCGCGACCAGACCCACCGGCAGCAGGGCGGACAGGGTCATCCAGGCCGGAGGCATGGCGGACCGCCGGCCCGCCATGAAGCCCGGGCGCATCACGCCAGGCCGGCCTCGCGGCGCAGCGCAATGGCGTCGGCGGCATCGCCCAGGTCAGCCGGGGTGACGTCGGGCGGCATCAACTGGTCGAACGGCTTCAGGTCGTAGGGCGATGTCACGCCCGGGCGCAGGGGATATTCCGCCACCGTGTCGACGACGGATTCCTGGCCGGCCTGGCTGACCATGAAGGCCAGCAACTGCTGGGCGGCGTCCGCGTGCCGTGCAGTCTTCAGGACCCCGGCCGCCGACACGGTGATCAGGCCGCCCGGGTCCTTCGGACCGGCGTAGTGCAGGCCGGCCTTCATCTTGTCGGCACCGACCTCGTTGGCGACGATATACCAGTAGTAGTTGTTGACCAGCGCGGTAGCGACCTCGCCGCGTTCCACGGCCCGCATGGCGGCCATGTTGCCGTTGTAGATGCGGCCGAATTCCTTCAGGCCTTTCAGCCAGGCCAGGGCTGCGTCACGGCCCTTCAGCAGCTTGATGGCGATGATCTGTTCCTGGAAGGCGCCGCTGGTCGGCACGAATCCGACGCGATCCTTCCAGGCGGCCGTGGCCATGTCCATGACGGACGACGGCAGGGCGGATTCCTGGACCAGGTCTTTGTTGTAGACCGTGACGCGGCTGCGGGCGGTGACGCCCGTCCAGGTCTTGTCGCGGGCCGTGTAGCCCGGGCGCACCTGGGCCAGCGTGCTGTCGGGCAGGGGGGCCAGCAGGCCTTTTTCCGCCAGGGCTGCCACGGGGGGGCTTTCTTCTGCGTAGAACACGTCGGCCGGGGACCGGGCGCCTTCCTCGATGATCTGGTTGGCCAGCTGCGTGCTGCTGCCCTTGCGGATTTCAACCTGGATGCCGGTGGCCTTGGTGAAGGCCGCCGCCAGGGCGGTGGTGGTCTTGGCGTGTTGTCCGTTGTACAGCACCAGGGTCTGGGGGTCTGCGGCGCGTGCGCTGCGCAGGGCCGGGATCCCCAGCAGTGCGCCGGCGCCCAGTACCGCCCCGTTGCGCAGGAAATCGCGACGTGAGGAAGTCTTCATGCTCGGCTCTCGAAAAAGGTTCGAGAACGATTGTAAGGCAAATAAGAACGATTATCCTTACTAATAACTGAGGAGTGCTGGCCGAGCATCCGCCACCGTGTCGTCCGTTCCTGTCCGGAACACGGCCACGCTGTCGGCCAGGCGGTCGGCCTGTTCGCTGAGCGAATCGGCCGCCGCAGCCGCCTGTTCCACCAGTGCTGCATTCTGCTGGGTGACCTGATCCATCTGCGTGACGGCCAGGTTGACCTGGTCGATACCGGTCGATTGTTCGTTCGATGCCGAGGCGATCTCGCCCATGATGCGGGTGACGCGGTCCACGGCAGCCAGGACATCCTGCATGATGGTGCCCGCCTGGCCGGCCTGCCGCGTGCCGGATTGAACTTCCCGGGATGCGGCCTCGATCAGGCCCTTGATTTCCCGTGCGGCCTCTGCCGAGCGCTGCGCCAGTGCGCGGACCTCGGAGGCGACCACCGCGAAGCCCTTGCCTTGCTCGCCGGCGCGGGCGGCTTCGACAGCGGCGTTCAGGGCCAGGATGTTGGTCTGGAAGGCGATCGAATCGATCACGGCGATGATGTCGGTGATCCGGGCAGAACTGTTGGCGATGCGCTGCATGGTGGCGACCATGTCCTCTACTGCCTGTTCGCCCCCGTGGGCGGTGCTGGACGCGCCGGTGGCCAGTTCATTGGCCTGGCGGGCGTTGTCGGCATTCTGACGCACGGTGGACGCCAGCTCTTCCATGCTGGCGGCGGTTTCCTGCAGGGATGCCGCCTGTTCTTCGGTGCGGCTGGACAGGTCGGTGTTGCCGACGGCGATTTCCCGCGCCCCGGTGTGGATTTCGCCCACGCTGTGGCGCACCTGGCGGATCATGTGGCGCAGGGCGTCCTGGGTGCCGCGCAGGCTGTTGAGCAACTGGTGGACCTCGTTGCGGCTGCTGGCCGGACTGTCGGGAACATCCTGGCTGAGATCCCCGGCCCCCAGTCTTTGCATGCCGGTGACGATGTGGCGCACGGGCGCCAAGGTGCGCCGCGCCAGCCAGAAGATGGCCAGCGCGATCAGCAGGGTGCCCGCCAGCATCAGGGCCAGTTGAATCCACATCTGGCGGTTGCTCTGGGCCAAGTAGTCGCCGACCGGTCCGAATCCATAGATCACCCAGTTCCAGTTCGGCACGACCTTCCAGGATAGAAAGATGGGCTGTTGTGTGACGTTGACCTCGCGGGCACCGAGGGGGGCGCTGCGAAAGGTCTGGTCCATCACGGCGAAATCGCCGGGCGGATTGCCGGCGCTGAGCAGGTCGCCTGGCTTGCCGAAGAGCCCGGCGACTCGGATCCAGTCCTTGTGATCCGGGGATGGCCGGATGACGAACAACTGGCCGTGGCCGGCCAGCTTGGTGGCGGTCAGGTCCTTCAGCACAGGGTCGATCTGGGCGCTGATGTCCAGCCGGTTCACCAGCCCGCCGTAGACCGAGCCTTTGTCGTCCTTCAGGGGGTTGACGGTGACGAGATGCCATTTCTGGTCGATCAGGTCCGGCAGGCTGGCGGCCTGGCCCTGATCGAGCGCCTGGGCGATTGGGTCCTGGGCAGCCAGCACGGTGCCGACTGCATGGCCGGCCTGGTCCTGATAGGCGCTGGCGACGATGACCCAGCCTTTGTCGGTGCGAGCATAGAGTTCCGCCGTCATGCCGGTGACGCTGCGCATCAGGGCTTGATTGCCGTTGAGCGGCTGGTCGTTGAGCGCCTTGCCATCGGTCTTGAAGACCGGCAGACCTTTTTCCGTCTGCCCGGTGGGTTTCGGGATGCCCCCCAGGTAGCGGACCAGCACCGGATACAGGGATTGGCTGCGATTGTTGCCGATTTCGTAGATCAGCTGCAGGATGCGATCGTAGTCCTGCAGTCCCGTGCGGTTTGCGGCGCCGACGTTGTCGATGGCCGTCTGCCGGCTTTGCCAGGTGATGATGGACGCCAGGATGGCCATGACCAGCACGGTCGTCAGGGTTGCGGCTGCGAAGAGCTGGGTACCCAGGGTGGCCTGGGACATGCGGCTGGCGCCGTTGCGTCGCTTGAACATGGGGTGTCTCCGGGCAGTGCGCGCCTACCGAGGGTATCCGCGCTGCCGATCTGTTTTCGTAGCATAACGGTACGTGTTGAAACGGGATTCGGGAATGACCGGCTGGAAATACAGCTTATTTTCAATCTGAAATACTGCAGCGCCCCGGCGTCGGGCCTGGGCAGGGGGGACGGAGGCAGGTTCTTCGAAGCAGTGCGGCGGCTGTGCCTTGGGCTGGCGGGTTTGAAAGATGCCGGGTGGCGCCTTTACACTGAAAGGCCATGTGAATTGGTTGGATGCGAGGCCGATGGAATCAACGGTTCAGACCCTGTCCCGGCAAGCGGCGGCAATCTACCAGGAATGGCAGACGGCCATCCTGGTGTTCGTTGCGGTGCTGGGTTCCCTGGTGATCGGCGCGGTGCTGCGCATCGTGCTGGCCCGGCTGGCGGGCCGCCTGCACCCGGTGCGCCATGTCTGGGTGCATGGTCTGCTGTCGGGGGCGTCGCTGCCCTTGCAGATGCTGGTCTGGGTGCTGGGCATTGCCCTGGCCGGGCAGATGCTGGTGCAGCAGGGGGCGGCGCTGCACCAGGATTCCCTGCTGGCGCATGGCCTGGGGCCGGTGCGCGATGTGCTGGTCATCACGGTGGTGATGTGGTTCCTGCTGCGCGCCATCAACCAGATACAGTCCAATCTGCTGGCTCGCGCGCGGGATCGCGGGCGCGAACTGGACCCCACGGCAGCCGATGCCATCGGCAAGCTGACCAAGGCATCGGTCGTCATCACGGCCATCCTGATGATGATGCAGGCCCTGGGGTTTTCCATCGCCGGCCTGCTGGCCTTTGGCGGCATGGGCGGCATCGCCGTGGGTTTTGCGGCGCAGAGCCTGGTGGCCAATCTGCTGGGCGGCCTGACGATCTTCGCCAGCCGCCCCTTCAAGGTCGGCGAATACATCATCATCCCCGGTACGGAACTGATGGGCGGGGTCGAGCACATCGGCTGGCGCGCCACGCGCCTGATCGGTTTCGATTGCAAGCCGTTCTACGTGCCCAACGCCATGTTCAATACCCAGCCCGTCATCAACCACACCCGCATGACCAGCCGGCGCATCATGGAAGACATCCACATCCGCTATGCCGACATCGACGCCGTGCCCGGCATCGTGGCCGACGGCCGGGCCTTGCTGAACGAACATCCTGGCATCAAGCACGATTTCTTCGCCTTCAATTTCAGCAGCTGCGGCACGTATTCGCTGAAGCTGTCCCTGTACGCCTTCACCGTCAGCACGGACTACAACGATTACATGAACACGCAGGAAGACGTGCTGCTGCGCATTGCCGACATCATTCGCCGGCATGGCGCCCGCATGACGGGTCCGGTGTCCACCGTGGAAATGCCACAGCTGCGCGGGCAGGGCGGGGCGCCGGATCTTTCGGGCGAGGCCGGCCATGCTTCGCTGCCGCCGATGCCCCCCAGCCTGCCCCCGGTTCCAGGGGCTTGAAAACCCGGGCGCCCGCCCCCAGCTACCTGGATAGTCCGCCAGGCCGCCGACCGCATCGGTCCGCCGCTGGGGCGTCCTGCGATTCAACACACGATCCGATATCCGCACCATGAGCCAAACCGATACGCAAACGGCCGAAACCCTGGGTTTCCAGGCCGAAGTCAAGCAGCTGCTGCACCTGATGATCCATTCCTTGTACAGCAACAAGGAAATCTTCCTGCGCGAACTCGTGTCCAATGCCTCGGACGCCTGCGACAAGCTGCGTTTCGAAGCCATCGATCACCCGGAACTGCTGGAAGGCGACGGCGAACTACGCATCCGCGTCGAATTCGACAAGGCTGCCCGCACCATCACCATCAGCGACAACGGCATCGGCCTGTCGCGCGACGAGGCCATCGCCAACCTGGGCACGATCGCCCGTTCCGGCACGCGGGAATTCTTTTCGCAGCTGACGGGCGACAAGCAAAAGGACGCCCAGCTGATCGGCCAGTTCGGCGTCGGGTTTTATTCGTCCTTCATCATCGCGGACAAGGTCTCCGTGCGCAGTCGTCGCGCCGGCCTTTCGGCCGCCGAAGGCGTGCTGTGGGAATCCGATGGCCAGGGCGAATTTTCCGTCGCGGCCATCGACCAGGAACAACGCGGCACCTCCGTGACGTTGCACCTGCGGGCCGATGAAGACGAATTCCTGTCCGGCTGGAAATTGCGCGAGGTGCTGCGCCGCTATTCCGACCATATTTCCCTGCCCATCCAGATGCTGAAGGAAGAATGGGATGCGGAAAAATCGGAACAGGTGACCAAGGACGAATGGGAAACCGTCAACCAGGCCAATGCCCTGTGGACGCGCTCCAAGTCCGACATCACCGACGAGCAGTACAAAGAGTTCTACAAGCACGTCGCCCACGATTTCGAGGACCCGCTGGCCTGGACGCACAATCGCGTCGAAGGGCGCAGCGAATACACCCAGATGCTGTTCGTGCCCAAGCGCGCGCCGTTCGATCTGTACGACCGGGATGCCCGCCGTGGGGTGAAGCTGTACGTCAAGCGCGTCTTCATCATGGACGATGCCGAACAGCTGCTGCCGGCCTATCTGCGTTTCGTGCGCGGCGTGGTCGATTCGGCGGATCTGCCGCTGAACGTCTCGCGCGAGATCCTGCAGGAAAGCCGCGACGTGCGTTCGATCCGCGAAGGCTGCGCCAAGCGCATCCTGGGCCTGCTGGACGATCTGGTGCAGGAAAAACCCGAGGAATACACGGAATTCTGGTCGCAGTTCGGCCAGGTGCTGAAGGAAGGCGTCGGCGAGGACCCCGCCAACAAGGACCGCATCGCCAGCCTGCTGCGCTTTGCGTCCACCCAGTCCGACAGTCCGGCGCAAACCGTGTCGCTGGCCGACTACATCGCCCGCATGAAAGAAGGCCAGGACAAGATCTACTACCTCAGCGCCGATTCCTACGCCGCCGCTGCGCACAGTCCTCACCTGGAAGTCTTCCGCCGCAAGGGCCTGGAAGTCCTGCTGCTGTCCGACCGCGTGGATGAATGGATGCTGTCCTACCTGCGCGAGTTCGAGGGCAAGTCCCTGGCCTCCGTCGCCAAGGGCGGGCTGGATCTGGATGCGCTGGCCGACGAGGAAGAAAAGAAGCAGCAGGCCGAGGCTGCTGAGGCCTTCAAGCCGACCATCGAACGCCTGACGGCGGCGCTGGGCGATCGGGTCAAGGAAGTCCGCGCCACTGCCCGCCTGGTCGATTCGCCCGCTTGCGTGGTGGTCGATGAAAACGAGCTCAGCCCGCACCTGTTGCGCATGCTCAAGGCTGCCGGCCAGGAAGCGCCGGACGTCAAGCCCATCCTGGAAGTCAATCCGCAGCATGCCC
>NZ_JAUCDS010000016.1:0-73186 GCF_034674885.1 Castellaniella sp.
GCGATGAAGGACGACAGGCTGTCGTAGCCGCAGGCCAGCGCCACGTCGGTGATGCGCTCGCCGCGCTCCAGCAGCGGCAGGGCGTGGACCAGCCGGGCGCGCTGGCGCCATAGGCGGAAACCCAGTCCGGTCTGCTGCAGGAATAGACGCGTCAATGTCTTTTCCGACAGCCCCACCTGGCGCCCGTAGTCCGCCAGGGTAGGGGCGGAGTCGGGTTCGAGATGCAGCTGGCGGCACAGGGGTTGCAGCCGCTCGTCCGATGGCCAGGGCAGGACCAGGCCGGCCTCCGGGCTGACGGCGATCTGGTCGGCCAGCACCCGTGCCAGCCGGCCGTCGGGCCCGTTCGGGTCGTATTCGACGGGAACCGTGCTGAAGCGGCGTATCAGTTCCTGCAACAAGGGGCTGATGACCAGCACGCGGCAGTCGGCCCAGTCCAGCCCCAGCGCGGGGCCGTCGATGTACAGACTGCGGATCACGGTATGCGGCGATTCGTAGACGCGGTGGCGGACTCCCGCCGGGATCCAGACAGCTCGCTGCGACAGCGCGATGAAGCGGGCCTGGGGCGTCCAGACCTGCAGGTGCCCCTGGATGGCGTACGATAGTTGCGCCCAGGCGTGTTCATGCGGCCCGGGGATGATCATATTGGGCTGGCTGTCGATATGGCCGTATAGGGGACGGGGCAGATCCTGCAGGTAGCCCTGCTGGATGGTCGGGATATGTCCGTTCATGATTGTTTCAAAGCCGTTTGTCGCCAAACATGAATGACGGATCAGTTTACTCTCTTCCTCGAGAGCCCCGGACCGCCGGAGCATCCGTGTCCAGAATACCAATCCTGGGGCGGGTGCTTCGGTTGGTCCTTTTTTCGTTCCGCTTTTTTGTCCTGTTTTTTCGTCCTGCTTTTTTTGCCCCTCTTCTGCGCTGGCAGTCTTTGGAACATTGCAGTTTACGGACATAAAAAAACAGGCCGGATCCAATTGAATCCGGCCTGTCCCTAATTCTGGTTGCGGGAATAGGATTTGAACCTATGACCTTCGGGTTATGAGCCCGACGAGCTACCAGACTGCTCCATCCCGCGTCTGAAGAACATAACTATAACATAGTCTGCGAAAATAATGCAAGCAAACCTTCGGAGTTCACGATAAAATGACGGAAACGGAAATCCTGCGGGTGTTGGAAACCGCTTTGTTGTGCGCGGATGCGCCGCTGCCGGTGGCACAATTGCGCAGCCTCTTCGAAGACACGATTTCCGGGGACGACATCCGGCGCCATCTGGCTTCTTTGCAACTGGATTGGCGTGACCGGGGCCTCGAACTGGTGCAGTTGACCAGCGGCTGGCGGTTCCAGAGCCGTCCCGACATGCAGCATTACCTGGGGCGTCTGAACCCCGAAAAGCCGCCTCGATATTCTCGCGCCGTGCTGGAAACCCTTGCAATCATTGCTTGGCGACAGCCTGTGACGCGTGGCGATATCGAAGACATTCGCGGCGTCACCGTGTCGGCACAGATTGTTCGCACCCTCGAAGACCGGGGCTGGATCGAAGTGCTGGGCTATCGGGATGCGCCCGGGCGCCCCGCCTTGCTGGGCACCACGCGACGCTTTCTCGAAGACCTGGGCTTGCGGGCGCTGGACGAACTGCCGGCGCTGGATGCAGACGATTCCGTGCAGGTACTGGAAACCCTGGCGCTGACCGCGCCGGATGCCGCAGATGCTGACGACCCGACAGAGTCGGCGCCGGAACTTGATTCCGAGCCGGACCGGACACCGCAGGCACCGGCTGCCCCATCATCATGATCAGAATTTTGTGTAGGAGTCACCGAACCCCATGACAGCAGACATCGAAACGACATCGCATGCTTCGGCCCAGGCGCCGACAGAGCCCTCGGCTTCCGGCCAGGAAGGCAAGAGCGCCCCTGGCCGTTCGCGTGGGGGCCGAAAACTGCGCACGCCGTTTCGCCGCCGTCGCGGGGATGCGCAGGCCGGAACGCCTGCGGACCAGGCGCCTGTCGTGGATGCCGGGTCGGCCGAAGAAGCCGATCACGCCTTGTCGTACCTGGAAGACCATCAGACCCGACAGCGCCTGGATCGCTATCTGAACAGCGACGCCCTGATGCCCAAGCTGCACAAGGTCCTGGCCGAAGCCGGCATCGGGTCGCGCCGCGACATGGAAGACCTGATCGTTGCCGGGCGCGTGTCCGTCAATGGCGAGCCCGCCCATGTGGGCCAGCGTGTGGGTCCCAATGATAAGGTCCGCGTCAATGGCCGCCTTGTGTCGCGCCCCAAGGCCGGCAAGCTGCCCAGAGTGGTGCTCTACCATAAGCCGGCCGGCGAGATCGTCAGCCATGACGATCCTGAAGGCCGTGCCACCGTCTTTGCGCGGCTGCCGCGCATCCGCAGCGGGAAATGGCTGTCGATCGGGCGTCTGGATCTGAACACCGAAGGCCTGCTGATCCTGACGACGTCGGGCGAGCTGGCCAATCGCCTGTCCCATCCCCGCTATGAGGCCGAGCGCGAATATGCGGTGCGTGTGCTGGGCGAACTCAGCGATGAAAAGCAAGCCGAACTGACGACTGGCATCCAGCTTGAAGACGGTCAGGCACAGTTCAATTCCCTGGACTACATCGGTGGCGAAGGCAGCAATCGCTGGTATCGGGTCACGCTGTCCGAGGGCCGCAACCGCGAAGTCCGACGCATGTTCCAGGCTGCCGGGGTCACGGTCAGCCGCTTGATCCGTACGCGCTTTGGCGATGTCATCCTGCCCAGCAATTTGCGGCGCGGTCGCTGGGACGAACTGGACGAGCAACTGGTGGGTGCCCTGATGGTGCAGCTCGGGCTGATTCGGGCTGTGGATGACGACGCCGACGGCCAGGTGGAACGCCAGCCGCTGTCACACGCCAGCGCCTTGCCGCCGGGCTTCGGTACGCCGGGCCAGAACGGCCAGCACGGCGCACGCCTGAATCGGCGTGGCCGGGTGTCTGGCGGGCGCAAAGCCACCATCGATCCCTTCACGACGGGCCTGCTGATCAGCGGCGGACTGGCCAACGGTCATCCGGACGGCGGCAAGCAGGCTGCGTCGCCCAAGCCTCATCACAAATCCAGGTCGGCCAAGGCTGGCAGTCCTGCGGCACGACAAGGGCAGGGGAAGGCCGGCAAGCCGTCCAGGCCGCAGCAGCCCGACGGCCAGCAGCGCGCTCGAGAACCCAAGGGCCGTGCGCGGCCCGTCGGCGACGCCGGTCAGCCCAGGCCGCCGAAGTCTGCCAATAAGCCCGCCGCGCAGAAACAAAATCGCCGTTCGGCCAAACCCCGCTCTCGGGATGGGGCAGAGCGCCAGCCCCAGGGCGCGCATGCGCACGAATCCCAGTTGGCACGCGTCGGGCGTGGCCGCTGAGAAACAGGGCCTGAAAAACCTTATATAAACGACGAAATGCTGTTATAATCTAAGGCTTTACAGCGCTTTGGTGCTGTGTCCACCGAATACCTGCCTTGTCTGGATTGTGCATTTTCCAGTGCGCATCCAGTTGCCCGGGCGGGTGTTCGGCGGTTCCTGAATACACCCTGCGGTGCGTTTCGCGGGGCCAACAGAGGGCTGCGGGACAGCCCCTTTTTTTTTGGAATTTATGGCAGATATCTTTGCGGTCACCCAGCAGGCCTTGCTGGGTTTCGATGTGGAACTGGTCGATGTCGAGCGCGCGCCCCTGGGGGTCTTGCGCGTGGTGATCGATCGCCCCGACGGGGTGCGCATCGAAGACTGCGAACAGGTCTCGCGCCAGCTGTCCCACGCGTTCGAAGTCGACAATATCGACTACAAACGCCTGGAAGTCAGCTCTCCCGGGGTGGATCGGCCGTTGCGTCGCCTGGCGGACTATGTCCGCTTTGCCGACCAGCGCATCGAACTGCGCCTGCGCGAGGCCGTCGAGTCCCGCAAGGTCTTTACCGGCGTGCTGCGCGTCGCGGGCGACACGTCGCCCGCCCTCAGCCTGGAATACGAAGACCAGGCGGGCCAGCTGCAGACGCTGCCGTTTTCTTTTGACGATGTGGACCGGGCACACCTGGATCCTGTTCTCGATTTCAAGGGTAAGAAGCGATGAGTCGCGAAATTCTTCTATTGGTCGACGCCCTGGCGCGTGAAAAAAACGTTGAACGCGATGTGGTGTTCGGCGCCCTCGAAAGCGCTCTGGCCTCTGCCATGAAAAAGCGCTTCAAGGAAGACGTGGACATTCGCGTGGCCATCGATCGCCAGACTGGCGAGCACGAGGGGTTCCGTCGCTGGCTGGTCGTGCCCGACGAGGCCGGCTTGCAAGAACCCGATGCCCAGGAACTCTATACGGATGCCCAGGATATCGTGCCGGGCATCGAAGTCGGCGAATACATCGAAGAACCTCTCGAACCCATCGAGTTCGGCCGGATCGGTGCGCAGGCGGCCAAGCAGGCCATTCTGCAGAAGATCCGCGACGCCGAGCGCGAACAGGTGCTCAACGATTTCCTGGATCGCGGTGAAAACATCGTCTCCGGCACGGTGAAACGCCTCGATAAGGGCGATGCCATCATTGAAATCGGCAAGGTCGAGGCCCGCCTGCCGCGTTCCGAGATGATCCCGAAGGAAAACATCCGTTCCGGCGATCGTGTACGGGCCTGGGTCCTCAAGGTCGATCACACGGCGCGTGGTCAACAGGTCATCCTGTCGCGCACCTCGCCCGATTTCATCCGTGAGTTGTTCGACAACGAAGTCCCTGAAATCGAACAGGGTCTGCTCGAAATCAAGGCAGCGGCCCGTGACCCGGGCGTGCGTGCCAAAATCGCAGTCGTGGCGTACGATAAGCGAATCGATCCGATCGGCACCTGCGTCGGCATGCGTGGTTCCCGCGTCACTGCCGTGCGCAATGAACTGGGTGGCGAACAGGTCGACATCGTGTTGTGGGCCGACGATCCAGCCGAATTCGTCATTGGCGCCCTGGCGCCAGCGCACGTCGAATCCATTCTGGTGGACGAAGACAAGCACGCCATGGACGTCGTCGTGGACGAGGAAAATCTGCCCAAGGCCATCGGCGCTCGCGGTCAGAACGTGCGTCTGGCATCCGAGCTGACCGGTTGGCAGATCAACATCATGACGCCGGAAGAAAGCCAGAATCGCCAGGACGAGGAACGCACGACCTTGCGTCATGCCTTCATCACGAAACTGGACGTGGACGAAGAAGTCGCCGACATCCTGATCGACGAAGGCTTCACGGGCCTGGAAGAAGTCGCCTACGTGCCCTTGCAGGAACTGCTGGACATCGAGGCCTTCGACGAGGAAACCGTCAATGAATTGCGCACCCGGGCGCGCAATGCACTGCTGACCGAGGCCATTGCCCAGGAAGAACGCGTGCAGACCGCCCAGGACCTGCTGGAAATTCAAGGTATGGATGCTCCGCTGGTAGCCAAGCTGGCCGAAAACAACATCACCACACTGGATGATCTGGCCGAACTGGCGGCCGACGAACTGGCCGAACTGACCGGCCTGTCGGAAGAAGCCGCCAGCGATATGATCATGCAGGCACGGGCCCACTGGTTCGAGGACGACCAAGCCTGAAGGCTGTCGCATCCCACCGCACCGAGCCCCTTAACGTAGTCAAAGAGAGAGTCGAATGCCGAGTAACACCGTCGCCCAATTCGCCGAAGAACTGAACATGCCCGCCAACGTCCTGCTGGATCATTTCCGCTCGGCTGGCGTCCAGCTCGACTCGGTGAATGCTGACGTGACCGAGGCGGACAAGAGCGCCTTGCTGGAATCACTGCGGCGCTCCCATGGCTCGGACTCGGGCAAAAAGGTCGTGCTGACCCGTCGCAAGACATCCGAGATCCATCAGGCCGACGGTTCGGGGCGTTCGCGCACCATCCAGGTCGAGGTCCGCAAGAAACGCGTGCTGGTGAAGCGTGACCGATCCGAACTCCTGGAAGCCGCCCGCGCAGAATCCGCCGGCGCACAGGCGGCTCCGGAAGCCGATCCGGTTATCGAAGCAGCACCGGCTGCGGCCGAACCTGTAGCGACCCCGGTCGCACCTGTCGTGGAAACGCCGGCAGTTGTGCCGCAGGCGGCCGAGTCCGTCGCGCCGGCTGCGACCCAGGAAGCCCCGGCAGAGCCCGAAACGCCCGCCCCGGCGCCCGATGCCGTGGCAGCAGATACCCCCGAGGCCGCCGCCCCAGAAGCACCTTCTACTGAATCCAAGCAGGAAATCGTGAGCGAAACCCCTGTCGTCGAGCCGCAGGCTGCGCCTGCCGAGACGTCCGTTGACTCTCCCTCCACTCAGTCATCCCATGCGCGCGCCGAAGCCGGCGCAGCGCAGCCGGCGGCCCCCCGCCCGGAGGCCTCCACGGCACCCGTGGCCGCGCCTGCCGCGACGCCGGGCAAGGCTCGCAGAGCTCCGGCCGATTCCGACCGCGAAAGCGCCCGCAAGGCCGCCGAGGCCGAAGCTGCCGCGCTGCGCGAGATGATGCGCCAGCCGCGCAAGGTCCTGCGCGCAGCGGAACCGGACGAAGCCGCCACCAAGACCCTGCACAAGCCTGCTGGCAAGGGCGTGGCAAAGAAAGAAACCGAAGGCAAGAAAGTCATCAAGACCGCCGACGTGTCTTCCACCTGGTCCAACGATGGGCGCAAGAAGCCGTCCAAGGCCGATACGCTGTCCGCCGGTTCCGGCAAGGAAGCCTGGCGCGCCGGCAGCAAGAGCCGTGGCGGGAAGACCGGGCGCGGCAAGGGTCGCCGCCAGGCCGATCATCAGGAACCGCAACAGGCAGAATTCATTGCCCGCGAGGTCCATGTCCCGGAAACCATTTCCGTGGCCGATCTGGCGCACAAGATGTCCGTCAAGGCCGCCGAGGTCATCAAGCAGTTGATGAAGCTGGGCCAGATGGTGACGATCAACCAGATCCTGGATCAGGAAACCGCCATGATCGTGGTCGAGGAACTCGGCCACCAGGCGATTGCGGCGAAACTGGACGACCCGGAAGCCTTCCTGGCCGACACCGAAACCGCCGACGAGGTCGAAGCCCAGCCGCGCGCGCCGGTCGTGACTGTCATGGGTCACGTCGACCACGGCAAGACATCTTTGCTGGACTACATCCGCCGCACCAAGGTCGCCACCGGCGAAGCCGGCGGCATCACCCAGCATATCGGCGCCTACAGCGTCAAGACCGACCGTGGCGTGGTGGCCTTCCTGGACACCCCGGGCCACGAGGCCTTCACGGCCATGCGGGCGCGCGGCGCCCAGGCCACCGACATCGTGATTCTGGTGGTGGCGGCCGATGACGGAGTCATGCCGCAGACGCGCGAAGCCATCCACCACGCCAAGGCGGCCAATGTGCCGCTGGTCGTCGCCATCAACAAGATCGACAAGCCCGAAGCCAACCCCGAACGCGTCAAGCAGGAACTGGTGGCCGAAGAAGTCGTGCCGGAAGAATACGGCGGCGACGTGCCCTTCATCTCCGTATCGGCGAAAACCGGCCAGGGCATCGACGACCTGCTGGAAAACGTCTTGCTGCAGGCCGAGATCCTGGAACTGAAGGCGCCGATCGACGCGCCGGCCAAGGGCATCGTCATCGAGGCCCGTCTCGACAAAGGGCGCGGTCCGGTGGCGACGATTCTGGTGCAAAGCGGTACGCTGCATCGCGGCGACGCCGTGCTGGCCGGCGTGGCCTTCGGCAAGGTTCGCGCCATGCTGAACGACACTGGCAAGCCCACCGCCGAAGCCGGCCCCTCGACGCCGGTCGAAATTCAAGGCCTGGCCGAAGTTCCCGCTGCCGGCGACGAGGTCCTGGTGCTGGCCGACGAGCGCAAGGCGCGTGAAATCGCGCTGTTCCGCCAAGGCAAGTTCCGCGATGTCAAACTCGCCCGTCAGCAGGCCGCAAAGCTGGAATCCATGTTCGACAATCTGGGCGAAGGCGTGCGTACGCTGCCATTGATCGTCAAGACCGATGTGCAGGGGTCCCAGGAAGCCCTGGTCCAGTCGCTGCTGAAACTGTCCACCGACGAAGTCCGCGTGCAGGTTGTGCATGCGGCCGTGGGCGGCATTTCGGAAAGCGACGTCAACCTGGCCATTGCGTCCGGCGCCGTCGTCATCGGCTTCAACGTGCGTGCCGACCAGCCCGCGAAGAAGCTTGCCGAAACCAACGAAATCGATCTGCGCTACTACAACATCATCTATGATGCCATCGATGATGTGAAGAACGCGCTTTCGGGCATGCTGGCGCCGGAAAAGCGCGAAGAAGTCATCGGCATGGTCGAGATCCGCGAAATCTTCACGGTGTCCAAGATCGGCAACATCGCCGGTTGCATGGTGCTCGAAGGCCTGGTCAAGCGCGATTCCCAGGTACGCCTGCTGCGCAATCACGTGGTGCACTGGACCGGCACGCTGGAATCGCTGCGTCGCTTCAAGGACGACGTCAAGGAAGTCAAATCCGGCTTCGATTGCGGGATCACGCTCAAGAACAACAACGACATCCAGGTCGGTGACCAGCTCGAAGTCTTTGAAATCAAGGAAATTGCCCGCTCGCTGTGATGGCGCGGCTTGTGAATCATGGGTCGTCATAAATCCAAACCGAATCCCGGCCGCAACACGCGCCTGGCCGACCAGATCCAGCAGGATCTGGCGGCGCTGGTGCAGCGCGAGATCGATGTGTCGCGGGCCGGACTGATCACCCTGACCGGGGTCGATCTGTCGACGGATTACGCCCATGCGAAAGTCTATTTCACCGTGCTGGGCGCCGAACCCGGCACGGCGGCGCAGGCCCTGAACGACAAGGCCGGCTGGTTGCATTCGCAGCTTTTCAAGCTGCTGCATATTCACACGGTCCCCACGCTGCGTTTCGTGCACGATGTGCAGCTGGCGCGGGGTATCGAACTGACCCAACTGATCGATCGGGCCAATCGTCCCCAGGCGGGCGCATCGGAAATTCCCGAGCTCGAAGACCCGGACGGCCAGCCCTGACAGGGCGGTCGTCACTCATCTGAACGGATTGAACGATGGCTTCCCGACGCGGGCAGATGCTCGACGGTGTCCTTTTGCTGGACAAACCTGAGGGCCTCTCCAGTAATCATGCGCTGCAGCGCGCCAAACGCACGGTCGATGCCCGCAAGGCGGGGCATACCGGCACCCTGGACCCTTTCGCCACAGGCCTGTTGATCTGCTGCTTTGGCCGTGCCACAAAAATTTCCTCCGCCATGCTCGAGGCCGACAAGGTCTACGAAGCCACGGTTGCCTTCGGCGAGGAAACCGACAGCGGGGACCTGACGGGCCACATCGTGGCGCGGGCAGACGAGATTCCCGCCGTCTCGGCAGAGACGCTGGAATCCGTGCTGGCCGGATTCCGGGGCGAGATCGAACAGATCCCCCCCATGGTGTCGGCGCTCAAGCGCGACGGCAAGCCCTTGTACGAATATGCGCGCCAGGGCATCGAGCTGGAACGCCCGCCTCGCCAGATCACGATTCATGCGTTGGACCTGCTGGCCTGCGACGGCGTATCCGCCCGGCTGCGGGTGCATTGCAGCAAAGGCACCTATGTGCGCACCCTGGCCCAGGATATCGGCCGCAGCCTGGGGTGCCTGGGGCATCTGTCGGCCTTGCGGCGCACGGCCGTCGGCCCCTTCAAGATCGAGCAGGCCATCGGGCTGGAAGCCCTGCAGGCCATGGCCGCGCCGCAGTCGGCGCTCATCCCTTTACACGCCTTGCCGGACGGACTGCGCCCGGCGAGTGTATCTACCGAGGAAATCACCTTATGAAGCGAGCTTTGCGCAACGTGGCCATCATTGCCCACGTGGACCATGGCAAGACCACTCTCGTTGACCAGCTGCTGCGGCAGTCCGGCACCTTCCGCGACAACCAGCAGGTGTCCGAACGGGTGATGGATTCCGGCGACATCGAGCGCGAGCGCGGCATCACCATTCTGGCCAAGAACTGCGCCGTCGAATACGAAGGCACGCACATCAACATCATCGACACCCCGGGACACGCCGACTTCGGCGGCGAGGTCGAACGTGTGCTGTCCATGGTCGATGGCGTGTTGCTGCTGGTCGATGCGGTCGAAGGCCCCATGCCGCAGACCCGCTTTGTAACGCGCAAGGCTCTGGCCCTGGGCCTGAAGCCCATCGTCGTGGTCAACAAGGTCGACCGCCCGGGCGCGCGCCCGGACTTCGTGGTCAACGCCACCTTCGATCTGTTCGACAAGCTGGGCGCGACGGAAGAGCAGCTGGATTTTCCGGTGATCTACGCATCGGGCCTGTCCGGTTATGCTGGCCTGACTGACGATGTGCGCTCGGGCACGATGCGCCCGCTGTTCGATGCCATTTTGCAATACGTGCCGCAGCGCGAGGACGATGCCGAAGGGCCGTTGCAGCTGCAGGTCATTTCCCTGGACTACAGCAGCTATGTGGGCAAGATCGGCGTGGGCCGCATCAATCGCGGCCGCCTGCATGCCGGCCAGGACGTGGCTGTGAAGTTCGGCCCCGAAGGCGAAGCCATCAAGGGTCGCGTGAACCAGGTGCTGAAGTTCCAGGGCCTGGACCGCGTGCTGGTGGATTCTGCCGAGGCAGGCGATATCGTGTTGATCAACGGCATCGAGGACATCGGCATCGGCTGCACGCTGATGGATCCGGCGACGCCGGAAGCCCTGCCCATGCTGCGCATCGACGAGCCCACCCTGACCATGAACTTCATGGTGAACACCTCGCCCCTGGCCGGGCGCGAGGGCAAGTTCGTCACCAGCCGCCAGCTGCGCGACCGCCTGGACCGCGAACTGAAGTCCAACGTCGCCCTGCGCGTGAACGACACCGACGACGACACCGTGTTCGAAGTCTGCGGCCGGGGCGAACTGCACCTGACCATCCTGCTGGAAAACATGCGTCGGGAAGGCTACGAGCTGGCCGTATCGCGGCCCCGCGTCATGTTCAAGGAACTGGATGGCGTGAAATGCGAGCCCTACGAACTGCTGACGGTGGACGTGGAAGATTCGCATCAGGGCGGCGTCATGGAAGAGCTGGGCCGCCGCAAGGGCGACCTGCAGGACATGTCCCCTGATGGTCGTGGCCGCACCCGCCTGGAATATCGGATCCCGGCGCGTGGCCTGATCGGCTTCCAGAGCGAGTTCATGACGCTGACGCGCGGCACCGGCCTGATGAGCCATATTTTCGACGACTATGCTCCGGTGCGCGAGGGCGGTGTGGGCGAACGTCGCAATGGCGTGCTGATCAGCCAGGACGACGGTACGGCCGTGGCCTATGCCTTGTGGAAGCTGCAGGAACGCGGCCGCATGTTCGTGTCTCCCCAGGATCCGGTCTATGAAGGCATGATCATCGGCATCCATTCCCGCGACAATGATCTGGTGGTCAACCCGATCAAGGAAAAGAAGCTGACCAACGTGCGTGCCTCGGGCAAGGACGAACACATCGACCTGGTGCCGCCCATCGCGCTGAACCTGGAATACGCAGTGGAATTCATCGCGGATGACGAGCTGGTCGAAGTCACGCCCAAGTCGATCCGCCTGCGCAAGCGCTACCTGCAGGAACACGAGCGTCGCCGCAGCATGCGCGAATCGGCCTGATCCGGGTACCTTGATCCGATGATCCGGACGACCCCGCCCTTCGTGGCGGGGTTTTTCGTTCCGGCATGCGGCGCGGCCCGCTGCTCTTACAATGGGGCGAGGCTCCGTCGCGCGCCCGCAGGCGCCCGGAATGCCATTCTCTGCCTGGACATCATGATTCTCTATCTGCACGGATTCCGCTCCTCTCCCGATTCCTTCAAGGCACGCGTGATGGCGGCGGCGCTGGCCGCACGCGGGCTGGCCGCAGATTGGCGCTGCCCCCAGCTGCCTGCCAGTCCCGCAGAGGCGATGCGGCTGGCCTTGAGCCTGGCCGAGGAGCTTCTGGCCCAAGGCACCGCACCCGGCGGTGAAGGCCGGGATCGGGCGGCAGGCGGCGCGGTCGATCGCCTGACGGTGGTCGGCTCTTCACTGGGCGGTTTCTACGCCACATGGCTGGCCGAACGCCTGGGCTGCCGTGCCGTGCTGCTCAACCCGGTCGTGCATGCGGCCCGGGATCTGGGCACGCAGGTCGGGTCCCACCGCACGTTTCATGGCGACGAGCCATTCGAATTTCTACCCGAGCATGTGGACGAGCTGGCTCGGGCCGAGGCCGACATCCGCGTCCTGACGCGCCCCGAGCGCTATTTCCTGCTGGCCGCCACCGGCGACGAGGTACTGGACTGGCGCGACATGCAGGCGCGTTTTGCCGGCGGCCGCCAACGCATCATCGAAGGCAGCGACCATGGGCTGTCGGATTTCAGGCACTGGCTGCCGGAAGTCCTGGATTTCGCGCTGGCCGCATCTCCGGGCACAGCCACCCATGTCTGCCGCGTCGTGACGGGAGACTGGGATACGTTGGGACCCGAGGCCTCGCGCATCCGGCTGGAAGTCTTCGTCCAGGAACAGCAGGTGCCGCTGGAAGAAGAACTGGACCCCAAGGACGCCCAGTGCCTGCATGCGATCGCCTACGATACGGCAGGGCAGGCAGTGGGCACCGGTCGTCTGCTGCCAGACGGGCATGTCGGCCGGATGGCCGTGCGCCGTTCCTGGCGGGGTTCAGGGGTTGGTTCCTTGCTGCTGAACGCCCTGGTGGACGCCGCGCGCCGGCGCGGCGATGCCGAAGTCGTCCTGGCCGCGCAGATGCAGGCCCGGCCCTTCTATACCCGCCACGGTTTCGTGGAAGAAGGTGATACCTTCATGGACGCCGGGATCGAGCACCGGCTGATGCGGCTGCGCTTCTGACGGCTTATCCTGCATTCAGATGAGAGGGCACCGGTTCGTCCGCCGGGGTCATGGATGTCCGGCGGCCAGGGGCAGGCGCGCAAGACACAGGCGCGTTTCCTGGTTGGCGGCTTCCTGGGGGCTCTGTTCCTCGGTGGCGTCGCTGTTGCAGGCTGCGCGGGCGGAATAGAGCAGTGTTTCGCCGTCGGCCGATAGGGTGATCAGCCGGGCTTTGGAGGGTGTGCCGCGCGTGCCATCCAGGCGTCGTGTTGCGCCCGTGCCGGGATCGGCGACCATGATGCCATTTTCGCTGCTGTAGAACAGACGTTTGCCTTCGGGGTCGAGGAGGAAGTCCGCCAATTCCCAGCCACCGGTGGCGATGATGCGTGGCGCGCCGTCGTCGGGTCGCGCCGTGCGCAGTTCGAATGACCCATGCCCTTTGTCCTGGGCCCAGGCCGTGATGGCGCCCCCTCGCTGCTCGTTGCGGCTGTCGTCGTCCAGGCCGGGCAGGGACTGGTTTCGGGGTGCAGCGCTGTCGCCCGGCATGAGCGCGCTGGCCGAGTCGTCGCCGGCCAATTGCCGGGCAATGTCGGGTGGCGGCGCGCTCTGTTCGGCATAGCCCTCCATGTCGGCGCCAAACAGGCTGTCCTTGCCATATGGGCGGCGGGCCTGGACATAGAGGAGACCGTCCTGCCCCCAGACCCACGGGGCGAAGGCGCCGATGTCCTCGGGCGCCTTGGGCGTGCCAGGGGGGATGAGCGGGGATGCGACGGCCATGCGTTCGTCTGCGATTCGATAGAGCCAGATCTGTATCACGTAGCCCGCATCGTCCTCGACGCCCAGCGCGATCAGGGTCTTGTCCGGGGAGAACCCGGCCTGGTAGCCGAGTTGTCGCCAGGTGTCCGGGTAGGCGGCTTTCAGCGGCGTGATCGGCAGGTTCTGGATCTCCTGCGGCATCAGCGCGGGCGCGGCGAGATTCACGAGCCTGGCGATCTGCGGCGGATACAGGGTCTGCAGGCACAGGCGCTGGCCGAGTTCCTGGGGGCTGAGGGTGCTGCGTTTTTTTGCGGCCAGGGGCTGCACGTTTGCCAGAGAACATCGCTGGTCGCGTTCCGCCAGCCAGGCCCGCTGCTGCGCGCGGGCCGCCATGAGGGCGGCTGCGTTCGGCTGCGAGATCATGGCAGCCTGGTAGGCAGCTGCCATCCGGCCGTCCAGCATGCCCACATCGCCCCAGGCGCAGATCGCCCGGTCGATCTGGCGCGTGGCCTTGTTGCAGTCGAAACTTGGCCCGAAGGCCAGCGCAGGCGTCGGGAGGGCCAGGGCTGCGGCGGATAATGCAGCTGCCAGGATCACGAGGTGCAGCCCCGTGGTTCGTCGCAGGTCTTTCATGGCCGCCGCTCCGGGGCCGGCAGGTGCGCCAGGCAGAACTGTTCGGGTGCATTCTCGTCCTGCGCCGCCAGGTATTCGTCGCCGCAGGCGTTGCGCGTGGACCAGACCAGAAGGCTTTGATCTGTGGAAAGTGCGTACGGGTGGTCGCCACGCGAGGTACCTGCGATGCGCCGTTCGCTGCGGGTGGCCAGGTCCAGCAGGGTGATTCCCGTGTCGGCCGCATACACGATCTGCGAGCGGCGGGTATCGAAGAGGTACGACTCGAGTTCCCACGAACCCCGGGCGGCCCGGTAGACCGGCGCTGCGGCGCCGCGCCTGCGTGTCCTGAGTTCGATGGTGCCGCGCCCCAGATCTGCGGTCCAGACAAGGAAGTCGCGGTTGCCCCGGAGGACGCCGAGGGCGTCACGGTCGCTTTCCAGCGCTTTGTCCGGTTCGACGGTGTCGGATCCGGCCGCCTCGTCGAGCAAGGCCTGGATCGCGTCCGGGACGTGGTCCAGCCGCCGGTGGCTGTCCAGGGTCGCGGCATAGACCGCGTTTGTGCCGTGTTCCGGGTCGTCGCCTGCTCCCCAGAGCGCGACGCGCGCATGCAGCGTGCCGTCCCGCCAGGCCAGTGCCTGGATTGCCATCGGCGCGTCGTCGGAATGGGGCTGATTCTGGTCCGGAGGCGGCGTGGCTTCGGCCAGCTTGCCATCGGCGATCCGGTAAAGCCAGACCTGATCGGGTCTGTCGATTTCCTGGCTGGGCAGCAGGATCGCCAGCAGGGCGCCGTCGGGCGAGGCCTGGATGCCGGCGATGAGCAGGTCGGATCCGTTCCGGGCATCCGGGCGCGCCGCCGCGATCGGCGACAGGTCGATGGGTGCGATGCGCGTGGGCGCCAGTGGCGCAGCGCCCCTGTCCTGCAGAACCTGGCGGCGGCCCAGATAGACGGTGTCCAGGCAGTCATAGGCCAGTGCCTGCAATGGCTTGTCGGTATCCGACAACTCTTTGAATGACCGATCGGCGATGCAGCGGCGGTCGCGTTCGCGTACCCACTCGCGCTGGCTGTGCACGAGTTCGTCGCGGGCCGGGCCCGCAACCGCTGCCTTGGCCGCCGCGTAGCTGCGGGACAGAGCCAGGTCCTGCCAGCGCAGTGCCGCGTGCGCGCAGATGAAGCGGTCGACTGGCCGTTCAGCCCGAGCGCAGTCGAAGCCGGCAGGGATGCTTTGCGCTTGCGGGGGTGGTGGTGCCTTGCATGCGGCCAGCAGTCGGGCTGCGGGTTCGGCCGCGCGGGCCAGGGGGTAGCGTTCGGTATGCTGCCTGATCGTGATGTCCAGGCTGGTGCTGGCGCGCAGCAGACGCTGCAAGGCATCGTCCAGGGGCAGTTCGGCGCTGAAATCCGTGCCCCCCGAGTCCTGGTTTTCCAGGCCCGGAGCAGAGAATTCAAGGCGTTGGCCGGCTGCCTGCAGGCGGATGGCCGTTTGCTCGCCTGCCTTGGCGCCGCTGTGCTCGTCCTGGAGATAGATCTTCATCATGCCGGTACCCGGACTGCATCCGAAATAAAGAGCGACGTCGTCGCTGTCCGGGGTGCCGTAGGCAAGGATCGTCATATCGTCGTAGTGTTCGTTGAACCAGCGGGCCTGATCGTCGTCCTGTGCAGCGGCGGGCCAGGTCGCCGCCAGTGCGATCAGTGGAATTGCCAGCAGGATCCGGAGAAGATTCGCTCGGGCGGGGGCGGTGCGTGTCGATCGTGTCATGGAGATCCTCGCGGATGTCTGGGTGGGTGTCGCGCCTATCCGGTCAGCCACTTCAGGGGGAGAGTCACGCATTTGAACGTCCAGCCGTTCTCGGTGATCAGTTTCAGCAGGGGATCGCGCATTTCCCGGATGTCGAACCTGTAGGTGTAGCTGAGTTTGGCCACGGGTCGGCCGTTCTCGATCTGGATGCCATAGAGGGTTTCCTGACGGGCCTCGTAGAACGTGATGGCGCCCCACTGCTGGTAGAACGACAGGCCCAGGCCGCCCGTGCCAGCCGATGCGTTGAACTGGGATTGGGTCTCGCGCACCCGCGCCGTGTGGTCGGTCTCGTCGAGACGGATCGTGAGCCGGGTGAGTGCCGAGATCTTGTGCACCCGGAGCAGATCCAGCCAGACCGCGTCGGCGTACTTCCAGTCGATGATCACTTCGTCCGGGCGCTTTCCGGAGGTGACGGTGAAGGGGAATTCAGCGCCGTCATTGATGGCCTGCAGGCGCTGCCGCAGGTCCTGCATGCTGATCGCACTGGAGCCCGGGGCGGGCTCGAAAGTCATGGACCAGCTCGTCAGGCGGATGAAGGCCAGGGCCGCCAGGGCGATGTAGGGCAGCAGGAACAGCAGCGGCGAAGGCATGCCCGGTGCGTCGAGGTCGTAGGTGTTGAGGCGGAACCCGGTGTACGCCCGGGCGAACAGAAAGACCGTGCCGGGCAGTGTGAGCAGGATGAAGAAGGTCAGGAAGAAGACGATGGGCCGTCGATTGCCTGGCAGTCCGAAGAACAGGAACACCATGGCCAGCACCGCTGCCAGCAGGACGATGCCCAGCACGGCTCCCAGCATGTGATCGTGGATATCGGTGCGTTTCCAGGCGATGTGGATCAGCATCAGCGCCAGCACGATCGTGATGCCCATGATTCCCAATGCCGGGCCGGTGCCCTTGCCTTCCATGCCGCCCCCTTGTCGTTCTTGGAAGCAGTCTATCAAGCAGCCCGCGAAAGCGATTCATTCAAATGAATGAATCGGGCGGGTTTTGACCGGGAAGCCGGGGTGGCGGCCTTACTTCAGGTTGCCCGACAGGAATTGCCGCAGGCGGGGGCTTTGCGGATTGTCGAAGATGTCGGCGGGTGCGCCGGTTTCTTCTGCCACGCCCTGGTGCAGGAACATGACCTGCGAGGCCAGGTTGCGGGCGAAGCCCATTTCGTGGGTTACGACCAGCATGGTACGGCCTTCCTCGGCCAGTTTCTGCATGACCTTGAGGACTTCACCCACCAGTTCCGGGTCCAGCGCGGATGTCGGTTCGTCGAACAGCATGACCTCCGGTTCCATGGCCAGGGCGCGGGCGATGGCCACGCGCTGTTGCTGGCCGCCCGACAGGGACGACGGGTACTGGGTTTCGACCTTGGGGTCCAGGCCGACCTTGGCCAGGTAGTGCCGGGCGCGTTCCGTGGCTTCGGCGCGGCTGAGCTTCAGGACCTGGATGGGGGCTTCGATCACGTTGCCCAGGACGTTCATGTGCGCCCACAGGTTGAAGTGCTGGAACACCATGGCCAGCTTGGAGCGCAGGCGGCGCAGCTGATCCAGATCGACGGCATGCGGTTCGCCGTGCTTGTCGTGGGTGATCTTCAACAGTTCGCCGTTCAGCGACACGGATCCCTGGTTGGGTTTTTCCAGGAAGTTGATGCAGCGCAAGAACGTGGATTTGCCCGAGCCGCTGGAGCCCAGGATGCAGATCACGTCGCCGGCGTTGGCCTGCAGGGAGACGCCCTTGAGGACCTCGTTGTCACCGTAGCGCTTGTGGATGTTGAGTACGTCGAGTTTGGACATGGGTGTTATCGGTGATGGCCCAGATAGGCCAGTGTACGGCGTTCGTACCAGCGGAACAGTCCGATCAGGGTAAATGACAGCCCCAGGTAGAGCAGGGCGGCGATTCCGTAGGACGCAAAGGTCTGGTAAGTGGCGGAGTTGGCATCGCGCGCGACCTTCAGGATGTCTGGGACCGTGGCGGTGAAGGCCAGCGACGTGGCGTGCAGCATCAGGATGACCTCGTTGCTGTAGGCGGGCAGTGCCCGGCGCAGCGCCGAGGGCAGGATCACCCGGCGGTACAGGGCAAAGCGCGTCATGCCGTAGGCGCGAGCCGCCTCGATTTCGCCGGCGCTGGTGGCGCGGATGGCGCCTGCAAAGATTTCCGTCGTGTAGGCCACCGTATTGAGTGTCAGGGCCACGACCATGCAATTGAAGCCGTTCTGGAAGAAGTCCGCCAGGCTGGGCGTGCCCTTGACGACGTCCAGGCTGTAGATGCCGGCGTAGATGAACAGGATCTGCACGTACAGCGGCGTGCCCCGGAAGACGTAGCTGAAGGCCCACAAGGGAATCGACAGCCAGCGGCGCGACGACACCCGGCCCACGGCCAGGAAGATGGACATGAAAAAGCCCATCGACACCGACAGCACCAGCAGCCACAGGGTAATCACCATGCCCGACAGGCTGCCGTTGCTGGAATACAGGTAGGCCCGCCAGAATTGGTCCAGCACGTCGATCATAGGGAGACCTCACGCACGCCCACGCTGTAGCGCTTGTCCAGCCAGTACAGCACGCCGTTGGACACGGTGGTCAGCGCCAGGTAGATCAGGCCCGTGAGGCTGATGAACAGGAACACCCGGAACGTGACGTTGCCGGCGTCCTGGGCGACCTTGACCAGGTCGGACAGACCGATCAGGGACACCAGGGCCGTGGATTTCAGCAGCACCTGCCAGTTGTTGCCGATGCCCGGCAGGGCGTGGCGCATCATCTGCGGGAAGAGCACCCGGCGAAACACCTGGAATTCACGCATGCCGTAGGCGGTGGCGGCTTCCAGCTGGCCCTGCGGCACCGCCATGAAGGCGCCGCGAAAGGTCTCGGCGAAATAGGCGCCGTAGATGAAGCCCAGCGTCAGCACGCCGGCGCCGAACGGATCGATGTCGATGGGATCCAGGCCCAGCAGGTCGGTGAAGTTGTTCAGGTAGATCTGCAGGCTGAAGAAGATCAACAGCATCAGCACCAGGTCCGGGACTCCCCGGATCAGCGTCGTGTAGGCCGTCGCCAGCAGGCGTGCGCCCCAGGCGTCGGACAGTTTTGCCCAGGCGCCCAGCAGCCCCAGGCCCAGGGCGACCAGCAGGGATAGCAGGGCAAGCTGGATGGTGACCCAGGTCCCCGCCAGCAAGAGGGGGCCGTAGCCGTTCAGAAACATGGAAGACGATCAGGAATGAAGACCGCCCGGTCATGCAGGGCCGTTGAGGCCATCCGGGCGGTCAGGGCGTGCGGCATGCCGCAGACCCGATTATTGAGCGGGGAACTGGATCAGGCCTTCGGCGAAGTATTTTTTCGCGAAACCCTGGATGGTGCCATCGGCCAGCATGGCCTTCAGGACCTTGTCCACGTCGGTCTTCAGTTTGTTGCCTTTGCGCAGACCCATGGCGATGGGGTCGTTCAGGATGGGATCGTCCAGCGTCATCTGGGCCAGTTCGTAGTCCGCGCCTTCGGGTTTGCTCAGGAAACCTTCAACCGCGCTCTGGGCTTCCTGGAAGGTGGCATCCAGGCGCCCGGCGGTCACGTCTACGTAGGCGTTGGTGTAGCTGGGGTAGGACACCACGGTCACGCCTTTGGGCGCCCAGTATTTACGGGCGTAGGTTTCCATGGTGGTGCCTTGCTGCACGCCCACGCGCTTGCCCTTCAGGGATTCGGCGGTGGGTTCGAGGCCGCTGCCTTTTTTGACCATGAGCTTGACCGGCACGATGTACATCGGCGTGGAGAAGTCGATGACTTTCTTGCGAGCCTCGGTGGCGGTCATGGTGGAGTTGGCCAGGTCGAATTTGCGGGCCTGCAGGCCTGGGATCAAGCCGTCGAAGGACTGATCGATCCAGACGCATTTGCGCTGCAGCCGTTTGCACAGTTCGTTGCCGATGTCGATGTCGAAGCCTTCGAGCTGACCGTTCGGATTGCGGTATTCAAACGGGGGGTAGCCGGCTTCGGTGGCGATCTTGAGTTCCTGGGCATCGGCGGCGGAACTGGCCGCGGGGATCAGCCCGGCTGCGATCAGCAGCGCGGCGCCAAGCAAAGTCGTTTTCATCGGATGGTTCTCCTGTGGGGCCGGAATCGGGGTAGTCGCCCGGCGGTAACAAGGCGTGATGTTAACTCAGGACGCAGCGCAGCCGCATCAAGCATTACCCGTAGATACGGCTTATTCAGGCAGGGCAGGCTCGCGGCTGGGTTCGATCTGAACGGCGTCCTGGATCTGGCGGATGACCTCGTCCAGGTCGTCGGTGACGGTGATCAGGTCGATGTCGAAGGGGCTGACCGTGCCGTTGGGAACCAGCTGGTCGCGGATCCAGTCGATCAGGCCGGACCAGAATTCGGTGCCCACCAGGATGATGGGTGCGGGGGGTTGTTTCAGCGTCTGCACCAGCGTGATGGCCTCGAACAGCTCGTCCAGGGTGCCAAAGCCGCCCGGCAGTACCACGTAGGCCAGGCTGTGCATGAAGAACGAGGCCTTGCGCGAATTGAAGTATTCGAAGTGCAGGCTGTCGGTCTGGTAGGAATTGTCGGTGTTCTCCCGAGGCAGGCGGATGTTCAGTCCGACGCTGCGTCCGCCGGCTTCGAAGGCGCCCCGGTTGGCGGCTTCCATCAGGCCCGGCCCGCCGCCGGCGATGACCGGCACGCCCAGTTGTGCGATGCGAGCGCCCAGTTCCTGGCCCAGTTCGTAGAAGGGGTGGCCGCGCGGAATGCGGGCGCTGCCGAAAATGCTGACGCCCAGGCCGATTTTCTGGAAAGCCGTGGCGGCTTTGCTCATCTCTGCAATAATCGTGGGAATCTGTTGTTCCGCCGAAAGCCGTTTTGTCTTGTTGTCTGTCATGAAAAAAACCTTGTTGCTTGTCGATGGGTCCAGCTACCTGTACCGCGCTTATCATGCGATGCCTGATTTGCGTAATGCACAGGGCGAACCCACGGGGGCCTTGTACGGTGTCATCTCCATGTTACGGAGGCTGGTGTCTGATTACAAGGACACGGCGCAGTTTGGCGCCTGCGTGTTCGATGCGCCTGGCGGGTCGTTCAGGGAACAGATGTATCCGCAATACAAGGCCAATCGGCCGTCCATGCCCGAGGACCTGCGCGCCCAGATTCCCGCCATCCATGAGGCAGCGGCGGCATTGGGCTGGACCGTGATCGCGACACCCGGCGTCGAGGCCGACGATGTGATCGGCACGTTGGCGGTGCAGGCGGCCAAAAGTGACTTTTATACCATCATTTCGACTGGCGACAAGGATCTGGCCCAGTTGGTGAACGATCAGGTGGAACTGATCAACACCATGTCGGGCGATCGCCAGGATCGCGAGGGCGTGATCCGCAAGTTCGGCGTGCCGCCCGAACGCATCATCGACTATCTGATGCTGACCGGTGACACGGTGGACAATGTGCCCGGCGTGGACAAGGTCGGCCCCAAGACAGCCGCGAAATGGCTGAATGAATACGGCAGCATCGAGGCCCTGGTGGCGCAGGCCGGACAGATCAAGGGTGTTGCGGGGGCCAATCTGCGCCAGGCGGTCGATCATTTTCCGCTGACCCGCGACTTGCTGACGATCAAGCTGGATTGCGATCTGCCGCCTGAATACGCGGTGGCGGCCATGCCCTTGCGGGATCCCGATCAGGCGACTCTGATCCGCCTGTACGAACGATACGGGTTCCGGTCCTGGCTGCGCGAGGCAACCGGCGACCCCGATCGGTTGCCCCAGCAGGACGCCCGCGTGGCGCAGCCCCAGGCCGTGCCGTCGGCGCCTGATCAACTGCGTTACGAGACCATTCTGGACCAGGACCATTTCGCACAGTGGCTGGAACGACTGCGCGCGGCGCCCCTGGTCGCACTGGATACTGAAACCACCAGCCTGGACCCCATGGCGGCCCGCCTGGTTGGCCTGTCGATGGCGGTCGAGCCGGGCCATGCGGCCTACATCCCGGTCGGTCATCGCGCGCCCGGCACGCCCGACCAACTGGATCGCGCCTGGGTGCTGGACCAGTTGCGACCCTGGATCGAGGATCCTGCCGCCCCCAAATTGCTGCATCACGCCAAATACGACGCCCACGTGTTCGCCAACGAAGGCCTTGCCCTGCGCGGCGTGCGCCACGACACGATGCTGCAGGCCTATGTGCTGCAGTCGCATCGACGTGTCAATCTGCAGGATCTGTGCATCCAGTGGCTGGGGGTCACGGGGACTACCTACGAGGACCTGTGCGGCAAGGGCGCCCGCCAGATCGGCTTTGACGAGGTCGACCTGGAACGCGCCGCGCACTATGCCGCCGAGGATGCCGATTTCACTTTGCGCCTGCACCAGGTGCTGCTGCCGCAGGTGCAGGCGCACCCTGGCCTGCTGAGCACCTACGAACTGGAAATCCGTACCTCGGACGTCCTGGTTCGCATCGAGAGCAACGGTGTGGCCATCGACGCCGATGTGCTGGCCCGGCAAAGCCACGAACTGGGGCAGCAGATGATCGACCTGGAGGCCCAGGCGCATACCCTGGCGGGCCAGCCCTTCAATCTGAATTCGCCCAAGCAGCTCGGCGAGATCCTGTTCACCCAGATGCAGCTGCCCGTGCTGCGCAAGACCGCTGGCGGGGCGCCGTCCACCGACGAAGACGTCCTGACTCGTCTGGCAGCCGACTATCCCTTGCCCCGCCTGCTGCTGGATTACCGGGGCATCGCGAAACTGAAATCCACCTATACCGACAAACTGCCGCGCATGATCGATGCGCGCACGGGCCGGGTGCACACGCGGTACGCCCAGGCAGCAGTCATCACCGGGCGTCTGGCCTCATCGGATCCCAATCTGCAGAATATTCCGGTGCGCACGGCCGAGGGTCGGCGGGTGCGTTCGGCCTTTGTGTCCAGCCTGGGCAGTATTGTCTCGGCCGACTATTCCCAGATCGAATTGCGGGTCATGGCGCATGTGTCGGGAGACGCCAATCTGCGCCGTGCCTTTGCCGAAGGCCAGGACATCCACCGCGCCACGGCTGCCGAGGTCTTCGGCGTAGCCCCCGACCAGGTCGATGCCGAGCACCGACGGGCCGCCAAGGCCATCAATTTCGGCCTGATCTACGGTATGGGTGAATTCGGCCTGGCGTCCAATCTGGGCATCACCCGCGCGGCGGCCAAATCCTATATCGATCGGTACTTCATGCGGTATCCGGGCGTGGCGGAATACATGGACCGCATTCGCCGTCAGGCGCGGGAACAGGGCTATGTCGAAACCGTCTTTGGCCGGCGCCTGTATTTTCCCGATCTGGCTGGCGCCAAGGGGCCCCGCGCAGCCGCAGCCGAACGCGCCGCCATCAACGCCCCGATGCAGGGGACGGCAGCCGATCTGATCAAGATGGCCATGGTTGCCGTGCAGGACTGGATGTCTGCGGACGGGCTGCGCAGCCTGATGGTCATGCAGGTGCATGACGAACTGGTGTTCGATGCGGCACCCGACGAAGTCGACGTGCTGCGCCAGCGGGTGCCTGAGTTGATGGCGGGGGTGGCCGAATTGGCGGTGCCGCTGGTGGCCGAAGTCGGGGTTGGGCGTGACTGGGGCGAGGCCCACTGATTGCGTTTCGTGCCCGGCGCGAGGCCGGGCGGTTCAGTCTGCCTCGCGCAGCCGGTTGGGCCGCAGTTCGCCATGGCGGGCCAGGATCGGGTAGGCGGCAGCGTTGACCAGGTAGGCATTGACGCCGCCCGCGTCGCGCAGGATCTCCAGATAAAAGGCGCCGACCTCGGCGACGTCGATCCGGCCGGTCTTGATACGGTCCAGGTGACGGTCGGCGGCCTTGGTTTCCAGCGTGCGAAAATATTCCTTTTCGAATGCCAGGGTGCGAGCCACCTGGCGGTCGCCGGACACGAACAGGGACGCGGCCTGGCGCAGGTTGTTTTGCAGGCGCTCCAGTGTGTCGGCGAGTTCGGCCTGCTGTTCGGCGCTCAGCGCCCAGTGTTTTTTGTGCAGGCGGCTGGCATGGCCCAGCAGCCCCATGCCTGAGACGCTGGCCGCATGGGCCATGTTCATCGAAAAGGTCAGGATGGCCTTCAGATACTGTTCATCCTCGGGGCTGAGGCTTTCCTGGTCCAGGGTCGCCAGGTAGGTGGTGACCGACTGATCCAGTTCGCCGATGACCCCGTTCAGGTAGCGGGCGCGGCCGGTGGCGGGGTTGTCGTCCCGCAGCAGGGCGCGTTGGGTCAGCTGCAGGGATTCGCGCAGCAGGTCCGTCAGGCGCAGGGCTTCGCGGGCCGCCTGGCCCAGGGCCACGGCGGGGACTTCGCGGGCGGACTCGTCCAGGTAGCGGGGGCGGGCCGGGTCGTCGGGGTTGCTGCGTTGCGGCATCAGGCGCTGCAGCAGCCGGGCGTAGGGCCGCAGCATCGGCATGAAGCAGGCGGCCACGACCAGGTTGAAGATCAGATGGAAATTGGCGACCCCGTGGGCCGGATCCCCGCCCAGGGCCTGCATGATGTCGGGCGCCCAGGGCAGCAGGGCCATGCCCAGCAGGCAGCCGATGACCCGGGTGCCCAGGTTGCCCACTGGCAGGCGGCGGGACGCCGGATTGTCGTCATGGCCGCCTTCCAGAACCGGGTTGATGGCGGTGCCCAGATTGGCTCCCAGCACCAGGGTGTAGGCCAGCGCGGGGTCGGCCAGGCCGTGATGCGCCAGCGACATGATCAGCACCACGACCGCCACGCTGGAATGGGATGCCCAGGTCAGCGCGGTGCTGGCCAGCAGCGCCAGCAGCGGTGCCTCGCCCAGAGCGTCGAGCGCCGTGCCCAGCATGGGCGCGCTTTTCAGCGGCTCGAACATCGTCACGAGTTCCTGCAGGGCCAGCAGCAGCAGGCCCAGGCCGACGAAGGCGCGCCCCAGGTCGCGGGCGCGCCCGGGAGCGTAGTGTCGGAACATCCAGACGCCGATCAGGATCAGCCCCGGCGCCAGCATGGTCGGATTGAAGGACAAGGCTTGCACGATCAGGGTCGTGCCGACGTTGGCGCCCAGCATGGCGGCCAGGCCTGGCACCAGGGAAACCAGCCCGTCCATCGCAAAACCGGCGATCATCAGCCCGGTGGCGGTGCTGCTCTGGATGGCGGCCGTGACCAGCAGGCCGGTGCCGAAGGCGCGAGGCAGGGACCCCATGGCCCGTCCCATCCACAGCCCGAGGCTCTTGCCGAAGGCCCGCTGTACTCCGGTTTGCACCATGTGGACGCCCCACAGCAGCAGGGCGATGAATCCACTGAAGGCGACGATGACCTGGAGTTCTCGCATGGCGGGCCCTGGCTCAGGTCTGTTGGCGGCGCAGGGCCTCGATGCGCTGTTCGATGGGCGGGTGCGAGGCGAACAGGGCGCCCAGGGCGCCGCCGGTGATGCCCGCAGCCTGGAAGGACTTTGGCAGTTCGCCGGCTTCGACGCCGCCCAGGCGCGCCAGGGCGTGGATCATGGGTTCGCGGGAACCCAGCAGGTGGGCAGAGCCTGCGTCCGCCCGGTATTCGCGCTGGCGGGAAAACCATGCCACGATGATCGAGGCGATCACGCCGAACAGGATTTCGCAGATGAGCACGCTGGCGTAGTAGCCCATGCCCACGCCGCGTTCGTTCTTCAGGATGGCGCGATCGATGAAATAGCCCACCAGGCGCGAGAGGAAGATGACGAAGGTGTTGACCACGCCCTGGATCAGGGTCAGCGTGATCATGTCGCCGTTGGCGACGTGGGCGACCTCGTGCCCCAGAACGGCGGTGACTTCTTCTTCGGTCATCGACGACAGCAGGCCGGTGGACACTGCTACCAGGGATTCATTGCGAAAGGCGCCCGTGGCGAAGGCATTGGGCGCGCCTTCGTAGATGGCGACTTCGGGGCGGCCGATGCCGGCGCGGTCGGCCAGCTGGTGCACGGTGTCCACCAGCCAGGCCTCGCGCTGATTGCGCGGTGCCTGGGGATCGATGACGTGGGCGCCCGTGCTGGTCTTGGCCATCCATTTGCTCATCAGCAGCGAAATGAAGGACCCGCCAAAACCGATGACGGCCGCAAAGACCAGCAGCTGGGTCGGGTTGATGCCGTTGGCCGTCAGATAACGGCCAACACCCAGCAGGTTCATGGTGATGCTGAGCACCAGCATGACGGCCATATTGGTGGCGAGAAACAGGATGATGCGCTTCATGTGAGGGACGGCTCCGCGAGTCGGTTTTGATGTGCCCAAAGTGTATAGTATCGGCTTTGCGAACTGTATCCCGTTGTGGTGACAAACATGCAGTCCTTGTGGATGCTGCTGGCCTGTGCGATGTTCGCCATGATGGGGGCCTTCGTCAAGGTCGCCGCCGACCTGGGCGCCACTTTGCCCGAAATCGTGCTCTTCCGGGGCATTCCATCGGTCCTGCTGCTGTTTTTCTGGGCTCGGTCCACGCGCCGCACCATCCGCCCCTCCAGCTGGCGTCTGCACATCTGGCGCAATATCAGCGGGATCGCCTCGATGTGGCTGGGGTTCTTCGCCTTGTCGCAACTGGCCCTGCCGACTGCCATCAGCCTGAATTACACTGCACCGCTGTTCATTGCCGGCTGGCTGATGTTCTTCGGCGGTGCCCAGCGCGATCCCGTTCGCGTGCTGGCGGTGCTGGCCGGTTTTCTGGGTGTGCTGGGCATTCTGCGGCCCAGCGTCGAACACGATCAATGGATGGCTGCCCTGATGGGTCTGGGGGCAGGGGGGCTGGCCGCCATCGCCATGATGCAGATCCGTCAGCTGGGACAGATCGGCGAACCTGAATGGCGCACCGTGCTGCTGTTTTCCATCGGTGTGTGCATCAGCGGCGTGGTCGGCATCGGTGTGCAGGGCTGGCGCACGTCCGACCCCCTGGCATTGCTGGCCCTGACCGGACTGGGCCTGGCCGGCCTGGTGGGGCAGCTCACCATGACGCGCGCATTCGGCTTGGGGTCTACCCTGTTGACGGCCGCCCTTCAGTACACCACCATCATCTTTGCCGCGCTGATCGGCATCCTGTTCTGGGGTGATCGACCGGCTCCGCTGGCCTGGGCAGGCATGGCGCTGATCATCGGTTCGGGCTTGTTGTCGGTATGGCGTACGCATATGGAATCCCGCACCCTGCGCAGCCGACCGCTCGCAGGGGCACAGCAGACCAAGGAGGTAAACCCATCATGATGACCGACTTACTGATTCAGGCAGAGGCATTGCGCGACCGCTTGAGCCGTCCGGGCTGCTTGGTGTTCGACGTGCGCCACGATCTGGCCGATCACCAGGCGGGTCGCCGCGCCTACGAGGCCGGCCACATTCCGGGCGCCCTGTACCTGGATCATGAGACCCAGCTGTGCGCGCCGCGCACGGGGCGCAATGGCCGCCACCCGCTGCCGGACAGGGCCGATTTCGCCGCCCTGCTGCGGGCGCAGGGCCTGACGGCGCGATCCGATGTGGTCGTCTACGATGCGGGCAACAGCATGTTCGCCGCCCACCTGTGGTGGATGCTGCGCTGGCTGGGGCATGAATCCGTGGCCGTGCTCGACGGTGGCTGGGCTGCCTGGCAGGCCCTGGGCGGAGCGGTCGACACCGGCCCCCGCACGGCTTCCGTCAGCGAGGCCCAGGCCTTGCAGGGCCTCGTGCTGACCGGGCCGCCGTCCATGCCGGCGGTCGACGCGCGGGCAGTGCTGTCCAATCTGGACGAGCCTCGTTTCACGGTGCTGGACGCCCGGGCGCCCGAGCGTTTCAGCGGCGAAGTCGAGCCCATGGATCCGGTCGGCGGGCACATCCCCGGGGCGCTGAACCGGCCCTTTGTGCAGAACGTGGAATCGGACGGCCGCTTCAAGCCCGCAGCCCGCCTGCGCCAGGAATTCGAAACCCTGCTGGGCGGCCGGCTGGATCACGGCATCGTGCATCAATGCGGCTCGGGCATCACGGCCTGCCACAACCTCTTTGCCATGGAACTGGCCGGTCTGCGGGGCTCGGCTCTGTATCCCGGATCCTGGAGCGAATGGTGCAGCGATCCCGAACGGCCAGTGGCGCGCGGGCGCTGATGCCCGATCTTGTATCACCCGGGCCCCGGCGGCAACGCGCGGGGCCTTTGTCTTCGGGATGTCAGGCCATCAGGCGCCGGTACCAGGCGTGGAAATGCGCCATCCCGTCTTCCAGCGGGCTCTGGTAGGGGCCGCATTCGCTGGTGCCGCGCTGCATCAGAGCGCGGCGTCCAGCATCCATGCGTTCGCCGATTTCATCGTCTTCCACGGCAGTTTCCATGTAGGCGGCTCGCTGTGCCTCGATGAATTCGCGCTCGAAGGCGACGATTTCCTCGGGGTAGTAGAACTCGATGACGTTGACGGTTTCCTGGGGACTGACCGGGTGCAGGGTCGAGAGCACCAGCACGTGCGGGTAGAGTTCGATCATGTGGGTGGGGAAATACGTCACCCAGATCGCTCCGAAATCCGGCGTCGACCCGGACCGGTACTGCAGCAGGCGGTCGTGCCATTGGCGGTAGACGTCCGTGCCCGGCTGCCCCAGCGCCTGGTGTACGCCGACCTTCTGCATGCTGTGGAAGTCGCCGAACTCCCAGTTCAGGTCGTCGCAGGTCACGAACTGCCCCAATCCCGGATGGAAGGGGCCGACGTGGTAGTCCTCCAGATAGACTTCGATGAAGGTTTTCCAGTTGTAGCGGCAGGTGTGGATTTCGACGTGATCCAGCTGGTAGTCGCTGAAGGCGAATTCCGGGCGGGCGAACAGGCCGTCCAGGTCTTGTGCGGGGTGGCGTTCGCCCTCGAAGAGCAGGCCGTGGTAGCGATGCAGCGGGAAATCGGCCAATCGGGCATCCGGCTGTTCCGGGAACAGGGGCGCGTCCAGCAGCTTGCCCTGGGTGTCGTAGCTCCAGTGGTGCACCGGACACAGGATGCGCCCGCCCGTCTGGCACAGGTTTCCGGATGCGCAGGCCGCGTTGCGGCCGTCCTGGCTGCCCAGCATCAGCGCCTGGCGGTGGCGGCATACGTTGGACAGCAGGCGCACTTCGTGGCGGTCGCGCAGCAGCACGCGCCCGCCGCCTTCGTGGGTCAGGGTGCGCCAGTCGCCGGGTTCCGGCACCATCTGTTCGTGGCCGACGTAGCGTGCGCTGTGGGCGAATATCTGCTGTCGTTCTCGCGCCAGGATGGCGGGATCGAAATAATGATGGACGGGCAACTGGCTGGCCAGGTCCGCGCCGGAAGGGATGGTTGGATAGCTCATGATTCCCCCCGCCAAGAATGATGCCGGCCGATGAGGCCGGTGCGAAGAAAATGCCCGCCGGGGACGGGACAGGGGCAAAAATTGTACCCCAGCCGGGCAGGGCCGATTTCCGGGGCCGCTCCGCAGGGTCCGGAGCCGGCATTTTCCCCCGGCCCCGGGGTTCTCGTACAATCCAGTCTGGACGTCAATGATGAAACCCCATGGTCAAGGAAAAAACCGCGCCGCGCCCAGATGCTTCGCAGGCGCCAGAGGCATTGCCCGCTGATTTCGAATCGGCGCTGGCTGAACTCGAATCGCTGGCGGCCCGCATGGGCGATGGCAATCTGGGCCTGGAAGAATCCATCGCGCTTTATCAGCGCGGGGTGGCGTTGGCGCGCGTCTGCCAGCAGCGCCTGGATGCTGCCGAACAGCAGGTGCAGGTGCTCCAGGGGCAACTGCTGGAACCCTTCCAGGACCCCCAGGGGCGGGATGCGTCATGACCGTGGTGGCCGGTAGTTTCGATCAGTGGCTGCAGGACGCCGTAGCCCATGTCGGCGCAGTGCTCGACGAGGTTCTGCCGTCCCGGGAAGACGACGGCCCGGCGCGCCTGCACGAGGCCATGCGCTATGCCGTGCTGGGGCCGGGCAAACGCATCCGCGCAGCCCTGGTGCTGGCGGCGGGCGAGGCCAGCTGCACGCCTGGGGTGGCGGCTGCCGCCCAGGACCTGGCTCTGGACGGCGCAGCCGCTGCCGTGGAACTGATCCATGCCTATTCCCTGATTCACGACGATCTGCCCTGCATGGACGACGACGACCTGCGGCGCGGCCGGCCGACCGTGCACCGTCAGTTCGACGACGAGGCCTTGGCCATGCTGGCGGGCGATGCCTTGCAGCCGCTGGCCTTCGATTGCCTGGTGCAGATGCCGATCGCACCGGCCCTGATCGTCCAGGCCGTGCAGTTGCTGGCGCGCGCCGCCGGCAGCGATGGCATGGTGGGGGGACAGGCCATCGATTGCGCCAGCGTCGGGCAGGCCCTGTCCATCGAGTCCCTGCAACGCATGCATCGCATGAAGACCGGCGCCCTGCTCGAAGCCAGCGTGCTGCTGGGCGGCGTGGTGGCCGGTGCCAGTTCCACGGTGCGTACCGGCCTGGAATCCTATGCGGCCGCCATGGGGCTGGCATTTCAGGTCGTCGATGATATTCTGGACGTCACAGCAGACTCCGCGACCCTGGGCAAGACCGCCGGCAAGGACGCCGCGCAGGGCAAGCCCACCTATGTATCCATCCTGGGGCTGGACGCATCGCGCGAACTGCTGCTGAATTTGCGCGAACAGGCCCATCAGGCCCTGCTGCCGCTGGGGCCTTCGGCCTGCCGGCTGCGTGAACTGGCCGATTACATCATTGGCCGGACCCATTGAATCCAGGGGCCGGGCCGACATGAAGAAGACAAGATGACAACTCTACTGGAAGGGATCGCCTCGCCGGCCGATCTGCGCCGCCTGGATCGGCGGGAACTGAAAGACCTGGCTGCTGAACTGCGGGCCTTCGTGCTGGATTCCGTGGCCCGCACCGGAGGGCATCTGTCCTCGAACCTGGGCACGGTCGAACTGACGCTGGCGCTGCATTACGCCTTCAATACGCCCGATGACCGTCTGATCTGGGATGTCGGGCATCAGTCCTATCCGCACAAGATCCTGACCAACCGCCGCGAAGCCATGGCCGGCCTGCGGCAGCAGGGCGGGATTTCCGGTTTTCCGAAACGCAGCGAATCCCCCTACGACGCCTTCGGAACCGCGCATTCGTCGACCTCGATCTCGGCGGCGCTGGGCATGGCGGTGGCTGCCCGCAACGCCGGCCTCGACCGCCAGCACATCGCCGTGATCGGCGATGGCGCCATGACGGCGGGCATGGCCTTCGAGGCTCTGAACAACGCCGGCGTGACGCCGGACGTCAATCTGCTGGTGGTCCTGAACGACAACGACATGTCGATCTCGCCGCCGGTCGGCGCCCTGAACTATTATTTCGCCCGGTTGCTGTCGGGGCAGTTCTATGCCCGCGCGAAGATGATGGGGCGTGCCGTGCTGCAGCACGTGCCGCCGGCCCTGGCCCTGGCGCGCAAGCTCGAAGGCCATGCCAAGGGCATGCTCTCGCCGGCCACCTTGTTCGAGGAACTGGGCTTCAACTACATGGGCCCCATCGACGGCCATGACCTGGAAGCCCTGATCCCGACGCTGGAAAACATTCGCGCCCTCAAGGGCCTGCAGTTCCTGCATGTCGTCACCCGCAAGGGGCAGGGTTACAAGCTGGCCGAGGCAGACCCCGTGCTGTATCACGGGCCGGGGAAATTCGATCCTTCGGTCGGCATCCAGAAGCCCGCCCAGCCGGCCCGCCGCACCTTCACCCAGGTCTTTGGCCGCTGGTTGTGCGACATGGCTGCCAGCGATAGCCGGCTGATCGGCATCACGCCGGCCATGCGCGAGGGCAGCGGGTTGGTTGAATTCGAACGCCAGTTTCCGCAACGTTATTTCGACGTCGGCATCGCGGAGCAGCACGCCGTCACCTTTGCCGCAGGCCTGGCCTGCGAGGGCTGCAAGCCGGTCGTCGCCATTTATTCGACCTTCCTGCAGCGCGGCTACGATCAGCTGATCCACGATGTGGCCCTGCAGAATCTGGACGTGACCTTCGCCCTGGATCGTGCCGGCATCGTGGGCGCCGATGGGGCTACCCATGCGGGAAATTACGACATCGCCTATCTGCGCTGCGTCCCGAACATGGTGGTGGCCACGCCCTCGGATGAGCACGAGGCCCGCCTGTTGCTCAATGCCTGCTATCACCATCCCGGGCCGGCCTCGGTGCGCTATCCGCGCGGGGCAGGGACAGGGGCTGAGCCCGGCGACGGCCTGGATCCTGTGGACATTGGCCGCGCCGTGGTGCGCCGCGAGGGCAGGGATGTCGCCGTGCTGGTCTTTGGCACCCTGCTGTCGCAGGCCGCCCAGGCCGCCGAGGCGCTGGACGCCACGTTGGTGGACATGCGCTTCGTCAAGCCGCTGGACGAGGCCCTGCTGGCACGGCTGGCGGATACGCATACGCTGTTCGTCACGGTCGAAGAGGCCGCCATCATGGGTGGCGCCGGCAGCGCAGTGACGGAATACTTCCATCGGGAGGCGATCGTGCGCCCGGTCCTGCAGTTGGGGCTGCCGGATGAATTCATCGATCACGGGGACCAGAAGGCCATCCTCGCCGGACTCGGCCTGGATGCCCAAGGGATCGAGGCGTCGATACGCCTGCGTTTGGAAAGGACACGTTCATGAACACCTTGCTGGAGCCGGCAGCCGTCGCCATGCCGGACGTGCAAAGCAGCGCCGATACCCGGCATATCGCCATTCAGCGGGTTGGCGTGCGCGGGGTGCGCCACCCCTTGCTGGTGGCCACGGCCGGCCAGCCGCAGGCCACCATCGCCGACTGGGAGATGACCGTCGCCCTGCCGCCGGAAGAAAAAGGCACCCATATGTCGCGCTTCATCGCGCTGCTGGAATCACACCGCAGCCAGCCGATGACGCCAGCCGCCTTGTGCGCCATGACCCAGTCCATGCTGGATCGGCTGCAGGCCCAGGCGGGCGACGTCACGGCCAGTTTTCCTTATTTCGTCGACAAGACGGCCCCCGTGTCCGGGGTGCGCAGCCTGATGGACTATCAGGTCGGCTGGACGGTCCGGGCCCGCCAGGGCCAGGATCCGGCCTTCGCCTTGCGGGTGCTGGTGCCGGTCACCAGCCTGTGTCCGTGTTCCAAGGCCATTTCCGAATACGGCGCCCATAATCAGCGGTCCCATGTCACCGTGCGCCTCGAATGCGCACCCGACCGGGCCCCTGCGCTGGATGATCTGATCGCGCGTATCGAGGCCCAGGCCTCGTCCGAACTCTGGGGGCTGTTGAAGCGCGCCGACGAGAAATTCGTGACCGAACGCGCTTACGAGAACCCGAAGTTCGTCGAGGATCTGGTGCGCGACGTGGCCGTCATGCTGCAGGGGCTGCCTGGCGTTACCGCCTACGAGGTCGAAGCCGAAAACTTTGAATCCATCCACAATCATTCGGCATATGCGGTGGTGAGCAGCCGTTGACGGCCTGGCGGCTGGGTCGTCTTCCTGAAGAAACGGGGGACACCAAGCCCATTGCTATGTTAGAATTGCGGGTTACTTGCTCGACCGTTCCTGGATTGCTTCCCATCAAAACGGGCCAACACCAGTGCCGGCGGGCTGTCTGTCAACATCGCAGATATCCACAAGGAGTCATTCATGCGTCACTACGAAGTAGTGTTTATTGTGCATCCCGATCAAAGCGAGCAAGTGCCCGCCATGATCGAGCGCTACCAGACCATGGTCACGAGCAACGGCGGCCAGATCCACCGTCTCGAAGACTGGGGCCGTCGCCAGTTGGCCTACCCGATCCAGAAACTCGTCAAGGCGCACTACGTGTGCTTCAACATCGAGTGTGGTCAGGCCGCCCTGGACGAACTGGAACACTCGTTCCGCTACAACGACGCCATCCTGCGTCACCTGTTCATCAAGACCAAGCATGCTCACACCGAGCCGTCGATCATGATGAAATCGGTCGAACGCGAAGAGGCCCGCAAGGCTTCCACCGCCGAGACGTCGAACTCCTGATCCGGCACTCGCGCGATCCGTGAACCGAGTCGAGCTGGCTGCGACATTGATCGAGATTCCGCCTTTGCGCCACACACCGGCAGGACTGCCCGTGTTGCGGTTGCAGATGGCCCATGAATCCCAGGTCCTCGAAGCCGGCCTTCCCCGCCAGATTTCCATGGAATTCAAGGCGGTGGCTCTGGGAGACGTCGCTCTGATCCTGGCCAAGACCCCCGTGGGCAGCCAGGTGCAGATCATCGGATTCCTGGCGCCGCAACGACAAGGATCGGATCGGCTGGTATTGCATATCCAGCAGCTTGTGCAGGCACATTGAATGAACCCTCCGGGCGCGTCCCGGAACCAGACAAAGGCAAACATCATGGCTTACTTCAAGAAGTCGAAAGAAAAACGCAAATTCGGGCAACAGAATCCGCTGTTCAAGCGCCGCAAATTCTGCCGTTTCACGGTCGCCAAGGTCGAGGAAATCGACTACAAGGACCTGGACACGCTGCGTGATTTCATCCAGGAAAACGGCAAGATCATCCCGGCCCGCCTGACCGGCACCAAGGCTCACTATCAGCGCCAGTTGGATACCGCCATCAAGCGTGCCCGCTTTCTGGCCCTGTTGCCGTACACCGACAACCATAACTAAACCGAGGTCCCCGTCATGCAAGTCATTCTGCTTGAAAAAGTCGTCAATCTCGGGAACCTGGGTGATGTGGTGCGTGTGCGCGATGGCTACGCCCGCAACTACCTGATTCCCCAGAAGATCGCCCGCCGCGCGACCGAAACCGCCCTGAAGGAATTCGAGGCCCGCCGCGCCGAACTGGAAAAGCACCAGGCTGAAAAGCTGGCTGCCGCCCAGGCCATGTCCGAAAAACTGCACGGCTTCGCCTTCGTCATCAGCCAGAAGGCTGGGGTCGATGGCCGTCTGTTCGGTTCCGTCACCAACATGGACGTCGCTGCTGCCTTGCAACAGGCCGGCTTCTCCGACGTGCACAAGGGCCAGGTCCGCATGCCGGACGGCGCCATCAAGGCCGTGGGCGAGTTCCCGCTGCAGGTGGCCCTGCACGCCGACGTGGTGGCCGACATCACCCTGACCGTTCAGGGCGAAATGGCGTAATCGCACAGGTGTGCCGTGCTACATTCCTCCCAGTGAGGAATGGCAGGGCAGCTTGAAAAAAGGCCGGCGCCATGCCGGCCTTTTTTTTGCAGCATTGCATGGATTCTAGGGACTGACGGTGGAAATCGAAAACGATACCCAACTGGACTATCTGCGGGTGCCACCGCATTCCATCGAGGCCGAACAATCGGTCCTGGGCGGGCTGCTGCTGGATAATGCGGCGTTCGATCGCGTCGCAGACGTTCTGGTCGAAGACGATTTCTACCGTTTCGATCACCGCCTGATCTGGCAGCACATCACCCGGCTGGTGGCGCTGGCCCGTCCGGCCGACGTGATCACGGTGCATGAATCCCTGACGAATGCCGGCAAGGCCGATGACACGGGTGGCCTGCCGTATCTGAATGCGCTGGCGCACAACACGCCTTCGGCGGCCAATATCCGCCGCTATGCCGAGATCGTGCGTGAACGATCCATGCTGCGCAAGCTGGTATCGATTTCGGACGAGATTTCCTCCGCCGCCTTCAACCCGCAGGGCAAGGAAGCCCGCCAGATCCTGGACGAAGCCGAATCGCGGGTATTCCAGATCGCCCAGGAAGGCGCGAGGGGCATGGCGGGGTTCCAGGAAATCCGCCCCCTGCTGGCCCAGGTGGTGGAACGCATCGATGAACTCTATCATCGCGAGGGCGATTCCGATGTCACCGGGGTGCCCACGGGCTTTGACGACCTGGATCGCATGACCTCGGGCCTGCAACCGGGCGATCTGGTCATCGTGGCGGGGCGCCCGTCCATGGGCAAGACCTCGTTTTCCATGAACATCGGCGAACACGTGGCCATCGAGCAGGGCCTGCCGGTGGCAGTGTTTTCCATGGAAATGGGCGCCGTGCAACTGGCCATGCGCATGATCGGTTCCGTGGGCATGCTGGACCAGCACCGCATGCGTACCGGCAAGCTGAACCAGGACGATTGGCCGCGCCTGACCCATGCCGTGCAAAAGGTCGAACAGGCGCAGATCTACATCGATGAAACCCCCGCGTTGACGGCCATGGAAGTGCGCGCGCGCGCGCGGCGCCTGTCGCGCCAGTGCGGCCAGTTGGGGATGATCATCATCGACTACATCCAGCTGATGTCCGGTAGCGGCGGGGAAAATCGCGCCACGGAAATCTCCGAGATCAGCCGTTCCCTGAAGAGCCTGGCCAAGGAACTGAACTGCCCGCTGGTCGCGCTGTCGCAGCTGAACCGCAGCCTGGAACAGCGCCCCAACAAACGTCCCGTCATGAGCGACCTGCGTGAATCCGGCGCTATCGAACAGGACGCCGACGTGATCATCTTCATCTACCGCGACGAGGTCTATAACCCCGATTCGCCGGACAAGGGCACGGCGGAAATCATCATCGGCAAGCAGCGTAACGGCCCCATCGGGACCGTGCGCCTGACCTTCCAGGGCGCCAGCACGCGCTTCCTGAACTTCTCGGCGGCTCCCGGGTTCTGATTGCGTCGGCGGCCAGCCTTTTGGGCGGTCGCATCAGCAGCGGCCGAGCGGGGCAGGGCTTGGCCTGGTGCGCTGCTTAGAGTTCGTGGGCCGTCATGCGCAAGGCCATGCGCATCGCTGCACGCAGGGAGGCGGGATCAGCGATCCCTTGGCCCGCAATGTCGAAGGCCGTGCCGTGGTCCACGCTGGTGCGCACGAAGGGCAGGCCGACCGTCACGTTTACGCCTTCGTCCAGACCCAGGTATTTCACGGGGATCAATCCCTGATCGTGGTACTGGGCCACGACGATATCGAATTCGCCCTGGCGGGCTCGCATGAAGATCGTATCCCCGGGCCAGGGGCCCGAGACGTCCAGGCCTTCGGCTCGGGCCTGCGCGATGGCGGGTGCAATGTGCAGCGTTTCTTCATTGCCGAAGGCTCCGCCTTCGCCGGCATGGGGGTTGAGCCCCGCCACCGCGATCCGGGGGTGGGCGATACCGGCCTGCCGGCAAGCACGCTGCGCCAGGCGGATGGCGCGGATTTCCGCTGCCTGGCTGAGCGCTGCGGGCACGTCCGCCAGGGCGATGTGGATCGTCACCAGCAGCACCCGCAGTTCTTCGTTGGCCAGCATCATGGCGTAGTCCGCCGTGTCGGTGCGTGCCGCCAGGATTTCGGTATGGCCGGGGAAGTCGATGCCGCCGGCATGCATGGCGCCCTTGTGCAACGGGGCCGTCACCAAGGCCCGCAGGCGCCCCGCCTGGGCGTCGTCGATGGCGTGGCACAGGTATTCGTAGGCGCCGCGCCCCGCGCGGGCGTCCAGGCGGCCCGCAGGCAGATCGGCCGGCAGCGCCTGCCAGCGGTTCAGGACCCCGATGGTATCGCCCGTGGTGCCGGCTTCGGGCTGCGCCAGCGGCTGGATCTGCAACCGTCCGTCCAGCCCCAGGGCCTGGCAGGCGCGCTCCAGCGCGCCGGAATCGCCGTAAACCACCGCCGGATGGGGCAGGCCTTCGGCGAACAGGCGCACGATCAGTTCCGGACCGATGCCCGCCGCGTCCCCCAGGGTGAAGGCCAGGGGCAGGGCGGCGCGGGGGCTACAGGGCGTCGCTGGCATAGTCGGCCAGGCGCGAGCGTTCACCGCGCTGCAAGGTGATGTGCCCGGCGTGCAGCCAGCCCTTGAATCGGTCCACCACGTAGGTCAGGCCCGAACTGCCTTCGGTGAGATAGGGCGTATCGATCTGCGCGATGTTGCCCAGGCAGACGATCTTGGTGCCCGGGCCGGCCCGCGTGATCAGCGTTTTCATCTGCTTGGGCGTCAGGTTCTGGGCCTCGTCGATGATCAGGAATTTGTTCAGGAAGGTACGGCCACGCATGAAGTTCAGGGACTTGACCTTGATGCGCGAGCGGATCAGGTCCATGGCCGGGGTCTTGTTCCAGTCCTGGCCGTTGCCGCTGGAGCTGATTGCGCCGCCCGACCCCTGGTGCAGGACTTCCAGATTGTCTTCCAGGGCGCCCATCCAGGGCAGCATCTTTTCTTCCTCGGTGCCGGGTAGAAAACCGATGTCGTCGCCCACCGGCACCGTGGCGCGGGTGATGATGATTTCCGTGTAGCGTTTCGTCTCCAGGGTCTGGGCCAGCGCGCTGGCCAGCGTCAGCAGGGTCTTGCCCGTGCCGGCCTGTCCCAGCAGCGACACGAAGTCGATGTCCGGGTTCATCAGCAGGTTCAGGGCGAAATTCTGCTCGCGGTTGCGCGCCGTGATGCCCCAGACGCTGTTCTTTGCGTGGCTGAAGTCGCGCAGCGTGGCCAGCACGGCGCTCTTGCCGGTGACCTCGCGCACCTGAGCGGACAGCGGCATGTCGCCGTCGTAGTAGACGAATTCGTTGACGCTGAACTGGCTGCACAGGGGGCCGCGCACGCGGTACCAGGTCAGGCCGCCCTGCTGCCAGGATTCGATGTCTTTGCCGTGCTTGATCCAGAAGTTGTCCGGCAGCGGCGTGATGCCGTCGTACAGCAGATCCGAATCGTCCAGCACGTGGTCGTTCAGGTAGTCTTCGGCAGGCAGGTTCAGGGCACGCGCCTTCAGGCGCATGTTGATGTCCTTGGACACCAGCACGATCTCGCGTTTGGGCGATTCCTGACGCAGGCCGTGGACGATGCTGAGGATGACGTTGTCAGCCTTGCCCATGGGCAGTTCGATCGGCAGGTGGGTATCCGTGGGCCGGGTCTGGAAATACAGCGAGCCCAGGGCGTCCTTGTTGCCGGAGGTATCCAGCGGGATGCCCTTGTTGAGATCGCCCGTGGTGATGAGTTCGTCCAGCGAGCGGCTGACCTGGCGGGCGTTGCGGGCGACTTCGGACATGCCTTTCTTCTGATGATCGAGCTCTTCGAGCACGATCATGGGCAGGAACACGTCGTGTTCGGCGAAGCGGAACAGCGAGGACGGATCGTGCAGCAGCACGTTGGTGTCCAGTACGAACAATTTGCGCTGGGCGGTGGGCAGGCGCTTGGATTTGGCCTTGGCGGGTGCAGGAGCCTTGGCGGCCTTGGCCGCTTCGGACTGCGTGATCAGGCGGGATGTATCCGTCTGGACCGTGTCGCGTTTGCCTGGCGCCGCTGTTCTGGCAGCTGGCGCGGTGCTTGCCGGGGCGGCGGGCGCGGCCTTGGCGGCAGGGGCGGCTTGGGCTGCTGGAGCGATCTTGGCACCGGGAACTGCCTGGCTTGCGGGTGCGGCCTTGGTGGCGGGGACCGCCTGGACGGCAGGCGCAGCAGGCGCAGCAGGCGCGGGCTTGGTTGTCAGGATCGCCGCCAGTGGCCGCTTGGGCCGGGATGCGGTTGCGGGCGCCGCGACGGCAGACGCCGCTGCGACGGGTGCCGGGGCCGGTGCCTCGGGGATGGCCTGCCGGCTGGCGGCAGGGGTAGGGTCCACGATGTCGCCGAGACGGGCCGGCGCTTTGGGAAGGGGCATGAAGGCTCCTGTGGTGGGCTTAGGCTGCCAGATTTCGGGCGGCTTGAAGGACTTCCGCCGCATGGCCAGGGACGCGAACGCCGCGCCATTCCTGGACCAGGATGCCGCTCCGGTCGATCAGGAAGGTGCTGCGGTCGATGCCGCGTACCTGCTTGCCGTACATGTTCTTCAGCTTCATGACGTCGAACAGGCCGCAGAGGGCTTCGTCCGGGTCGGAGATCAGCGGGAAAGGCAGGCTTTGCTTGTCCGTGAAGTTTTCGTGGGATTTCAGCGAGTCGCGGGAAATGCCGTAGACGTGGCAGCCGAGAGCCTGGAACTGGTCGTGCAGATCGCGGAAGTCCTGGGATTCGGTCGTGCAGCCCGGCGTGTTGTCCTTGGGGTAGAAATAGAGGACGAACGGCGTGCCCCGCAGAGCAGAGGAATCGACGGGGCCGTGGGTGGAGTCGGCCTGGAAGGCGGGCAGGGCCTGGCCAATGGCAACGGATGTCATGCGCGGGGATCTCCGGGTAGTAACAGGGCCAGGACGCGGCGCTCTTCGGACATGAGAATGTTGTAGGTGCGAGCGGCGGCCTGGGTGGTCATGGTCTCTACGCCGATGCCCAGTTGCAGCAAGGGGCGCGTGACCTCGGGGGATAGAAACGTCTGTCGCGTTCCGGTGCCGATCAGCAGCACTTCGGGGGCGCCTTCGGGCAGCGCGGCGGGCGCGTCGTCCAGGAAGTCCATGGGGTTCTGGCGGGCGGCATCCAGGCCGATCAGGGCCTTCAGGAAGACTGCGTCAATGTCGGTCGCCGTCAGCAGTTCGACCTGTCGCACGGGGCCTTCGGGCCCGAAGCACACGGCGGTCTCGAATCGGACCCGGTTGATCTCCAGGTGGTGTTCCCCGTAGGCCGTGACGGTGTTCAGGGCAGGGTTGAAATCTTTTTGCAATAACACGGAACGCTCCAGAGTTCCTGTGATGATAGCGCAATAGCGTTGCCGCGCCGTGGCGCGCTTGGCGCAATTTCTTTCCGCGATTTCATGGGGGCTGGATTTGCGAGTCACCGGTGCATGCGCTAGATTATCGGATTTGCTGCACTGCAATCATTCGCTGCCGATTTCTTCCCTGCCCAGTCCGAGGACCATCATGACGACCTTCCCGCGCATCGAGCGCCTGCCCCCCTATGTGTTCAACATCACCGGGGAACTGAAGATGGCTGCCCGGCGGCGCGGCGAGGACATCATCGACATGTCGATGGGCAATCCCGACGGCCCGACCCCCAGGCACATCGTCGAAAAGCTGGTCGAGGTCGCCGAACGCGAGGACACCCACGGCTATTCGGTGTCCAAGGGCATCCCACGCCTGCGCCGGGCGATCACCGGCTGGTATCAGCGCCGCTATGGGGTGGACTTCGATCCGGATAGCGAGGCCATCGTCACCATCGGCTCGAAAGAAGGCCTGGCGCATCTGATGCTGGCGACCCTGGACCGGGGCGACACCGTGCTGGTGCCCAATCCCAGCTACCCCATCCATATCTACGGGGCCGTGATTGCCGGCGCCAATATCCGGTCCGTGCCCATGACGCCCGGCCTGGATTTCTTTGAGGAAATCGAGCGCGCCGTGCGCGAGGCCATCCCCAAGCCCAAGATGATGATCCTGGGTTTTCCCAGCAACCCGACGGCGCAGTGCGTTGAATTGTCATTCTTCGAGCGCATCGTCGAACTGGCGCGGGAACACGGTATCCTGGTCGTGCACGACCTGGCCTATGCCGACATCACCTTCGACGGCTATGTGGCGCCCTCCATCATGCAGGTGCCCGGCGCGCGTGACGTGGCGGTGGAATTTTTCACCATGAGCAAGAGCTACAACATGGCGGGGTGGCGGATCGGCTTCATGGTGGGCAACCGCGAACTGGTCAATGCCCTGGCCCGCATCAAGAGCTACCACGACTACGGCACCTTCACGCCCATCCAGGTTGCGGCCATCGCCGCCCTGGAAGGCCCGCAGGACTGTGTGGCGGAAGTCGTCGAACAGTACCGCCGCCGCCGCGACGTGCTGGCCAAGGGCTTGCACGAAGCCGGCTGGATGGTGGACGTGCCCAAGGCGTCCATGTACATCTGGGCGCACATTCCCGAGCCCTACCGGGCGCAGGGCTCGCTGGAATTCTCCAAGCGCCTGCTGGCCGAGGCAAAGGTCGCAGTGTCGCCCGGCGTGGGCTTCGGCGATTACGGAGACGAATACGTGCGCTTCGCGCTGATTGAAAACGAGCAGCGCACCCGCCAGGCGGTGCGCGGCATCAAGGACATGTTTCGTAAGGACGGGCTGTTGAAATGAAACCCATCCGGATCGGTTTGTTGGGTCTGGGCGTCGTCGGTGGCGGCGTCTGGACGGTGTTGGCCCAGAACGGCGGCGAGATCGCGCGTCGGGCGGGGCGGCGCATCGAGGTTGCGGGGATCGCCGTGCGCGACGTCGCCAAGGCCCGCGCCCTGGTGGGGCCAGACGTGCGTGTCGTCACCGACGGAATGGCGTTGGTGCGGGATCCGGACATCGACATCATCGTCGAGCTGATGGGGGGCGACACCATTGCCCGGGACTGCATGCTGGAGGCCATCCGCCAGGGCAAGCACATCGTCACCGCCAACAAGGCGCTGCTGGCGATGCACGGCAATGAGATCTTCGCCGCTGCTCAGGCCCAGGGCGTGATGGTGGCCTTCGAGGCCGCCGTCGCCGGGGGCATTCCCATCATCAAGGCCATCCGCGAGGGCCTGACCGCCAACCGCATCCAGTGGGTGGCGGGCATCATCAACGGCACGACCAATTTCATCCTGTCGGAAATGCGCCAGCGCGGCCTGCCCTTCGATGCCGTGCTGGCCGAAGCCCAGCGCCTGGGCTACGCCGAGGCCGACCCGACCTTCGACATCGAAGGCGTGGATGCCGCGCACAAGCTCACGCTGCTGGCATCGCTGGCCTTCGGCATTCCGGTGCAGTTCGACAAGGCCACCACGGAAGGCATTTCCGGCCTGGCATCCGAAGACATCGTGCATGCCGATCGCCTGGGCTATCGCATCAAGCTGCTGGGCATCACCCGCCGCCGCCATGACGGCATCGAGTTGCGCGTGCATCCCACCTTGGTGCCGGCCGACTGCCTGCTGGCCAACGTCGAAGGCGCCATGAACGCCGTGCTGGTGCGCGGCGATGCCGTGGGACTGTCGATGTACTACGGACAGGGCGCCGGCTCCTTGCCCACGGCTTCGGCCGTCGTGGCCGATCTGGTGGACGTGGCCCGGCTGCAAATGGCCGATCCGGAACATCGCGTGCCCCATCTGGCTTTTCAGCCGGAATCCGTGGTGGACATCCCCGTGCTGCCCATGGCCGAGGTGCGTTCCAGCTTCTATCTGCGCCTGCGGGTCGACGACCGCCCGGGTGTGCTGGCCGATCTGGCCCGCATCCTGTCGGGCGCCGGCATTTCCGTGGGGTCCATGTTCCAGCAGCCGCATGGCGAACATCAGGCCGACATCATTTTCCTGACCCACGAGGCCCGCGAAGGGGACGTGGACGATGCTCTGCGCGTCATGCAGGCTCAGCCCTTTGTCCGTTCAGACGTCACGCGTCTGCGCGTGGAGAACCTGGCGTGAAATATCAGTCCACTCGGGGCGGCATGGCCCCCTTGCCCTTTTGCGACATCCTGCTCGAAGGCCTGGCGCCGGACGGCGGCCTGACCCTGCCCGAAACCCTGCCCCGGCTGGATGCCGATACGCTGGAATCCTGGCGCGGCCTGTCCTATGCGGAACTGGCGGCGCGGGTGCTGGGCCTGTTCATCGACGACGTCCCGGCGCCCGATCTGCTGCGCATGACGCAGGCGGCCTATGCGACGGACGTCTTCCCGCAGATCGCGCCGGTCAAGCCCCTGCGTCCCGGCCTGTCCCTGCTGGGCCTGTCCGAAGGCCCGACCCTGGCATTCAAGGACATGGCCATGCAGTTCCTGGGCCAGATCTTCGAATATGTGCTGGCGCAGCGCGGCCAGACCCTGAACATCCTGGGAGCGACTTCGGGCGATACGGGATCGGCGGCGGAATACGCGCTGCGCGGCAAGCGCGGCGTAGCGGTGTTCATGCTCTCGCCGCACGGCCGCATGAGCGCCTTCCAGCGGGCGCAGATGTATTCCCTGCAGGATGCCAACATCCACAACATCGCCGTGCGCGGCGTGTTCGACGAATGCCAGGACATCGTCAAGGCCCTGGCGGGCAACCTGGAATTCAAGAGCGCTCATCGTCTGGGGGCCGTGAACTCCATCAACTGGGCGCGCATCGCCGCCCAGATCGTGTACTACGTCTGGGGCTGGCTGCGGGCCACCCAGGGGCCCGGGCAGGCCGTGTCCTTTGCCGTCCCTTCGGGAAATTTCGGCAATATCCTGGCCGGCCATCTGGCACGGCAGATGGGGGTGCCGATTCGCCGACTGGTGCTGGCCACCAATGAAAACAACGTGCTGGAGGAGTTCTTCCGCACGGGCGTCTACCGGCCGCGTCCCGCCAGCCAGACCTACGCCACGTCCAGCCCGTCGATGGACATTTCGCGGGCCTCCAATTTCGAGCGCTTCATCTTTGATCTGGTGGGGCAGGACGCGGCTCGGGTGCGTTCGCTGATGGATGAACTGCGTCAGAATGGCGAATTCGACCTGTCGGATCTGAAAGCGCAGTTCACCGAACGCTATGGCTTTGTGGCCGGAGCCAGTTCACATGCCGACCGCCTGGCGACGATCCGGGCCATCCATGCCGAAACCGGCGTGCTGATCGACCCGCATACGGCTGATGGCGTGCATGTCGCGCAGGCGCATCTGGAACCCGGTGTGCCCATGCTGGTGCTGGAAACCGCCTTGCCGGCCAAGTTCGCCGAAACCCTGGTCGAGGCGACCGGCCAGGCCCCGGCCGTGCCGGCCGATCTGCAGGATCTGCAGCAGCGCCCGCAGCGCGTCGAGATCATGGATTGCGACGCCCGGCAGGTGGCCGACTACCTGCACCGATACGCTCTGTAGACGGCAAAAGATCACGCTGCCCGGTACGTCTGCAGGTGCAGGCTGGTTTCCGACTGGCTGATCCCCCGGATCAGTCGTACGCGTTCCAGCACCTGCGACAGTTCCTGCAGGTCTGCCACGCGCAGTTCGGCCAGCAGGTCCCAGCGACCGTTGGTGTCGTGCAGGGCGGCCACCCCCGGTTCTCCCAGCAGGCTGGCGATCACGGTGCGCGCTTCGTTGCCGTCCACCGTGATGCTCATCCAGGCGTGGATCGCCTGCGGCTGCACGTCCGGGCGCAGGCGCACCGTGTACCCCACGATCAGGCCCGCGTCTTCCAGGCGGCGCATGCGCTGCGTCACCGTGCCGCGCGCCACCCCCAGGCGCCGTGCCAGCGTAGCGACGCTGGCACGGGCATTGGCCCGCAGCAGGCGGATCAGATGCTGATCGGTGGAGTCAATGGCGATGTCTTTGGGCATTATGTTCTTCTCGGCTGATCATTTTGATGATTTTATGTCGAAAGTGATGCATTTCTGACGATAGTCATTGGCGGCAGCTTCAGACACACTGGGAACAGGTCAAATATTTCCAGGAGACGAACATGACCGCGACCCGGATCAATCACGCCAGGACCCTGTTTCTGGATACCCCCGACGTTGCTCGCCTGCTGGGGCTGCTGGGCCTGCCTGCGGCGCTGCGCCTGCTGACCGACCGTCTGCGGATGGAGTATCTGCGCTGGCCGGATTTCGACAAGGCTGCCCGGATCGCTACGTATTCCCCGCAGGGGGTGATCGAATTGATGCCGATCACCGATGGCCATGCCTACAGCTTCAAATGCGTCAATGGCCACCCAGGCAACGGCGCGGTGGGCCTGCCGACCGTGATGGCCATGGGGGCCTTGCTGGATTGCGATACCGGCAGGGTGCGCCTGCTCAGCGAATTGACACTGACCACGGCTTTGCGTACGGCGGCGACCTCGGCACTGGCGGCGCAGGCCCTGGCGCGGCCCGGCAGCCGTTCCATGGCCTTGATCGGCAACGGCGCGCAAAGCGATTTCCAGGCCATCGCCTTTCACGCGCTGCTGGGCATCCGCGACCTGCGCCTGTACGACGTGGACCGCTCTGCATCGGTGCGCTTGCAACGCAATCTGGCAGCCAGCGGCCTGGACAGGCTGCAGGTTCGGGTTTGCGATTCTCTGGCCCAGGCAGTACGTGGGGCCGACGTCGTCACGACTGTGACGGCCTGGCAGGGGGCCGCTCGGGTCCTGACGGCCGATTTGCTGGAACCCGGTGTGCATCTGAATGCCGTGGGCGGCGATTCTCCTGGCAAGACCGAGCTGGATCCGGCCATTTTGCCGCGCGCATCCGTCTTCGTGGAATTTCCGCCGCAAACGCGCAAGGAAGGCGAAATCCAGCAGATGGCAGCGGATTTCCCCGTGACCGAGCTGTGGCAGGTGCTGGCGGGGCAGGCGCCTGGCCGCGTGGACGAGCGACAAGTGACGCTGTTCGATTCGGTCGGGTTTGCACTGGAAGACTATTGCGCTCTATCGTTCCTGCAGGCGGCCGCAACACAGCACGGCGTGGGTCGCTGGGTAGAGATCGTTCCCGATCAGGACGATCCGCGCGATTTGTATGGCTGGATGCTGGCGCGCGAGCGCTTCGCATCGGTTCCGGCCTGAATTCGTGGCATAAGGGCGAACATGAAGACGGTGACATTGATCGGCGCGCCGACGGACATCGGGGCCGGCGCCCGGGGCGCCTCGATGGGTCCCCAGGCCCTGCGGGTTGCGGGGATTGATCGGGCCTTGCGCAGACAGGGCTTCGAGGTCATCGACGCAGGAGATCTGTCCGGGCCGGGCAACCCCTGGCAGGCACCCGTGCAGGGCTATCGTCACCTGGAACAGGTGGTGGAGTGGAACGCGCAGGTATTCCAGGCTGTGTCCGCCGAACTCGAACAGGGCCGCCTGCCCATGCTGCTGGGTGGCGATCACTGCCTGGGGCTGGGGTCGGTCGGTGCCGTCGCGCGCCATTGCCGACGTCAGGATCGGCCTGTGCGGGTCTTCTGGCTGGATGCCCATACTGATTTCAACACCGCGCAGCTCAGTCCCAGCGGCAACGTGCATGGCATGCCGGTGGCCTGCCTGTGCGGTTTCGGCCCGCGCGAACTGACGGAGCTGGGCGGGCCGTCCCCTGCGCTGCGAGTGGATGACTTGCGCATGGTCGGCATCCGCAGCGTGGACGCCGGCGAGCGTCGATTCGTGCATGAGCAGGGGCTGGACGTCTACGACATGCGCACCATCGACGAACGGGGCATGCGGGCCGTGATGGAGGCCGCCCTGGACGGCCTTGCGCCGCAGGCGCACATCCACGTGAGTTTCGACGTGGATTTTCTGGACCCGGATTATGCACCGGGGGTGGGCACCACGGTGCGCGGCGGGCCGACCTGGCGTGAGGCTCAGCTCTGCATGGAAATGCTGGCGGATACGGGACAGGTAGGGTCGGTGGACATCGTCGAGCTCAATCCCGCCCTGGACGTGCGCAACGGCACGGCCAAAGTCGCGGTGGAATTGGTTGAAAGCCTGTTTGGCCAATCAACGTTGATCCGGCGCGGGCGCGATTAACGCCTGTTTCGCTGCTTTCAGGCCGCTGCGCACCGCGCCTTCCAGCACCGCCGGGTAGCCTGTGTCCGTCCAGTCGCCAGCCAGCAGCAGGCCAGGCCAGGGGGTAGCAGGGCCGGGCCGCCGCAGGTTCGGGGTGACATCGAAGGTCGCCCGCTTTTCCGTGATCAGGATCTGCGCCTCGATGGGGGGCAGGGGACGGGGCGCCTGGGCGCGGATCTGCGCTATCGTGCCGGCGATGATCCGGTCCGTGCCCTGACCGGCGTAGCGGTCAGCTGCCCCGATGACGATGTGAAGCAAGCAGCGGTCTGCCGGATCCGTGCTGATGGCGCTGTGATCGAACAGCCATTGCCCCCAGGCGTGATGTGCGGGATCGTCCCACAGCAGCGTCATGGCTTGTCCTGATTCCCAGGGCCGGCTCAGCCTCAGGCTGACCGTGCCGATTGCAGCGTGCCGCAGCGTCGGCCAGGCGGCCAGATAGGGTACGGCATCGGGCAAGGAGGCCAGCAGGCGCCAGGCTTCGGGCTGCGGGATGGCCAGGATCACCTGGTCGCAGGGCTCGTCATCCACATGCCAGCCGCCGGCCGGTGCGGGGGTGATGGCGCGCACCCGCTGCCGCCGCAGGTCTTTGCCCAGCAGCTGGCAGGCCTGCTTTGGCCAGAGATCATGCAGCTGTCCCCGAGGGATGATCGTTCGGCTGGCGGCTGCGCCTGCGGCCAGGCTGTCTTGCAGGATGCAGGCCAGCAGGCGGGCGTCGGCCTGGTCCAGCGAAGTGTTCGTTGCCGCCAGGCACAGCGGCCCCCACAGGCGTTCCAGCAAGAGCGGCGGGCAGCCCAACTGCCGCAGCCAGTCGGCGGCTGTCTGCGTCGCGTCGATCGGTTCCGGGTCCAGGGAGCGCAGCACGCGCTCCAGGTGCCGGCGGCCCGGCCAGCCTGACAATCCCCGGCTGCCAAACAGCGCTCCCAGGCGGTGAGCTGGCGCGGGCAGCGGCCAGAATCCCAGGCGCAGGCTGCCGTCGGCCGATTGCAGCTTCAGCGGCTGGATGAGGCAGGCCTCGTCCGGGTCCACGCCCAGGGAACGCATCAGGGCCAGCGTATCGCGGTAGGCGCCCAGCAGGATGTGCTGACCGTTGTCGGTCGTCAGGCCCAGCCCGGGGTGTGTCACCGGCCGGGCTCGGCCGCCCGCCTGCGCGGCGGCCTCGAAAACCTGCACCTGGCATCCGGCGCGACGCAGATGCACGGCGGCTGCCAGACCGGCCCAGCCTGCCCCGATGACGGCGACCTTCATTTCGCCAGGCGGCGTACCAGCCCCTGGCCGCCGCTGACCCAGACCTTCCAGGCCAGCCAGAACTTGCGGATGGGCGTCAGGGCCATGCGCTGGTTCAGCACGTGCCAGCCGTCGCGTTCGATCTCGTCCAGCAGCGTGTGGTAGATGGCGGCCATCATCAGGCCCGGGCGCTGGGCGCGGCGGTCGGCGTCGGGCAGCAGGCGCATGGCGTCCCGGTACAGGTCGCGGGCACGCTGAGTCTGCTGGCGCATCAGCGCGGTAAAGCCGTCCGTATGGCGTCCGTCCAGCACATCGTCGACCGTGACGCCGTGCTGCGCCATGTCGTCGGCCGGCAGGTAGATGCGGCCGCGTCGGGCGTCGTCACCCACGTCGCGGATGATGTTGGTCATCTGGAAGGCCAGGCCCAGGGTCTCGGCATATTCCAGCGTGCGCGGATCGGTGTAGCCGAAGATGCTGGCCGACAGGTCCCCCACCACCCCGGCGGCCCGCCAGCAGTACTGGCGCAGGGCTTCCCAGTCGGCATAGCGGAACTGGTCCAGGTCCATTTCCATGCCTTCGATGATGGCGTAGAACGGGTCCGGGCGCAGGCGGCAGGACTCCAGGTGGGGCTGCAGGGCGATGGCTACCGGATGATCCGGGGCGCCGTTGAACATCTGATCCACCTGGCCGCGCCACCAGGCCAGTTTCATGCGGGCGACGGATGCCTCGCTGACCTCGTCGACGATGTCGTCGACCTCGCGACAGAAGGCGTACAGGGCCGTGATGGCCCGCCGTCGATCGGGGGGCAGGAACAGAAAGGAATAATAGAAGCTTGAACCGCTTTGGGCGGCCTTGTGCTGGCAGTATTCGTCAGGACTCATGATGAAGGGGCAGGGCGGTGGCCGGGCGTGGGCGGGGCCGGCAGAATGCGCGCCAGCATAGCAGGAAGCCGTCGCGCCGGGTCAGGATGGGCCGGTTGGCATAAGGGTTGTCGCCGCCGCTTTCGAGCTTTTCCAGGATGCGCAGGCCGCCGTGGACGACCAGGCGCAGTTCCCAGCCGAAGCGCCCGGGCAGGCGCCAGGCCAGGGGGCTGCCGGCCATCAGCAGGCGGCGCGCCTGTTCAATCTGTTCCTGTGCGACGGCCCGCCAGGCGGCTGGCGCCTGGGACGGCCGTGATCGGCACAGGTCGGCCAGGGCGGGCAGCGTGACTTCGTGGCGGGCCAGGCAGTCCAGGGGGATGTAGCAGCGGCCCTTGGTCTGGTCCACGGCCACATCCTGGCAGAAATTCACGCGCTGCAGGCCGGTGCAGATGGCGTCGGATTGTTCCAGGTCTTGCGCGGTGGTGGCGCCGAACAGATGCAGCATCAGCCGGCCCACCGGGTTGGCCGAGCGGCGGCAGTAGTCCATCAGGGCCCGTTCGTCCGCATACGTGGTGACGGTCAGGTCCTGCAGGAAGGCCGACAGAAGGTCCAGGAACGGCTGGATGGGCAACTGGTGCTCGGTGATGGTTTGCCCCAGCCGCTCGAACAGGATCCTGTCGGGTGTGGACAGCGGAGTGCGGATGGCGCGATGGGCGCCCAGGTCCCGGATGGCGGATCGCCAGGACTCCAGCGCGGCCTGACGGGCGGCGGGTTCGGCGTCGCCTTCGTCAGCCAGATCGTCGGCGCCCCGCGCGAAGGCGTACAGGTTGCGCACCGCCGGCCGCAAGCGCGCCGGCAGCAGAATCGAGGCGACAGGGAAGTTCTCGTAGTGATCGACAGCCATGATCCGGCAGTATACTGAGCCTCGGCCGGAAACCGGCCTGAACGGGCGATCAGCCCAGGGAACCTCTGCACAAGCCTCACGGTAAGCGGGCGCTGCGGCGTGAGGCTTGTGCAGAGGTTCCCTAAGTCAGCGAGGCTCGGATGCCCCGCTTTTTCTGTTTCTTGAGGATCCCATGCCGCGTCCAATTCTGGCGACCATCGATACGAATGTACTTGCGCACAACCTGCACGTGGTGGCGCAACGCCTGGCCCGGGATGCGGCCGGGGCTTCTGCATCGATCTGGGCCGTCATGAAGTCGCACGGCTACGGCCATGGGATCGCTGCGGCGGTGCGCGGGTTCGCCCAGGCCGACGGCCTGGCAATGCTGGATCTGGACGAGGCCGTGCGTTGCCGCGAGTTGGGCTGGACGGGGCCGATTCTGCTGCTCGAGGGTTTTTTCGAGCCTGCCGATCTGGACATCCTGTCCCATTATCGCATCAGCACCGCGATCCATTGCGCGGAACAGCTCGACATGCTGGAAGCAGGCCTGGTCCGCGCGCCGATCGATGCTTTCGTGAAACTGAATACAGGCATGCATCGCCTGGGTTTCCAGCCGGATGAATATGCGGATGCCTATGCTCGCGCCCGGGCGCTGCAGACGCTGGGCGTGCTGGGCTCGGTTGGCAAAATGACTCATTTCGCGCGGGCGGACGACGACGCGGCCGTCACGCAGGCGCAGCTGGATTGTTTCCGGACGGTGACACGAGGCTTGCCGGGCGCGGTCAGTGTCTGCAATTCGGCCGCGACCCTGACTCCCGGGTTCTCGGCCGGCGTGGCGGATGGCGAACAATGGGTGCGGCCGGGCATCTGCCTGTACGGTGCGTCGCCCTTTGCCGACCAGCCGGCCGATACCTTCGGCCTGCAGCCAGCCATGACCCTCAGCGCGCGGCTGATCAGCGTGCATACCGTGCCAGAGGGCGGGGCAGTCGGGTACGGGCAGGTTTTCCGCGCCCCGCGAGCCATGCGCGTCGGCATCGTGGCCTGCGGATATGCCGACGGCTATCCGCGTCATGCGGCCACGGGTACGCCGGTCACGGTGGCTGGGGTGCGCACCCGGCTGGTGGGCCGGGTATCCATGGACATGCTGGCCGTGGATCTGGAGCCCGTCCCCGCTGCCGGGGTTGGGGCGCCCGTCGTCCTGTGGGGCCAGGGCGGGCCATCGGTAGACGAGGTCGCGCTGTCCTGCGGTACCATCGGCTACGAACTTCTGTGTGCGGTGGCACCGCGGGTGCCGCGCCGCGAACTGTGAAGTCCCTTTCAAGGACCCTCCATGAAAAATAGCTGTGTGCTCGTCACGGGCGCGACCAAAGGCATCGGCTGGGCCGTCAGCCAGAGGCTGGCTGATCAGGGCTGCCACGTGGTGGGCATGGCCCGTCACACGGCGGACATCGACTTCCCGGGTTACCTCTATGCCTGCGACCTGGCGAGCGCGGGCGAAACCGAAGAACTGCTGCGGGTGATCCGTGAAAAATATCCCGTCGATGCGGTGGTGAACTGCGTGGGGCCGGTCATGCCGGAACCCCTGGGCGAGGTTGATCTGGCATCGCTCTACCAGTCCTTCGACCTGAACGTGCGCGTGGCCGTCCAGGCCGTCCAGGCCTTCGTGCCGGGCATGAAGGCCCGCAAGGCTGGCCGCATCGTCAATCTCTGCAGCCGGGCCGTCTACGGTTCGGTGGGGCACACCAGCTACTCGGCCGCGAAAAGCGCGCTGCTGGGCTGCACCCGCACCTGGGCCCTGGAACTGGCCCCCTACGGCGTCACGGTCAATGCGGTGTCCCCGGGGCCGGTGGAAACAGGGTCCTTCCGGGTCGAATGCCCGGTCGGCAGCGAGGCCGAACGCGCCGTGTTGTCCACCATTCCCCTGGGCCGCCTGGCCCAGGCCGATGAAGTTGCCGCCGCCGTAGTGTTTCTGTTGAGCGACGAGGCCGCCTTCATCACGGGACAGGAACTGGGCGTGGACGGTGGCGGCAGCCTGGCGGGCCGCTGATGGCCAAGGCCCGGACCCTGTTCCTCTGCACGGATTGTGGTGGCACGACGGCCAAATGGGAAGGCCGCTGCCCCCACTGCGGGGCCTGGAACACGCTGCAGGAATCCCGTGAACCGGCCGCATCCGCCACGCACCGCTTTGCGCCTCTGGCGGCATCCGCGCCGGTGCGTCGCCTGGCCGACATCGAGGCCCGGGAGCAGGCCCGCAATCCCACCGGGATCGAAGAATTCGACCGCGTGCTGGGCGGCGGCCTGGTGGCGGGCGCCGTCGTACTGATCGGCGGCGATCCGGGGATCGGCAAGTCGACGTTGCTGCTGCAGGCCTTGGCCAGCCTGTCGGAACGTGGCTCGGTGCTGTACGTCACGGGCGAGGAATCCGCCGAACAGGTGGCCTTGCGCGCCCAGCGCCTGGGTGTGTCGGGCGATGCCGTCGACCTGTTGGCGGAAATCCGCCTGGAACAGATCACGGGGGCCCTGATCGAACGCCGGCCTGGAGTCGCGGTGATCGACTCGATCCAGACGCTGTATTCCGGCGACCTGACGGCCGCGCCCGGTTCGGTGTCTCAGGTGCGCGAATGCGCCGCCCAGTTGACCCGAGTGGCCAAACAGACCGGCGTGACGCTCATCCTGATCGGTCATGTGACCAAGGACGGCGCGCTGGCCGGCCCCCGCGTGCTGGAACACATCGTCGACACCGTGCTGTATTTCGAAGGCGACACCCATTCCTCGTTCCGCTTAGTGCGCGCCATCAAGAACCGCTTTGGCGCCGTCAACGAACTGGGCGTGTTCGCCATGACCGACCGGGGCCTGCGCGGGGTCAGCAACCCGTCGGCGCTGTTTCTGGCCGGCCATGCGCGCCAGGTGGCCGGGTCTTGCGTGATGGCCACCCAGGAAGGCACGCGCCCGCTGCTGGTCGAAGTCCAGGCCCTGGTGGACACGGCGCATGTGCCCAACCCCCGGCGCCTGTCGGTGGGCCTGGAAAGCAGCCGCCTGGCGATGCTGCTGGCCGTGCTGCACCGCCATGCCGGGGTGGCGACCTTCGACCAGGACGTGTTCGTCAACGCCGTAGGCGGGGTGCGCATCATGGAACCCGCCGCTGATCTGGCCGTAGCCTTGGCCATTCTGTCGTCGATGCGGGATCAGCCCTTGCCGGAAGGCCTGCTGGCTTTCGGCGAAGTCGGCCTGGCCGGGGAAATCCGCCCGGCGCCACGCGGTCAGGAACGCCTGCGCGAGGCAGCCAAACTGGGGTTCGGTCGCGCCATCGTGCCCAGAGCCAACCTCCCGCGTCAGCCTATCGAAGGGCTGGAGATCCAGGCGGTGGATCGTGTCGAAGACGTGCTCAGCGTGTTGCGTTGAAAGGTTGTTTGGATGTCTGAAAGTTTGTGGTTGATCCCGGCGTGCCTGGCAGTCGGCGGCGTCATCGGGTTTTCCGGCGGAGTGTTGGGAATCGGTGGCGGGCTGTTCGCCATTCCTCTGCTGGGCCTGATCCTGGGGTACGAGCAGCAGGCTGCCCAGGGCACGGCCCTGATCATGGTGCTGCCGGCCGTGCTGCTGACCGTGCGCAAATACCACCAGCGGTCCCCCATCGACCTGCGTTCGGCGGGGGCGGGGGCGGCGGGGTCCATCGTCTTCACCTGGATCGGCGCGCAGATCGCCCTGGGCATCGATCCCTGGCTGCTGCGCCGCATCTATGCCGGCTTTGTCTTCCTGATCGCCCTGTTCTATTTTCGCGAAAGCCTGGGCCGCAAGGCCCGTACGAGGCCGGCCAGTCATTTCCACGAGGTCGGCGAGGTGCGCCGCTTGTGGTATTTCGGGGTGGGTATTTTCGCGGGCCTGACCGGAGGGGTCTTCGGTGTGGGGGGCTCGGTCCTGGCCGTGCCCCTGATGACGACGCTGTTCCATCTACGCCAGACCTCGGCGCAGGCCCTGGCCCTGACCATGATCGTGCCGGGAACGGTGGTAGCCCTGGCCACCTACGCGTGGCACGGACAGGCCCACGGCCTGGTGGGGATTCCGCTGGCCCTGGGCAGCCTGCTGTGCGTGCCATACGGCGTGCGCCTGGCCTATGCCTTGCCCGAGGCGCGGCTCAAGCTCATCTTTGCCTGCATGCTGCTGCTCATCATGGCGCTGCTGCTGGCTCGGGGGCCGGCATGACGGCGCTGCCCGCCGGTTGGACGCGTCGTCCGCTGCCAGGCGGCGCGCTGTGCGTGCCCGAGCGCCTGGCGGGCGCAGCCAGGGCTGACTGGTTCGACCCGCAGCGCCCCGGCGCCGTTGCCGTGGGCGAGGGCGGTCGGCAGGCAGCCTGGTTCGTCGAGGGCGATCACGGCGCTGCGGTCTTGCGGCATTACCGTCGCGGCGGATTGCGTGCGCGCCTGGGGCGCGACACGTATTTCTGGCTGGGGGAAGCCCAGGTGCGTGCCTGGGCGGAGGTCCGTGCGCTGGCCCACCTGAGGTCGGCCGGTCTGCGGGTGCCCGAACCCCTGGCAGCTGCCTACTGGCGCACCGGCTTGCATTACCGCAACGCCATTCTGATCGCCCGGATCCCGGGCGCACGGGCGCTGGCCGGCGTGCTGGACCAGGCAGATCCGCATGGCGTGGCGCGGGCGATCCACGCCATGCATGCGGCAGGGGTCTGGCATGCCGACCTGAATGCCTACAACATTCTGTTCGATGATCAGGGCCGGGTCTGGCTGATTGATTTCGATCGCGCCCGCCTGGGTGTAGTGTCCGGGAGACAGCGGAGCAAAAACCTGTTGCGTCTGCGACGGTCTTTGGTTAAGGTAGCCGGCGCGCGCGGAGCGCAGTGGTGGGATGCACTGGACGGGGCTTATCAGCAATTGTCTGCCTGAAAGCAGCGTGATCCGGGCCTGGTGATCCCCTTATATGACCTTTCTATGGGGACCTTGCCATGAAAATCGGCACCGTTCATACCCTGTTGGCCGCCGCCGCGCTGATTGCAGCCGTGCCGGCGCACGCCCAGGATCGCGTCGTCAACGTCTACAACTGGGCCGAATACACAGCGCCCGATACGCTGTCCGGTTTTGAAAAGACCACCGGCATCAAGATCCGCTACGACGTCTACGATACCAACGACACCCTGCAGGCCAAACTGCTGACCGGCAAGTCCGGCTACGACGTGGTCGTGCCGTCCACGCACTATGCGGCCCGTCAGGTCCAGGGTGGTCTATTCCAGAAACTGGATCGCTCGAAGATCCCGAACTGGCAGTATCTGGACCCCGACCTGATGGCGCTGGTCGCCACGGTCGATCCCGGCAACCAGTACCTGGTGCCCTGGGGCTATGGCACCAATGGCCTGGGCTACAACGTGACCCAGGTGCGCGAGGTCATGGGCGACGATGCGCCCCTGAATTCCTGGGACATGCTCTTCAAGCCCGAAAACGCGGCCAAACTCCAGTCCTGCGGCATTTCCATGCTGGACGAGGCAGCCCAGGTCTTTCCGGCTGTGCTGCATTATCTGGGCAAGGATCCCAACAGCAGCGACCCCAAGGACTACGAGGCCGCGCTGGCGCTGCTGAAGACCATCCGCCCCTATATCCGCCAGTTCAGCTCCTCCGGCTATATCGATGAACTCGCCTCGGGCGGCCTGTGCATGGTGTATGGCTTTTCGGGCGACGTGATGATCGCTTCGGCGCGCGCTCGCGAGGCGAAGAAATCCTACGCTATCGACTATTACATTCCCGATGGCGGCGCGCCGGTCTGGTTCGACACCATGGCCATCCCCAAGAGCGCCGAACACGTGGACGAGGCCCACGCCTTCATCAACTACATCGAGACCCCGCAGGTGCACGCGGCTATTACCAACACCATGTTCTATCCGAATGCCAACAAAGAGGCCCGGAAGTACGTGGTCAAGGAAGTCGCCGACAACCCCATGATCTATCCCCCGGCGGACGTGTCCCGCACGCTGTTCGTCATCAAGCCCCAGCCCATGAACATCCTGCGCCTGCAGACGCAGATGTGGGCCCAGCTGAAGACCGGACGCTGATGACCATGCAGGACCCGCGCGGCATGCCTCGCCAGGGCGAGGCCGACGACTTCGTGCGCATGGAGGAAGTCGTCAAGATCTTCGGCGATACGGTGGCGGTGCAGTCCGTCAGCCTGTCCGTGCGCCGCCACGAGATCTTCGCCCTGCTGGGCAGTTCGGGCTGCGGCAAATCGACGCTGCTGCGCATGCTGGCGGGTTTCGAGGAACCCACGTCCGGGCGCATCATCCTGGACGACGAGGACATCACCGGCCTGCCGCCGCATCGGCGGCCGGTGAACATGATGTTCCAGTCCTACGCCCTGTTTCCGCACATGACGGTCGAGGCCAACGTCGCCTTCGGCCTGAAACAGGAAGGCGTGCCGCGTTCCGAGATCCACGAGCGTGTCTTCGAGGCCCTGGATCTGGTGCAGATGGCCGGCTACGCGCGGCGCAAGCCGCACCAGCTGTCCGGCGGCCAGCAGCAGCGCGTCGCCCTGGCCCGCAGCCTGGTGAAACGCCCCAAATTGCTGCTGCTCGACGAACCCATGTCCGCCCTGGACAAGCAGATCCGTCAGGCCACGCAGATCGAACTGGTGAAGATCCTGGACCAGGTGGGCGTCACCTGCATCATGGTGACGCACGATCAGGAAGAAGCCATGACCATGGCCAGCCGCCTGGCCGTCATGACCGAAGGCCAGATCGTGCAGTGCGGCACGCCGCACGACGTCTATACCTTCCCCAGCACCCGATTCGTGGCGGGCTTCATCGGCTCGACCAATCTCTTCACCGGCACCATCGTGGTCGACGAACCCGATCACGTGCTGATCGAAAGCGACGCCCTGACGCGCCCGCTGTACGTCAGCCACGGCATCAGCGAGCCTCTGGGCATGGAAGTCCACGTCTCCATCCGGCCGGAACAGATCCGCGTTGGCCGCCAGGCGCCGGAGGCCGAATCCAATTGGGGCCACGGCATGGTGTCGCACGTCGCCTGGATGGGCAGCTATGCCCGCTACCAGATCCGCCTGGACGCCGGCCAGACCATCGAGGCCAGTGTGCCCAGCCTGGACTGGAGCCAGTCCGATGCGCCGGGCGTGGACGAAGAGGTCTACGTCACCTGGTCCCATGATGCCGGCATGGTGCTGGCCTCATGAACCTCAGCCGTCGCCCCAGCGCTCGCCAGTGGGCCATCGCCGTGCCCTTTGGCTGGCTGGCCCTGTTCCTGCTGGTGCCGTTCCTGCTGGTCCTGAAGATCAGTTTCTCGGACCTGCAGTTCGGCATCCCGCCGTATCTGCCGATCGCCACGCTGCAGGACCAGACCCTGTCGCTGGCGCTGCACCTGCGCGGCTACGTGCTGCTGTTCACCGACAGCCTGTATGCGGCGGTCTACCTGAATTCGGTCAAGATGGCCCTGGTCACGACGCTGTGCTGCGCCCTGATCGGCTATCCCATGGCCTATCACATCGCCCGGTCGCGCCCGGAAGTTCGCAATCTGCTGCTGCTCGGGGTGATCCTGCCGTTCTGGACTTCGCTGTTGCTGCGGGTCTATGCCTGGGTCGGCATCCTGCGCAATGACGGGCTGCTGAATCACCTGCTGCTGAGCCTGGGTCTGATCGATGCGCCACTGGAGATCTACCGCACGGATCTGGCGGTCTACATCGGCCTGGTCTATGCCTATCTGCCCTTTTTCATCCTGCCGCTGTACGCCAACCTGGTGAAGCTTGACGGCCGCCTGCTGGAAGCGGCCTGCGACCTAGGGGCCAAGCCCTGGCAGGCTTTCATCCAGATCACGCTGCCACTGTCCATGCCGGGCGTGATTGCGGGGGCCATGCTGGTGTTCATTCCCTCGGTAGGCGAATACGTGATTCCGGAAATGCTGGGGGGCGCCAATACGCTGATGATGGGGCGCGTCATGTGGAATGAATTCTTCAACAACGCCGATTGGCCGATGGCCGCAGCCGTGACCTGCGTCATGGTGCTGCTCCTGCTCGTGCCTCTGTCGGTCTTTCAGTACAACCAGGCCCGTCAACTGGCCGGGCGGGATCGATGATGCGGCAGTCCTCCTGGTTCCGTTTCCTGTCGCTGGTGATCGGCTATGGCTTTCTGTACGTGCCCATCGCCTGCCTGATGGTGTTTTCCTTCAATGACTCGACCTTGATGAATTCCTGGTCGGGATTTTCCCTGCGCTGGTATCGGTCGCTTTTCCAGGACCAGGCCCTGCTGTCGGCCGCGCGCCTGTCCCTGCTGATCGCGCTGTTGACCGCGACGGCCTCGGTAGCCATTGGCACCTGGGCGGGCTACGTGCTGGCTCGCATGGGACGGTTCCGAGGCTTTGGCCTGTATGTCGGCATGCTCAGCGCTCCGCTGGTGATGCCGGAAGTGGTGCTGGGTATTTCATTGCTGCTGATGTTCGTGGAGATCTCCAAGTTCACCGGTTGGCCCGACGGCAACGGCATGTTCACCATCTGGGTGGGACACGTGACCTTGTGCACGGCCTATGTGGCGGTCATCATCCAGTCGCGCGTGCGCGACCTGGACCGTTCCCTGGAAGAGGCCGCCCTGGATCTGGGCGCCTCGCCGCTGAAGGTGTTCTTCGTCATCACGCTGCCGCTGATCGCTCCGGCCCTGGCTGCGGCCTGGCTGCTGGCCTTCACCTTGTCGCTGGATGACGTGGTCATCGCCGCCTTCCTGTCGGGGCCTGGCTATACCACGTTGCCGCTGGAAGTCTTTTCCCGCGTGCGGCTGGGCCTGAAACCGGAAATCAATGCCTTGGCGACTTTGTTCATGGTGCTGGTGGGTATCATCGTGGTGGCGCTCAACCGCATGCAGATCCAGGCCTCAAAGCGGCAGACGGCGGGCTAGTCGAACACCGCCACCAGGATTCCCGCCCGGCCGATTACACGCCCAGCGCCCACACGGCCAGGCTGAACAATCCTGCCGACAGCAGCATGCTGGCCGGGAAGGTCAGCAGCCAGGCCAGCAGGATGGTGCGTACCGTCCCGTTGTGCAGGCCGCTGCGGTTGGCCACCATGGTGCCGGCCACCCCCGAGGACAGAACCTGCGTGGTCGACACCGGCAGGCTGAAGGCGTTGGCCACACCGATGGCACCGACGGCGGTGATCTGGGCGGCCATGCCCTGGGCGTAGGTCATGCCTTGCTTGCCGATTTTTTCACCCACGGTCCGCACCACGCGGCGCCAGCCCACCATGGTGCCCAGCCCCAAGGCCAGCGCGACGGCTGCGATCACCCACAGCGGTGCGTATTCCGTCGTCGCCGACAGGTCGGCGCGCAGGCGCTGCAAGTCCGCCGCCTCGCCGGCGGGCAGTACACCCAGGCTGGCCACCTTGCGGGCGGTATCGTCCAGGCACAGCAGATGGCGGCGGACGCGCCCGCGCGTCTCGGGCGGCAGTTCATCGTAGGCGCGCACGCCGTCCAGGCTGTGGCGCACCGCCTGGATCGCAGACCGGGTGTTCTGTGGGTTGCAGCGGGGGGATGCCGGCAGCGCGGCGTCGTGCGGGCGATCCAGCGCCAGGTAGTCGCCCAGGACCACCGCGTTGCGCGCGTACAGATCGTTCAGATGGGCGACGGCGTCATAGGTGCGCTGAATCTGGTAGGGCGTGCTGGCCGGGTCCAGCACGAACTTCGCCGGAACGATGCCGATGAGCACCAGCATGACCAGCCCGATGCCTTTCTGTCCGTCGTTGGATCCGTGCACAAAGCTCACGCACAGGGCCGACAGCACCAGGACCAGGCGATTCCAGAAGGGGGGGTGTTTCTTGTCGTTGAGGGCGCGGCGTGCTTCGGGCGTTTTGTGCATCTTCGATCCGGCGAACAGCTTCTTGAGCACCAGCAACAGCCCTGCCGCCACGACGAAGCCGGCCAGCGGCGAGATGATCAGCGACAGACCGACGTCCAGCGCCTTGCCCCAGTTCACGCCGGCGCCCAGGGGCAGGCCGGTCAGCAGGCCGTTGGTCAGCCCCACGCCCAGGATCGCGCCGATCAGCGTGTGCGAACTGGATGCGGGAATGCCGAAATACCAGGTGCCGAGGTTCCAGGCGATGGCAGTGACCAGCATGGAAAACACCATGGCCAGGCTGTGCCCGCTGTTCAGGTTCAGCAGCATGTCCACGGGCAGTAGGTGGACGATGGCGTAGGCCACGCCCACGCCTCCCAGCAGCACGCCCAGGAAATTGCAGACGCCGGAGAAGAACACCGCCAGGTGCGGGGGCATGGCCTTGGTGTAGATCACCGTGGCGACGGCATTGGCGGTGTCGTGGAAGCCGTTGATGAATTCGAAGACCAGGACGAGGGCCAGCGCCAGCACCAGGCTGAGCCCGACCGAAAGCGGCAGGCCCGAGAATAGGTCAAACATGATGGATGGGAAGGTTCGGGAGACGCGGCATTATTGCAAATTTGGCGCTTCCCGGCTTGGATGGATGCCGTTTCGTGGGCGTCGGTCCGATCTGCCGCACTGCGCGGACCGGATGCGCAGTGCGAGACAGGCCGCCTTAACCCAGGAAGTCGACTTTTCCGGTGCCCAGGCGGTAGATGCCGCCGGCAATCTTCAGCTTTCCGGCCTGTTGGGCCTGGGCGATGATGCTGGATCGAGTCGCCAGGTCCGCCATGCCGTTGCGTACGTTCTGCGCGATGGCCGCGTCCAGCAGGTCAGCTCGATCCGGACCGACCTGCCGGACCGCCGGGACCAGGGCATTCACCAGAGACTGGATGTGGCCGGGGAACTGCGCGTGATCCTTCACCGCCTTGACGGCGGCATCCACGGCGCCGCATCGCTCATGCCCCAGGACCAGGATCGCAGGCACGTTCAGCACCGCCACGGCATATTCCAGGCTGCCCAGCATGTCGTCGTTGGCGAAATTGCCCGCGACCCGCGCGACGAACAGGTCGCCCCGTGCGCTGTCAAAGGCGTATTCGGGCGCGACGCGCGAATCGGCGCAACCCAGGATGGCGGCGTACGGGTTCTGGCCGCCGGCCAGTGCCTGGCGTTCATGGGCGAAATTATGACGCAGTCTGACGCCCGACACGTAGCGCTGATTGCCTTCGGTCAGGCGTCGGAGGGCCTCGTCGGGCGAAATGGCATTGTCGGGTTTGGGCAGGCTTTTCGCCCATGCTGCGGGGCCGGTGATGCCGGCCGATGCCGTCAGTGCCAGCGCCAGGGCGGCCGATGAACGCAGGAAATGACGGCGGGATACGGGCTGCGCGTGCGTGCAGGATGTCGAATCGCACATATGGGTTCCCCTCGAAGAGGCTGGGGCAGACGGCTGCCCTTGGGTCACATTATTGATGTTTCAAAGGAATGCGGGTGCGGCTGGGCAATATTAGCTGTTTCAGCATGAGAAATGGGATTTTTCACGCAGCACCCGGATGTGCCGTTCCATGGGCAGGCGCTGCCCGTAAAATACAGTCCTTTCAGCCACAGAACGGACGCTCCCCATGTTTTCCCAGGATGAACTCAAGCAACAGGTCGCTCAGGCCGCGCTCGATTACGTGCTGCCGCAGTTGCAGCCCGACAGCATCCTGGGGGTAGGGACCGGGTCCACGGTGGACCGTTTCATCGACCTGCTGGCCGCGCATCGCCAGGCGTTCCGGGCGGCCGTGTCCAGTTCGGAACGCAGCACCCGGCGCCTGCAGGCGGCTGGCATCGCCGTGCTGGATCTGAACGACGTCGTCTCGACTGCTCTGTACGTGGACGGCGCCGATGAAATCGACCAGCAATTGAACATGGTTAAGGGCGGGGGTGGGGCGCTGACGCGGGAAAAGATCGTCTCCTCGGTGGCCGACCGCTTCGTCTGCATCGTCGACGCATCCAAGCTGGTGGATCAGCTGGGCGGTTTTCCGCTGCCCATCGAGGTCATTCCCCTGGCACGCGAGGCCGTCGCCCGCGAAATCCGCCAGCTGGGCGGGCAGCCGACGCTGCGGGCGGGCTTCACGACCGACAATGGCAATCAGATCCTGGACGTCACCGGCCTGCAGTACGGCGATCCGGCCGCCTTCGAGGCGATGCTCAATAACATCCCCGGCGTTGTCTGTTGCGGCCTGTTCGCCATTTCGGGGGCGCACGTGGCGCTGGTGGCGGGGCAGGACGGCGTGTCCCGCCTGGAACTGCAGGACGCCTGACCGTCACACGTCTGTCATATCCGCCTGATATGCTGGGATTCTTTCCAAGCGGCAGGCGTGATGGTACGCTGTGCGCTCGTTGAAATCGCCTGAAAGGCAGGCAGAGAGGCCCCCCGATGCTGGAACATACCAATAAACAATTTCATGGTGAACTCGAAACCACGCGCTCGATGTTCCTGCAGATGGGCGGTCTGGTCGAATCCATGGTGCTTGACGGCATCCAGGCCCTGTCCGAAGGCGAATTGCAGCTGGTGGAACGCGTGCGCGAGCACGAACGCCAGGTCAATCAGTTCGAGGTCGACATCGACGAGCGCATCAGCCAGTTGATCGCCCGCAACCAGCCCACCGCCGTGGACCTGCGGCTGCTGCTGTCGGTGTCGAAGATGCTGACCGACATGGAACGCTGCGGCGACGAGGCGGAAAAGATCGCCAAGGTCGCCCGACGCCTGCACGAATCCAACGCATCCTACGAGCCGGTGGTCGAACTGCGTCACATGGCCGATGCAGTGGCGGCCATGATCCGTGCGGCGCTGGACGCCTTCGCCCGCGAAGACCCCATCGCTGCCGCCCAGGTGGTGCGCAACGACAAGGAAGTGGACAAGGAATGGAAAGCGTCCCTGCGCCACATCATCACCTACATGATCGAGGATCCGCGCACCATTTCGCACTCCATCGACCTGATCTTCATTGCCCGGGCACTGGAACGCATCGGCGATCACGCGAAGAATATGGCCGAGCGCGTCATCTACATGGTGCGTGGCGACGACGTGCGCCACACCGGCGTGACCAATACCGAACGGCTGGCGCGAGGCGAACCGATCGAGCCGCGCGACTGACTGCGCCCCGCGCATGCAGAAAACCCCGCTGTGGCGGGGTTTTCTGCATTATGGGCTGCTGGAATCAGGCCGAGGGCGGCGTGTAGCCCTGGGCCTCGACGTCCTGGTCCTCGAACAGGAATGCCTTCATGCGGTCGGACAGGAATTTGCGGGCTTCGGGGTCGGCCAGGCTGAGGTGGTTTTCGTTGACCAGACGAGTCTGGATGTCCAGCCATTTGGCCCAGGCGTCCTTGGAAATTTCCCGCCAGATGCGCACACCCAGTTCGCCGGGGTAAGGGGGGTAGTCCAGGCCGGGGGCTTCGCGGTTCAGTTTGTGGCAATGGATCATGCGGGCCATGGTCGGGAGTCTCGCTTTTCGAATGGGCAATTGATCATTGTAGCGGCTGCATGCCGGGGTGCCCGGACCGGTCTGGGCCTGACGGCGCCGTACCGGTGCAGCTGATTCAGGCTGGTCCGGGCCTGGCGTTCCAGGTTCGCAGCACCTGGTCCAGCCCGATGCGCCAGTCGCGTTCCAGCGGTCCCAGCAGCGCTTCCAGCTGGGTGCAGTCCAGGCGGCTGTTGGCGGGCCGGGGCTCGGGGCTGGGCCAGTCTCGCGACGGGATGGCCTCGACTGCGGGCAGGCGCGGGATCAGGCCCAGTTCCAGGGCCTGGGCGAAGATCTCCTGGGCGAAACCGTGCCAACTGACCCAGGGGGCGCCTGCGAAGTGGTAGACGCCGCCCGGCACGGACGAAGGTGCTGCAGACGCCGCACGGTTGCCGTTGGGGTGCAGCGCCGGTTGGCACAGGGCGGGCGCTGCCGCGCTGCTGGCCTGGGATTTCAGCGCCAGCCGATGCAGTGCCTGGGCCAGATGTCCCGCCCAGGTTGGGCCGCCGATCTGGTCGTCGATCACCCGCAGATGGTCGTGCTGTGCGCCCAGGCGCAGCATGGTGCGCACGAAATTGCTGCCCCAGGCGCTGAAGACCCAGCTGGTCCGGACGATGATCGCGTCGGGCGCGGCGGCCAGCGCCGCCTGTTCGCCCAGCAGCTTGCTGCGTCCGTAGCTGTTCAACGGACCGGGAGCGTCGGTTTCGCGATAGGCGCGGTCCGAAGTGCCGTCGAAGACGTAATCGGTGGATACATGCAGCAGGCGCATGCCGCGTGCCGCGCAGCAGCGCGCCATCAGGCCGGGGGCGTGAGCGTTGACGGCCAGGGCCGCGTCTGGTTCGGCGGCGGCGCGATCCACCGCCGTGTAGGCGGCGGCGTTGATCAGGGCGTCTGCCGGATGCGCATCCAGCCAGCGCTCCAGGGCTGCCGCATCGGTGATGTCCAGATCGGTTCGTTTGACGAAGATATAGACGGCGCTCAGGTCCTGGGCGGCCAGGGCCTGCAGGGACCGGCCCAGCTGGCCATCCATGCCCGTCACCAGGATCTGCGGGCCACTGCGTGCGATGTCGCGGGACATCAGGCTGGCGTGGCCTGGCCGGCAGCAGGCGCCCCCAGGCCCAGGCGCTGGCCCTGGTAGCTGCCGTCCTGCACCCGGCGACACCAGTCGCGGTTGGCCAGATACCATAGGACGGTCTTGCGCAGCCCGCTGGCGAAGGTTTCCTGCGGCGTCCAGCCCAATTCGCGTTCGATCTTGCCGGCGTCGATGGCGTAGCGCAGATCGTGGCCGGGCCGATCCGCTACGTGAGTGATCAGATCGGCATAGCGCGTCACGCCTGCCGGGTGGTGGGGCGCCAGTTCCTCGAGCAGCGCGCAGATCGCCTGCACCACGTCGATATTGCGCTGTTCATTGCGGCCGCCGATGTTGTAGGTGTCGCCAGGCGTGCCGGCTTCCACTACCCGCAGCAACGCCTGGGCGTGGTCCTCGACGTACAGCCAGTCGCGCACTTGCAGACCTTGGCCGTAGATGGGCAGGGGTTTGCCTTCCAGGGCGTTCAGGATCACCAGCGGGATCAGTTTTTCCGGGAAATGATGGGGGCCGTAGTTGTTCGAGCAGTTCGTCACCAGCACCGGCAGGTCGTAGGTGCGGTGCCAGGCGCGCACCAGATGGTCCGACCCCGCCTTGCTGGCGGAATAGGGGGAACTGGGGGCGTAGGCCGTGGTTTCGGTGAACAGGTCCGTGGTCCCGGCCAGGTCTCCGTAGACCTCGTCCGTGGAAATGTGATGAAAGCGAAAGGCCTGCCGGGCATTCGCGTCCAGGCCGTTCCAATAGCGGCGGACGGCCTCCAGCAGCGTGTAGGTGCCCACCAGGTTGGTCTGGACGAAGGCGGCCGGACCATCGATGGATCGATCCACGTGGGATTCCGCTGCCAGATGCATGACGGCGTCCGGCCGGTGTCGGGCCAGGGTGCGATCCAGCCCGTCGGCGTCGCAGATGTCCAGATGCTCGAAGGCGTAGCGGGGATCGCCGGCGACCGGCGCCAGCGATTCCAGATTGCCGGCGTAGGTCAGCTTGTCCACGTTGACGACCGCATGGTCCGTGGCTGAAATCAGATGGCGGATCAGGGCGGAGCCGATGAATCCGGCGCCGCCCGTGACGAGAATCTTCATGCAGGATTCCTGTAGATCGGTGGCCGGCGCATCAGAGCCGTTTGATGAACACCAGGCTGTTGCGGGAATGGTTGTAATGTGCCCGCTTTTCATGGGGCAGGTCGGATACGCCGCCCTGGACGAAGCCGCGCTTCAGGAACCAGTGCGATGTGCGGGTGGTCAGCACGAACAGACGCCGCGCGCCCAGACTGCGAGCGCTGGCTTCGGCGTGGCGCAGCAGCTTTTCGCCGTCGCCGGTGCCCTGCCATTCGGGATGCACGATCAGGCAGGCCATCTCGGCCATGCCGTCGTCCACGTAAGGGATCACGGATACGCAGCCGTAGATGACGCCGTCGTGCTCCAGCACGGTGAATTTTTCCACCTCGCGCTCGATCACGGCGCGCCCGCGCGGCACCAGTGTGCCGTCGGCTTCCAGGGGTTCGATCAGCTGCACGATGGCACCGACGTCGTCGGCCAGTGCCGGGCGCAGGTCCTCCAGCGTGTCTTCCACAACCATGGTGCCCACGCCGTCGTGGGTGAATATTTCCAGCAGGATGCTGCCATCCAGCGTGTAGGGGACGAGGTGGGCTCGGGCTACACCGCGCTTGACCGCCAGTGAAGCGTGACGCAGGAATGTGCTGGTGTCCTCGTCGAGCACGTTCTGCGCCAGCAGATCGTCGGCGTCTTTGCGGGCCAGTTCGGTGTCCACCGAGCCGTCGGTTTCGGTCACGGTGCGGTTCTGCGTCAGGAAGATCAGTTTTTCTGCCCGCAGGGCCACGGCGGCGTTGGTGGCCAGATCTTCCATGGCCAGATTGAAGGCCTCGCCGGTAGGTGAAAATCCCAGCGGCGACAGCAGCACGATGGCACCCTGGCTGATGACGCTGTGCATGGCGTCGATGTCCAGCTTGCGCACGGTGCCGGTACGCTTGTAATCCACGCCGTCGATCACGCCAACCGGCCGCGCCGTGACGAAGTTGCCCGAGATCACGCGGATCTTGGCATGTGACATCGGCGTGTTGGGCAGCCCCTGGCTGAAGGCGGCTTCGATGTCCAGGCGGATCTCGCCGGCGGCTTCCTTGGCGCATTCCAGGGCCTCGGCGCTGGTGGGGTCGGTGCCCCGGCCGAACTGCATGGTGTAGCCCTTCAGCCGCAGTTGTTCATTGACCTGCGGGCGGGATCCGTGGACCAGCACCAGTTTGATCCCCAGGGCGGACAGCAGGGACAGGTCCGCCACCAGGGCTTCCAGGCCGCCGTCCTCGATCAGTTCTCCGCCCAGCGCCACCACGAAGGTCTTGCCCCGGAAATCGTGCACGTAGGGCGCGACTTCGCGAAACCATCGCACGAATTGCGCGGGGGCGAATTCGGGGGCGTCCTGAGCGGAATAGGTGTCGATCTCGGGTGCGGTCATGGCAGGTGTCGCGGACAACGGTTGGGTGGGACCTCGAAATTATAATAAGGGATTGCCCTCTGCTGGGGGATGGGGCGGCGCAGTGGTCCGCCGGCCCCCCATCCCGGCAGCGTCGGGAACCCCATTCGCGGAAATCATCGCCTTGCCAGAAAAACCATCACAGCCTTCCGATTCCGTCCAGTCCGGCCCTTCTTCCGGGGTGGATGCGCCTGCGCGTACGACGGAAAAACCGCATCGCCCGGTTCGCGACGGCCGGCCTCATGGTGTGCCGTCCACGCCGGACAAACCGCACCGGCGGCGTCGTTCGGGCCGCCCGGGATCGGAAGCGCCCGCCGCCGCGACGGCGGGCGCGGGGGATCGCCCCCTGCCTGCCATCGTCTACCCGGAAGATCTGCCCGTTAGCGCCTGCCGCGCGGACATCGCGCAGGCGATCCGGGATCATCAGGTCGTCATTGTCTGCGGCGAAACCGGCTCGGGCAAGACCACGCAGTTGCCCAAGATCTGCCTGGAACTGGGGCGGGGGCGCCAGGGCATGATCGGCCATACCCAGCCCCGTCGGCTGGCGGCGACTTCCGTGGCGCAACGGGTGGCGGAAGAACTGCGCACCGAGCTGGGCGACTGGGTCGGCTACCAGATCCGCTTTGGCGAGCGCACGGGGCCGGCCACGGCCATCAAGCTGATGACTGACGGCATCCTGCTGGCGGAAACCCAGCGCGATCCCTTGTTGCGCCGTTACGACACTCTGATCATCGACGAGGCTCACGAACGCAGCCTGAACATCGACTTCCTGCTGGGCTTCCTGAAGCGCCTGCTGGCCCGGCGCCGGGACCTGAAACTGATCATCACCTCGGCCACCATCGATGCGGACCGTTTCGCACGGCATTTCGGCACAGAGGATCGGCCCGCGCCTGTGTTGCAGGTGTCCGGGCGACTGTATCCGGTCGAATTACGCTATCGCCCGGTGCGTCCGGACGCGCCCGAAGACGAGCGGCACATCCCGGGCCGAGGCGACGAGGAACGCGATCTGGTCGATGCGGTGGCCGACGGGGTGGACGAATGTTCACGCCACGGGCCGGGCGACGTGCTGGTATTCCTGCCCGGCGAGCGCGAAATCCGCGAATGTGCCGAGGCCCTGCGCAAGCGGCACCCGGCCGGCGCCCTGGTGCTGCCCCTGTATGCCCGCCTGTCGCGCGCTGAACAGGAACAGATCTTTCACCCGCGTGGCAATGCGCGGCGCATCGTGCTGGCCACCAACGTGGCGGAAACCTCGTTGACGGTACCCGGCATCCGCTATGTCGTGGACAGCGGCCTGGCCCGCATCAAACGCTATTCCTGGCGCAGCAAGGTCGAACAACTGCGCATCGAGCCCATCAGCCAGGCCTCGGCCAATCAGCGGGCCGGCCGTTGCGGCCGCCTGGGGCCCGGGGTCTGCATTCGGCTGTATGCCGAACAGGATTTCAAGCAGCGACCCGCGTTCACCGATCCGGAGATCCTGCGGTCTTCTTTGGCGGCGGTCATCCTCCGCATGAAGGCGTTGCGCCTGGACGACGTCGAAGCCTTTCCTTTCGTCGAGCCGCCCACGGGCCGAGCCATCGCCGATGGTTACCAGCTGCTGCAGGAACTGGGGGCGCTGGACGAACAGAACCACCTGACCCCGGTGGGGCGGTCGCTGGCCAGGCTGCCGGTGGACCCGCGCGTGGCCCGGATGATCTTCGCTGCGCACGAACAGCAGTGCCTGACGGAAATCCTGGTGATTGCCTCGGCCCTGTCCATCCAGGACCCGCGTGATCGGCCCATGCAGGCCCGCGAGGCTGCCGACAACGCCCATGCGCAGTTCCGCGACAAACAATCCGAATTTCTCGCATGGCTCAAGCTCTGGGATTGGTATGGCGAACAGGTCGCCCACAAGGCCTCGCAGCGCAAGCTCATTGACCAGATCCGGGCGAAATTCCTGTCTCCTGTGCGTCTGCGCGAATGGCACGATACCCATGTACAGCTGCTGACCCTGGCGCGGGAACAGGGTTGGCGGCTGAACCAGACGCCGGCCACGCGGGAACAGATCCACATGGCTCTGTTGGCCGGTTTGCTGGGCAATATCGGCATGAAGTCCGATGACGCCAGCCTGTACCAGGGGGCGCGGGACATCCGCTTTGCCATCCATCCGGGTTCGCCCCTGCAGAAAAAGGCGGGCCGCTGGGTACTGGCCGCCGAACTGGTCGAGACCACCCGGCTGTACGCGCGCTGCGTGGCGCAGATCGATCCCGTCTGGGTCGAGCGGGCTGGTGCTCATCTGCTGAAGAAGGCCTGGTCCGACCCGCGCTGGGAGAAAAAGGCCGGCCAGGTCGTGGCCAACGAACGCGGCACCGTCTACGGCCTGCCCGTCTATACGGGGCGTCGTATCCACTATGGGCGTGTCGACCCGAAGGCTGCCCGGGAAATCTTCATTCGCGACGCGCTGGTGCCCGGCGATATCGACAGCAAACTGCCCTTCATCGCCCACAACCGCAAGCTGATTGCCGCCATCGAGCGGCTGGAACACCAGAGCCGCCGGCCGGACATCCTGGTCGATGATGCCCTGATCTATGCCTTCTACGACCAGCAGATCCCGGCCGACGTCAGCCAGACGGCGACGCTGGAGGCCTGGGTGCGCACGCTGGACGCTCAGGCGGTCCAGCGCCTGAATCTGAATCGCGACGATCTGATGCAGCATGACGCGGCCGGCGTGACGACCGAAGTCTTTCCCCGCCGCCTGCACTGGGCCGGGGCTGATCTGGCGGTGGATTACCACTTCGAACCCGGCTCGCCGCGCGACGGCATGACGCTGACCGTGCCGTTGTTCGCCCTGAACCAGATCGATGCTGCGCGCTGCGAATGGCTGGTGCCCGGCATGCTCAAGGAAAAAGTCCATCTGCTGCTGAAATCCCTGCCGCAGAAGCTGCGCCGCCACTGTGTACCCTTGCCCGATTACGCGGCGAGGTTTCACGACCGCTGGTTCGAGCGCGCCGCCGATCCGGGTATGGGACTGCTCGATGCCATCATCCAGGACGTCTGGGACCAGCAGCAGGTGCGCGTCCAGGCCACCGATTTCAAGCTGGAGACCCTGCCGCAGCATCTGTTCATGAATTTCAAGGTCATCGACGAACATGGCCGCATGCTCTCGGGCGGGCGCAGCCTGGATCAGTTGCGGGCCGAACACGGCCGCCAGGCCCAGGCGTCCTTCCAGCAGGTGGCTGCGCGGGATCGCGCCGCCGCCCAGGTCCTGGATCACGAAGGCTTGACGGCCTGGACCTTCGGTGCTTTGCCCGAATTGCTGGAAATCCAGCGTGGCGGCCAGTCGTTGATCGGTTACCCCGCCTTGCGTGATCGTGGGGAATCCTGCGACCTGGACGTGTTCGACGACCCGCTTGAAGCCCGCCGCGTGCATGCAGGCGGCCTGCGCCGCCTGTTTCGCCTGGCCCTGCGCGAGCAGGTCCGCTATCTGGAGAAGAACCTGCCGGAACTGACCCGCATGGCCATGTGGTACATGGATTTGGGGACACAACAGGAATTGCGTGACCAGCTGGTCGATGCTGCCATCGGCCAGGCCTGCCTGATGGAGCCCTGGCCCGAGAATGCCGAGTCCTTCGCCCTGCGCTGCGACGAGGGTCGCGCGCGCCTGAACCTGCTGGCGCAGGAACTGTCCCGCCTGGCTGCGGCTATTTTGCGGGAGCGCGCCGCCCTGCAGAAGAAACTGCCTCAGGCCAAGCCCTGGGCCGTCGCGCAGCAGGACATCCGCCAGCAGCTCGACGCCCTGGTGGGGCGCGATTTCATCGGCAGGACGCCTGCGGAACAGCTGAAGCACCTGCCCCGCTACCTGAAGGCGGCGCAGGTGCGGATCGACAAGCTGCGCGAAGACCCTGCCCGGGACGCCCGCCTGATGGCCGAGATGGCTCCCTTGATCACCCCCTGGCAGCGGGCGCGTGCGGCCCTGAAGGGGGCTTCGGACGCGCAGCTGGATGCCTTTCGCTGGCAACTCGAAGAACTGCGCGTCGCCCTGTTCGCCCAGACCTTGCGCACGCCGTTTCCGGTTTCAGTCAAGCGCCTGCAAAAGGCCTGGTCTGCCATGCCCCGATAGGCGGGCCTTCAGTACAATCCTCGCATGACGATGTCTCCCGTATCTCCCGCTTTTGTTCATCTGCGCAGCCATTCCGAATTTTCCGTGGTGGATGGCATCGCGCGCATTCCCGATCTGGTCAAGCGCGCCAAGGCCTTCGGCCAGCCAGCCATGGCCCTGACGGACCTGGCCAATCTGTTCGCCTGGATCAAGTTCTACAAGGCGGCCCGCAAGGCCGGGATCAAGCCGATCGCAGGCTGCGACGTCTGGCTGCAGAATCCGGATGACGAGGACAAGCCGTTTCGCCTGCTGCTGCTGGCGACCGACCACACGGCCTACCTGGACCTGTGCGAACTGCTCAGCCGGGCCTGGACGGAAAACAGTCAGCGAGGACGCGCCGAACTGCGCCGCGAATGGCTGTCGGGCAAAAGCGGCCTGATCGTGCTGTCTGGAGGTCGAGCCGGTGACGTCGGCCATGCCTTGGAAGCGGGCCGGGCGGACGAAGCCCGGCGCCTGGCGCGCCTGTGGGCGGAGGATTTCCCGGACAGCTATTTCATCGAACTGCAACGCGCCGGCTTCGAGGGTGACGAGGCCTACGTCCAGGCCGCCTTGCGGGTGGCCGCCGATTGCAGCCTGCCGGTGGTGGCGACCCATCCCATCCAGTTCATCGAACCGGACGATTTCCGCGCCCACGAGGCTCGCGTCTGCATTGCCGATGGCGAACTGCTGGGCAATCCACGCCGGGTCAAGCGCTTTACGCCCGAGCAGTACATGCCCGACAGTGACGCCATGGCGCGGCGGTTTGCCGACGTGCCCTCGGCGCTGGTCAATACGGTGCAGATCGCCCGGCGCTGCAATCTGACGCTGACGCTGGGGCACCCCGAACTGCCGCTGTTCCCCACGCCCGATGGCGTGTCGCTGGATGATTACATGGTGCATCTGGCCAACGAAGGGCTGCAGCGCCGCATGGTGCAGCTGTATCCGGATGCCGATGATCGCGCCCGCCAGATGCCCGCCTACCAGGATCGCCTGGACCTGGAATGCAAGACCATCGTCGGCATGGGGTTCCCCGGCTATTTCCTGATCGTGCAGGACTTCATCAACTGGGGCAAGAGCCACGGCGTGCCGGTCGGGCCGGGCCGGGGGTCGGGGGCGGGGTCGCTGGTGGCCTACAGCCTGGGCATCACCGATCTGGATCCCCTGCGCTACGACTTGCTGTTCGAACGCTTCCTGAATCCCGAACGCGTGTCCATGCCCGACTTCGACGTGGACTTCTGCCAGGACAACCGCGAACGCGTCATCGAGTATGTGAAGGAAAAGTACGGCCGCGACGCTGTCAGCCAGATTGCGACTTTTGGCACCCTGGGCGCCAAGGCAGTGGTGCGCGACGTCGGGCGGGTGCTGGAAATGCCCTACAGCGTCTGCGACAACCTGTCAAAGATGATCCCCTTCAATCCGGCCGACCCCTGGACGCTGGAACGCACCCTGGAAAACGAGCCGGCCTTCAAGGAACGCTACGACACGGACGAAGAAATCCACGCCCTGATCGATCTGGCCCGGCCCCTGGAGGGGCTGACGCGCAATATCGGCATGCACGCGGGGGGGGTGATCATCGCCCGGGGCAAGCTCACCGACTACACCCCGCTGTATTGCCAGCCGGGCAGCGAATCCAGCGTCGTCTCGCAATATGACAAGGGTGACGTGGAAGATGTCGGCCTGGTCAAATTCGACTTCCTGGGGCTGCGCAACCTGACCATTCTGGACTGGGCCGTGCGCTACGTGCGCGAGTTCAATCCTGGCATGAGCGATTTCGACATCATGAGCCTGCCGCTCGATGATCCGGAAACCTATGCCTTGCTGTCATCGGCCAACACCACGGCGGTCTTCCAGCTGGAATCGCGGGGCATGAAAGAGCTGCTGAAAAGCATGCAGCCCAACACCTTCGAAGACGTGATCGCCTTGCTGGCCCTGTTTCGTCCCGGCCCGCTGGAATCGGGCATGGTGGTCGATTTCGTCAACCGCAAGCATGGCCGCGCCGACGTCGATTACTTCCACCCCGACCTGGAACCCGTGCTGAAAAGCACCTATGGCGTCATCGTCTACCAGGAACAGGTGATGCTGATCTCCCAGATCATCGGTGGCTATTCCCTGGGGGGCGCCGACCTGCTGCGTCGGGCCATGGGCAAAAAGAAGCCCGAAGAGATGGCCAAGCACCGGGTGGTCTTCCAGGAAGGCGCCGTCAAGAAAGGCTACGACGCCGATCTGGC
>NZ_JAUCDS010000017.1:0-68600 GCF_034674885.1 Castellaniella sp.
GAAAGCGCGGACCGATCCCGGCTTTCCTTATTTGTCATATGTCATCATACAACATGGAAATTCAGGGATCAACGAAAACCAGGGCCAGGAACTCAGTGTTTCTACTGATCCGGCTCTTCAGCGCTCGAGGATGTCAATACGGGGGCGGCGTCACATACTGGTCACAGGTATGACGACGATGAATGGAACGCCAGCCAGACTGGCTGGCGGCGCATCGGCTCAGCCCTTCTGGGCGACGGTTTCCTGGGCCTTGCGCAGACGTTCGCGGCTATTGGCCAGATGCGTGCGCATGGCCGCCCGCGCCGCATCCGGGTCCTTGCGCGCGATGGCGTTGTAGATGTCTTCGTGTTCCAGGTGGACGCGCTCCAGATAGCGGACGCGGTCATCGTCTGCCAGCGCGGCGGAATCGACCCGGGTGCGGGGGATGATGGCCTTGCCCAATTGCTTGAGGATGTCGTGGAAATAGCGGTTGCCGGTTGCCGTGGCCACCAGCAGGTGAAAGGCCACGTCCGACACCACGGCGTTGCCGGTTTTCTTGCGGATATGTTCCGCGAATTCGTCCAGCGTCGTGCGCAGCTGCTGCATGTGGGCATCGGTGCGCCGCAAGGCGGCCAGGCCGGCAGCCTCGGTTTCCAGGCTGATGCGCAATTCCAGGATGGCCATGACATCGAGCATGGTCAGGATGTTTTCAGTGCGGATGCGCAACTGCTGTTCGTTCTGCGGTTCCAGCAGGAAAGTGCCGATGCCGTGGCGGGTTTCCACCAGGCCCGCTGCCTGCAGCCTGGAGATGGCCTCGCGAATGACCGTGCGGCTGACGCCGAAGGATTCCATCAGTTCGGATTCTGTCGGCAGCTTCTCGCCCACATGGAATTCGCCATTGCGAATCCGTTCGGACAGAGCCGCCACCACAGTCTGGGTCAAGCTGCGAGAACGCCGAACAGTAGCAGGTGCCATGATGGGATCACATTGATGTTAGAGAACTGTCATCATACTTCATGCCTGTCAAGTACCCTGAAAACAGGCTGCCTAAAAACGCGGGGCCTTGCCCGTCCAGTCCGGCTGGTATTTGCGCATCTGGGCGGCATCGTTGCGCGAACGAATGTCGCAATCCAGGTACTGCCGATGCAGGCGCGCCAGCGCGTCCTGGTCGATCTCCAGCCCCAGGCCGGGAGCATCCCCCAGCACCATGGCGCCGTCATGAAAGCGCAGCTGCCCGCCGACCACGACTTCTTCGGCGGGATCCAGCCAGGGGTAATGCGTATCGCAGGCATAACTGAGCAAAGGCACGCTGGCCGCCACGTGCGTCATGGCCGTCAGGCTGATGCCCAGATGGGAATTGGAGTGCATGGACAAGCCCAGGTCGAAGGTCTCGCACATGCGCGCCAGCAACTGGGTGTCGCGCAGCCCGCCCCAGTAATGGTGATCGGACAGGATGATCTGGCAGCCATGCGCCGTCGTGTTGGCGCGGAACTGGGCCAGATCGGTGACCACCATATTGGTGGCCAGCGGCATGCCCGTCGCCTGATGCAAAGCGGCCATGTCGGCCAGCGTGGGGCATGGGTCTTCGTAGTATTCCAGCAGGCCGTCCAGTTGTTTGCCCATCTCGATGGCGGTGTCCAGGGACCAATTGCCATTGGGGTCGATGCGCAGCGGCATGCCCGGAAAGCGTTTCGCCAGCGCCCGGATGCAGGCGACTTCTTCCTGGGGCGGCAGCACGCCGGCCTTCAGCTTGATGCTTTTGAAGCCGTGCCGGCCGATCATGGTTTCGGCCTGGGCCACCAATTGATCCGGGGTGATGGCCTCGCCCCAGGCATCATCCGGATAGCCCGCATCCACGTGCCGCGCGTACTTGAAGAACAGGTAGGCGCTGAACGGCACGCTGTCACGCACCCGCCCGCCCAGCAGATCGACCAGCGGCATCCCCAGATAGCGCGCCTGCAGATCCAGGAAGGCGACCTCGAACGCCGAATACAGTTTCTGCACGTTCTTGGCCGGATCCGTGCCCGGCGCCAAGGTGAAAGCCGCACCCGTGCTGACGCGCGTTTCCCGAACCACCTGTCCGACGCGCTGACGCAGGCCATTCAGATCGAACGGGTCCATGCCAACCAGCTGGGGCGCCAGCGCCTGCAGCAGTTCCAGCACCGACGCATCGCCATAGGACTCGCCCAACCCGATATGCCCGCTGTCGCTTTCCAATTCGATGATGGAACGCAGGGCATAGGGCTCATGGATGCCGGCGGCATTCAGCAGCGGAGGGTCCTTGAATGCAATGGGAGTGACTTTGGCTGACAGCAAACGCATGATCGGTCCGGGTGGAATGGGAGAAGGACCGAAGGTGGATTCAAAGCACGCATCGATCCAGATGTATGACATGCGAACTGTATATCAGACCATCAATATTTCTTATCAGGGAATTCCCCTAAAATCAATTCATATTGAAATTTATTTATTAAAAATCAATCAGTTATACATTGATTTATATATCAATGCCCTCGCCCATCAGGCTCGGGATCCCCAGAGTATTGGCTTAAATCAAAAACTGGTTATACGATGACATATAAATGAAGCTGAGATTTGCCGAATGAATGCCAGCCTGCCGCCCATCTTGCTCGATCAGCCTGCCACACCGCTTCACACAGAGAACGCCGCTACGCACGACACGATCCACTCTGCGCGAGTATCGCTGATCCGGCTCCCCCTGCCCCGCCCCATCAGCGACGCCAAGGTACTGACGAGGCGACAGCAGCCACTGACCGAAGTCGCCCTGGTCGTCGCGCAGTCGGACTGCCGGCAATCCTCTCCAGTTCCCAACCACAGCAACACCCCCCCCACCGAGGAGAAGACATGAAGCCCTTTCGACATCTTGCCCTGAGTGCGTTGGCCATCACGGTAACTGCCGCATTACCGCTGGCCGCACAGGCCGCCGACGCCGCATGGCCCAACAAACCCATCCAGGTCGTCGTGCCGGCAGGCGCCGGCGGCGACACCGATTTCAACGCCCGCACCATGGCCCGGTACTTCGAAAAAATGACCGGCAAGACCATGATCGTGACCAACATGAACGGCGGCGGCGGCACGATCGCCATGAACAAGGTCGAAACCGCCAAGCCCGACGGCAATACGCTGCTGTTCGCGCACACCGGCCAACTGATCGTCAACGAGGTGTCCGGCCTGATCGATTACAAATTCGACGACAAGCTCGCGATTTCATGCATTCCCGCCGTCGATAAAAGCGTCGTGCTGGTCGCCAGCAAACAATCCGGCCTGAAGACCGTCGGCGACATCGTCGCAAAGGCCAAGGCCGCCCCGGATACCGTGATCTACGGCACGGAATTCGGCGGGTTTTCCCACCTGCAAGGGCTGATGTTCCAGAAAGCCGCAGGCATCCAGATGAAGTTCGTGGACGTTGGCTCGGCCTCGGACAAGATCACGTCCCTGCTGGGCGGCCGGATCGCACTGGCCTCGATCTCCTACGGCGCGGTCCAGGACTACCAGAAGACCGGCGACATGGCGATGGTGGCCCAATACAGCAGCACGCCCAACCCGCTGCTGGGCGACGTCAAGACCTTTGACGAGCAAGGCATCCCGCTGGACATGACCAAGCCCTACATCATCGCCTTCCCCAAGGGCACCGATCCGGCGATCCTCAAGAAAATGTCTGACGTCATGGAAAAGATCACCCAGGACCCGGACTACGCCAAAGCCCTGAAGGACGGCTTCAAACAGCCCGTCACCTTCTATCCGACGGACGCCGCCGTGAAAAAGCTCAACGAGATCCGCACGGACCTGATGCAGTACAAGGACCTGCTGCGCCAACGCTAAGCGACTGCCCCTCGCCTCGCCTCCGATGAGCGCCACGCAGGCCTCGCCGGAGACGAGGCCCTGGGAGACCGGCCATCGCGATCTCCCAGGTCCTTCTTTCCGATGCTGGAATCACACCTTATGGACCGGATCAAAAAGCGAGAAGTCACCGTCGGCGCCATCATGCTGGCCTGCGGCCTGGGATACATGGCGCTGACCAGCCAGATCCCGCACGTCAAGAACCAATACGGTTTCGTGGACGCGACATTCGTCCCCTATGTACTCAGCGCCATCATGTGCCTGCTCGGCATCCTGCAGATCCTGACGATCCGCCAGGCGACCGAAGGCACCACCCCCGAAGCGTCCGGCGCGGACCAGCGAACGGTCTTCAAAACGATTGCGCTGATCATCGCCTACGTCGCCCTGCTGGAACCACTCGGGTTCCTGCTGGCGACCGTCCTGTACCTGGTGATTCAGTTCACCATGCTGACGCCAGCGGACAAAAAACCGAATCTGCCCTTGTACGTCCTGATCGCTGTACTGACATCCGGCATCACTTACGCCATTTTCAGATACGCCTTCGACATGGTGCTGCCAGTCGGCATCTTCGGCGCCTAGGAGACCCCCATGCTATCTCTGCTTCAGCAAGGCCTGGACGCCGTCTTCACCTTCCAGGTCTTCGGCCTGGTGCTGTTTGGCACCATCATCGGCATCATCTTCGGCGCCATCCCCGGGCTGACCTCGACCATGGCGGTCGCCCTGTTCCTGCCGATCACCTATACCCTGAGCCCCGGCGCCGGCATTTCGCTGCTGGTCGCCCTGTTCGTCGGCGGCACCTCGGGCGGCCTGATTTCCGCCATCCTGCTGAAAATTCCCGGCACGCCATCGTCCATCGCCACGACCTTCGACGGCGGCCCGATGATGGAAAAGGGCGAAGCGGTCAAAGCGCTGGGCGCCGGCATCGTGTTTTCCTTCATCGGCACGATCCTCAGCATCGCGGCGCTGATCTTCATCGCTCCGACACTGGCCAAGGTCGCCCTGCGATTCGGGCCGCATGAATACTTCGCCATCGCCGTCTTTTCCCTGACCCTGATCGCCACGCTGGCCAGCGGCTCGATGATCAAGGGGATTTTCTCCGGCGTCGTGGGCTTTGCCTTTGCCACGGTGGGGATCGCGCCCGTCGATGCCGTCACCCGCTACACCTTCGGCTACGCGGACCTGAACGGCGGCTTCCAGATCCTGACGGTGCTGATCGGCCTGTTCGCGGTGTCCGAGATCATCAAGGTCGCCGAAACCGTCAAGCACGAGCAAAAAGCGGATATCGGCACGGTCAGCATGAAGAACGTCAAGGGCTTCGGCTTTTCGCTGCAGGAGTTCTTCGGCCAGGGGTGGAACTGCATCCGCTCGGCCCTCATCGGCACCGGCATCGGCATCCTGCCCGGCATCGGCGGCGGCACGTCGAACATCGTGTCCTACATCGTCGCCAAGAATCGATCCAAGCACCCGGAGAAATTCGGCACCGGCATCCTGGATGGCGTGGTGGCCTCGGAAACCGCGAACAATGCATCCATCGGCGGCGCCATGGTGCCGTTGCTGACCCTGGGCATCCCGGGCGATGCAGTGACCGCCGTCATGCTGGGCGGCTTCATGATCCAGGGCATCCAGCCGGGGCCGCTGCTGTTCGTCTCCCAGGGAGCCCTGGTCTACACGATTTTCGTGGCGCTGGTGCTATCCACCGTGATGATGCTGGTGTGCGAATTCTACGGTCTGCGCATCTTCATCAAGCTGCTGGCCATCCCCAAACACATCCTGCTGCCGATCATCCTGGTGCTGTGCGTGGTGGGGGCATTCGGCCTGGGCAACAGCATGTTCGACGTCTGGACCATCCTGCTGTTCGGCCTGATCGGCTACGGCTTCCTGAAAGTCGGCATCAGCCTGCCGCCCTTCATCATCGGCTTCATCCTGGGGCCCATGGCGGAAACCAATCTGCGCCGGGGCCTGCAATTGTCGGACGGCAATTTCACCGGGTTCCTGACCAACCCGATCTCGGCCGTATTCCTGGCCCTGTCGCTGGCTTCGATCCTCTGGAGCCTGCACCAGGCCAGGAAACCGCGCTGACGGCAAGCGGGGTGCCGCCTTGCGGCAGCGCCCCGCTCGGCCGCCGCGCCCGCGACCGGCCCCACAGACGATGTCATACAACGAACTCGACACCTCATTCTGGGCAATCAGAGCATATTAGGGAATGTACTAATATGCTGCGGATAATGAAACATATCTTTGATAATCAATCAGTTACAAAGAAAATAAAAACGATCTTCCGATCGATCAGTGCACAGTCAGGAAAATCTACTATTCCAACGCCAATCTAAGTTATATGATGACTTATAAGGAAGGATTCACCCCGAATGTCAGAAATCCATCTGTTTTCCTGCAACCGCCTCCTTCCGCGCACAGGTGAACACCAAGGAGACACAATGAAAGGCAATCAACAAACCGTGCGGCCGCTGCGATTCCACACGCTGGCGGGCGCACTGGCTCTGGCCTGCGCCGCCGCTTCGGTACAGGCCGCCCCCGTCGCGCTGAACATCGTGGACGTGGCCGGGAACCTGGCCGTCACCCAGAAGGCGCTGGAATCCTTCCGCGACCAGAACCCGGACCTGGTGTCCAGCATGACCTTCACCAACGCGCCGGCGCCGCAGATCCCGGGCAAGATCAAGGCCATGCAAAAGGCCAACCGCGCGGACATCGACCTGGTGCTGACCGGCACCGACGCCCTGGCCGCCGGCATCGAACAGGACCTGTGGGTCAAATTGCTGCCTGACCACCAGGACAAATTCAAGGACATCCTGACCCAATACCACCGCAACGCCGCCCGCATGCAGGAACTGGCCAAAGGCTACGGCCTGGAAGTCAGCTTCATGCAATCGGGCCCGCTGCTCGAATACAACCCGGAAAAGGTCAAGAATCCGCCCAAGACCCCGGCCCAACTGCTGGACTGGTGCAAGGCCAATCCGGGCCAATTCCTGTACGCCCGCCCGGCCAATTCCGGCCCGGGCCGCACTTTCCTGATGGGCCTGCCCTATCTGCTGGGCGACAAAGATCCCTACGATCCGATCAAGGGCTGGGACAACACCTGGAAATTCCTGAAGGAACTGAACGAATGCGTGCCCTACTACCCGGGCGGCACCTCGGCCATCATGAAGGAACTGGGCCAGGGCAGCCGTACCATGACCGTGACCGTGACGGGCTGGGACATCAACCCGCGCGCTCTGGGTATCGTGCCGGCTGACTTCAAGATCCAGGCCTTCGACAACTTCACCTGGGTCAACGACGCCCACTACATGGTCATCCCCAAGGGCGTATCCAAGGAAAAGCAGGAAGTCCTGTTCAAGCTGATGGACTTCATGATGCAGCCCAAGCAGCAGGCCATGACCTACGACACGGGCTACTTCTACCCCGGCCCTGCCATCCGTGACGTGCCGCTGTCGGCCGCCCCGAAGGAAAGCCAGGAAGTCATCGAGAAATACGGCCGGCCCGAATACGCCGAGCTGACGGCCCGCCGCCCCAGCGCCGTGCCGCTGGACGCCAAGGCCATGGTGGAAGCCTTCCACAAATGGGATACCGACATCGGTGCCCTGAAGAAGTAATCCCTGCCTGACGATGACCCGCCCGCATGCCCTTCGGGGCGCGGGCGGCCTGTATCTCCCTGGATTTTGCAATATGAATGAATCTTTCCAACAGCTGCGTCTGGACGGTGTCGGGCGGCAGTATCCCACCGCCTCGGGTTCCACCGTCGCCGCCCTGAAGGATCTCAGCCTGGACATCCGGCGCGGTGAATTCATCGCCCTGCTGGGGCCCTCGGGCTGCGGCAAATCGACCGCGCTGAACTGTCTCGCGGGCCTGGCCGATCTCAGTACGGGCAGTATCTGGCTGGACGACACGCGCATCGACGTGCTGCCGCCGGAACGGCGCGGCTTCGGAATGGTGTTTCAGAACTACGCGCTGTTCCCGCACATGTCGGTGCGCGACAACGTCGGTTTCGGTCTGCGCATGCGCGGCGTACCGAAACAAGAAACGGCGCAGCGGGTCAAGGCCGCGTTATCGCTGGTCCAACTCGAGGGCCATGAAACCAAGCTGCCTGGCCAGCTCTCCGGCGGCCAGCAGCAGCGCGTGGCCATCGCCCGCGCCATCGTCATCGAACCCCCGGTCATCCTGATGGACGAGCCCCTGTCCAATCTGGATGCCAAACTGCGCGTCGAGATGCGCGCGGAAATCCGCCGCATCCACCGCCAGCTGGAACGCGCCACCATCTACGTCACCCACGACCAGGACGAGGCCCTGTCCATGGCCGACCGCATCGTGGTCATGCGGGCCGGCAGCGTGCAGCAGGTCGGCTCGCCGCGCGAAGTCTACGGCCAGCCCCGCAATCTGCACGTCGCCCGGTTCATGGGCTATCGCAACGTGCTGGCTTTCCAGGTCATACGCCATGAAGGCGAACGCATCACCGTGCAACAAGGCCAGGTCCAGCTGCAGGGCACTGCCCTGTCGGTTCCCGCAGGCACGCAGACCGTTGCCGTCGCGATGCGACCCGACGACTTCGAACTGGCCACCGACCGCTCGACCAACACCCTGGACGCCACGATCCAGCAGATCGAATTCGGCGGACGCAGCTCCCTGCTGGTCGTCAGCAGCGATATCGGCGAACTCTTCGTGCGGATCAGCGGCGACTTCCAGCCGGGCGACCGGGTGCGCCTGCACATCCCTGCAGACCGGGTGCTGACCTACACGGAGGCGCCATGAGCACCGCCGACCTGGCCATGGCCCCCCGGGGCGACCGCCGAGGCTGGCTGGCCGCCCCCGCCGTGGTGGTGCTGCTGGCGCTGTTCGTCTACCCCTTTCTCTATGGGGTGGTGATTTCCTTCGAGCCCATGGACGGCGGCAGCATCTGGACCAACTACATCCATTTCTTCACGACGTCGACCGAATTCGGCACGCTCTGGACGACTTTCAAGCTGGCCGCGCCCGCCACCCTGATCAATATCGGCATGGCGGTGCCGGTGGCGTTTTCCCTGCGCCGCAACAGCCGCAAGCAACGCATCGTCACCACCATCCTGGTGATCCCCATCACCCTGGGCACGGTGCTGATCGCCGATGGCATGCTGACGTTCTACAGCCCGGTGGGCTGGTTCTCGCAATTCGTCCAGGGCCTGCACCTGTACACCCAGGAAGTCCGCCTGACCCACAACTACTGGGGCGTGCTGATTTCCCTGGTGATTTCCGACTTTCCCTTTGTCTTCCTGCTGACCCTGTCATACATCTCGGGCATCGATCCGACACTGGCCAAGGCTGCCGGCACGCTGGGCGCCAACTCCTGGCAGCAGTTCCGCCTGATCTATCTGCCCCTGCTGGTGCCGGGGCTGAGCATGGCGGCCGCCCTGTCCTTCGTGCAGACGTTCGCCGTGTTTCCATCCGCCATCCTGCTGGGGGCGCCCGCAGGTCCGACCCGGGTGATCTCCATCGCGGCCTACGAGGCGGCCTTTGAACAATACGACTACGGCATGGCGTCGGCCATTGCCATCGTCATGGGATTCGCGCAGCTGCTGATCGTCTGCGCGATCTTCGCATTCCGGCGGGCCTTCTATACCGGCCCGGCCACCAGCGGCAAGGGGTGACACACATGCAATCCACACCACACACAGCGGCCGGACACCCGCGAAACTGGGGCTGGCTCTGGCGCGCCACGGTCTGGACGGTCATGGGATTCTTCCTGCTGAACGTTGTCTTCATGATCCTCACCGTGATGGTCAATTCCGTGGCCACCCGCTGGTTCGGCACCCTGCTGCCCGAGGGCTTCACGCTGGGCTGGTACGGCCGCGCCTGGGATGAATTTCAGCTGGCCCACATCCTGGTGGTCACGCTGGAAGTCGTCGCCACGGTCGTCGTGCTGGCCATCGCCCTGGGGGTCCCGGCCGCCTATGCGCTGGCGCGTGCCCGCTTCCCCGGCAAGAAACTGGTGATGCTGCTGATCATCATCCCCATGCTGGTGCCGCCTGTCACTTACGGGATCCCGATGGCCACGGCCATGTACCAGGTCGGCGTGGGCGGCACGCTGGCTGGCGTCATCCTGTCCAACCTGGTGCCGGCGCTGCCCTTCGTGATCCTGGTCATGACGCCGTTCATCGAACAGATCGACCCTGGCCTGGAATCCGCCGCCCGCATCTTCGGCGCCAACACCTTCCAGTATTTCCGCCACGTGCTGGCCCCGCTGCTGGTGCCGGGCATGCTGGCGGCCGGCCTGCTGGTGCTGGTGCGCACCATCAGCCTGTTCGAACTGACCTTCTTCACCGCCGGGCCGGATTCCCAGACCCTGGTGGTGGCGCTGTACTACGCGGTGTTCTCGACCGGGGTGCGGGCGCCGCAGGCCATCGATGCCATGGCCATGATCTACATGGCCATCACCATGGTCTGGGTGCTGATCGCCCTGCGCTTCGTCAGCCCGACCCAGCTGGTCAGCCGGGTCAAGGAAGCCCCGCGCGAGGCCTGATCGGGACATCCGGACATGATGACTGCCCGCATGGATGCTACTGCGCAGCGATGCCTGACCTTGACTCGGGGGCCGCATCGGCTGCGGGTGGGGCCCGCCGCTGGCGGCCGGATCCTCAGCTGGACCAGCGACCTGCCCGACGGCCCCCAGGACTGGCTGGTGCCGATTCAGGCCCAGGAATGGCCGGCGCACGAATGGCCCAAAGGCGGCCTGTTCCCCCTGGTGCCGTTTTCCAACCGGATCCGCAACGCCCGCATGAACTGGGGGGGCCAGATGATCCGGATCCATCCCCTGACCGGCCAGGCGCACGCGCTGCACGGCCAGGCGCAACGCATGGTCTGGGACGTGCTGGACGCGACCGACCATCGGGCCGTCCTGGGCACGCGCCTGCCCGCCGGGGAAGACGGCTGGCCCTGGGCCTGGTCGCTGCGACAGACGATCCATCTATCGGCAGACGGAGTGCTGGACGTCGAACTCGCGCTGACGAACGAAGACACGCAACCCATGCCGGCCGGCCTGGGTCTGCATCCCTATTTCACCGCCGATGCCGTCCATGCCTTCGCCAGCAAGGACTGGGCGCACGAGCAGGAGCTGGCCCTGTTCCCCCGCCCCAACCGCCAGACGCGCTGGCAGCGCACCGACAGCACCTGGACGAGCTTTCTGTCCGGCTGGACGGGCCGCGCCGACATCACCTGGTCCAGCGGGCCAGGATTGACCCTGCAGGCCCGAGGCCCGCTGGATCATCTGGTGCTGCACTGCAATGCCGGCCGCTATCTGTGCGTGGAGCCCGCCACCCACGTCTGCGACGCCGTGAACCTGGCTGCCTCCGGCATCCAGGGCACCGGCCTGCGGACACTGGCGCCGGGCGGCACGCTGAGCGTCGGCATGACGCTCAGCATCCGGACTTGATCAAGGCTGCTTGCCGCATTCCGCCGTTTCGGTCGTCCAGGCCCGCGCCTGCTCGCTGAGCGTGAAGCCCAGGCCCGGGCGATCGGGCACGTCCATGCGGCCGTTTCTCATGATCAGACGTTCATTGAACAGGGGTTCCAGCCATTCGAAGTGTTCCAGCCAGGGCTCGCGGGGGTAAGCCGCCGCCAGGTGCAGGTGGATTTCCATGGCGAAGTGCGGTGCCATGCTCAGGCCATGGTAGTCGGCCAGCTGCATGATCTTCAGGAATTGAGTGATGCCGCCCACGCGGGGCGCGTCAGGCTGGAAGAAGTCGGACGCATGGGCTTCGATCAGTTCCGCGTGTTCGCGAAAGCTGGTCAGCATCTCGCCGGTGGCGATCGGCGTATCGAAGGTCGCGGCCAGCGCCGCATGGCCCTGGACGTCGTAGGCGTCCAGCGGTTCCTCGATCCAGGTCAGGCCGTACTGTTCCATCACCCGGCACATGCGGGCCGCCGCCATGCGGTCCCACTGCTGGTTGGCATCGACCATCAGGGGGAAGCTGTCGCCCAGTTTCTTGCGCACGGCATCGACCCGCTGCAGATCGACGGCGTGATCGGGATGGCCGACCTTGATCTTGATGCCGCCGATGCCGCGCGCGCGCGACGCATCGACGTTGTCCAGCACCTCGTCCAACGGGGAAGACAGGAAACCGCCCGATGTGTTGTACAGACGGACCGAATCGCGATGCGCACCCAGCAATTTGGCCAGCGGCAAGCCAGCGCGTTTGGCCTTCATGTCCCACAGGGCGATGTCAAAGGGCGCGATGGCCTGCACCGTCAGGCCGCTGCGCCCGACCGACGCCCCTGCCCAGCAGAGCCGATCCCAGAGCCTTTGGATATCGCTGGGGTCCTCGCCCAGCAGCGTGGGGGCGATTTCCTTGGCATGGGCATACATGCCGGGGCCGCCGGCGCGTTTCGAGTAGGCGAAGCCCAGGCCCTCGTGACCGTCGCGGGTGCGGATCTCGCAAAAGATCATGGCGACTTCGGTCAGGGGTTTCTGGCGACCGGTAAAGACCTTGGCATCGCTGATGGGCGTGGGCAGCGGCAGGAAGGCCAAAGACAGTTTGATCCAGGCGATGCGGTCGCTGCCGCCATCAGAGACGGCAGCCGCATGCGCCGGTTCGGCAAATGCAGCGGATTCGGGGCGAGACATGGGGGCAATCCTTTTGAAAGCAAAACGTCAAAACAGGAACACAGCCCGCCCCGGAGCGACCCGGACAGACCGGAATAAACAACAACAGATACTATCTCTTTTCACAAAGAAAAATCAGCCTGAAAATCATCCGCACCGCAAGCAAGATGCGCCTATCACGGATATTTCCTTTTCCTCATGATGAGTTGTATGATAACTTACTTGTGAAAATTTTCCACCCCGGAGGTTCCCCTATGCCCATTACCGGCATGCAGCTCATCGGCCGCCAGGACATTGCTGGCACCGGCCCCGCTTTCCAGGCTATCAACCCCGCCGATGGCCAGCCCATTTCCCCAGCATGGCAAGGCGCCGACGCACGGCAGGTGGATCAGGCCGTCCAACTGGCGACGGCCGCCCTCGCCTCCTATCGGGAAACCGCGCTGGAACAGCGGGCCGCGTTTCTGGAAGCCATCGGCCAGGCCATCCTGGATCTGGGCGACGAACTGATCGAACGCGCTATGCTGGAAACCGGCCTGCCTCGCCCACGCCTGGAGGGCGAGCGCGGCCGCACCGTCAACCAGCTGCGGCTGTTTGCCCGAGTCGTGCGCGACGGCGACTGGCTGGACGCCCGCATCGACCACGCTCTGCCGGACCGCAAACCCGCCCCGCGCAGCGACCTGCGCATGCGCCAGATTCCGCTGGGACCGGTGGCGATCTTCGGGTCCAGCAATTTCCCGCTGGCCTTTTCCGTGGCCGGAGGCGACACGGCATCCGCCCTGGCAGCCGGCGCTCCGGTGGTGGTGAAGGCCCACCCGGCCCACCCCGGCACCTCCGAACTGGTGGGCCAGGCCATCCGCAACGCCGTGCGGCACTGCAGCCTGCACGAGGGCGTGTTTTCCCTGCTGGCCGGCCCGGATATCGACCTGGGGCTGGCGCTGGTCCGCCACCCCGGCATCCAGGCGGTGGGCTTCACCGGATCACGCCAGGGCGGCATCGCCCTGATGCAGGCCGCCGCGCAACGTCCCGTGCCCATTCCCGTCTACGCGGAAATGAGCAGCACCAACCCTGTCTACCTGCTGCCTGGCGCGCTGGCGGCTCGCGCCGATGCGCTGGCGGACCAGTTCTCCGTCTCGCTGCTGGGCAGTGCCGGTCAGCTCTGCACCAACCCCGGCCTGGTGATCGCGCTGGACAGCCCCGATCTGGACCGCTTCATCGCCCGCGCCACCCAGAACATCCAGGCAGCCCCGGCCGCCACCATGCTGACCACCGGCATCGCCCGGAACTACGAACAGGGCGTGCGACGCCTGCTGGATCACCCGGACATCCAGCCGCTGGCGCGCGGCCTGGCCGACGATGCACCTGCCCCGTGCCAGGCCAACCTGGCCATCACCACGGCACGCGGCTTTCTGGCTGACCCCGATCGCCTGGGTGCAGAGATTTTCGGCGCCAGTTCGCTGGTCATTCGCTGCGCCGACGCCGATGAGTTCCAGGCCATCGCTCAGGCCCTGGAAGGCCAGCTGACTGCCACCCTGCACCTGGAACCTGGCGCCGACCACGCGCTGGCCGCCCGCCTGATTCCGATCCTGGAACTGAAGGCCGGCCGCATCCTGGCCAACGGGTTCCCGACCGGCGTGGAAGTCTGCGACGCCATGGTACATGGCGGCCCCTACCCGGCGACGTCCGACAGTCGCACGACTTCGGTCGGCACGCTGGCGATCCGCCGTTTCCTGCGCCCCGTCTGCTACCAGGATATTCCCGACGCCCTGCTGCCTGCCTCTCTTCAAGCCGCCAATCCCTGGCACATCACCCGCACCGAGCGCTGAACCATGAGCCCACACGCCGCTTCCGACACCAAAACCCCGCGCATCACCCAGGTCCGGGTCGTGCCCGTCGCCGGGCGGGACAGCATGCTGCTGAATCTCAGCGGCGCCCACGGCCCCTATTTCACCCGCAACATCGTCCTGATCGACGACGAATCCGGCCACCAGGGCCTGGGCGAGGTTCCGGGCGGCGAGGCCATCCGGTCCGAGGCGCAGCGGCTGGGCCAGTCCCTGATCGGCCAGCCCATCGGCCGGATGAACGAACTGCTGGAACACTGCCGTCGCGCCACCCAGGGCGGCACGGACGACCGGCGCGGCAACCAGACCTTCGACCTGCGCACTGGCGTGCACGTCGTCACTGCGCTGGAATCGGCCCTGCTGGACCTGCTGGGCCAGCACCTGGGAGTGCCAGTCGCGGCGCTGCTGGCCGACGGCCGCCAGCGCGACGCCGTCGAGGCCCTGGGATACCTGTTCTACATCGGCGACGCCGGCAAGACCACCCTGGACTACCGCCAGGAAGACGAAGCCGACGACGCCTGGTTCCAGCTGCGCAACCGCGAGGCCCTGACGTCGGAATCCATCGTGCGCCTGGCCCAGGCGGCCCGCGACCGCTACGGCTTCCGGCACTTCAAGCTGAAGGGCGGCGTACTGGCCGGCGACGCGGAAATCGAGGCCGTCACCGCACTGGCCGACCATTTCCCGGATGCCCACATCACCCTGGATCCGAACGGCGCCTGGTCCCTGAAGGAAGCCATCCGCCTGTGCCGCGACCAGCACCACGTCCTGGCCTATGCGGAAGACCCCTGCGGCGCCGAGGCCGGTTATTCGGGGCGCGAGATCATGGCGGAATTTCGCCGCGCCACGGGCCTGCGCACCGCGACCAACATGATCGCCACCGACTGGCGGGAAATGATGCACGCGATCCAGCTGCAGTCCGTGGACATCCCGCTGGCCGACCCGCACTTCTGGACGATGCGCGGCTCGGTGCGCGTGGCCCAGATGTGCCATGAATGGGGCCTGACCTGGGGCTCGCATTCCAACAACCACTTCGACATCTCGCTGGCCATGTTCACGCACGTCGCGGCCGCCGCCCCCGGCGACATCACGGCCATCGACACGCACTGGATCTGGCAGGACGGCCAGCACCTGACGACTGATCCGCTGCGCATCGTGGACGGCAGGATCGCCGTGCCGCAGGTCCCCGGCCTGGGCGTGCGCATCGATCAGGAACGGCTGGACAGAGCACACGCCCTGTATCGGGAAAAGGGCCTGGGCAGCCGGGACGACGCCATCGGCATGCAGTTTCTGGTGCCAAACTGGCGTTTCGACAACAAACGGCCCTGCCTGGTGCGATGATCATCCCGCAATCTGTCGGAAAAGCACTATGATGCCCTTGCCAGGCAGCCGATTCGCGGCGCCTGGCAATTCTTTTCCTACCCCATGACGACCGACTCACGTTCCCCGGCCTGGCTGGGTCCAGCCCTGATGTGCGGCGCCAGCCTGTGCTTTGCCATGTTGGACACAGGCACGAAATATCTGGCGGCCCACTACCCCCTGTTGCAGATCGTCTGGGTGCGCTACATCGCGCAGGCCATGGGTGTGGTGCTGATCTTCGGCCCCAGCATGCGGATGCACCTGCTGGAGGCCCACAACTACGGCATCCAGCTGCTGCGAGGCTTGTGCCTGTGCTGCGGCAGCGTCTTCGTCGTCAACGGCCTGGCACGGCTGCCCCTGGCCGAAGCCACCGCCATCGTCTTCCTGGCCCCTGTCCTGATCACCATCCTGTCGGGCCTGCTGCTGAAGGAAAAAGCCCGGACCATGGACTGGCTGGCCGTCACCTGCGGCTTTGCCGGGGTGCTGATCATCGCCCGGCCGGGCGGCGGGTTGCTGACCTGGGCCATCCTGTTTCCCCTGGGGTCCGCCCTGACCAACGCCATCTACCAGCTGGTCACCCGATCCACCCGCAGTTCCGAGCACGCGGCCACCAGCAATTTCTACACCGGACTGATCGGTGCCCTGGCACTGACGCCCTGGGGCGCCAGTGTCTGGGAACCCATGAGCACGCCGGATTTCCTGCTGCTGCTGGGCATTGGCGGCATTGCCTCGATCGGGCACCTGACCATCACCTATGCCCTGTTGCACGCCTCGGCGGCATCGCTGGGAGCCTACAGCTATTCGCAGATCCTGTGGGCGACGCTGCTGGGCTGGCTAGCCTTTGGCGCCATACCCGACGCCATCGCCTGGGTGGGCATCCTGATCATCGCCCTGGGCGGCCTGGTGCTGTCAGTACCCCAGGTCCGGCAGATGGGGGCAGCGCTCCTGCGCGTGGGGCGCCGCTGACCCATCAGAGTTCCAGCGGCAGCCACTCGCCCCGCGCGTAGCGCTGCAGCGTAGCGCCTTCGTAGCGCCACAACAGCATCCAGCCGTTATCGCACAGTTTGGCCAGCACCGCATTGCGCGCGACGATGTCGGCGATCCGCCGTGCCGGCGCGTCGATCACTACCGTCAGGCGCACGGGCTGGTGATACCAGCCCTCGCCATCGTGCAGGGACTGCCGGGGCAGGCCGATGCGCAGATCCCCGCCATTGCCCTCGAACACTCCGACATGGCCATCGACGACATTGTGCAGGACCTTGTTGCCCGCCCCGTAATGCAGCGGGTCGCAGGTGGACGCGTGGTACTGCCAGGACAACCAGTTGGTGACCAGCATCGGTCCCATCATCAGTTTTTCAAGCACCACGCCGTCCGCATCGAACCGCGCATCGTAATCGTGCAGATAGCTGCGGCTGAGCACCCTGCCGCGACTGCGGTCGCGGGGACCGATGATGAACGCAGCATTCCGGGTCAGCCCCCATTCCGGCCGGGTCTGGGAACCATCGTTCGCCCGGCGCCGGAAGGCCGTCAGCAAGGACTCGGGGGACAGGTTTGCGTCCATCCACAGCGTCGGTGCGCGCTCGTGGCGGATGCGGTCACCCGCCTGTCCGAAGGCCAGCTCCATTTTCTTCCAGCGTGCCAGCGCCGCCGGGGGCAGCAGGTCCAGGTCGAAGCCCGTGACTTCATCAGTGGTGGTGTTGTGCAAAGCCCCCATGAAGACCGTGCCAGACGGAATGTGCAACCCGTGCGCGAGCAGGCCCTGCCGGACCTGCGGGTCGTTGAGCAGGAGCGCCAGCGCGCGCGCATTGGCCTCGCCAGGTCGGCCGTAGCAGGCTCCGCAATCCAGGGTCGAGGCATGCGCATTGTTGGTGCTGTGCCCCGCATGGCCGCAGAGAACCACCAGCGGCGCCAGGCGGTCGTCCAGCCCCATGGTATGTAGAACACCGGCGGCCAGCTCGACCTGTTCGTCGATGCCCAGCCCGGTCACCATGGGCCGGCACCGGTCCTGGACCGCCGCTGGCACGCCCAGGTGATCGGCGCCAACGCGCGCAGCGGCGGGCGGCCGGATCCAGCGCAGGATCTTGCCCAGGTAGCCGACACCCAGCACTTCGACGAATGAAAAGGTCGCACTCGACCAGCGTACAGCGCCCAGCCATTGATCCAGCCCGGCCAGCCGCGTGCGGCGGGCCGCGCTGGCCCGTGCCGCCTCCGAGGCATCGACGGCCGTGCGCCCAGGTTCCGTCACCACGTCCTGCACCGCGATGCTGGGATAGGCCAGACCCGGCAGCTGCGGCCGGTGGATGTCAGTGCCCAGCGGGTTGTAATGGATGGGAATGCCAAAGAACCCTGCGAACGCCCGCGTCTGGACGCCCGACCAGACGGCCTCCAGAGAACGGCGCATGCGTTCGCTGCGCGTGTCGATGCAAAACACGGCTTGCACCTCGGGAGCCTGCGCGTCGGGTACAGGGACCGGGGCGCGCAGGGTCCGGGCGAACCCGCGCTGGAAGCTGATTTCCAGCGCCTGCTGCCAGCACTCATCTACGTTCAGCGCCGCATCGGCTTCAGCAACGCGTTGATGAAAATCCTGCCAATGCACCTGCAGCGCGGCAACGGCAGCGCCGCGCGCGACAGTCGACACGGCTCGCGCCAGCAAGGCCTCCCAGGCGATCCGACAAGCCAGCAGGTCGCTCAGGCGCGCGTCGTCCTGCCCGGTGGGGGCATTCTGCCAGCCGACATAGGCGCACCAGGATGCCCAGCCATTGATCGACAGCAGCAGCGCCTCGAAATAATCGCTCCAGGCAGACTCGTCCAGGGCCAGTTCAGCCAGGGCCCAGCGCATGGCGTCCGCTGGCTGCAGCGGCAACTCGCGCAGCCGCAGCCCGAATCCGGACAGGCCCAGCCTCGCGCTCAGGCCATGGTCACCGACCATGCTCTCGCGCCAGAACCCGTACAGGCCGGGACTGCCCGCCGCGCGCCAATCCGCCTGGTGGCGATCGAAGTAGGTCGCGCACGTCTGGCTGATCTGGAATACCAGGGCGGCCCGCCACGGCCAGCGCTTGTTCTTCTGCACCGCATCGTCGAGCAGATCCACCAGCAGCGGCTCACGGCGTATTCCGGGCGCTTCCGACAGCCCGGCGATACAGCGATCGGCCGTCACTGCGTCGGCGCCTTGCTCGGCGCGGACGGCCAGCGCAGCCTCCAGATCCTGGCGCGCGATGCGGCCGGCATCCCATTCCTGCCGGATGTAGTCCCGCGCAGGAAACACGTGAAAATCGCCCAGCACAGCCAGGCGTGCAGCCACGTGGCGGATCGGCAGACCGATGCGCCGCCAGTGGGGATTGACCGCCACCGCCTGGTCCAGCGGCCAGGCCGGCATGATGCCCGAACACGCTCGCGCGATCGCATGCCTCAAAGCCTGGTCGTCTTCAGGGGTGGCAGCCGTCGGTTCCGTTGCTGCCTCGGCCGGGGTGTCCAATGCGACGGCGCTCACGATCCAGACCTCCCGCACGCGGGCTCACGCGGGCTCCAGGCCGGTGGCACGGCATCGCGACCAGCCCCCGCCCATGCGGCGGGCCAGAATCTCAATACCCAGTAGGTGTAGCCCTCGTCCATGTAGAAGCCGGCATACACCCAACGGCGCACGGCCACGACCGCACGGGGCCGCAGCTGGAACGTCACCATCCCCAGATACATCAGCCCCATGCCGACCAGGGCGACCACGCCGGCCGCAGCCAGGGGGTCATTGCGTACCCCCAGCGGCGCGTGGTCCATGACACCTGCCGCGAGCGTCAGGCCGGCGGCCATCGCCCCCGCCGTCGCCAGCCGCGCGAAGACCGCTGCGGACCGACCTGATTCCAGTTTCGGCACCCACAGCAGCGGCGCCCAGGCCAGCGCCAGCACAGCGCTCCACCACCACGGCCAGGCCTGATCCCCCACCGCGGCCTGCAGTGCGAAGACAACGCCCAGCGAGACCGGCACGGCCAGGACCATGCTCAAGCCTGAATTGCGGACCTCGGCCGTCATGAGCTTGCGTTCGCAGTCGCGAACGGCGCTGGACGCGTTCAGGAAATTGTGGGCCTTGTACAGCGAATGGCCCAGCAAATGCAGGGCCGCGAACAGATACAGGCCCAGTCCACATTCCAGCAGCATGAAGCCCATCTGGGCGATCGTGGACCAGGCCAGGTGCACCTTCTGGCTGACGCGGGTCAACAGCACCAGGCCTGCCACCGTGGCCGAGACCAGCCCGAAGATCACCAGCAGCCAGCGCGCAGCCAACGATACGCCCAGCAAAGGCGCGAACAGCACCAGCACGTACCCGCCCAGATTGACCACACCCGCGTGCAGCAGGGCGGACACCGGCGTGGGCGCCTCCATCACCTGGACCAGCCAGCCATGCACGGGCATCAGGGCCGTGCGGGCAATGACGGCCAGCGCCAGGCACGCGCCGCTCCAGGCCAGCGCGGCAGACGCATGCCCCGCCGCAATGTGCGCCCACAGGGCGGACAGGGACCCGCTGCCCACCTGCGACCATGCCAGCAGGGCTGCCAGGATCAGCAGTGCATCGGCCGCGCGGTCGGTCACCCGTTTTTTATGCGCCGCCAGCAAGGCGAACGGCCGATCCTCGTAGAAGCACAGCAGCGCATGCATCGCATGCCCGATGGCTGCCCAGGCGGCAATCAGGACGATCCAGTGATCGGCCAGCAGCAGCAGGTGCACGGCGGCCAGCACCGCCCCCAGGGCAGCGATGTACACCGGTTGACGTGGCTCGCCTTTCAGATGATTGGCGGAATACAGGCCGATGGCCGCACCCAGCAACTGCACCAGCAGGCTGACCCAGGCGCCGAACGGATTGACGGCCAGCCAGTCGCCCAGCACCGGGCTGGCAGCACCGGAGTCCGTCATCCACACCAGTTCTGACGCCACCCCGGCCAGCGAGAACGCCAGTGCGACAAGCGCCAGCAGATTGAACTGCCGCCACCGACGCTGCACGGGCGCACGACCCAGCCCCGCCCAAACGGCAACGCCGGCCATCAGGATGACCGGCGCCAGCGCACATACGGCATTCAACCATTTCAACAGATCCAACTCGCGTACTCCAGAAAAGACGGCAAAATCAATACGCGTATTCTTGGATTTTTTATATCTTCTGTAAATTACATTTATAATATTGGAAGGTTCTATAAAACAGAACGATGAACATCAACCAGCTGAATTTCAAGCACCTGTTCTACTTCTGGCGCGTCGCCAAAACCGGGGCCCTCACCCACGCAGCCGAACAGATCCATACGTCCCAGTCCGCCCTCTCCACGCAAATCAAGCAGTTGGAGAACCGACTGGGCACGCCGTTGTTCGACCGCCAGGGGCGCCACCTGGAACTCACCGCGACCGGCCAGCAGGTCTTCGCCTATGCCGAAAGCATTTTCGGGCTGGGCGAACAGATGCTGGGATGGCTGGAAGGCCGCGAAGCAGGCGCCACCCGAGTGCGCGTGGGCAGCGTATCGACCATGTCGCGCAACTTCCAGGTCAACTGGCTGCGCCCTCTGTTCCATGATCCGAACATCATCCTGTCCGTGGATTCGGGATCGCTGCAGGCCTTGGTCGAGCGCCTGCTGCGCCATCAGCTGGACGTAGTGCTCGCCAACGAACCGGTCCCATCCGATTCCACCCGTCCGGTGTCCTCGCGATTCCTCGGCAGCCAGGTCATTTCCCTGGTCGGCCGCGCCGATCGCTGGGCAGGCACCACGCTGCGTGTCCCGGAAGACCTGGACGACATCGAAATGGCCATGCCCAGCATGCGTCACAGTGTGCGTCCGCAGTTCGATGCATTATGCTTTTCAGCTGGGGTGCAGCCCAGGGTGCGCGCCGAGATCGATGACATGACGATGTTGCGGCTGATCGCCCGAGACAGCGGCTGGATCACGGTACTGCCCGAAGTGGTCGTACAGGACGAACTGCACTCGGGCGAACTCACGCACGTGGGCCATTCCTCGCAACTGACCGAACATTTCTACGCCATCACCGTTCAACACGGCCACCTGGCAGGCCCCCTGAAGCAGCTGCTGTCGCGCGCTGCGGCCGGGGACATCCTGGGGGCCTCCACACCCGACTCTTCCGTCCCTCTCTAACCCACAAGGACATCACCGTGTTCCCACAACGACTGACCGACGGCTATTCCTCATTCCTGCACGGGCGTCTTGAAACCGAGCGCGCGCGCTATCTGGACCTGGCGGCATATGGCCAGCATCCGGACATCATGCTGATCAGCTGCGGGGATTCCCGCGTCGCCCCCGAAACGATCTTCGACGCCGGCCCCGGCGAAATGTTCGTGGTGCGCAACATCGCCGGCATCGTCCCGCCCTGTGACGAAAATCCGGAATCGGCCTTCCACGGCACCAGCGCCTGCGTGGAATTCGCCGTCAACGCCCTGGAAGTCTCCAACATTGTCGTCATGGGGCACGCCAGTTGCGGCGGCGTGGCAGCCTACGCCAACCAGGCCGAACCCCTGTCCAAACCCAACTTCATCGGCACCTGGATGTCGCAGATCAAGCCCGTGGTGGACAAGGTCGGCCCGCGCACAGGCGACTACGCCGAGTGGATCCGCAACATGGAATGGGGCGTGGTCGAATACAGCATGAACAACCTGATGACTTTCCCCGCCGTGCGCGAGCGCGTCGAGGCCGGCAAGCTGACCATCCACGGCGCCTATTTCGGCGTGGCCACAGGTGTGCTGTTCATCCGCAACCCCGATACCGGCGCCTTCGAACCCTACCAGGAATAGGCCGTCACGCCGGGCGCCAGTCCAGCGCCCAGGCGCCGCTGCGCACGTTCTGCAACCACAGCGCGCAGCTCAATGTTTTGGCGTCGGTCACCCCTCCCTGCCGGCAGGCCGCTGAAAAGTCAGCGTCCGACAGGGTGCAGACGTCCAGGAACTCATCCGCATCCAGGTGACGCTGGCCCGCCTGCAGGCCCCTGGCGAAGAAAATATGGATGATTTCCGTTGAGTACGCGATCGCCAGATGCAGCGCGCCGGCATGCGCCCACTGCTCGGCGGTATGGCCGGTTTCTTCCAACAGTTCCCGCTGCGCGCAGCGCAGGGGATCTTCGCCCGCTTCCAGCTTGCCCGCCGGAAATTCCGTCATGACCTGCCCCACCGGATAGCGGAACTGGCGTTCCAGCAGCACGTGCGCCTCGTCCAGCAAGGGGATGATGACGACCGCACCGGGATGAATGATGTATTCGCGGGCGGACGTGCTGCCATCAGGCATGCGCACGGTGTCCCGGCGACCCTTCAGGAAGCTGCCTTCGCACAGGATTTCGCTGGCCACACAGGTTTCCAGCAGATGGCGGTCCGGATTATCCGACATGGTTCTTCCTTCAGGTGACGATGGCGCCTTGCAGCCAGGCGGCCGCCTGGTCTTCCGGCATGGGCCGCCCGATCCCGTAGCCCTGGCCCACGTCGCAACCCAGGTCGCGCAGCATGTCGCGCACGGCGCAGGTCTCTATGCCTTCGGCAATCACCTGCAGGCCCAGGGTATGGCTCATCTCGATGATGGATCGCACGATGGCCCGCAGATCCGCATCGCCCACCATGCCGGCAACGAACGACTGGTCGATCTTCAGCGCGTCGACGGGCAGGCGATTCAGGTAGGCGAACGAAGAATACCCCGTCCCGAAATCGTCGATGGACAGACGCACGCCCAGGGCATGCAGGGCATACAGCGTGCGCAGGGACCTGGCCGGGTCGGCCATGATGACGCTTTCAGTGACTTCGAGTTCCAGCAGGGACGGGTCCAGGCTGTGATGGATCAGGGCATCTTCGACCTGCTGCGGGAAATACTCATCCAGCAGATTGCGGGCTGAAATATTGACGGCCATCACAATCCCAGGGTGGATGGCCTGCAGGCGCACGCAAGCCGCCACCGCCTGATCCACGACCCAGCGGGTGAACGGGTGGATCAGGTCGCTGACCTCGATGACAGGGATGAACTGGGCGGGCGGCACCAGACCGCGTTCCGGGTGCTGCCAGCGCGTCAGCGCCTCGAACCCGACGGGAGTGCCGGCCGCCAACGTCTCGCTGCCCAGCGCGATCTTCGGCTGCAGATGCAGCAGGAACTGCCCTTGCGCCAGGGCGGCGCGCAGATCGGCCCGCAGCAGCTGACGGTCCTGCACCCGGGCACGATCCCGGATGTCGAAGACCGCGACGCCCAGGCCCTCGCGCTTGGCACGGCGCATGGCGGTGTCCGCGCAGCGGATCAGTTCGTCGGCGGCATGGGCATGTTCCGGATAGGCCGCCAGCCCAAAACTGCAGTTGATGCGCACTTGCAGCGCATTCACGGTGAACGGTTCGCGGATGGCTTCCAGCAGACCGCGCACCTGGGCATCCGCCCGGGCTGGGTCGGCCGTATCGAGCAGGAAGGTGAATTCGTCGCTACCCAGCCGCGCCAGCACGCAGGCAGGGCCCAGATGATCGCGGAACCGGCGAGCGACCGCCTGCAGCAGCCGATCGCCCACATCGTGCCCCAGCGCGCCGTTGACTTCCTTGAAGCCATCGATGTTGGAGATCACCAGCATCCAGGCCTTGTCCGGTTCCTGCATCGTCCGCGCCTGCAGGCGATGCAGGATGTCGCCCCGGTTCAGCAGGTTGGTCAGGGAATCATGCGAGGCCTGGTGGGCCAGGGCGCGCTGCATCAGATTGCCAGCCACCAGCAGCGCCACGCACAGCAGCAGGCCCATGATCACCAGACCGGTCCACAGCGCGCGCCGGGCCTCGGCATACAGGACGGATTCGGGGATCTCGTAGCGCACGGACAAGCCGTAGGCATCCCCCCGAGGGCCTGCCGGCACGGAATACACGACCCAGCGCGTCCCTGCAGCATCGGAATACGCGCTGCGCTGCAGCCCAGTCTGATCGATGGGATACGGGTCCAGACGTTCTCCCAGGTGGCTGGAATCGCCCGGCACGCGCTGCAGTATGTAACCCTGACGGTCCAGGATCCACAGGCGTGCCTGCGGCAGCAGTTCCGGAATGGCCGCCCCGGCCCGCAGGTAGCCCAGGTTCATGCCCGCATAGGCCACCCCGGAACTGATGCCGGAATCGCCCGACACGCGCACGGCCAGCACCAGCGTGGGCACACCGGACATGCGGCCGATGATGAAACCGCCCAGGATCACATCCGGCTGTTCCATGGCAGCATGAAAATAGGATCGATCCCCCAGGAAAGACCCCTGCCGGTCAGGGTCCGGCAGGCCGGAACAGACCTGCCGGCCATCCGCGCCGATCACGCCCAGATTCAGGTAGCGCGGCAGATGCGCCAGCAAGGATGTGAAATACCCGCGGCATTCGTGCCAGCGGCCATCGCGCAGCACCGGCGAATTCGACAGGGACAGCAGCACGTCGCGCGCGTCGTTCAGCAGGGTGCGGTCGTAGGCGGCCGTCACCTGCGCCAGATTTTCCGCCGCCCGGTCGCTGCTGAGCATCAGGCCCTGGTACTGATGCCAGACGTAATAGCCCAGGCCGCCGATGATGGGAATGGCAGTCGCCAGAACCGCCATGAACAGCCGCAGGCGCAAACTGCCCAGCAAGCCCGGGCGAAGGTCCGTACGGCTTGCAGAGAAAAAACGCCTCAACGCGCCACCCAATGCGATTTTCCTTGTGCGAGTCCAGCCTGGCAACAAGCCAAGCCTGCAAACGGTTCAATATACACGGAAACCCGCAGGGCCCGCCCTTCCTTGCGCTTTACTTCAAGCGCACCGCACCCTACAGTCACACTACAAGAAGCAGAATCCGGCGAACGGCAACAGACCCAGCCGCATCCTGACCACCAAAGGGGAGACTGCCATGGACATCCAGACGCTGACCTCGTTGTCTGCAGCCCTGTATGACGCCTGCTACGATCCAAACGCCTGGCCGCAGGCTGCCCAGGCTCTGCGGGCCAGCCTGAACAGCATGGCGGCCACGCTGGTCGTGCGCCAGGGTGACGGCTACCGCACGGTGCACAGCGACTGCGATGACGATTACGCGCAGCGCTACTGGCAGGAGTTTTCGGCCCACGATCCCATGCTGACCGGCCCCGGCCCCGGCCACGACCAGCACCTGTACTGCGACCAGATGGTCATGGACCGCCGGCACTTCCAGCAGTCAGCGCTCTTTGGCGATTGGCTGCAGCCTCAGGACCGGCACAGCATCCTGTTGATGAAGATCCCTGGCGAGCACGGCACCGCCGCCATCTTCGCCTTCAATCGCGGGGGATCGCAGCCTATCTACGACACGAGCGACGTGAAGGCGTATCTCCAGATCCAGCCGCTGCTGGCCCATGCCATCGGACACCTCCAGGCGATCGAACGATTGCGCGCGCTGGCCCATGGCGGCCAGGCTGCCAGAACGCAACTGGCCCACCTGATCGTCGACAGTCAACGCCGGATCCTCCAACAAGACGCCGCCACCAATCGGCTGCTGCGGCGCCATGCGGACCTGCTGGGGGAGCGCCACGGCGCGCTGTGCCTGTTCCAGACGCATGCGGTTCCCGAACTGAACCACGCCATCGGCCAGGCCTGCGCAGGCTCGACTGATTGGCATCGCGGCGCCTGTCTGCTGCTGCGCGATGCCGCAGGGCAGCCCTGCCTGGCCCTGAGCATCGCCCCCCTGCACGATGCCGGGATGTTCGGCCTGGGCGGAGAACATCTGGTTTCCATTACCATCCAGGCGCTGCAATTCGACGCCCGGCCCGACGCCCGGCAACATCTGCAGCTTTTGTTCGGCTTCAGCCCGCGCGAAGCCGAACTGGCATGCGCCCTGGTGCAGGGGCTGTCGCTGCAGGAAATCGCCCTGCTGCGGCACGTCAGCCTGACGACCGTGCGCAGCCAGCTGTCCTGCCTGTTCCGCAAGACCGGCACGTCCCGACAGGGGCAATTGGTTGCCTTGCTGGCGCGGCTTTCAGGCTGATGCGCCGATAACCAGAACGGGGTTTCCTGTACGGCGCTCTACAATGGCCGCATCCTTGACGCATGCCCGGGAATCACCCATGTTCCACCTGTCTCCACAAACCTTCGCCAGCAAGGCCGCCCACTATGCCAGCCTGGCGGACCAAGCCCGGCACCTGATCGGCGGCGAACCTGATCTGATCGCCAATGCGGCCAATTTCAGCGCCCTGGTGTTCCACAGCCTGCCTCAGCTGAACTGGGCGGGCTTCTATCTGTTCGACGGCACGGAACTGGTCGTCGGTCCCTTCCAGGGCAAGCCGGCCTGCATCCGCATTGCCATCGGTTCAGGTGTCTGCGGCACGGCCGCCCAGACCCGCCAGACCCAGGTCGTGCAGGATGTGAACCAGTTCGACGGCCATATTCCCTGCGACTCGGCATCGCAATCCGAAATCGTCGTGCCGCTGACGCGCGCCGACGGGTCGCTGCTGGGCGTCTGGGACGTGGACAGTCCCGTGACCGGCCGCTTCGACGAAGACGACCGCGCGGGCATGGAAGCGCTGTGCCGGGTGTTCATGGAACACCTGGGCTGACGCAGTACACCTGCCCGATGCAACGCCGCCCGCGCGCCGGCCGGCATTGCATCGGGCACGCATCGCGGGCGGATCAGAACTCCATGCTGGCGTTCAGGGACACAGTGCGACCTGTTCCCAGCGTCAGGTATCCGCTGCCCGGGTACCCGCCCACCGACGCCCAGTAGTCGCGATCCAACAGGTTGTCCACGCGGGCGCGCAGCGTCACCAGGCGGCCCTGGACGTCCCACAGATAGCGCAGGCCCACATCCAGGCGGGTCCAGCCGGGCACCTCCTGGGTGTTCCTTGCATCGGCATAGCTGGGTCCCGTGTAGACCACCCGGCCATCGACCGTCAGCCCTTCGACCCACGGCAGATCCCACTCCGCCCCCATATTGGCCTGCAGGCGCGGCACGCCGATGGTTCGCTTGCCATCCGTGGCGGCATCCCCGGTATCGATCTGCCTGGCATCCAGCCAGGTCGCGCCGCCCAGGATGCGTACGTATTGTGCCGCCTGCCCGAATACCGTCAGTTCCACGCCCCGGTGGCGGTCCTTGCCCGACTGGGTGTAGACCTGGTCTTCACCCAGATATCCGCGCGGTTTGTCCGTGGTGAAGAAGGCCAGACCCGCGCCCAGTTTGCCTCCGTCGTATTTGATGCCGACTTCCTGCTGCTTGGACACATAGGGTTTGAAGGTCTGGCCGTAATTGACGGCGTCCTTGTCGCTGACGGTATCCCCCTGTGCCAGCGACTCGATATAGTTCCCATAGACGGACCACGCCGGAGCAATTCTGACCGTCAGGCCCACTGCTGGCGAGACCCGGCTTTCATCGTAATAATCACCCGGTTTCGCCGCCCCGGTGACATAGTCGTAGCTCTCCGAATTCAGCTTCTGCTGACGAGCCCCCAGCGTCAGTCTCACCCGGTCATCCCATACGGACAGCGTGTCGCCCACGGCCAGGCTGGCAAGGCGCGTGCGGCTGACCAGCAGCGGCTCCGTCAGATCGCCGCCAAGGAACGTCAACGCCGGCAAGGCCCCCTCGACGGGACGGTACAGATTCGTCGGTTCTCCACCCCCCATCGCCCAGGCGCCGCGCTCATCCTTGCGGTAGTAGGCGGCCGACACGACCCACTCATGCCCCACGGGACCGGTGCGCAAGGCGCCGCGCAGGCCCACCTCGCCGGTGCGGATCACATCGTCCCGCCGATTATCGAACCGGGAATACGTACCGTCCCCCGTCCCGTTATCGGTCAGCTTCAGCCCGGCCAGGGAATTCGCCTCGTGCGTGCGCCGCATCCCCCAGGCCGCCCAGGCCGTCACCGAATCGGTGATGTCGTACTCCCCGCGCAGCGTGCCAAACAGATCCCGCTCGTTGGAGTACGTCCAGGGCTGCGCGAAGTTCGTGCGGGCGTCGGGCGCATCCGGGACTTCGGCGCCGGGCGCCAGCGTGACGCTGGGACGCGTCCGTTTGAGTCGGTTTTCCTGCCAGCCGATATCACCCGACACGCGCAGGCGGTCGCCCCGCCAGTCCAGGCCCAGGGATAACAGGTCCAGGCGCGAGTCCTCGCCGCCCACGGACGTGCCGCCACCGTGCCGCGCAGCATTCAGGCGCACTCCCAGCTGGTCCCGGTCGCCGAAACGGCGCCCGACGTCCACGGCCACCTGAGATTGGCCGCCGCTGCCCCATCCACCCGACACGCGCGTCAGCGGCGTATTGCCTGCCCGCTTGGGCAACAGGTTCAGGGCGCCGCCCATGCCCTGGCCCCCCGGCGGCGCGCCATTCAGGAACGTCGATGCCCCGCGCAGCACCTCCACCCGCTCGAATAACTCGGCGGCGATGTACTGGCGCGGCAGGATGCCATACAGGCCGTTGTAGGCGATCGCATCCGACTCCAGGGGGAAGCCGCGAATGAAATACGATTCCTGGAAATTGCCGAACCCTCGCGCTACTCGCACACCCGGATCGTTCTGCAGCACGTCGCCTACGCTGCGCGCCTGGACGTCCTGGATGAATTCACTGGTATAGCTGGTGATGCTGAATGGTGTTTCCATGAAGTCCTGGGTGCCCAGGATGCCGGCACGGCCGCCCCGCGCCACCTGCCCACCGGCGTATGCCGGCGACAAGCCTGCGGCCGAAGCATCGGCGCTCGACTCGATACGGATCGTCTCCAGGGTATCCACAGAGGCAGACGATTGCTGCGCCTGTTGCGCATGGGCGCTTGCGCCCATGCATGCAATGGCCGCAGCCACCACACTGATTTTCAAGGCATTCATCGGGATTCCAATCGTTGGAAAAAAGCCGCCTGCGGGATCCCGATCAATCGGAATACCTCAGGATGAATTATTGATATTGAGAATGATTCTCATAATAATTAGAACTCAATCATGTATAGTGTTGCAACCAACTTTTGACCGAGAACACTCATGCCCTCTCATCTTCTCTCGATGTCACGGCCCGTTCTGGGCGCGCTGGCGCTGGCCCTTGGCCTGAGCGGCGCAGTCCAGGCAGCACCGGCCTCCCCCACTGTCCAACCGCTGACCATCACGGCCGATGGCGCGATTCGCCGCCCTGTCGCGCCGGGAATCTACGAGGCCGTCTACAGCCCCTCCACCCGGGCGCTGTACGTCGCGTCTGCCGAAGCCACGACCGGCACGCAGGGCGGCGTCATCTACAAGCTCGATCCGGAAACCTTGCAGACCCTGGGCATGACGCACACAGACGACAAGAACTTCGGCCTGGCGACGAATCCGGAGGGCACGGCGCTCTACATCACCAACAGCCTCGATTCCAGCGTCAGCGCCCTGGACACGGCCAGCGGCCGGATCACGATGCGGACGAAATTCACCGAACGCAGCAAGGACGGCTCAGCCTACGGCCCGCGCAAGGTCATCTACGACCCGGCCCGGAAAGCGCTGTACGTCGGAGGGGTCGGCGACCCAGGAGTGATCTGGCACGTCGACGCCGAGACCCTGCAGGTCAAGACCGTGATACCGAATGCGGGCAAATGGGTCACCGGCCTGCTGCTGGATCCGGAAGAACATCGTCTGTACGCCGCCAACGGCAGTGGGGAGGTCCTGGTGATCGACACGCAGGAAGACCGCATCATCGACCGCTGGACACCCGGCGACGGCAAGGAATGGCTGCTGTTGAACCTGGCTTTGGACAAGGCTCGCCACCGCCTGTACGTGACGGACAATTCCAGGCAAAAGGCGGTTGCGGTCTTTGACACGAGGACCGGCAAGATGACTCGCCGGCTGGAGGAGCTCGGCGATTCCCTGGACATCCAGTTCGACGCGCGGCAGGACCGGCTCTATGTTTCGCACCGGCAGGCGGGCACGTTCAGCATCGTCGATGCGGACAGCCTGAAAACCATCCGGACCTACGCCCTGCCCGCCATGCCCAACAGCGTCCTGATCGGTCCCGACCGCAAGACGGTGTACGTGACCATCAAGACGCCACCCAACAAGGACTATTCCGCCAGTGGCGCCGGCAGCATCGCCCGCATCGCCCTGCCCTGATCGGCGTCTGGAGACCGCCGGCACACGGCCCACGCCGACTGATGGCTGTCGACACGAGACCTATGCAGTGGCTGCCCCGTGAAGGGGCACTGCACACAGGTCTACACCGCACCGATGCGATCGGCGATGGCGGCGCCCATGTCGGTGGTGCTGGCGGCGCCACCCAGGTCCCGGGTGCGCGGCCCCTGTTCCAGGACGTGTTCGATGGCCGCCATCAGCTCGGCGGCGGCTGTCTGGCATGCCGGTTCCTGTTGCCCCAGGAATTCCAGCATCATGACTGCGGACCAGATCATGCCCACCGGGTTGGCGATGTTCTTGCCGTAGATGTCGGGCGCCGACCCGTGCACGGGTTCGAACAGCGAAGGAAACCGGCGTTCCGGATTCAGATTGGCCGAGGGCGCGATGCCGATGGTGCCCGTGCAGGCGGGCCCCAGATCGGACAGGATATCGCCGAACAGGTTGGACGCCACCACCACGTCGAAACGTTCCGGCTGCAGCACGAAACGCGCGCACAGGATGTCGATGTGATGCTTGTCCCAGGCCACGTCCGGGTAATGCGCGGCCATGGCTTCCAGGCGCTCGTCCCAATAGGGCATGCTGATGGCGATGCCGTTGGATTTCGTCGCCGAGGTCAGTGCGCGGCGCGGCCGCCGCTGCGCCAGATCGAACGCGTACTTCAGGACCCGGTCGATGCCGTGGCGCGAAAAGACGGCTTCCTGGATGACGATCTCCCGATCCGTCCCCTCGTACATCCGCCCGCCCAGGTTGGTGTACTCGCCCTCGGTGTTCTCGCGCACGACCAGGAAATCGATATCCCCAGGCTGGCGCCCCGCCAGCGGGGCGGGCACACCCGGCATCTGGCGCACAGGCCGCAGATTGATGTACTGATCGAAGCCCCGGCGGAATTTCAGCAGCGACCCCCACAGGGACACATGGTCGGGCACCACATCGGGCCAGCCCACCGCCCCGAACAGGATGGCATCGAAGCCCTGCAAACGTTCGAACCAGTCGGGCGGCATCATGTCGCCATGGCGCTGCCAGTATTCCGCGCAGGCCCAATCCAGGTGTTCGTACTGCAGCGACAACCCGTGCCGGCGCTGCAATGTGTCCAGCGCCCGCAGGGCTTCAGGCATGACTTCCTTGCCGATTCCATCTCCTGGAATCACGGCGATCTTGAATGTGTGCATAGTGAAACAGCTCTATTGAATGTGCAAAGAAGGCATCAGACAGAACGGTCCGAGCCCCAGGAAAACAGGCGGCGCAAGGCATCCCGATCGCAGGCCTGCCCCAGGCAGGCCAGGGCCAGCATCAGCCGCAGGCGCACCTTGCGGCCCGACAGGCCACTGACCCCCAAGGCGCCAGCCGCCTGCAGATCATGCAAGGAACCCGAATATTCATAGCAGGGCAGGACGGGCCCCGTCAGCGAGGAACTGCACACCAGCACTCGGCAACCCGCGTCAACGGCCCGCTGGATCTCGGGCACCCAATCGGGCGGCACCTGCCCCCGGCCGGTGCCCTCGAGGACAATGCCGGACACGCCGGCATCCACCAAGGCTCGCAGGGCCTGAGGCCCTGCCCCCAGGCAGGCGCTCAGCAGTTCCACGGCCGGCAGATGGCCTGGTGGCGGCTGCAACAGCGGCTGACGCCGGGGTTGCTGATAGATCAGCACGGCATCGTCGTCGATGAAGCCCAGACAGCCGAAACCGGGCGACTCGAAGCCGTTCAGCTGGAAGCTGCTGGTCTTGCGCACGAAGGCAGCCGCATGGATGGTTTCATTGAACACCACCAACACGCCCAGGCCGACGCAATCCGCAGAAGCCGCCACACGCAGGGCGTGGCGCAGATTCAGATAGGCGTCCGTGCCGGGCGCATGCGGCACGCGCTGCGAACCGGTCACGGCCACCACGACATTGCGCGTGCGCAGGCTGCTTTCCAGGAAGTAGGCCGTGTCTTCCAGGGTGTCGGTGCCATGCGTCACCACAATGCCGTCCACGTCGCCGCTGTCGATCAGCGACTGGCATTGCGCGCGCAACTGCTGCAGATCGTCCAGCGTCAAGGCGTTGCTGGCTTTCTGGAACAAGGACCGGACCTCGACCCGGATGTCGGCAGCCTCGGGCACGCCGCCCAGCAAGGCCTGGCCCGACAAGGCCCCGGCGATGTTGCGGCCCTCCGGGCCGGGCAGGCTGGCAATGGTCCCGCCCGTGGACACCACGACCACGCGTTTCATCATGCGTCTACCGGCAAGACGCGTTCGATCAGGACCCGGCGGCAGTCCATCTCGAATTCCATATCGACGACGGGCGGGCGCACGAAATGCCAGTTCAGCCCCATGCGCATCGCCCCCCGGCGAACGAACTCGTCGGCCAGGAATGGGTGGGGATCATGCACGATGTAAAGCTGCGTGCCGGTGCAATCCGACCATTCGTACCCCAGCACCGCCATGCGGCGCTGCATTTCATCCAGCACCCAGCAGGCCTTCTTGCGCATGCCCTCGGGCGAAATATCCTGGTAGGCGATCAGGTGGTCCTTGTAGTTGGAGTGCCCCTCGGGCACTTCGCTGCTGCCGGCGACCACGAAAGCCCGTTCGTCCCGGGACGTCGGCACGGTGTAGCTGAAGGCATAAAAAGAAGGCTGCGCAGGCGGATCGATCTCAGGACAGACATTGCTGCGCGGCACAGGATTGACCTTGTCGTCTGCAATGCCCCACGCCTGCAAGGTGCCGACATATTCGGCATTGAACCTGGCGAAGCCTGCTTCGGTGAACTGCCCCGGCGAACGCAGCTCGCAACCACACAGGGCCGTCAAGGGTCGTCCTTCCGATTCCAGGACCTGCCGGATGCGGTCAAAGCCCTCCAGCAGCGGGACCGGGCGGGAAAAGACGACGCGCCGGATCGTGTAGCCCGGTTCGGCTGCGGCCCCGCCGGAATACTGCATGACGCCGCTGGGCACGTACCTGTAGTTACCTGCGGCAAAGACGACGGCTTGATCCTTCATGATTCCTCCACTCGAGAACAGAGTGCCGGGGATCATTCATACGCCCCCCGGCGCGATACATCAATACAACAGACTGGGAATGGCCGTGCTGAACCACGGAACGTAGGTGATGGCGATCAGCGCCAGGAACATCAGCACGATGGTCGGCAACGCCGCCCGGAACACCTCGAACAGGCTCATCTTGGCGATCCCCATGGCGACGAACAGGTTCAACCCCACCGGGGGCGTCAGCATGCCGATCGACAGGTTCACCAGCGTGATGATGCCGAAATGGATGGCATCGACCCCGACCTGGGCGGCAATGGGCTGCATCAGCGGAGCCAGCACGATGATGGCCGATGCGCTGTCCAGGAATGCGCCGGCCACCAGCATGATGGCGTTGAACAGCATCAGGATGATGATGGGAGAATCCGTGCCCGACAGCACCTCGGCAGCCAGTTTGGTGGGCGCTCCGGTACTGGCCAGGATCCAGGAAAATGCCGAGGCCCCCGCCGTGATCAACAGCAGCGTGCCGGACAGCACGCCGGTATTGCGCAGGATGGTCAGCGACTGGGAAATCGAAATGGTGCGGTAGATGACGGCCCCGACGAACCAGCCGTACAGGCACGCGGCAGCTGCCGATTCCGTGGGTGTGAACAGGCCGGTGTAGATCCCGCCCAGCAGCACCACGGGCAGGCCCAGCCCCCACAGGGACTGGCTCAGCGCCTGCCAGACTTCCCGCCGAGTCGGAAAAGGTTCACGCGGATAGCGTTTGACCATGGCGTACCAGCAGCAGTAAACGATCAGCAGCGTGGCGATCAGGATCGCCGGCAGGATCCCGGCTGCGAACAGCTTGCCCACGGAAGACCCGGTCACCGATCCATAAATGATCAGGGCAATGCTGGGCGGCACGATCGGACCCAGCGTGCCGGCGGTCGTGATCAGGCCAATGGAAAAGTACTTGTTGTAGCCCGCCGCGACCAGCGCGGGATACATGATGCTGCCGATGGCGATCACGGTAGCCGGACTGGAGCCGGAAATCGAACCGAAGAACAGGCAGGACAGCACCGTGGCCGCCGCCATGCCGCCCGGCATCCAGCCGATCAGGGCACGGGCCAGGCCGATCAGGCGATCGGACAGGCCGCCGATGCGCATCAATTCCGCCGCCAGGATGAAGAACGGGATCGACATCAGGGAGAAATTGTTCATCCCCGAGAACATGCGCATGGGCACGACCAGCGGATCGATCGTGCCAAAGCCTTTCAGGGCCAGGGACACCGCCAATGCCAGGGACGCGAAAATCGGCAGCCCGAACAGCAGCAGGACGAAGAATATGGGAACGAGAGCAGCAATCATGGGATTCTCTGTCGAATGGGGTCTGGGTCGATGCCCGGCGCGCGCGGCGCCGTCAGGCCGTCGCGCTGATATCCATGACCAGCGGCTGATATTCCTTGCCGGTGATCATGCACCACAGAATCCATAGATATCGCAGCCCCATGAAGGCGCCGGATATCGGGATCACCATATAGATGTATCCAACCGGAATGCGCATGGCGGGCGACAGCTGGTTCATGTTCAGGGTATTGATGGCCAGCCGCGCGCCGTAATACACCAGCACGCCAGCGAACATCAGCCCCAGCACATTCGCCAGATAGTGCAGGACCCGCGCCAGCCGAGGCCCGACCATCATCGGCAGGACCTCGACACAGATGTGCGCGGCATACCGCACCCCCATGCTGCAGGTCAGGAAACTCATCATGATGAGCGCATACAGCACTGTTTCCTCGGACCAATACAGCGAATTGTTGAATACGTAGCGCGCAATGACCTGGATGATGGCGACGACGGTCGCCACCAGCATGAACACGATCATGGCGAACGACTCGATCTTGTCCAGGCACCGATTGATTCCTGCAAGCATGGGTAGTCTCCTTCGGGAAACGGGATCAGTTCACTGCGGCAGCCTGGATCGCGCGCTGCAGCAGCTCGGGCGTGATGTTGGCCTCGAACTGCTTGTAGATCGGCTCGGAACGCTCGATGAACTTCTGGCGATCCGCGTCGCTCAGCTCGGTGATCTGGATCTGGCCCTTGATCTTCTCGAGGATGCGGGTCTCGTCCTGCGTCGTCAGTTCACGGCCGTAATCCCGGGCCACGTCAAACGCATCGGACACGACCTTCTTCAAGTCGTCCGGCAGGGATTCCCAGGCCCCTTTGTTCATGACGGCGGCATAGGTGTGATAGGCATGGCCGGTCAGGGTCATGTATTTCTGGACTTCGTAGAACTTCATCGAGTCGATGTTGGCCAGCGGATTTTCCTGGCCTTCGACCACCCCCTGCTGCAAGCCGTTGTAGACCTCGGTGTACGCCATGGCCGTCGGGTTTGCGCCCCAGGCGCGATAGGTGGACAGGATGGTCGGCGCCTGCAGGGTCCGCATCTTGATGTTCTTCAGGTCATCGGGCCCGTGGATTTCACGGACGTTGTTGGTGATGTTCCGGAAGCCCGCGCCCCAGTAGTTCACGCCGTGCAGGTTGCTCTTTTCCAGGGTCGCCAGCAGCTCGCGGCCCACGTCGCCGTCCAGCAGCTGCTTCATCGACTGATTGCCCTTCATCAGGTAGGGCAGGTCGAACAGGAACATCTTGGGTTCGAAGTTGGCCAGATTGCCGGTCGGCGGGATGGCGATATGGACCAGCCCCATCTGGGTCTGCTCGATGATCTCGACGTCGCCGCCCAGCTGCGCGGCCGGGCGGATGTTGATTTCAATGCGCCCGTTCGAGTTCTTCTCGACGACTTCCTTGAATTTGACGGCTGCCTGGGCATTGGGCGTCTGATCCGTCAGCACGTGCGCAAACGTGAAGTTGAAATCCGCAGCCTGTGCGAACGAGGCGCTCAGCAGGGCCCCGGCGAGGCCGAGGGAAAGCTTTCCGATGGGGGAAATGTTCATGGTCTCACTCCTGTCATTGCCCCGTTCGGCCTCGCCACCCATGGCGAGACCTGCCCGGGGCGTTTGGTCACAGCAAAAAGTCGGGGCATCCCAATACATCGATCGGCTTGCCCAGACAAGATTCGATGCTCAGCGCGGCGGCCAGCAATTGTTCTTCGGCATGCGGCGGCGCCATCAGCTGCAGTCCCACCGGCAGCCCCAGCGCATCCAGTCCCACCGGCAACGTGATGGCGCACAGACCCAGCAGGTTGGCGATGCTGGTATTGCGCAGCACCATCATGTTGGCGTGGCGATAGGCTTCCTGGGCCTGGAGATCGGCCAGGCGAGGCGGCGCAATGGCGACGGTAGGCGTCACCAGCACGTCGGCCGTCGAGAACGCGATCAAGGCCTGTTGCGCAGCCTGCCGCAAGGCATGGGCGCGCAGCAGGTAATCAACGGAAGACAGCGCCTCGGCGCCCTCGACGCGCAGGCGCACCACAGGGTCCAGGCGATCCATGCGCCCGGGCAGTTCCGCCTTCAGGAAGGCGCACAGTTCGGGGGCGGCCAGGCCGCCCTGCTGAAAGATCGCATAGGCCTCGTGGCAGCCCGGAAGCTCTGCATTCTGCACCCGCGCGCCGGCTGCCGACAGGCGCTGCACAGCCCGATCAAAGACGTCCACGATGGCCGCATCGGCCCCCGCCAGGAAGAATTCGTCCACCCGCCCCAGGCGCAGGCCGGCTACCGAATCCATCACGGGAATGGACGGCGCCACGCCGCAGCGGCCCTTTTCAAGGGCCTGGAAGGCGAATGCCAGGTCGTCCACCGACCGGGCCAGGATGCCCGGCGTGTCCAGGCTGGGAGACAGCGGCACGATACCGGCGGAAGGCCAGCGCCCATGGGTCAGCTTCAGGGCGGTCTGCCCCGTGACCGAGGCCGGGATCCGCACGGATCCTGCCGTATCGGTCCCCAGCGCCAGCAAGGCCGACCCCTGAGCCAGAGAAACGCCCGCCCCTGAACTCGATCCCCCCGGGATGCGATGTTCCCGCACCCCCCAGGGATTGCAGGGCGTGCCCCAATGTGCGTTCATGCCGATGCCGCCAAATGCGAATTCGACGGTATGCGTCTTGCCCATGACCGGGGCCAGTTGATGTTCCAGACTCTGGACCAGCGGCCCGGGCCGTTCCCAGGACGGTCCCAGGGACTCGACCGAGCCGGCAAAGGTCGGCAGCCCGCGCACGGCGAACAGGTCCTTGACCGAGACGGGCACGCCCATCAGGGCGCCCAGATCGACGCCGCGATCCAGCAACCGGTCGGCCAGGCTTGCCGTGGCAATGGCGTCGTCGCCATTCCAGGTCTTGTAGGCATTGAGCGCCGGCTCGTGCTGCTGATAGTTTTCCTGGCAGGTGTGCGCCAGCACCGTCGCCGAATAGTCGCCATCACGCAACCCGTCGTGCAATTGCCTGAGAGAAAGCCGCTTCAGCTCCATTGTGTCCCCTATCCGGATGAATCCGCCTGTTCCGGCACTCTTGCGTCGCGGGTCGTGCGTGTCTGCACAATGCCCTGCGACCGATGATTTTGAATGGGGAAGTCTATTCAGAAGCACTTCAGCCTACAATTGCCAATCAGTGAAAACAGTTTTCATCAAACATGAAAGAAAACCTGACCATCGACAGTCTGAGAGTCTTTTGCGAAGCGGCCCGATACGAGAATTTCTCACAGGCTGCCCGCATGATCGGGATCTCGCCCGCGTACGTGACCAAACACATCAAGCTGCTGGAATCGGAACTGGACACGCTGCTGTTTCACCGCACCACACGCCAGGTCACGCTGACCGAGCAAGGCGAACAGACCTACGAAATGGCGTTGCAGATTCTGCAGGACGTCGAGCAGCTGCACGACCGCATCGCCCAATTCAAGGGCGACCCCAAGGGCCCGCTGCGCATCTCCACCAGCATGGGGTTCGGGCGCCAGATCGTCGCCCCCGCGCTGGCCAGTTTTTCCCTGCGCTATCCCGCCATCCAGATCAAGCTCGACGTCCTGGACCAGTTGGTCAACATGGCCAAGGAACAGTACGACCTGGACATCCGCATCGGGGACCTGATCGACCCCAACTACATCGCCCGCCCCCTGGCGAGCAACTACCGGGTCCTGTGCGCGGCGCCCGCCTACCTGGAACGGCACGGCACCCCCCGCAAGCTGCAGGATCTGCCCAACCACAATTGCCTGATCGTGCGCGAACGGGATCACCCGGTAGGCATCTGGGCGCTGTCACGCAAAGACGTGACGACCAATGTGAAGGTCGGCGGTTCGCTGATCACCAACAACGGCGAAATCGCCCTGGCCTGGGCCCTGGAAGGACACGGCATCATCCTGCGTTCCGTCTGGGACGCGCAAAAGCACATCCGGGCAGGCCGGCTGGTTCACCTGCTGCCCGGCTATCGTCAGGACGCGGGCATCTGGGCCGTATGTCCCCAGCGACTGGGCAATTCCGCCAAGGTCAAGGCCTGCATCGAGCACCTGCAGGCGCATTTCGCGAAACATGCGCCCCCAGTGACGCTCTGAAGTCAGTTTTCAGGGCCGTTCGCCGCGCGCGAGCCGGGCATCGATGTCCTCGATCACGGCGGGCAGATCGGCGATGGTGCGCACCACGTAATGCGCGCCGGCCTGCGACAGGATGTCCTGCGCAGGCCGGCAGGCGGCAGCCTGGGCCGGCGGCGACAAGGCGGACCAGGCATCCCAGTCCAGACCGACCTCGTTGCCCGAGGCCGACAGACCCACCGTCCACATGCCCGCGGCCAGCCCTTCGGCAATCCCCGGCACGGTGTCGTCCACCTTGACGCAGGCGGCCACGCTGCGGCTGCCCAGTTCGATCATGTTGGCCAGGGCCATCCAGGGGCCGGGGCGCCCGCCGGCCTTCAGGTCGTCGGTGGCCACCACGCAGTCCGGGCGATAGCCTCGCTGCGCCGCCAGCGGCACCAGCGCATCCATCACCACGCGAGGGTATCCCGAACACGAACCGATGCGGATGCCTTTGCCGCGCAGGGCCGCGATCGCGTCCAGGGCGCCTGGGATCAATGCGGAATAGCCACCCACCCGTTCGACCTGCAAGGGCATGAATGCGGCGTACAAGGCGTCGACGTCGTCGGTGCCCATCGGCCGGCCATGGCGCTGCCGCCAGCGGGCGGCAATGGACGGTTCCCGGCCCAGGGCCTGGATATGATCCCATTTGGCCAGGCCCATCGGGCCGCGCGCCTCGGCCAGGGTGATGGGCACGCCCTGCGCGGCAAAGACGTCCACCATCACCTGGGTCGGGGCGAAGGACCCGAAATCGACCACCGTGCCGGCCCAGTCGAAAATCACCGTATCGACAGATACCGGCGTCATTCCAGCACGGCCAGCACGGCACGTTCCAGGCGGCCGGTGGGCACGCACTGCGTGGCGCTTTCCTGGCCGGGGAACGAGGCCTTTGAACGGCTGGACAGGGTGATCGTGTCGGAGATGGGTTCGTAGGGGCGCTGGGTGGCGTTGGAGATCTGCACGGTGCGCGTCAACTGGTACCGCGCGCCCACCACCGCCTGGGTCTGACGGCGCCCTTGGCGCTGCAGCTTGACGTCGATGGTGGCCTGCATGCTGAGGTCGCGCTGCACGTCGTAGATATTGCCCCGCATCAGCTGTTCATACCGCTGATGCCCGGACGAGGCCGGAAAACGATAGACCCGCCTGACCCGGTCGCGTGGCGTGTACACGACAGATTCCACCCGGCCGCAATCGAGGTAGGCATCCGGCGCGCCCGCATAGGCCAGGGTCAGCACGCCCTGTGTCTTGTCGGCACCGACGATGGCATAACCCTGCGCGGGAAAGCGGCTGACGGCTTGCGCCCAGACCTGATCGAAACCGCGATCCACCGTGCGCTCGGTCTGCGTCTGGGCGGGCTGGTCCGGCCCGGTGTAGGCCAGGCGCCCCGCACAGCCTGCCAGGCCGGCCGCCACCAGCGTCAAGACGAGGATTCCGCGCATGATTGGATCTCCTGAGCAATAAAGCGTGAGTGGGTTTGAGTCAGCACGCTGGCCGGCACTGCGCAAGCCTGGCGAAGGTGGACAGCCATTGATCTGTTCCATGCATTTTTTACATGTCAAGGGTCAAAAACAACAAAATATGACATGAGCAACACTGATTCCGGCAAAACTATTGGATTTTAATGTACTGAAATTTAAAGATAAATCATATTTTGATGCCAATCATGGTTTTCCCCATTGTCGTTACGTCCATGTTGATTCTGAATGGTTTTGTAGTATTCTGCATTCGCCCACGTCCAGTCGGATTACGCGTCGCTTCCACGGGGGAAGCAAGCAGGGTCGGGGTTCCAAATCAAATCGACTTCTCGGAGAAGCCAACATGTATACGAAACTGTGCTCGAAACTGTGGGTAGCGCTGGATAGCCTGAAGCGCGATGCGCGTGGGGTGTCCGCGATTGAATATGCCGTTCTGCTGGCCATCGTGGTTGGCTTGGTAGTTGCAGGCCTGCAGGCTTTGAATTTCGAAGGAATCTTCACATCTGCCAACACAGCAGTCGAAAATGCCATGGACACGGCTACAGGCACAGGCACAGGCACAGGCACAGGCACAGGCACACCTTAATCCCCACAGCATGTTGCTGCTATGGATCCCAATAGCTGTTCTGGTCCTGTTCTACCTCACGCTAAGAGATCTTAGAGTCCGGCAGCTCCCCAACCACTGTGTCGCTCTTTACGCTCTTTTATTCCTCCCATACGCCTGGCTCGGCGGCCTGGATCTGCAGCAAGTCGGCAGCCACCTCCTGGTGGCTGCTCTCAGCTTCGGGGTGCTGTTCGCGCTGTTCCTGCTGGGTGCCATGGGGGGTGGGGATGTCAAGCTGGGCACGGCCGTGTTTCTGTGGGCGGGCTCGGCGCTGGCCTTCCCGGTCCTGATCATCGTGGCCTGGACCGGGGGGTTGGTAGCAGTAGCGGGATGGCTGGCCGATCGCCGGGTGGTGCGGCGCATCACCTGGCGGCCGGTATCCTGCATGCAGTATGCCTTGTCGGCCCAACGCGGGGTGCCGTACGGGGTAGCGCTCGCCGCAGGCGGCCTGTTCGTCCTGTGGCGCGCATGGAATATGTGAAGAAACTGAAGCATTTCTCGGGGAACACCAAGCCATGTCGTCCGTGCTGAAATTTGCCCTGATCCTGCTGGCAGCCGCCGTGCTGGCCATCGGCGCCCGGGCCTTGTACGTCAGCAGCCTGAACCGCCAGGCTGCGCCCGACCCCGACATCCGGGTGCGGGTGGCCACCGCCGACCTGCCCGAGGGCCTGTTGCTGCGCGACAGCGACCTGGCCTGGAAATCCCTGCCGCGCGGCCAGATACCCAAGGACGCCGTGCGCGAAGACGCCCACGCCGAAATCAACGGCGCACTGCTGCGCCGGCGCATGGCCGCCGGCGCCGTCCTGCACGGCGGCGACATGATCCGCCCGGATGCGCCGGGCTTTCTGGCGGCCGCCCTGAAACCCGGCCTGCGGGCCGTGTCCGTGCCGGTCAACGACGTGTCGGGCAACGCCGGCCTGATCCAGCCCGGCGACTACGTGGACATGATCCTGACCCAGCAGCTGGGCAAGCGCGGCGACACTGCCGACACCCGCCGCGTCGCCAGCGAAACCGTGGTCAGGAATGCCCGCATCATCGCCGTAGGCACCAGTTTCCAGCGGGGCTCCGATGACTCCAAGCCCACGCGTCCGCACCGTGACCATCGAAGTCGCGCCGCGCACCGCCGAAGCCGTCACCGTCGCGGCGGAACTCGGCACCCTGTCGCTGGCGCTGCGCAGTTTCGCCACCAACGACCGCGCCACCACTGACGACAGCCCGAATGCCGAAGCCGGGGCATCGGTCGTGGCCTGGAGCGACAACCCGGCCCAGCACCAGGACGGCCCCATCTGGGGCAGCGACATTTCCCGTGTGCGCCAGCCCGTCCAGGCCGACGGCACCGTCACACAAGATCCGGGCGCCCCGCGCCGCATCGTCATCATGCGGGGCAACGTAACGCAGGAACAGGAGCTCAGCCCTCATGCGCAGTAAACCCAAGATGTCCGCCTGGGCAGTCATGCCGGGCTCCCTGGCGCTGGCAACGGCAGCCGCCCTGCTGGCCGCGCAGCCCGCATCGGCCATGACGCTGGCCATCGGATCCGGCCAGCTGCTGCATACGGAAGAAGAATCCAGCACGGTGTTCGTCGCCGACCCCAAGATCGCCGACATCCAGGTGCCCAGCCCCGGCGCCATCCTGGTGCTGGGCAAGAGCGCCGGCACCACCACCGTGTATGCGCTGGACGCCACCGGCAAACAGATCCTGAAAGAAACCGTGGTGGTGCGCCACAACGTGGCCGAGCTGCAGGACGTCCTGCGCCAACGCTTCCCGGCCCTGCACCTGGCGCTGGAATCCGCCCCGGGGTCGCTGATGGTCAGCGGCTCGGTGCCCGACGCCGCCGTCACCGAAGCCATCGCCAACACCATTCGCCCCTACCTGGGCGAAAAGGAACAGCTGATCAACCGCCTGTCCGTCAACAGCCCCACCCAGGTCTATCTGCGCGTGCGCGTCACGGAAATGTCCAAGGCCGTGACACAGAAGCTGGGCATCAACTGGCAGGTGCTGTCCAACCCGGGTAGATTTGTGTGGGGTCTGGTGGGAGGGCGCAGCATCATGAACGGTGTATTGCCATCAGAAGGCTATTCTTTCCTGGGCGGCTATTCTAAGGATGATACCTCCGCCCTGGCCATGGTGGACCTGCTGGACAAGGAAGGCCTGATCACCGTGCTGGCCGAACCCAACCTGACGGCCGTCTCCGGCCAGACCGCCAGCTTCCTGGCGGGCGGCGAGTTCCCCGTGCCGGTCAAGCAGGACAACGACGCCATGACGGTGGAATTCAAGCCCTTCGGCGTGGCGCTGGATTTCACCCCGACCGTGCTGGGGGATGACCGCATCAGCCTGAAGGTGCGCCCCGAAATCAGCGAACTCGATCCCAACGCCAGCATCCTGATGGACAATCTGGTGATCCCCGGCATCCGCGTGCGGCGGGTGGAAACGACAGTGGAAATGGCCAGTGGCCAAAGCTTTGCCATCGGCGGCCTGCTGCAGAACAATATTGCGGATACGGTCAGCAAAATCCCCGGCCTGGGGTCCATCCCCGTGCTGGGCAAACTGTTCTCGTCCAGCGAATTCCAGAGCAACAAGAGCGAGCTGGTGGTGATCGTGACCCCGTATCTGGTCCGCCCCACCAATCCTGATCAGCTGACCACGCCGCTGGCCAGCCTGCGGGCGAATTCAGACATCGAATACGTGTTGCAGAACAGCATCCAGTACGACCCGCTCAACGGCAACGTGCCGCGCCTGAGCGGCTCGGCCGGCTTTGTGTACTAAGGGGGCAGCCATGACACCGATCGACCGCGTTTCCGCCTGCCGCCTGGCTGCCGCGTGCGGCCTGAGCCTGCTGCTGGCCGGCTGCGCGTTTCCCAAGTACGACTACAGCCTGGTGCCGGATGCCTCCGTCATCCAGGTGCAGTTGCAGGACGGACGGTGGGTGGCTGTCCCGCCGGAATGCGCGCGCCTGTACACCGAGCCGCAGCGCCCGATCTACGACAGCCGGCCGCAGGCTGCATTCGGCTGCGCCACCTATACCAATCTGGCCAACAGCGTGGCGCGCCCGCAGGACCTGCTGGCACCCAACAGCTACGCGGGCCAGCAGGCCGACAGCGCAGCCGACGCGGTCACGCGCTACCGCCAGGACAAGGTGACGCCGCTGCGCGAGACCAATTCCACCAAAAAATCCAGCAACAACTAGGATGCCGCAATGGCCGTGACCAGCAAGGACAAGGAAAGCGGGCGGTACTACACCTTCGCCGCCTTCGTGCACGACGCCGCCAGCGCCGAAGAGCTGCAGCGCGTCTTTCGCAGCGACACCCTGAGCGACACCGTCGTCGCCACGGGCGGCATCGACGCGGCCATCGCCTGGCTGCAGAAACACGACCGATCCCCCCAGCGCCTGCTGGTCGACATCTCGGGCTCCAGCCGGCCGCTGGACGACCTGGATCTGCTGGCGGATGCCTGCGAGCCGTCCGTCGAAGTCTACGTCGTGGGCGACCGCAACGACGTCGGCCTGTACCGCAGCCTGCTGGCGCGCGGTGTCCAGGATTACCTGGTCAAGCCGCTGAGCGCCGAACTGGTCCGTCGGTCGCTGTCGCACAGCAACCCGGCCCAGCATCGCGGCCGCCACGGCAAATGCGTGGCCGTCATGGGCACGCGCGGCGGCGTCGGCACGACATCCGTGGCCGCGCACCTGGCCCGCACGCTGGCCAGGGGCGGCACGCGGCGGCGCGTGGTGTACCTGGACCTGAACCCCTACGACAGCAACGGCGCGGGCATCCTGGGGCGCCCCGGCGGCGCGGCGCTGTTCGACGTGCTGGGCAACATCGACCGCCTGGACCAGCAGTACCTGGAACGCACCCTGGCCGACGCCGGCGGCGGCCTGCACGTGCTGGCCGGCGAACTGGACTACAGCGAGGACTTCCTGCCGGCGCCAGGGACCATCCCCCGCCTGCTGGCGGCGCTCAGCCAGTACTTCCACTACGTCGTCCTGGACGTGCCCCTGCGCGGCGGCACGCTGGCCGCCGAGGCCCTGCTGCCCGCCAGCCTGATCTGCCTGGTGACGGATACGTCGGTGCATTCGGCGCGCACCCTGGCGCGCCTGACGCGTCACCTGGAATCGCAGCCCAATCCGCCCGCCCTGCTGACCGTGCTGAATCACACGCAGCCCGCGTCCCGCGGCAAGGTGCCGGCCCAGGATTTCAGCCAGGCCACGGACGTCCCCATCCAGGTGCGCATCGCCTACGACGGCAAGGCGCCGGTCCTGGCCGAAAACCTGGCCCAGCCGCTGGACCCGGGCAGCGAATTCGCGCTTGGCATCCAGGAACTGGCCAATCAGGTCACCGGCGAGGCCTCGGCCGGCGCCGAGCAGGCCTGGTGGCGCAAACTGCGCAGGAAAACGGCATGAGCTTCGGACGCAAGACCGGGCCTGCCCCGGCATCTCCCCGATTCAGTCCCCCGCCGGCGCCGCCAGAACAGGCTCCGGACGCGGGGATGAATGGTGCTGCCGCCTCGGCGGCCACCAGGCCGGATGCCCCCGTGCACGCCGATCTTGCGGATACGGACCCGCCACGCAACACACCCCCACCCCAGGCGGCTATCTCGGCGCCGCCGGACACCGCCCCGCCAGCCCTGGCGATACCCGGCCAGGCAGCCGCCCCACGCGCCATGGAAACCGTGGTGCGGTCCGAATACTACGGCCGGATCCGCCAGACGGTGTTCGGCACGATCGACGTGTCGGCGGCCCTGGCGCAATCGCGCGAACAGGTCCGCGCCGAAGTCGACGCCATCATCGCCGAAAGCGTGCGCGCCGAGAACCTGCCGGTCACGCTGTCCGAACAGCGCCTGATGGGCCAGGAGATCCTGCACGACATGTTCGGGGTCGGCCCCATCGAGCCGCTGCTGCAGGACGAATCGGTATCCGACATCATGGTCAACGGCCCCGACCAGGTCTATATCGAACGCTACGGCAAACTGGAACTCACCCCGCTGAAATTCCGCGACAACGCCCACGTCATCAATGTGGCGCAGCGCATCGCCTCGTCCATCGGCCGGCGCGTGGACGAAAGCAGCCCCATGGTGGACGCCCGCCTGCCCGACGGCAGCCGGGTCAACGTGGTGCTGCCGCCCCTGGCCATCGACGGCGCCTCGATCTCGATCCGGAAGTTTTCCCGCAAGGACCTGACCGTGCCCCGCCTGGTCAGTCGGGGCAGCCTGTCGCCCGCCATGGGCCGGGTGCTGGAAATCGCGGCGTCCTGCCGCATGAACATCCTGATTTCGGGGGGGACCGGATCGGGCAAGACCACCTTGCTGAACGCCCTGTCGCGCTACATCTCGGCCACGGAACGCGTCGTCACCATCGAGGACGCCGCCGAACTGCAACTGCAGCAGCCCCACGTGGTGCGCCTGGAAACCCGCCCCGCCAACCTGGAAGGCCTGGGCCTGGTGACCCAGGGCGATCTGGTTCGCAACGCCCTGCGGATGCGCCCGGACCGCATCGTGCTGGGGGAAACACGGGGCGCGGAGGCCCTGGACGTGCTGCAGGCCATGAACACCGGCCACGACGGGTCCATGACCACGCTGCACGCCAACAGCCCGCGCGATGCCATGACCCGCCTGGAAAGCATGGTGATGATGGCCAACGGCAACCTGCCGCTGCTCACCATCCGCCGCCAGATCGCCAGCGCGGTCAACCTGCTGGTGCAGGTCGAGCGCATGCGTGACGGCACGCGCAAGATCACCAGCATCATGGAGATCGCCGGCATGGAAGGCGACGTCGTCGTCACCCAGGAACTGTTCCGCTTCAGCTACGACGCCAGCGCGTACGAAGAAGAAGTGCGCGGCGCCTATGAAAGCACGGGCCTGCGCCCGCTGTTCGCCGACCGCGCCCGGTACTTCGGCATGGAACGCGCCCTGGTGGAGGCCATGCACCCATGAGCACCATCGACGTCATCACCCTCATCGTCTTCGCCGCCGCCATCCTGACGGGGCTGGCGCTGCTGGTGCTGGCCGATTGGCGTCGCAAGCGCCCGCGCCAGCGCATGCGCGAACGGCTGCTGGCGGTCTCTGGCGCATCGCGCAGCCAGCTGCAGGCCAAGGTCGTGGCCGACCTGCAGCGCGCCCAGGCCGAGGCCCGGCGCCGCCGCCGGCGCCAGGCCCTGGGATCGCTGGGGTACTACCTGAACCGCCTGGATACGGTGGCCGGCGCCGGCGGCGGACGCCGCCTGGGGCTGACCACCGGCCTGCTGTCGCTGACTGCCACCGCCCTGCTGGTCCTGGGCGTGCTGCCCATGGCCTGGTGGACGGCCCTGCTGGCCATCGTCGTCGTGCCGACGCTGCTGGCCCTGATGTTCTACCGCAGCCTGGTCAGCCGATTCAGGAAGCGCTTCCTGAACCAGTTGCCCGATGCCATGGACACCATCGTGCGGGCCAGCCGCGCCGGCATTCCCGTGACGCAATCGATCCGCAACGTGGGCCTGCAGTTCGAAGCCCCCCTGGGGCCGGAATTCCGCAAGATGGGCGACAGCCTGCTGCTGGGCAACGACCTGGAAGACGTGCTGGACGATGCCGTGCTGCGGGTGGAACTGCCGGATTTCTCGTTCTTTTCCGTCTGCGTGCTGCTGCAGCGGGAATCCGGCGGATCGGTGGTCGAGGCGCTGGAAAACCTGGCAGGCATCATCCGCGCCCGGCGCGACCTGGGTCTGAAGACCAAGGCGCTGACGGCTGAAACCCGTCTGTCCGGACTGGTCCTGTCGCTGCTGCCCTTCATCATCGTCGGCATGCTGTATTTCGTGAACCGGGCCTACGTCGAAGTCCTGTTCACCACGGAAACCGGCCGCATCCTGCTGTGGACAGCCGCCGGCATGCTGTGCCTGGGGATCCTGGCGATCCGCTATCTGTCCCGGCTGGAGGTCTGACCATCATGATCAGCGGACTGTTCTGGCTGGATGCCCTGATCGCCTTGCTGGCTCTGTCCGGACTGGGCCTGTACCTGTATGCGCGGGCCAGCCAGCGGGCGCGCCTGATGGCGCGCGCCGTCAGCGAGGTCCAGCGCCAGGGCACCCAGGCCGTCCAGCAGGACCAGCCCGGCATGCTGGACGGCATGCTGCGATTCCTGCGCCGCCTGGGCGCCGTCACCCCGCTGCTGAACACATCCCAGCGCAGCGAGGCAGCCGCCAAGCTGATCGCCGCCGGCTACCGCTCGCCCCAGGCCCTGCCGGTGCTGGTGGGCCTGACGCTGCTGTCCATGATGCTGTGGACGGGCCTGCTGCTGTGGCTGGGGCGCCCCTACCTGGAGGGCCGCAGCACGAGCACCTGGATGCTGGCCCTGCTGGCCACCGTATACCTGGGCAGTCTGATGCCGCGCCTGGTGCTGGATCGCCTGGTGCGCCGCCGCCAGAACGCCATCCGCCTGAGCCTGCCGGATGCCCTGGACCTGCTGGTGATCTGCACCAACGCGGGCCTGGCCCTGAACGCGGCGCTGGAACGCGTGGCCGACGAACTGGAAATCGTCGCCCCCGACCTGGCCGACGAACTGAAGCTGACCGCCACCGAACTGAAGCTGAGCAGCGACATCGACGTGGTGCTGAACGCCCTGGCCGAACGCACCGGGCTGGAAGGCATGCGCACCCTGGTCAATACCTTTCTGCAAGCACGCCAGTACGGCACGGCCATCACCCAGGCGCTGCGCATCCTGGCCAAGACCGAACGCACGGCGCGCATGATGCGCATGGAAGAGCAGGCCGCCAAGCTGGCCGTGAAGATGACGCTGCCCATGATGGTCTTCATCCTGCCGACCGTCATCATCGTCGGGGCGGGGCCTGCGGTCCTGAGCCTGATGAAAACCCTTTCGTCCATGTAATCGCACCGGAGCCCCTATGAGCCCATTCCTGATCCGCCCCCTGATCTGGCTGACCGCCAGCCTGGCGATGGCAGGCTGCGTGCCCAAGCATGCCGAAGTCCGCCCCACACAGACCGTGGTCGACCAGGCCGCCCTGGAGGCCGGCGACCTGCGCATCGCCGCCAGCGCCCTGCAAAGCGGCGACCTGCGAGTGGCCCGGTCCCTGTACCAGGATCTGGCCCGGTCCCATCCCGACAACCAGGCGGTCTGGCTGGGCCTGGGCGACACGTATTTCCTGGCCGGTGAATTCGACACGGCCGGCACCGCCTATGCAAAGGCCGAGGCCATCGACCCGACCCTGATGGCGCCGCGCCTGGCCCAGGCTCGCCTGGCCGTGCGCATGCGCAATCTGGACGACGCCCGCGCGCGCTTCCAGGCCATCCTGGCGGAAGAACCCGATCTGTCGGTCGCCCTGGCCGGCCTGGGTGTGGTCTACGACCTGTCGGGCCAGCCCGCTCAGGCCCAGGCGATCTACCGCAAGGGCCTGGCGACGCACCCGGGCGACGAGGCCCTGCGCAATAACCTGGGCCTGTCGCTGGCGCTGCAGGGCAAGGCCCGCGAAGCCATCAACGTGCTGCTGGGCCACGATGGCGTCAGCAACAGCCTGCCGCAGCGCCGCGACAACCTGGCGCTGGCCTACGGCCTGCTGGGCCGCGAGGACGCCGCCAAGAACATCCTGCTGGGCACGCAGCCCAGCGGCCAGGTGCAGGACAATCTGGACTTCTACCGCTATCTGCGCGAACGGGTCGTCCAGCCGGGCAAATCCGCAGGATAGGTGCCGCCATGAACAGGATCGGACAGCGATTGCAACGTTTGCGGCATGACCAGCGCGGCGTGACCGCGCTGGAATACGCGCTGGTCGCCCCGCTGTTTTTCATCGCCCTGTTCATGAGCATCGAGGTCACATTCATGCTGCTGGCGGACGCCACCCTGGACACCGCCGCCAACCGCATCACGCGCATGGGCAAGATCGGTGAATTCCAGGGGGAAGACTGCCACGCCAAGGTCATGACGCAACTGCAGGACACCGTATCGTTCTGGGCCGATACCGATAATCTGCATGCCGACGTCAATGTGTACAAGCCAGATGAAGATCCTGATTTTGAAGACATCGACGACCCCAACTACCAGGCCCAGTGCAATGCCGGCGAGCGCGGCGACATGGTGGTCTTTCGCCTGGGATTCGACAAGCCCGGCCTGACCGGCATCATGAGCATGTTCGGGTCGGACTTCATGCGCTACGAGCGCACCGTGGTGATCTTCAATGAGCCCTGATCTTCTGTCCCCCCTGCGCACGCGCATGCGGCGCCTGATCCGACACCAGCGCGGCGTCGCCGGCATCGAGGCCGCCCTGATCCTGCCGATCATGGTGTTCTTCATCATGGCCACGGTCGAGCTCTACCAGTATTTCCGCGTCGTATCGATCCTGGACCGCGCCGCCTTCACGGTAGCCGACGGCATCGCCATGCAGGCAAAAACCCCTGACCGCATCGGGGGGCCATGCACCGCCCCCAATCACATCTGCACCTATGGCGCCATCATGGGCAAACTGATGTCGCCGGTGGATTATGCGCAGGGGGGTCAGTTGATCATGCGCCTGTACGTGGCCGACGGCAGCGGCGGTGGCGCCCCGGTCTGGAGCAACGAAGCCTCCCACGGCGGCTGGAGCACGACTTGCAACGGCGCGGGGACCTGTACCGACGCGGCAGCCAGCGCCAGCAGCCCGGACAGCATGCCGCCGCCCCAGCCCAACGACACCGTCGTCGTCGTCCAGGCCCGCCAGCACTACGAACCCTTTATCATCAGCTCGAAATTCTGGACCGCCCTGGGCGGCAGTGTCGACCTATCCACCACCGTATTCTATCGTCCGCGGTTCGACGATCTGAAAGAGCCCTGAGGAACCGCACCGACCATCCGGCATCGTGCCAGGAGGCTACCATCATGAAAGCCCGACCTTCTGTATTTCACCGCCTGCTGTCTGACCAGCGCGGCGCCATCGCCTTGACCTTCCTGCTGTCCTTCACCGTCATGCTGGGCGGCACGCTGTTTTCCATCGACATGGTGCGCTACAACGCCACGCAAAGCCGGCTGCAGAGCGCGCTGGACACCGCCGTGATCTCGGCCGGCCGCAAGCTGGCCGTCTACACCCCCACCGAAGGCAGCGACGACAAGGCCACCTGGGAAGCGGACACGTACCAATACTTCCGCGCGAACATGCCGGAACAATTCCTGGGGTCGGACATCCCCCTGGATGCGATCAACATCCAGTACCTGGAAGAACACACCGAGGACGGCAATTTCCGCACAGCCCAGCGCCTGCGCATGGTCGCCAGCGGCACGCTGCCGCTGCTGAGCACCGGCTATCTGGAAGAAACCACCATGAAGCTGTATGCCAGCAACTGGGCCGTGCGCCGCGTGCGCAGCGACCTGGAACTGGTGCTGGCGCTGGATAACACGGGGTCGATGGACTTCGACTCCCCGACACGGATGAGCCAGCTGAAGATCGCCGCCAAGCAACTGGTCACGACCGTCATGCGGGCCGGCGAAGCCGGTGTGGGCGAGGACGGAAAAAGCGGGGTGTACGTGGGCATCGTGCCGTTCACCGAATCCGTGAACGTCCGGAACATCAATTCCGCCAAGACGTGGCTGAACAAGTACCCTGCCCAGCAGAACTATCTGAACAATCTGTGGAACGGCTGCATCACGGAACCGCCGGGGAATTGGACCAAGAACAACAAGCTGCCCGCCCGGGCGCTGACGCCGTCTGCAGGGTTCCTGCCGCTGCAGGCGGTGTATGCGGTAGATTTCGTGCCGCCGTATTTTCAGGACGTCCTGAGCGGCGGCCGAAAGGACGACGAACGAGACCCAGGCGATGTGATGCCTGGCTCGATTCACCTGGAAGGAACGGGAAACCCGAAAACGTTGGGGTACTTGGCACCCAGCAGCAATGTGGCCACGCTGGACCGACGTATCAGGGCAGAGATCACACCAAAGCACCCGTCCACTAATCCACAACATCCGGCAGCAGAAAACGGATCGACAGCAGCAGCATCAGAAAAAAACGATAAAGTCCGTGCGTTGCTGGCACTGGAAGCAGGCACCTGCCCGACATCCCGCGTCATGTTCCTGAACCAGGAAGAAACCGATCTGAACAGCGCCATCGATTCGATGAATTCAAACGGCGGCACCAACGTGCCCATGGGCTTGATTTGGGCCTGGCGCATGCTGGACCCCGCCTGGCGAGGAACAGAAGGCTGGGGATCCGCCACCCTGCCCCGCGATCCGGCCGCCGGCAGCCTGAACAAGGTCATTGTGCTGCTGAGCGACGGCGACAACGACCCAGGCGACAGTGATAAACGAACCAGCTCGACCACCACGGCATTCAGACTTAGCTACGACTATAGCTATCAAACAATCAGCAGGGTCATTCCGGGGGAGTGCATCAAATGGAATGGCAATCACTCGAAATGCCAAGCATGGGGTCCTCAAACGTATGAAGCCAACCCCACACGTCACTTCGGCACACGATCAGAACTAACAGCAGACCCGGTCACCAGGCCTGTCAGCCCTATCAGCCGATTCTCTCAATGTCCAGTCACAGGAGTGCGAGGCCGCGACCCAGGCTCGGTCACACCCGATGGCAACGACGCCTACGATGACAGCTGCAGATTCAACCGCACCGACATCGGCTACCTGAACAACAGCACCAGCGACGCCATCACCGGTACGGCCCTGGATGGATACATGCAGACCCTGTGCCAGAACGTCAAAGATACCGGCATCCGTGTCTACACCCTGACGCTCGGCACCTCGGTCAGCAGTGGCGCCAAGACCTTGATGAGGACCTGCGCCACGGACCCCGACAAAACCTATTTCGACGTCAGCAATGCCGCCAACCTGAACGCGGCCTTCCAGGAAATTGCGGGCGCTCTGACGGAACTGCGGCTGACGCCGCCCCCATCCGGAACCTGATTCACGACCCGACAAACCAGAAGGCCCCTGGAGCGGCATGCCGCGTCCCAGGGGCCTTCTGGTTTCTGGACGACTCTTGACGATTGTTCCTACACCCCCACAGCCGACACCGCCTTGGTGTTCAGGTAGGCTTCCAGAGCCTCGGGGCCGCCCTCGGTGCCGTAGCCGGAATCCTTGACTCCGCCGAACGGCAATTCTGCCGAAGGCGTGGCGGGCTGGTTGATCCACAGCATGCCGGCTTCCACCCGGCTGACCAGCTGCTGCACGTTGCGCAGCGAGCGGGTGAAGGCATAGGCGGATAAGCCGTAGGCCAGGCGGTTGGCCTCGGTGATGGCTTCTTCCAGGCGGTCGAAGGTGCGGATGCCTGCGACCGGGCCGAAGGGTTCGTTGTTGAACAGATCGGAATCCGTGCCCAGCCCCGCAATGATGGTGGGCGCGAAGAAGTTGCCGGTGTCACCGACGCGCTCGCCCCCGGTCAGCACGTCCCCACCTCGTTCGCGGGCGTCCTGCACCACCTGGGCGATGGCCGAGACGCGGCGGGCATTGGCCAGGGGCCCCAGGGTGGTGCCTTCGGCCAGGCCATCGCCCACGGTCAGGGATTCGGCGTGGCGCACGAAGGCCTGCGTGAAGTCTTTGGCCAGGCTGCTGTGCACCAGGAAACGCGTGGGCGAAATGCAGACCTGCCCGGCGTTGCGGAATTTGGTGGCGCCGGCGACCTTGACCGCCAGTTCCAGATCGGCGTCTTCGGCGATGATGACCGGCGCATGGCCGCCCAGTTCCATCGACACCCGTTTCATGTGGGCGCCCGCCAGCGCGGCCAGTTGCTTGCCCACCTGGGTAGAGCCGGTGAACGTGACCTTGCGGATGACCGGATGCGGGATCAGGTAGCCGGAGATCTCCGCCGGGTTGCCGTAGACCAGGCCAACCACGCCCGGCGGCAGGCCCGCGTCGACGAAGGCCTGCAGCAAGGCTGCGGGCGAAGCCGGGGTTTCTTCGGGTGCTTTGCACAGGAAGGAACAACCCGTCGCCAGGGCGGCGCCCAGTTTGCGCACCACCTGGTTGATGGGGAAATTCCAGGGCGTGAAGGCCGCCACCGGGCCCACGGGTTCTTTCACGACCAACTGCAGGGCCTGCAGATTGCGCGAGGGCACGATACGGCCGTACACCCGCAGGCCCTCGTCGGCAAACCATTCGATCAGCGTGGCGCCGGCCAGGGTCTCGCCTCGGGCCTCGGCCAGCGGCTTGCCCTGTTCCAGCGTCAACAGGCGGGCAATGTCTTCCGCGCGTTCACGCAGCAACGCCGCCGCGCGGCGCATGATGGCGGCCCGGTCATGCGCCGACGTATCGCGCCAGACCTCGAACCCCCGTTGCGCCGCCGCCAGGGCGCGGTCCAGATCGGGGATGCCGGCGTGGGCGACCTTGCCAATGACCTGGCCGGTGGCTGGGTTCAGCACGTCCTGGGTGCGGCCATCGGCGGCGTCCACCCATTGGTTGTCGATCAGCAGTTGGGTATTGGGATATGCGTGAGTTGCCATCGTTCAAGACCTTCGAGGATAAGGAGGATGAAATCCATACAGACCAGACGAGTATAAAGCACGCAAAACAGCCTGACGCAACGCCTGTCTGCAGTTCATGATCTACATATTACACGTCATATAAGGTATATTTATTTACATTTAAATATAATAGAAATTATAGGTATATTCCCTTGTAATTCCTGGGGATACTACTGATGACAATGAGTGTAAGCACAATTTATAGTTTTGTTGTAGGACATCGTATATTTAGATAAATTACTTCGAAAGGATCTCTATGAGCACCTTCGCAACGACCCGAATGCTCGCCATTCTCACGCTGTCACTGACCGCGCTATCCCCCAGCCATGCGGCCGACCTGGCCGACATCCGCCAGGCCGGAGAAATCCGGGTGGCCACGTCACTCAGCGTCCCTCCCTACACCTTCACCGATGCGCAAATGCAAGCCGATGGCTCTGATGTCGCCACTGCAAAGCTGCTGGCCAAGGACCTGGGAGTCTCCCTGAAGATCGTCAGTGTCCCAGTCGCATCCCGGATTCCGATGCTACAGACCGGCAAGGCCGACCTGGTCATCTCCGTGTTGTCCACCACCCCGGAACGCGCCAAAATCATTGATTTCTCCCGCCCCTACTCCATGATCCGCGAAGTCGTCATGGCACCGAAAGACGTCCAGCTCAAGGACTACAGTGAGCTCAAGGGCAAGGATGTGGGCGTAGCTCGAGGTACCGTCGAAGACCAGTTGGTGACGGAAAAGGCCAAAGGAGCCCATATCCGGCGCTACGAAGATGTTTCCACGCTGATCACCGCTGCAGCATCGGGCCAGATCCAGTATCTGGCGACTGGCCTCATGAGCCTGGACGAGCTCAATCGCAAAACCAATGACCGCTTTGAAAGCAAGCTGGTCCTGAAGGATTTCATGCTGGCGATCGGCCTGCAGAAAAACCAACCTGAACTGCGGAAATGGGTTGACCAATGGGTGGCGGACAATCTCAAGAATGGCAGACTGAATACCGTCTTCGAACAGTATCATCACGTCCAGTTGCCCGAGCAAGTCCTGAACTGGACACCCGGCGCGCAATGAAGATAACCCGAATCGACGTATACCGCATCGCCCTGCCCTTCAGTGCTCGACGCACCGCGCCGGATACTGCGGCCAACAGGGCACTGGACCCCTTCAATGCGGCCTCCCCTGCGTTGAAGCACATGGAATCGCTGATGGTCCGCCTCCAGACGGATACCGGCCTCAGCGGCTGGGGCGAGGCCTTTGGTCATTACATCAATCCAGTCACCTTTGAAGCCATGAAAGGAAGGGTCGGGCATTTCTTCCTAGGCAGCGAAATCTGCACCGACGACCAGGGATATCCCACCAGAACAGCAGAAGCAGAGCACGCCTTCTACGAGTTCGGCGCCACAGGTCCCATCACCTTCGCACTCTCGGCGTTTGACACTGCACTCTGGGACCTTCTGGCCCAGGACAGAGGATTGCCCTTGTACCAGCTGCTGGGAGCCTCCCAAGACACGATCGACTGCTACGCTAGCCTGCCCAGCTACGCGAACGATCCCTCGGAGGTCGCCCGGCAAGTCTCCGGCGCCAGGGCACAGGGATTCGCAGCCGTCAAACTGCACGAGACATCACCGGCAGCCGTCGTGGCGGCCCGATCGGCCCTGCCGGACACCGCTGCGCTGATGGTGGATGTGAACTGCGCCTGGACGACGCCCCAGGCACAGGCGGCCCTGAGCGACATGCGCGCCGCCCGGCTGCGGTGGATCGAGGAGCCCGTCTGGCCCCCCAATGATCTATCAGGCCTGTCCACCTGCCGCAGCACCGGCATCCCTGTCGCAGCGGGGGAAAACGCCGCCGGCCTGCTGGACCTGATCCGCCACATAGAAGCTGGGGCTATCGACATCGCCCAGCCCAGCTTGGCCAAGATCGGTGGCATCACCGCGATGCTCCAGGCCATCGCCGCCGCCCGGCGGCACCAGGTCGAGGTCATGCCCCACTGCTTCTACTACGGGGCGGGGCTGTGCGCCACCGCGCATATCGTGGCGGCATTGGGGCCAGCCTGTGCGTTGGAAGCGCCTTTGCTGGACTGGCCTGCTCCGCTGCACCCCCTGCAACAGGCAGCCCCCGCCTTGACGCTGCCGCACCAGCCCGGCATCGGATTCAGCCCGAACTGGGACGTGCTCGAATCGCACCTGATCGACACCGCAACGCTGACCACATAAGCCAGCCGACGCACCGGCATTACACCCGCCCGTCCGAAGGGTATATGGTGGGCGGTCAGGTCCCTTGTCCAACGAAAGGTGATGCGCGTGAACCGATCCGCTCTTCGGGCCAGTCTGATGCTGGCCACCCTGTTGGCCCTGCCGCTGCCCTGCATCACCCAGGCCGCGTCGGTCACAATTCTCAAACGCCGAGGTCACTTTCCTCTCCGATGATCCAGGTCTTGCAGATCCGACCGTCTGCAACCCGGTAGATCACACAGTAGAGCTTGAAGAATGTCCAACGGTAGTCTTTGCTGGAACGGCGGGAGTCTGGCTGAGGAGACTCTTATTCATTAGACAAAGTTGACAAATATTACATAGGAGACTAGCGTTGACCCTATCTCAAATCAGCCTGGGGGAGATGACTATGCCCAATGCCACCCGTCTACCGCGCGTCACGGAGGAAGATGTACGCCGCTTCGCTGATACCGTCGAAATCCGGGATGCCAGGGCGTTCGCGGCCGAGTTGCAGGCGTTCGTCTACGAACGAATGAAGGCTGCAAAGCTGCCCGTTCCCAGGGCAGCGGAGACAACGGCACAGACCCTCGCCCGCAAGGCGGCCGCACTGCGCACCGGCAAGCGCTGGGCACCGACTGAAACCGACATTCAACGCGGCCGCGCCGTATTGCTGGCAGCCTTCAATCAGCCGCAAAATCTGCCACTCACCAAATTCGCCCAGCTGGCAGACAAATCGCGCCAGCAGATCTACAAGGACATCATCGCCCGCCGGCTGCTGGCACTGAACGTAGGGCCTCGTGGTCAGAAGTTGCCCGACTGGCAGCTTGATCCGGTAAAGCAGCAGTTGACCCAAACAGTCCTGCAGGAGGTCGAGGGCATCGACCACTGGACGATCTACCACGCGCTGTCCGAACCACTCGAAGGCCTGGGCGGGCGTTCGCCGGTGGACGCGGTGACTCCTAGCTCGATCGATGGCGTGGCCGAAGCCGTGTTCAACGTGCTGGGTATGCAGGTGCACTGAAGCCAGTGCCTCCCATGAGCCACGCACTGCCTTCGTTCTCGATCAATGCTGGTGAACTGCTCCAGCATCTGAGCCGCGTCATCTACCGTGGCAGTCCGTTGCACTATGGCAGCAACAGCACCAATCGCTACGATGACCCGACGCGGGCCTACGGTGTGCTCTACTTGGGACGCGACCTACCCACGGCGCTGATGGAGTCCGTGTTTCACAAGCACCAGTGGCTTGCGGATACGAAACGCTCAATCACGCTAAAGGAAATTCAGGGCCGGATGGTGCGCGCTGTAGGTGTGATGGCCGACGTATGCCTGGCCGACCTCACAGCCCCTGGTGTCATGGCTGGCTACTTCGGTCTGAACCTGGGGCAGTTGACCAGCCGCGACTACACGCACACGCAGCAGGTGTCTGCTCAGATCTATGCGATGCTTGGCGACGACGGCCAGCCACTGTTCGACGGTGTGCTCTACCCGTCTCGCAACAACTATCCAGCCAAGAACATTGCCCTGTTCGAGCGTGCGGGGACGAAGGTCAGCGTCATCGAAGACATCGACCTAGTTGACCATGTGGGCTGGTCATGTTTTGTCGCGACCTACCGTATTGGCGTAGAACCCGACCCCGGCCCAGTAGAGCCAGATGCAGCATACTGAAGCAACAGGGGGCGGCCCCCATCCGAGGCACCGGCATTGCACCCGCCCGTCCGAAGGGTAGATGGAGCCATACACAAATGCCAGTTTGATCTGCGATACCAATGGAGCAAGCGCTTGGCTCAGAGGTTCTGCGAGGCCTACTGTTTTTCGCGTGATCGAACACAACTCGTCGAAGATCGGGGAGTCCCGATTGGCCTGATAATGTTTCTGATGGCCGATGCGCGTCACAGTCACCAAGCCACTGGCTGCAAAAGCAGCCATCGATATGGCGACATATCTCGCGCTGCTGCGGTCAGGCACAACAGCGCAAGATCACCCGGCTCAACAGGGGTGGGCCTAGCCGCCCGCCCGCAGTTTCTTCAGTTCGGCTTCCGCCACGTCGATGCGCACCACGCCCAGTTCGACCAGGCGCTGGGCGACCTGGGCGATTTCCTCGCCCTCGGCCCCGGCCATCAGGGCGATGTTCTGTGAATGCAGGGACATATGCCCCTTCTGGATACCATCGGTTGCCAGGGCCTTGAGGGCCGAGAAATTCTGCGCCAGTCCAATGGCCGCAATCACGCGCGAGAGCTGGGCCGCATTCTGCACGTCCATGATCTGCAGGCACGCCCGGGCCATGGGGTGCAGTTTGGTAGCCCCACCGATCAGGCCGACCGCCATGGGCATTTCCAGGGACCCGGCCAGATCGCCTTGGGCGGTGACTTCCCATTGCGTGAGGCTGCTGTACCAGCCCTTGCGCGCCGCATAGGCGTGGGCGCCGGCCTCGATGGCGCGCGTATCGTTACCCGTGGCCATGACAACGGCCGTCACGCCGTTCATGATGCCTTTGTTGTGCGTGGCCGCGCGATAGGGGTCCATCAGCGCAAATTCGTAAGCCTTGACCATGCCGTCGCGCACGGCCTCGCCACCGATGGCATCCAGCTTCCAGACGCAGCGGGCACGGGCCAGGCGTCGATCCGCCAGATTGGACAGGATCCGCAGGTAGACACGCCCACCCGTCCAGGTCTCGATGTGCGGCGCGAGCTTTTCAGCCATGGTATTGACGGCGTTGGCGCCCATGGCATCGCGGGTATCCACGATCAGGTGGGTTACCACCATCGGGCCGCTGGGCGCATCGATGATACGCACTTCCAGATCCCGGAAACCGCCCCCCAGGCGCACCAGCACGGGGTCGCAATCATCGCAGATGGCGCGGATCTCTTCGGCATGTTCCAGGATGGCCAGGCGGGCATTGGCCGGATCGGACACGCCCACCAGCTGGACCTGCGCAATCATGCGCGTGCCCGACATCGAAGTGATGAACCCGCCCGAGTCGTAGCATTGGCGGGCGGCATTGCAGACCGCCGCCACCACCGAGGACTCCTCGGTCGCCATGGGCACGAGATAGTCCCTGCCGTCGATCAGCAGGTTCGTGGCCACGCCGACCGGGATGTTCATCGTGCCGACGGCATTCTCGATCAGCTGGTCCGCCAGTTCGGCCGGCAGGTTGCCGGTATTCAGGAACAGGGCCTTCAGGTCGGCGTCCTGCAGGCCGGCAAATGCCAGCGTCTGATCGATACGTTCTGGGACCCCCAGCTTGTGGAAGCCCGAAATGCGGGAAGTTTTGTGAGTCACAACAATTACCTCTGAAAGAAATGGATCAACCGACGAACCTGGGCAGCCAGGTCACCATGGCCGGGAATGCCGCGCAGATCAGCAGGACGAATATCTGCAATCCCATGAAGGGCACGACCCCGCGATAGACCTCGGCCATGCCCATGCCCTTGGGCAGGGTGGCCTTGAGGTAGAACAGGGAATAGCCGAACGGCGGGCTGATGTATCCGACCTGGATCGAAATGGCATACAGGACGCCGAACCAGATCTCATCGAAGCCGAAGGCCTTGACGATGGGCAGGAACACGGGAACGGTCAGCAGGATGATGCCGATCTCGTCCAGGCAGGTGCCCAGGAAGATCAGGATCAGCATCATGATGGCCAGCACCACGTAGGGGCTGACATCCAGGTCGCGAATCGCCCCGATCAGCGTATCGGCTCCGCCCAGCCCGGTGAAGATCGCCACGTAGGCCTTGGCGCCGATCGTGATCCACAGAATCATCGACGTCACCTTGAGCGTCTGGATGCCTGCATCGGCCAGACCTTGGAGACTGAACCTGCGCCGGGCGATGCTGGCCAGAATGGCGCCGACGACGCCGACGGCAGCAGCTTCCGTCGGGGTGGCGATTCCCAGGAAAATCGACCCAAGCACCATCACGATGAGCAAAGCCGGGATGATGATGGCCTGCAGACTGAGCAGCTTCAGCCGCATGGGGACGGGCTTGACCGATTCGACCGGCACCTTGCCGGCCTTGAAGTAGGCCACGTACAGAATGTAGGAAATATAGACAAGCGCCAGCAGCAGACCGGGCACGATGCCGGCAATCAGCATCTTGCCGATCGAGACCTGGGCCGTCACGGCGTACACGATCGTCAGGACGGACGGCGGGATCAGCACCCCCAGCGTGCCGGCCGCGCAGATGGTCCCGGCCACCAGCGAGGGATCGTACTTGCGCCGCAGCATCTCGGGCATGGCCAGCACACCCATGGACGTGACGGCCGCCCCCACCACGCCGGTCATGGCGGCCATGACGACGCAGATGATGACCGTGCCGATCGCCAGCCCACCGCGCAGACGACCAAACCACAGGCCCATCACCCGGTACAGGTCTTCGATCACCCCCGAGCGCTGCAGAATGCCGGCCATGAGGATGTACAACGGCACCGCCAGCAATGGTTCCGAGCGCATGGTGTCGAACACCTGCAGCACCAGGATGATGACGGAATCGGGGTTCCAGAGCGTCACGGTCAGCAGCAGCGACAGTCCGCCCAGGACGAAGGCGATCGGCAGGCCCGTGACCATCAGCAAGGTCAGGCCACCGAACATCAGGACGAGGATCAGATTCGAGCTCATGCGGCATCATCCTTTGTGTCGCCGAAGCACAACCGTATGAGTTCCGCCAGGCTTTGCAGGCCCAGCAGCAACACCGCCACCGGCACCGCGATCTTGTACGGCCAAAGAGGCGGATTCCAGGCGGAGAACGTGGTTTCCCGGTATTCGATGGACTGCAGCACAAGCGGCGTGGCGTAATACAGCATCACCCCGCAGAAGAACAGGATGATCAGCTGGTTGACGAAATCGACGACACGGCCGACGCGCGGCGGCATGCGATTGCGAAACAGATCCATATTGACGTGGCCGCCCAGGTGCAGCAGGTAGGGCCCGCCCAGCAGGAAGTAGGGGCCAAACAGCAGGACGGCCAGCTCCATGCCCCAGACAGTGGGAGCATGAAAAACATAGCGGCTGATGACTTCGGCCATCATGGCGGGCACGATGACGACCATCAGCGCGGCCGCCAGCATGAACATGGCCTTGTTCGTGCCCGTGACGGCGCGAACATAGAATCGAAGGACACGAGGCATGGTCTCAATCCGGATAGAGACGAATCAGACCGACATGGCCCGGCAAGGACCATGTCGGCGAAACGGAACCCAGGTCAGGCGATGAGGCCCAGTTTTTCCATGAAAGCGACCTGGCTATCCAGGATCTGCGTCGCCAGCGCGTCGCCCTTGGTTGCCGTGCGCCAGACTTCGACGACTTTCTTGCGGGCCTGAGCGACATCGGCGGGATCCAGGGAACTGACCTGCACGCCCTGCGCCTTGAAGGCATCGATCGCCTTGCCGTCGGCCACCAGAATGTGCTGGCGCAAGGCGCCAGACACCTCGCGGGCGGCTGCCGCCAGGGCTGCCTTATGCGTCTCGGGCAGGGCCTTGTACGCCGCCTGATTGGCCACGTAGCTGGTCGCCGTGGTCGGCTGGTGCGGCCCCGGTTGGATGATGTATTTGGCGACCTCGCCCAACCCGGCTTCCTGGTTGGCGGTCAGGTCGCCGCGATCCGCGATGTCGATCACGCCCTTGTCCAGAGCGGAGTACACATCGGCAGTCGCCAGCGGCGTCACCGCCACGCCCAGGGCTCCCATGACGGCAGACGCCAGGCCCACGAAGCGGCCCTTCTTGCCTTTGAAGTCGGCCACGGTCTGGAGCGGGACCTTCGAGTGGATGGGTTCGGCGCCGTAGACCGTGGGGGCGATGTAGAACAGGCCCGCCGGGGCGTAGGCCTTTCGAGCCAGATCCAGCCCGCCCAGTTCATAGAACCAGGCCTCGTATTGGTCCGATTCGGTGAAGCCGAACGGAATGGTGCTGGTAAAGGCAAAGCTGGGGATCTTGCCGGCCTCGTAGCCATCGAAGGTCTTCATGAGCTGGAAAGCGCCGCCACGCACGGCATCGAAAGCCTGATTGGCCGGCACCAGCTGGCCCGCCGAGAACAGTTCGATCTCGAACTGGCCGCCGGTCAGCTCGGCCACGCGCTTGACGAAGAGTTCCTCGAATTTCTGCGGAGTCGTGCCACCGTCCCACAAGGCCTGCATCCGCCATTTCACCTTGGCCTGCGCGCGGGCCGATCCTGCGACCCCGAGGCCGACACCGGCCAGGGAACTTGCACCCAAGGTCTTGAGTACGCCACGCCGAGTGAATGTCGTCATAATCATCTCCATGAAAGCCACTGCCCCGGTCATCGGGGTCTGGGGAACGGGCTCGCGGCCCGCTTCGTTAATCGTTATCGACCTGCCCGTCTTCCTGGCAGGCAACAATCATCATAGGGTAGCAACAGGTACAATAAAAGGTACAATTTTTGGAACTTACCAGAACTGTACCCTGCCCTGACCCAATACAATTGCGGACCCGATCATGACGCGCATCGAAGCTGTCATCCAGCAGATCCACCAAGGCATCGCGGCGGGCACCTGGCCGCCGGGCGCGCGCATCTGGCCCATCCGCACGGCAGCCGCCGAACTCAAGGTCTCGAAGAACACGGTGGCGGAAGCCTACGACCGCATGGTGGCGCTCGGACAACTCGAGGCACGCGTCGGGTCCGGCTTCTACGTCCCCCGCGCGACACGGCGGGAGCGGCTGCCCAAGGCCCTGTCCGTGGCGCAGGCCGTCGATGCGGCATCGCTGCTGCGCGAACAGCTGATCCGGCAATACGAGGTGCGCATCGGCGAAGGACGACCCCCGCACGACTGGGCCGGCAAGCTGGATTTCCACCTGCCAGCGGCAGGGCGATCCTCGGCCGAAGACAATGAAGTCCACGGCTACGGCAACCCCTGGGGCTTCATCCGGTTGCGGGAATACCTGTCACGCAGCCTGCATGATCGGCAGATCCATGCAGACCCCGAACACATCCTGACCACCATGGGGGCCAACCATGCCCTCGACCTGATTGCCCGCCAACTGCTGGAACCCGGCGACACCGTGCTGGTCGACAGTCCGGGCTACTACCCCTTGTTCGCCAAGCTGCATCTGGGTGGCGTGCAGATCATCGGCGTCAAACGCCTGGTCAACGGCCCCGACATCGACGACCTGAACGCCAAGGCGGCCCGGTACCAGCCAAAGATCTTCTTTACTCAGTCTCAGGCGCACAACCCCACCGGCAGCGCCCTGACACTGCCGGTGGGGCACCGTATCCTGCTGGCAGCCACGCAGCATCGGTTCCTGGTGGTAGAGGACGATCCGTTTGCCGATATCCTGCCGGCAGACAGCCCCCGGCTGGCCAGCCTGGACCAGCTGGAACGCGTCATCTACGTCGGCACGTTCTCCAAGACCCTGTCGGCGGGACTGCGCGTCGGGTACCTGGCGTGCAACGCCACATTGGCGCGCGCGCTGTGCGACTTGAAGATGCTCACCATCGCCAGTTCAGGCGATATCGCGGAACGGATGCTGTATGAATTCATCGCATCCGGCCAGTACCTCAAGCACCTGCGCAAGCTGCGCCATCGCGTTTTCCAAGCAACCGGCCAGGCGCTCGACATCCTGCACGACCTGGGCCTGGAAGTCTTTTGCGAACCCACGGGATGCTTTTATCTGTGGGTCCACCTGCGCCCGGGCGATCACGAAGAAAAACTGGTCCAGGAAGCCTCGGAACACAGCATATTCATCGCCCCGGGGCACCTGTTCACGCCAGACCGGCACAGCACACGCCCCGCGATGCGCCTGAACATCGCCTATGCAGCCCATCCGAAGTTCATCGAATTCATGAAGCGGCGCTGATGGCACCGCCCTGACCGCCTGCCGGCGGGCGCGCTGTGCGGTCCAGCCGTCCAACGCGCCGGCATTGCACTCATCCGCCCGAAGGGTATACGGTGGACGGTCGGGTCCCTTGTCCAACGAAAGGTGATGCGCGTGAACCGATCCACTCTCCAGGCCTGCCTGATGCTGGCCACCTTGCTGGCCCTGCCGCTGCCTCGCAGCCAGGCTGCGTCGGTCAACGAGGGCGCTCTGGCACCAGACGCGAACGCGCCGTTCACCACCCGGCAGATCGCCACCTTCGACTCCCCCTGGGCCATTGCCTTCCTGCCCGACGGCCGTCTTGTCGTGACCGAGAAGACGGGCCGCATGTTCCTGGCCATGCAAGCCGGGGACAAGACCCCCATTGACGGCATTCCGGCCGTCTATGATCGGGGCCAGAACGGCCTGCTGGATGTGGCGCCCTCGCCGGATTTTGCTCGGGACCATCTGCTGTATTTCACCTATGTCGCGCCCGACGCCGCAGGCGGCGCGCTGGTCCTGGCCCGCGCCCAGCTACAGGAATCCACGGGCGGCGCGCGCCTGGGCGCGCTGGAAACCCTGTGGCGGCAACGGCCGGGCAGCCGGGGCGGCCAGCCCGGCGGCATCATCGCCTTTGCCCCTGACGGCCAGCATCTGTTCCTGAGCGTCGGCGACCGGATGGAGCCCGACACAGCCCAGGACCCCGATGCCGCCCGAGGCAAGATCCTGCGCCTGAACCGGGACGGATCCGCCCCGCCCGACAACCCCATGGCCGGGCAAGCCGGCATCCGCGCCCTGACCTGGACGACCGGCCACCGCAACCCCTACGGCCTGGCCTTCGCGCCCGACGGGCGGCTGTGGGAACACGAGATGGGCCCTCGGGGCGGCGACGAACTGAACCTGATCCTGCCGGGCAAGAACTATGGCTGGCCGGTGGTGTCCAACGGCGATCAGTACAGCGGCATCCCGATCCCCAGGCACGCTACACACCCCGAATTCGAGGCGCCCCGCATCTACTGGAACCCGGTGATTGCCCCTGCCGGACTGGCGTTCTACCAGGGATCGCAGTTCCCGGCCTGGCAGGGGTCGGCACTGATCGGCGGACTGCGGGCCGAGAGCCTGGTACGGGTTACGTTCAGCGCGGATGGCGACGCCCGGCAGGCCGACCGCTGGCCGCTGGGCGCCCGCATCCGCGATGTCGCCGTGGCGCCCGACGGCACGGTCTGGATCATCCAGGATGGCCCCCATGCCGCGCTGCTGCGGCTGAGGGCCAAGTAAGGTATCGGCGCTATGGAAATGCTATTATTCTAGCTGTTTTCATCTATAAACGATTGAATATTAGAATTATGGCCAAAAAAACAGCCCTTCTTCTGCCGTCTACCAACAGACTGCTCATCGACTTTGGCGAGCGGCTCAAGCTCGCGCGCCTGCGCAGAAAGCTCACGGCCAAACAGGTTGCCGAGCGCGCGGGGATGTCTCCCATGACCCTGCGTTCGCTAGAGGCGGGCGGCTCAGGCGTCACGATGGGCGCATACCTTTCCGTCATGCAGGTTCTTGGCCTGGTCAATGACCTGGCCAAACTCGCCGCTGCGGACGAACTCGGCCGCCAGCTTCAAGATGCGCGTCTGATCAGAAACGAGGCAGTGCACCATGCCCTCGGTCAGAAAGCGGATCGCGATGATCTGCAGACAAGACGCGCGCCACGCGGTTCCACTCCAGGCGCCGCAACCAAGACGGCAAGGCAGGACGGCCCGCCGACAGGCGTTTCGCAAAAGCGCGACCCTCGTCCCGGAGCCTTCATAGACAGCAGAAAGAGCACAATCGGCCTGAGCTCCCTGCTCAAGAAGCCCAGCGCAAGGAAAGGGTAAAGCCATGAGCATGATCGCCGTGTACGCGGACTGGGATGGACTGCCTGAACCCCGACGGCTGGGCTTCCTGCACAGTCGCAGGACACGCGCGGCCGAGCGGTTCGAATTCGCCTACGACGACGCGGCACTCGCCGACCCTCGGCTTGCTGGACTGCAGTTGGACCCGAACATTCAGGCATTCGGCGGACCGCAATATCCCACCCCGACCAGGGACAAGTTCGGCGTCTTTGACGATTCAAGTCCGGACCGGTGGGGGCGGCTGCTCATGGATCGCAGGGCCGAGCGCGACAAGCGGGCGGGCCTTGTGCCCGCCGATGCGCGTCTCTATGAATCAGACTACCTGCTGGGTGTACACGATCTGTACCGCGTCGGCGCGTTGAGGTATCGGCTGGAGGATCAGGGTGGCTTCCTTGATGACCGAATCAACGTCGCTGCTCCGCCTTTCACTGAAATTCGCGCCCTGGAGCAGGCCAGCCGCGCACTCGAACAGGATCCCGACAATATCGCCGACCAGGGACAGGACTGGCTGCGCATGCTCATCGCACCGGGCGGTTCGCTCGGCGGCGCCAGGCCCAAGGCAAGCGTCGTGGACGATGCGGGGCACTTGCACATCGCCAAATTTCCCAGCACACGAGACACCTACGATATCGGCGGATGGGAACTGGTGGTCAACGGGCTGGCGCATGGTTGCGGCCTGACTGTCGCCCCCGCGCAGGCCCGAAAGTTCGCCAGCAACCATCACTGCTACGTGGTGCGCCGCTTCGATCGCACGGATGCAGGCCGCCGACTGCATTTCGCCTCGGCAATGACCCTGACCGGTCACAGCGATGGCGATGATGCCTCTACAGGGGCAAGCTACCTGGAACTCGCAGAAGTACTCATCAATCAGGGCTCGCAGCCCAATGAGGATCTGCAGGAGCTTTGGTCGCGCATCGTCTTCAACATCCTCGTCTCCAATACGGACGACCATCTGCGCAACCACGGCTTCATCCTGGTGCCGGGCAGCGGCTGGCAGCTCGCGCCGGCCTACGACATGAACCCCGTAATCCATGCCGATGGTCTGAAGCTCAACATCACCGAGGCGGACAACGCCCTGGATCCTGAGTTGGCCCGGGAGGTTGCCGGGTACTTCCGACTGGACCTGCGCGCGGCGGACGAAATCATCGAAAGGTTTCGCGGCATCGTCGCCCAGTGGCGAACGCTGGCCCAAAGCATCGGCCTCTCTGCGCGAGAGCAAGACCGCATGGCCGATGCCTTCCGCTTGGCGGGGGGTGCATGATGGGGCCCATCCCATTGTTAATGGGGTACAGCCCACTGTCGGAACTGCCACACGATATCTGACGCACCCACGAAAAAGCCGGATCAGAAGATATCTGATCCGGCCTTTTGAATGAGTGGTCGGGGTGACATGATTCGAACATGCGACTCCTACGTCCCGAACATCAAATCCGCTCACTAAACAGGTCTCGGCATAATAGCACAATCCTTATATTTCATGTATTTACCGCACCCTTCCGTTCCATTCCACCTCTTTCCACACCCTTCAAATCTGTGCCAAATTTCCGAATTTGGCACAGATTTGGCACAGGATTCCGCAGCCGCAACCACGCCCTAACCGTAAATTCTCGGCAAAAATTTAGTGCATAAAAGCATCGCTATACGAAGCACCGCCAACTCATGGCAGCTTCCATAAGGTGCACTATGCAGCCGTTCAACCTCCTCTCCCTCTCGGACATCGCAACACTGTTTGATGTGTGCGAACGCACAGTTCGTAACAATGTAGACGCCGGCGACTTTCCTGCCCCGACAAAGATTCTGGGCAAGAATTTCTGGCATTCGGATTTACTGTACGACTAGCTCGACCAAAAAATGCGTAGCGCACCAGCAGCGGAGCCGTCGGAGCGCCAAGCCGAACCTGCAGTTCGGATAGTCAAAGAAAAGCTGTCCGCAGGCGCTCGTGCCGTAAGCTCCCCCGTCAAGTAGACATCGCTTGATAGAGGTTCAGGGCCGTTGTTAACCGAGGCAGAAACTGCACCGGTGGAACGTTCCCCAGCGATTCGTGGGGACGATATTCGTTGTAATCGCGTATGCGTCGCGCTCGATGATGATGGCGCCGGCGTTGTCGAACAGCACATGCTG
>NZ_JAUCDS010000018.1:0-64179 GCF_034674885.1 Castellaniella sp.
GCATCACCGACGTGGCGCTGGCCTGCGGCTACGACAGCCTGTCGTCCTTCATCGCAGCCTTTCGCGAACACACCGGCCAGACTCCCCGGGAATTCTCGCTGCGCAGCCTGCAGGCCAACCCCGACGCGCACGGCGCGTAAGGCCGCCGAGCGTCCAGAGCGCCCATCCAGCTGCCCGAGCAATGCATGGACAAGGCCATTGCATCTGTACTACAACGGATGCATGCGCCGCCGGCCCTCCCGCGCGACGGTCACCCGAATCCCGAGGAGCCCTCATCATGCCGCAGCGACCCAGCACCCCATGTGCTTTCTCCAGATCCGCCCTGTCTCGCCTGCATAGCTTCCTGGTGGTGTTCGCGGCGACATGGATGTTGCTGCTGCCGGCGCCGGCTCCGGCGCAGTCGATGACGCTCAAGGTCGGCCAGATCAGCGACTCCATCGCGTTCTTCCCGATCTACGTGGCGAAACAACAGGGCTTTTTCAAGCAACACGACCTGCAGGTCGGCGACATTCCGTTGCTGGGCACCGGGGCCAAGCTCGCAGCCGCCCTGCAGTCGGGCAGCATCGACGTGGCAGGCGGCAATGGTACCGATCCGCTGAACCTGTACCGCGCCAACAAAGGCACGCGGATGATCGCCCAACTGGTCAACACCTATTATGTGGACATCATCACAGGGCCGTCGTTTTCCGGCCCGCCGGCGACCGCCGCGCTGGCCGACAAGATCCAGGCGCTCAAAGGCAAGAAGATCGGCATCACCGGTCCCGGCAGCGGCACCCAGGCCCTGGTGAATTTCCTGCTGGGCACTGCCGGCATGAAATCGGCCACGGACGTCACGCTGGTATCCCTGGGGTCCAACATGACCGGAGCCCTGGGCGCACTGAAGACCGGACGGGTCGATGCCCTGTCCTTCCCACAGCCGGTGGGGCAGCAGGCCGAGGCCACGCAGATCGGCCACATCTACATTTCACCGGCGCGGGGAGACATCCCGCAGCTGAAGACCGTGGTGCACGGCGTGGTGTTCACCACCCAGTCGGTCCTGGATGCCAAAGGCCCGTCGGTTGCGGCCTTCGTGCGCGGCATCGCCGACGCCGAACAGTTCATCCACCAGGCAGACCCCGCCGCCGTTCGCGCCCTGTTCAAGACCTACCGTCCCACCATGAACGACGCCACCATCGACAGGCTGCTGTCCATCCTGCGCAGCGAAATTCCGCCCACCCCGGCCATCAGCCAGGGGGAATACGACCGGGAGGTCAAGTTCAACCTGGACTCCGGCCTGATCACCGAGGCGCCCGACTACGCCACCATGGTTCCGGCCCAATGGATCCAATCTGCGCTGGGCGGCGCCCACTGATGGCTGCGGCGTATCTTGTTCAGGACGTCCACAAGCACTTCAGAAAGGACGACCAGGAACTGGTCGCGCTGCGAGGCGCCAACCTGACGGTCGAGGCCGGCAGCTTCCTGGTGCTGCTGGGACGCAGCGGCTGCGGAAAATCCACCTTGCTGAACCTGATGGCAGGCCTGGCCACACCCACGGCCGGCACGCTCACCTACCGGGGGCGCGCAATCGCCGGCCCTCTGGGCGCGGTCGGCTACCTGACCCAGCAGGACACGCTGATGCCCTGGCGTACCGTGCTCCGAAACATCGAAATGCCGCTGGAAATCCAGGGCGTCGCCCCCCAGGCGCGCGCAACCGCCGCCCAGCGCCTGATCGACCAGGTCGGGCTGTCGGGCTTCGAGCGCCACTATCCGCGCGAACTCTCCGGCGGCATGCGTCGCCGTGTCAGCCTGGCGCGCATGCTGTGCGGCAACCCGGAAACCCTGCTGCTGGACGAACCCTTTGGTGCGCTGGACGCCCAGTTGCGCGGCGACCTGCAACAACAATTGCTGGAACTGTGGGCCGACAGCGGGCGCACTGTCGTCTTCGTCACCCACGACATCGAAGAAGCCCTGATGCTGGCCGATCGGGTCGTGGTGCTGGGACCGCTGGGCGCCATCATGCTGGATACCACCATCGATCTGCCCCGGCCCCGGGACGCCGACGAGATCCGCCTGCACCCCGACTACCTGAATCTCTATCGGGCGCTGACGCGCGCCCTCAGACAAGCCAATCCCTGACACGTCGAGAGATCCCAGATGCCCAATCCTGACAACCCTCCCGACACCAGCCGCTCCGGCCCCCTGCTGATTCCGCTGAATCGCAGCTGGTGGCAACGCAACCGTCGCCGCTCGCTGATCCTGGCGGCCCGGCTGCTGGTGCTGATCCTCTTTCTGGGCATCTGGGCCGCTCTGTCGGGCCGCGTGCTGGACCCGCAGTTCTTCGGTTCGCCTCAGGGCGTCGCCACCATGCTGATCCAATGGACTGTCGATGGCACGCTCTGGCGCAACACCTGGATCACGCTGCAGGAAGTCGTGCTGGGCTTTTTGCTGGGCGCGGCCTCCGGGGCCGCCCTGGCCTATCTGATCGCCACCATCAAGCCGTTGTGGGATGTGCTGATCCCCTACATGCTGGCGCTGTATTCCGTGCCCAAGGTCGCCGTCGCCCCGCTATTCATCATCTGGTTCGGCATCGACCTCGGCATGAAGGTCCTGCTGGCAGCGATCTCGGTCTTCTTCCTGGTGTTTCTGAGCACTGCCGCAGGCGTCCAGAACGTGGACGAGGGCCTGAAGAACGCCGTGCGCATGATGGGCGGCAGCAGGCGGGACGTGGCGCTTAAAGTCACCCTGCCCGGATCCGTGGCGGGCCTGCTCACCGGCTTGCGGATGTCCATCCCCTACGCCCTGATCGGCGCGGTGATCGGCGAACTGGTGGCCTCGAATCGTGGATTGGGCTTTCTGATCAACGACGCATCGGCCCAGTTCAACACCAGCGGCGTCTTCGCAGCCCTGGTGGTGCTGGCCATCATCGCAGGCGCGCTGAACATGCTGGTCAACAGCGTGGATCAATGGGCCAACCGCTGGAAGCCCATCGATTCCGATCATGAATGAATGACCGCCCGCCCTGCCGGGCGGGCAGCGTGCGTCAGAACTCGTCGTCGAACACCACGCCTTCGTCGGTGCGGCGCATGACACCGACCTTGTAGGCAGCGATGTCCTGTTCCTGGGGCGACGCCTGGGTCTTGCTGATGTTCAACCACTTTTCCATGTACTTCAGCGGGTTGGACAGCGGGAATTCGTAGCGGTCGGTATTGATGCCCAGGGTGTTGTAGACGTCCTTGGCGCAGTACAGCGTCCAGGCTGCCAGGCGGTCGGCATTCATGCCGACCAGCTCGCGGCCTTCCGAGAACAGGTAATGGATCCAGTCCAGTTCGCTGTCTACGACTTCAGCGATCAGGGCTTCGATTTCGAAGTGGCACTGCTCAAAGGCCTTGCGCCCCCTTTCGGTGCGCAGTTCGTTGCGCAGCACGGCGCGATCCAGCTCGGCGTGGATCTCCAGTTCGTCCTGGGCGATCTTCTGGATGGCCTTGCCGATGGGCTGGAACATGCCGGTGTCGCAGATGGCAAAGGTCACGGCAAAGGACGCCATGAACTGGATGCGTTCCATGCAGAACAGCGCCACCACCATCATGAACACCGTGTTGTAGGTGTCCTGATCGTTGGCCAGATTGCCCAGCGCGTATTGATGGGAAGCCTCGTAGCCGTCGCCAAAGGCCTTGACGACACGCGACAGCCGTTCGTGCGCCTGTTCCACGCTGAGAATCTCGTCGATGATGGCCGAGGGATCGTCGAAGGAATTGCGCACGATTTCAGAATAGGTCGCCGCGTGCACGACCTCGTTGTCGGAAATACGTTGCCAGGCAGCCCACAGCTCGGACGAAGTAATGAACGGTGCCAGCACCGGCGCAATGGAGCGAGACGCCACGCTGTCGGCTTCCCATTGCCAGGCCAGGGTCTTGACCATCATGTCGTAGGTCGCGCGCGGGCAGCTCTTGAAGTCGGCATTGCAGGACGAATAATCGAACTCGTTCTCGTCCCAGTCCAGGGACTTCTGGGTCTTGTACAACGCCCAGATATCCGGATAGTGACGATTGATGGTGTCGAACAGGCCTTGTTTTTCGCCCAGGAACAACAGCGGCTTGGCGTAGTCCTGTTTCTGATAGTTGAATACGTTGTCAGACATGATGCTTCTTTCCGATGGATGACAGGCGCGCGGCACGCCGCCCCGAAAGGTGCGGCGTGCCGCGCGCAAATGAATTTACAGCGTGCAGCCGCCCTGGCACATGGGATCTTCGTCCAGAGTACTGACGGGTTGCGGCGCAGCCGACAGCTGGACCCCGGCCGTGTCGAGCTTCACAAAACCCTGGGCTGCGGAGAAATCGGCGACCTTCTTCATGCCTGCCGAGGTCTTCTGGTTCATGTAGTACTTGGACTTCAGGCCCATCTTCACGCGATACAGATAGTTCTGGATCATTTCGGTGGACTCGATGCTGGCGTCGCCGATGACCTTGCGGTAGAAGTCGGCCGAAATCCCCTGATCCGTCCATTTCTGGATGATGGCATAGATATCGGTCATGTCCTGGGCAGGGACTTCCCAGGCGGATTCATACCACTGGCCCAGCGCATCGCCTTCGGGCGCCGCCCAGTAGTTGACCCGCTGGTTGTCGGTCTTGATCATCGTCAGTTCGCGGATGGGATAGACGCCATTGGTGGTGCCGGACGAATTCGCCGAGGTTTCCGTCGGCATGTGCGCCGCCACCACCGAATTGCGGATCCCGCCATTGGCGACGATGTCCGCCCGCAGGGCTTCCCAGTCGTAGCGATTCTGGAAATCGGCGACCTTGTCCACATTGGGGTTGTAGGTGTCGATGGGCAGCCAGCCCTGCGGCCACTTGGTCTTGTGCATCCAGGGGGCGTTGCCCAGTTCCTTGCCCAGGCGCAGGCTGGCCCGCACCAGGTGGTAGTAATGACGCTCGGCCACCCAGTGGATGAACTGTTTTCCGCTGTCTTCGGTGTAGCGCTTGTGGTTCCTGGCCATCAGGTGCGCCACGCCCAGCATGCCGACCCCGGCGTTCAGGCGGGCCTTTGAGGTCACGCCCACATGGGGCAGTTCGTAGTCGGCCAGGTGGATGCACTTGTCGATCATCAGCAAGGCATAGTAGGCGACATCCTCGTATTGTTCGTCGGATTCGATGTTCGACACGACGATGCCAGCCAGGTTGCAGGTGGCGACTTCGGGCGAGGAATACCGCACGATGCGGGCGATCTGCCGGCCATCGGCCAGCACGTCGCCCGCCACCAGGTCTTCCAGGTAGACCATGCCCCGAGCGGTGTCGACCGCGCCCGTGCCCGGCTGCAGCGTCTGCAGCTTGCCGGCGGCGTCCTCGAATTCCACGAAAGAGACATCGGTCGTCTGGTAGAGCTCGGTGATGTGGTTGTAGGGCGCCGTGGGCAGCGCGATCTCAGAGCATAGATTCGAGCTGTAAATCGTGCCGGTGAACGGCGTATGGCGATTCATCTCGTAGATGTTGTGCTCGTAGACGCGCCCGGTCTCGTTCCATTCGTTGATGGCGGTGATCAGCAATTCACGCGCGTTGACGGTCTGCTTCTTGAAGGTGACATCCTGTTCGTATTGCTCGTACAGGGTTTCGAAACGGGCCTCATCGTCGCTGTACAGAGCCTCGTAGAGGTCGGGCGCCGTATGGCAGTTGAACAGGAAGATGCTCTCGTTGCGAGCGACCTTGCGGGCAAAGAAGCGGTTGCCACCCCAGGAATAATCCATGCCGCGGATCTTGCGGTCTTCGGTGGACATGGGGTTCTTCAGGCGCAGCAGGGTGTCGATTTCCGGATCGAAGATCGAGAAATAGCTGGTGCAGGCGCCGCCCCGGCCGTTTTGCAGGTTCGCCTTGATTTCGGCCACCACCGCGCGCAGGTAGGGCAGTTTCCCCTGGTGGCGGATCACGCCGCCGCGCACCGGGTCGTTCACCGACCGGGTCTGCAGGTAGGAACCGATGCCTGCACTCATGTAGGTCATGGTGTTGGCGATGTGATTGCCCACGGCGATCGAGCGGGCCGAGTCGCCGGACGCGTACAGGCAGCAGCTGGCATAGCCGCGCAGGGGCGTGCCCAGGTTGATGTGATTGGGCGTGGGCGCGTTGATGCGGTTCTTGGACAGGTGTTCGTAGAATTTCGCGACGTCGCGCATGCGCCGTTCGCGGGGCTGATCCACGGCCAGGGCCATGGCCATGCGCATGTAGACGAACTGCGGCGTTTCGTAGTGGATGCCCTTGACCCGATCGGAAATCGCATATTTCGAACGATGGGTGTGAATCTGGTAGTGGGCGTATTCGAAGTCCCGGGTGTGGTCGATCATGCCCTCGACCTGGAAGTATTCTTCTTCGGAATAGTCCAGGCGTTCCATGTAGCCCAGGCCTTCCAGGCGCCGGTGCAGCGTCAGCACCGTGGGAAATGCGCCATCGCAGACGTCTTTCAGTTCCTTCTGGGCCAGCGCCGCATACAGGCGGCCCGCCATGCGGTTATAAGACCAGGTATCGGCATCCAGGCAATGCCGGATGAGCTGCATCTGCAGGAATTCCGAGGAGCATTCCTCGGGCATGTTCGTGACGGTTTCCAACACCACGGACGGCCAGTCCACGCCGTCGCCCAGGGTGGTGGCACCCCATTCTCCCCAGCCGTTGAGCTTGGACGGGATGAAAGGCTCTTTGCGTCCATCACGCTTGATAACGGTCTTGATCATGTCAGTAGTCTTCTTTTGGTGGGCCGATAAGGAAAAATGCGATGTCGAATCGTATTATTACACCAAATATTGTGCATTCGACCAGGGAAATATACTACATATAGTGATTCAAAAACCACCCAGCCGATCTCCGGAAACGGTGGAAACGGCGGAAAACAAGGGTGGACGGGGCCTGCGCGCGCCGTGAATATTTGATTTCAAGTTGTATCCGGAGCCGCACCGCGAATCCGGGCAAAGAGGGCCGCCCCGCCCTGCTCCACCAGGGCCTCAAAATCAGCCACCGGCACCGGCGGACTGAAGAGATACCCCTGCCAGGCATGGCAATGGTGGCGTTGCAGGAACGCGCGCTGCGCCTCGGTCTCCACCCCCTCGGCGATGACGCGCAGGCCCAGACTCACCCCCAGGGCCACGATGGTCCGGGCAATGGCGGCGTCATTCGGATCGGTCAGCACATCGCGCACGAAGCTCTGGTCGATCTTCAGCTGGTCCAGGGGCAGGCGCTTCAGGTAGGCCAGCGATGAATAACCGGTGCCGAAATCGTCCAGCGAGAACCCCACCCCGTAGTCCTTCAGACGCGCCATCTTCCGGACCGTGTCCTCGATGTTCTGCAGCAACAGGCCCTCGGTCAGTTCCAGTTCCAGCCCACGGGGATCTGCGCCCGCCCCAGCCAGCGCCGCCAGGACCTGTTCGACGAAATCCGGCTGGCGGAACTGCCGGGGGCTGACGTTCACTGCCACGCGGATCGCGGCCAGACTGGGGCGATCCGCCCAGGCGGCCAGCTGGCGGCAGGCCGCGTGCAGAACCCAGTCCCCCAGGGGAAGGATCAAACCGCTGTCTTCGGCCAGCGGAATGAACGACGCCGGCGACACATAGCCATCGCGCGGGTGCTTCCAGCGCAGCAGGGCCTCGCAGCCGATGACGCCGTCCTGATCGACTTGAGGCTGATAGAACAACTCGAACTGATCACGATCCAATCCCACCCGCATATCCAGTTCCAGCGCCACCCGCTCGTGCACGATGGCCTGCATGTGCGGATCGTAGAACTGCAGGGTATCGCGCCCGGCGGCCTTGGCCTGGTACATGGCCAGGTCCGCCCGCCGCAGGTGTTCGTCGGCGGCGGCTTCCTGTCCCTGGAACAGGCTGGCCCCCATGCTGACGCTGGAGTGGCAGGATTCTCCGTTCAGCAGATAGGGGATTCTCAGGACCTTCAGGACCTGACGGCCCAGGTCCTCGGCCTGGGCGGCCGCTTCTTCAGGTTGATCCGACAGGTCCTCCAGGACAATGACGAACTCGTCATCCCCGTGCCGGGCAATGGTATGGGAATCCTGCAGGTGCTCTCGCAGGCGGTTCGCCACCTGCCGCAGCAGTTCGTCGCCTGCATCGTGGCCCCGGGTCTCGTTGATGGTCTTGAAATGGTCCAGATCCAGCATCAGCAAGGCACCGCAACGGAGCCGGCGCGCGCTGGCTGCCAGGGCCTGTTGCAGCCGGTCCAGCAGCAGGCGACGATTGGGCAGCCCGGTCAGGGGGTCGTTGTAGGCCAGGTAGCGGATTTCATCTTCTGCCGCCTTGCGATCCGTCAGGTCTTCCAGCGTGACCAGATAATCCGTGCCCAGCTGCAGCCCGGACAATTCCACCGTGCGCCACTGGCCATCCCGGCGGCAGATCCGGCATTCCAGCCTGGCCCGGGATTCACCGCCCTCCGACACCTGGCGCCACTGGTGTTCCCAGGCGCGGCGCAGCGTCCGGCGCGTGGAAAGGTCGGGAATCGCCAGGGCCCACCAAGAGCGAACGTCCGGCATGCTGTCTTCGGCATGACCGCAGATCTGCAGGAACTGCTGGTTGCGAAAGACGATGCGCTGGCCCCGTTCGGCCAGGCAGACCCCCACCGGCAAGTGATCCAGCAGGCTGCGCAAGCGCCGTTCGCTGTCCTGCAGGGCGTCTTGCATGTGCCGGCGCTCCGTCACGTCCTGTATCACGGCGACGTGGTAATCCGGGGCGGCCCCGGGCTGACGGATCGGCGATACGGTCAGCAGCACCCAGACAGCGTGGCCGTCCTTGTGCATCACGCGCTTTTCCATCTGGAATTCCTGGATCTCGCCGGATCGCACCCGGGCCATCTGCGCCAGATCGGCCGGCAGATCCGCCGGATGACTCAAAGAGTAGACGTCGCTTTGCAGCAGTTCTTCTTCGGTGTAGCCCAGGATGGCGGCATATTTCCGATTCACCCGCACCAGCCTGCCCGTCACCATGTCGCTCAGGGACATGCCGACGGCGGCCTGATTGAAGACGGCCCGGAAGCGCTCTTCGCTGTGCTGCAGGGCGGCGCTCGTGCTGGCCACCTGGGATATGGCGCGCTGACGCAGCCCGCACAGCACGCAGGTCAGGCCTGCCAGCAACAGCGACAGGGCTCCGCCCGCCAGCCCCATCCACCAGGGCAGGCGGAGCTCTTCGTCCGAGGCCAGAACCTGCGCCTGGGTGAAATCCAGTTGCCAGCGCCGGTCCAGAACATCCAGGACACGGGTTTCCCGCCAGGGGTCAGGCAGCGCCTGTGCGGCCGGCGCCAGCGACAGCCCCAGAACCGCCCCGCCCTGGCCGGCATCCGACGGTTTCACGGGCAGCGGCGCCCCCTGGGGCCCGATGTCCGTCAGGCGCAGGGACATGCCGCGCAGAAAACCCGACGCCCTGACGGCATCGAGCATCTGCCTGGGTCTAAGGACGGCGGCCACCGAACCGATGAAGTCCGCCTGATGACTCGCGCCAGCGGCATGACGAAAGATCGGGTAGCGCAACAGGAACCCGACCCGATCCTGCGCGCCCTGGAACAGCATAAATGGCGCGGAGGCCGTCGGCAGGCCGGTCGCCCTGCCCGCCAGCAGGGCCGCCAGATTGGCCGGCTGAGAGGAGATTTCCAGGCCCTCGACGCCCCGATTGCCTTCCAGGGGCCAGAGGTATTCCACGACGTAGTAATCCGCCTGTCTGTGCAAGGGATGGATAGCGGCGGAGTCTCCCAGGCGTGCCTGGTAGGCGGGCAGGTCGGCCGCCTGGACCCAGCGCACGAAGGACAGATTGATCAATTCCGGATAGTGCGCGCGCACGTCATGCCCGGCCACGACACGTTCGAACTGGCTGCGATCCAGGTCCGGATCGATCAGAAACAGGTCGCGCAAGCCGGCCACGATCTCGCGGATGGCGACAATGCGTTGAGCCAGTGCGTCGGTAGAGGATCGGACCTCTTCAGAGAAGCGGATCTGGACGACGGTGCGAACGGCCTGCTGCTGGTGGCGCACCAGGCCGATCGTCAGGGCAGCCCCCAGCAGCGCCACGACCAGGCCAGGCCACCACTGCTTGAACGCCAGACGGGATCGGGCTGCCGACATGCGTAGAGCTCCAGGCCAGGAAACGCCCTATGCCCCGGGCGCCGTGCGGATGGCGCCCGCAACAGACACCGGTATATAGCATAGCGAAATTTCACGAAAGGCGACATCCGGCGCACATCGATTTCACCACACTACAAAAAACAGCAGCCAGGCCCAGATGAAAGGCAGCAGCCCCACGGCCACAGCGCCAACCGCCGCGCCCCGGCGCCAGGCGCTGTCGGTGCGCAAGCCGGCCAGACGCCACTGGAAACGCAGGCTCCAGGCCAGGGCCAGCGCCAGCAGGGTGAAGCGGACCGGGTTCGCCCACGCGGTCGCCAGCCCTTCGTGTTGCAGCAGAGTCAGCGTCGTGGCCGACAGGCCCAGAAATACTCCGACTCCGGCGGCCGGTATCAGGCCCTGCGCGAGCTTGTGCACCCCCGCCAGACGGCTGCGCAGCAGCCGGCCGGCCTCATCGCGCACCCCGGGGCGCGATGAGGCCGGCAGCACATGATCGGCCAGCCACAGGCCACTGAACGCCGCACCGCCCACCACGGCGGCAGCCGCGAAGATGAACAGCAGGATGACCGTACCGTCCAGCCAGCTGAAACTGTCATTGACCTGGGGATAGTGCGTGAGGATGAACCACGGGGCATTGTCGGCCAGGGGCCAGTACAGGTCCCGGTTCACCAGCCAGGTCGCCATGGCCTGCTTGATCGTAACGAACCAGGGGCTGGCGCTCCAGAGGAACGCGCCCACGGCCAGGCCCATCAAACCGAAGACGATCAGCATGGTCTGCCAGCCGCTGCCTTCGGCCACCTGGACGATTTCCGCCTCCGGAGAACGCGGCGACAGGGTGATGGCACCTCGGTAATCGCTGCAACGGCCACACATATGACAGTCGGCGGCGCCCTGCATATTGCGCAGCGGCAGCAGCGGCGCGCAATTGATGGATTCGACGCGCCGCACCGGCGCCCGCCAGGCCTGCGCATCCACCCGGTAGTACCAGGGAGCCAGCTTGGCCAGCAGATTGAACACTCCGTTGACCGGGCACAGGTATTTGCACCAGACGCGCTTGTTGCGCCCATACAGCCAGCCCACGATCATGGCCGCGATCGTGGAGCCGCCCAGCACCGCCGCCACGGCCCAGGGATATTGATAGACGCTGACCAACTGGCCGTAGATCGTGGTCAGGCTGAAGGCCACGAACGGCCAGCCGCCCCAGCGCATCCAGCGCGGAATCGCCCCGCCTCGCCCGTGGCGGCTGGCCCACTCCGTCAGCGCGCCCTCCGGACAGAAAAGCCCGCACCAGGCACGGCCGAACAGGGGAATCGAGACCAGGACGAACGGCCACCAGATGCCCCAGAACGCAAACTGGGCGACCACAGTCAGATTATTGAAGACGGACGCGCTGCGATCAGGCAGGGGCAACACCGCAGGAATTGCCAGCAGCGCCACGTACACGCCGACAATCACCCATTGGATGGCGCGGATGGCGCGCTGGTGGTCACGCAGGAAATCACCAGCCCGCGCCACCTGCGCCCGGAATCCTTGCCCACGAGAAACTGACTGCATCATGCCCATGTCCTGATTACACCTGCCGGCCGCACCGGACGCGAACGCATGCCGAGGATGCGCTGCGCGACTGCGGTTTCAGATCGATGCGGGTGCCTGCGCCCGCTGAACGGGAGGCTGTGCCGAAGTCCGGCGCAGCAGGCCGATCACCACCAGCCAGTAGCCTCCCCAGATCAGTACCTGCGACAAGGCGGGATAGGCCCGATATCCGGCGAAGTCCGCCAGGATCTTGCCCAGGCCGCCTTCGGTCCCCAGCAGTCCGCTGCTGTCCCAGATCGGATCCACCAGCGCGGGCAGCACATCCAGGGAGATCAGCCGATCGGTGGCGGACACCAGCAAGGCGCCGGCCAGCAGCAGCAAGAGAATTTCGGTGAGCTTGAAAAACCGCCGCCAGGTGATGACCCGGCCACCCAGCTGCAGCAGCCAGAAAGTCAGCAGCGCCACGGCGAAACCGCCCACACCCGCCAGGACCATGGACCACAGTTGGCCATCCTGCTGCGAGGACAGCACCGTTCCATACAGGAACACCACGGTTTCGCTGCCTTCGCGAGCCACGGCGATCATGACCAGCACCAGCAGCCCCCACCAGTGGTCCGAGCCGACCTGCGCGGATGCGCCGCTTTCCAGTTCCCGACGCAGGCCGCGCCCGTGGCGGCGCATCCAGACCACCATCTGCACCACCAGCACGCAGGCAGCCAGTGCCATCAGCGCCTGAAACCATTCCTGGCCCGTGTCCGACAACCACGACGCCACCCCCAGCAGCACCAGAGCCAGGGCCCCGGCCAGCAAGACCCCGGTTGCCACACCGCCCCACAGCCAAGGCAGACCACGCCGCCCCTCGGGCGAGGCTTTCAGCCAGGTGTACAGAATACCCACGACCAGCAGGGCCTCGACACTTTCACGCCAGACGATGAAGGCGACTTGTTCCATGGAGCGCTTCCGAAATCAGGGCTTGGGCAGCACGACCAGCGTGCCCTTCACCTGGGGATGAAAATCGTCAAAGAAGGGATATTCCCCTGGCCGGGACAGGGACAGCACCACGAAGGAGGTCACCCCCGGCCCCAGCACCTTTTCCTTGCGCAGGGGCAGGCTCTCGAATTCGACGGCCTCGGTGCTTTCGTTGACCAGCACGATCTTGAAACGCCCAGCCGGCACCTCCAGGCGGGCAGGCTCGAACGTGCCGTCGGCCTTGAAGGTCAGGGTGTAGACCGGCATGTCGGCCCGTGCCGCCGCCACTGGCGCCAGCCAGCCAGCCAGCGCCACCATCAGAACGGCCAGCCAGGGGCGCATCTCAGTACCCGCCCTTCTTGCCCGTGCCGGCAAACACGAAATCGTATTTCACCTCGAAAGTCTCGAACCACGGCGCCACCCCGGTTTCCTTATCCACGTGGCGGCCGAAGTGGTTGTTCGGCGCAGTTTCCGGAGAACCGACGACGAACGTCAGCTGGTATTTGCCCGGACCTTCCAGCTTGACGTTGTCTCCATAGTGGGGACCGTCGTTGGCCACCATCGGCATCAGGTCGCCCTTCAGGACCTTGTCGCTGCCCTGCTTCTGCAGCACGTACTGGATGTTCAGGTACGGCGCCCAGGCGCCTTCGGGCAAGCCGTTCTTGTTGTCGGCCGTGGCGTGGATGTCGGCTTCCAGGTGGATGTCCGAGTCCTTGGCGGCGCGCATCATGCCTTCGGGTTCCATGACGACCGGCTGCAGATAGACTGCGGCCACTTCCAGACCATGGATGTCCTTGGGCTCGCCGATGGGATATTCAGCCGCCAGCGCGGAAGACGCCAGGCTCAGGCCCGCCACAGCAATCAACAATTTGTTCACCATAAAGGCTCTCCGTCATGATAAGAAGAATGATTCTCGTTAATTTAACATCAGAGCCTACCTGACGCAGAGCTGAACAAACAGCGCTGCAACGGCTGTCCATGCCAAACGCCAGCCAGGCGCACGCGATCCGCACCGAAGCAGAAGCAATGCCGGCGCCTGTGGCGCCGGCATTGAACGATCGCTGCGCAAACCGCAGGGCCGGACGAGGATCAGCGCTTTTTCTTGTTGGACTTGCCGGATTCCGGCTGCCCAGGAAACGGAAACCCGGTGAACAGATTGCGGGTCTGGTCCTGCATCTGGTCCTGCATCTGCAGGAATACGTGGCGGCTTTGCTCGATGTAGTTATTCATCATGTTCTGCAAAGCCGGTGTCTGCATGTTCATCAGCTGCGCCCAGGCCTCAGGGCCGAAGTGCTGCTGGTACAGACCCTGCGACTGTTCGGCCATGCGATCCTGGATGTCCATGAGCACCTGGATGTTCTTTTCCAGGAACGTGCCCATGACGCCTTGCATGGCATGCCCATAGAACCGGATGATCTGAGCCAGGGCGTTGGCCGAGAACATCGGCACCCCGCCGGACTCTTCCTCGAGGATGATCTGCAGCAGAATGCTGCGAGTCAGGTCTTCGCCGCTTTTCGCATCCACGATGCGAAAGACGGCGTTCTCGAGCACGAGCTGCTTGATGTCCGCCAAGGTGATGTAGGCGCTGGACTGGGTGTCATAGAGCCGGCGGTTGGGGTATTTTTTGATCAGTCGTTCGGACTGGGCGGAAGTGGGCTGCGGCATTTGATTCAACCCATGTGCAAGCCGCCATTGAGCGAAAAATCCGCCCCGGTGGCAAAGCCTGCATCATCGGAGGACAGCCACGCAACGATCGAGCCGATTTCTTCCGGGGTGCCCAGCCGTTTTACCGGAATCGTGGCCACGATCTTTTCCAGCACGTCGGGGCGGATGGCACGGACCATGTCGGTGCCGATGTAGCCCGGCGATATCGTGTTGACGGTGACGCCCTTGCTGGCGACTTCCTGGGCAAGCGCCATGGTGAAGCCATGAATGCCGGCCTTGGCTGTGGAATAGTTGGTCTGCCCGAACTGGCCCTTCTGGCCATTGACGGAACTGATGTTGATGATGCGCCCCCATTGCCGGTCGACCATGTCGTCGATCACCTGTTTGGTGACGTTGAACAGGCTGTTCAGATTGGTGTCGATGACGGCGCGCCAGTCGTCCTGGTTCATCTTGCGAAACACGCCATCGCGCGTGATGCCGGCGTTATTGACCAGGACGTCGACGGGGCCGAATTGTTCCTTGATTTTGACGAAGGCCTGCACGGTGGAATCCCAATCGGACACATTGCCCACCGACGCATTGAATTTGTACCCCAGGGCCGCCTGTTCGTTGAGCCATTTGGTGTAATCGCGGCTGGGGCCGCAACCCGCCACCACAGTAAAGCCTTCTTTGGCCAGACGCTGGCAGATCGAGGTGCCGATGCCACCCATGCCACCGGTGACGTAAGCCAGTTTTCCACTCATAGGATTCTCCTTCAGTCAGCTTTTACTTTCACATAGCGCCCGGGAGCGGGTTCTATGACGGGGTATTTTCGATTGCCCAGGGATCGGGAGGCCTGCCGCATCGGCCCGGCGTGATCGGCCAGCCACGCCAGCCAGTCGGGCCACCAGCTGCCTTTGGCATGCGAGGCATGCGCCAACCATTCGGATGGATCGCTGGGCAAGGCATCGGCATCGCGGGACCAGTAGCCTCGCCGGCCGCGTTCGGGCGGGTTGATCACCCCGGCGATATGGCCGGATTCGCCCAGCACGAAGCGCAGCGGCCCACGCAGCAGCAGCGTGGACGCATAGGCCGACCCCCAGGGGACGATGTGGTCGTCGCGCGAGGCATACAGATAGGCGGGCATGTCCAGGGCGCGCAGGTCCACCGCCTGTCCGCAGACGTGCAACTTGCCGGTCTTCAGGCGATTTTCCAGATAGGTATTGCGGAAGTACCAGGCAAAGAACGGCCCCGGCAGATTGGTGCCGTCGGCATTCCAGGACAACAGGTCGAAGGCCCGGGGGGATTTCCCCATCAAGTAATTCGACTCGACGTAGTTCCAGACCAGTTCCGACGGACGCAGAAAGGAAAAAGTGGTGGACAGTTCACCGGCAGTCATCAGGCCGCCCCGACCGAGCAGCTGTTCGCGCGTGCGGGCATGCCATTCGTCCACGAAGACACCCAGAATCCCGGTATCGCGAAAATCCAGCAAGGTGGTCAGCAGCGTGAGGGACGCCACGGGGTCCTGGCCCCGTGCCCGGGCGACGGCCAACGCAGTGGACAGCAATGTGCCCCCGACGCAGAAACCCAGGGCGTTGATCTGCGGCTGGCGGCTGATCGTCTGGACAACGTCGATGGCTTGCAACACGCCGTCCTGGATGTAGTCGTCCCAGGTCCGGGTGTCGATGCCGTCGTCGTCGCCGGCGCGTGGATTGCGCCAGGAAATCATGTAGACCTGGAACCCCGCCTGCAGGGCGTGCGCGACCAGGGAATTCGCGGGCTGCAGATCCAGAATGTAGTATTTGTTGATGCAAGGCGGCACCATCAGCAGCGGTCGCTGATGCACCTGCGTGCCCTGCGGCTGGTACTGGATGAGCTGCATCAGCGGGTTTTCATACACCACGGCACCCGGCGTGACTGCGAGGTTGTCCCCCGGCGCGAACGCGGATGCGTCGGTCTGGGTGATGCGGCGGTGGCGCAGATCGTGCAACAGATTGGACAGGCCGTGCTGCAGCGTATCGCCCCCGCTGCGCAGCAGGGCCTGGATCGCGTCGGGATTGCTGGCCAGGAAATTGGAAGGCGCGGCGGCCTCGACCCATTGCATGACGGAAAACTGCAGCCTTTCCCGGGCCTCGTCGCCCAGTTCAGCGGCCAGCGCCATATCTTGCAGGGCACGGGCCATGATCAGGTAGGCATGGGCTGAAAAAAGGGCGTGGGGGTTGTTCGACCAGGCTTCCGATGCGAAGCGACGATCGGTCAACGGTGCCAGCGTGCCGAGTCGCGCCTGATCCAGCAAGACTTGCCAGGCCTGCAGAAAATCGGCCTGAATGGCTGCCAGGCGGTCGGACGAGGCACCAAGCGGCATCGACCGCTGAGATGAATTCGTATTGCCCACTGCTCCCCCGCCCTGGTGGAACCTGATGCGGCCCCACAACCTCAAGTGTTGTCCATTCTGCCATGCTGGCTGCGGGCGTCAATTCGGGTAAGTCGCTAGTGCCCTGCCCCGATGCGAGCCCGGCAGACGCTTGTCCATCGCCGTCTGAAGATCATACCAGCCATGCCAGCGTAACCTGCCGGCCCGTGCGCGCCTGACGTCGATAGGAGAAATATCGATCGGCCTGGCGGTAAGTGCATTCCCCGCTGCATTCGACCTGACCGACGCCGGCGCGCGCCAGCCGGCGCGCCGCCAGGCCGGCCAGGTCCGCCATCCAGCGACCGGGCCGCACCGAGGGCGCGAAGCAGACCGCCGCACCCGGATCCGCATCGGTGAACGCGCGCCGGACTTCGTCCCCTACTTCGAACGCATCCGGCCCGATCGCAGGGCCGATCCAGGCGCGCCAGGCCGATGCCCCTGGCACACGACGCCGCATGGCGGACAAGGTGTTTTCCAGGACGCCGGCCGCCAGGCCCCGCCAACCGGCATGCGCCGCCCCCAGCACGGTGCCGGCCTGATCGGCCAGCACCACCGGCAGACAGTCGGCCGTCATGATCGCCAGCGGCCGGCCCCGGATCAGGGTGACGGCGGCATCCGCGCAAGGCGGCGCGTCTTCCGGCGAGACGAGCAGATCCTGGACCGTGTCGTCCCATACCCCCGTGCCATGGACCTGATCCAGCCACAGAGGCTCTGCCGGCAAGCCGGCCCGGACCCGTGCGCGGTTCTCCCTCACTGCGGCCGGCTCGTCCTGCACGTGCAGGCCCAGGTTCAGACTGTCCCACGGAGCCGCGCTGACACCGCCGCTGCGCCAGGTGCTGACGTAGCGCACGCCCGGCCAGGGCGTTCCGGTCACGCCCTGCAGGCCTGCCGTCCATTCAAGCACGCTCGTCATGCGGCCCCCCGTCCCAGTTCACCTGTGCCTGCACAGCGCGGAAATCCTCGGGCAGATCGGCTGTGAACGCCGGCTGCGTCCCGGTGACCGGGTCCTGGAAGCTGAGGGCGCGAGCGTGCAGCATCTGCCGCGCGGCCCCTGCCGTCGAGCGCCCGCCATACAACGCGTCGCCCAGCAAGGGATGCTTCAGCAGGGCCATATGAACGCGGATCTGGTGAGTGCGGCCGGTCTCCAGGCGGCACAGGACTTCGGACACGGCCTGATCGCCGCAATGTCCCGCGCGTTGCGCGGCATAGTGCGTCACGGCGGGCTTGGCCGCGATGGGCCGTTCGGCGCTCATGCGCACCGGCACTCGGGCGTCGCGACCGATGGCGGCATCGACCGTGCCCTGTCCCTCCAGGAGGCCGTGCACCAAGGCGCAATATTCACGTTTGACGGTCCGCGCCTGCAACTGACGCACCAGCGCGGTCTGCGCAACTTCCGTGCGAGCCACGACCAGCAGGCCGGAAGTGTCCTTGTCCAACCGATGGACAATGCCTGCACGCGCGACGTGCAGCAGTTCGGGATAGCGGTGCAGCAAGCCATTCAACAGGGTGCCGTGCCAATTGCCCGCCCCCGGGTGCGTGACCAAGCCAGCGGGCTTGTTGACCACGATCCAGTCGGGGCTGTCTGCTACGACTTCGAAATCCACCGGTTCGGGCACGAAAGCCAGGTCTTCGGGCGCCTGCTGCGGCCAGACCTGAATCCGGGCGCCCGGCCCGACGCGGGTGCGGATCTTGCCCACGGTCCCGTCCACCTGCACGCAGCCGTCCTCGATCCAGGTCTGCAAACGGCTGCGGGAATGCTGGGGCAGGAGACGGGCCAGAACCTTGTCCAGGCGGTCCGGCAGGGCCCGCAGCGGCAGCTCGAACAGCACGGGTTCATCGGGACTGGCGTCTTCGGTAGCAATCTCTGTGTCAGACATGGCGACAAATCATATAATCTGCCGACAATGCTAACACCTTGATCAAGGATGCCCCGTGGCCGTGCAAGCACCTGTTTTCCTGAAATCCCTGCCGTCCCTCGCCCGGCTGGCCCTGGCCGGCCTCTGTCTGGCAGTCGTGGCCGGGTGCAGTTCCACGTCGGGCAAGGTCGACCCCACCGCCGGCTGGAGCGCCGAGCGCCTGTACAGCCAGGCCCGCTCCGACATGGGTTCGGGCAATTGGACGGAAGCCCGGAAAAACCTGGAATCCCTGGAAGCCCGCTACCCATTTGGCATCTACGCCCAGCAGTCCCTGATCGATCAGGCCTACGTCAACTGGAAGGACGAGGAACCCGAACAGGCCAAGGCCGCCATCGACCGCTTCCTGCAGCAGTACCCGAACCACCCGGGCTCGGACTACATGCTGTACCTGAAAGGCATGATCACATTCACGCCACCCAGCGCAATTCTGTCGAACATCACTCGCCAGGACCCCAGCGAACGCGACCCGAAGGGCCTGCGCGAATCCTACGAAGCCTTCAACGAGCTGATCAAGCGCTACCCCGATAGCCGCTACACGCCCGATGCCCGCAAGCGCGTCGCCTGGCTGGTCAATACCATCGCTGAAAACGAGGTCCACATCGCCCAGTACTACTACGAACGCGGCGCCTACGTCGCGGCAGCCAATCGGGCGCAGACCGTGGTCACGGACTTCGAAGGCGTCCCCATCGTGGAAAAGGCGCTGTACGTGATGATGCTCAGCTACCAGAAACTGGACCTGCCCGAGCTGGCTGAAGATGCCAAACGCGTGCTGGACAAGAACTTCCCCAACAGCAAATACTACAAACAGGGCCTGGACGAACCCAAGAGCGCCTGGAACCCGATCAACTGGCTGTAGACGAATCGGCGGCGACGGGCGGATGGGCCAGGAAGCCTTCCGCCACCGCCGCATCGCGCGTACGCGCAAACGGCGGCAGTCCCTGCCACAACAGGCGGCCATAGGGTTTGTCCACCAGCCGGCCGTCCCCCACCACCAGCACACCCCAGTCCTGTTCCGATCGGATCAGGCGGCCCGCCCCCTGTTTGAGCAGCAGCGCCGCCTGCGGCAGCTGATATTCCATGAACGGATTGCCGCCTTCTGCGCGGCAGGCATTCAGCCGGGCTTCCAGCACCGGATCGTCGGGTGGCGCGAAAGGCAGTTTGTCGATCGCCACCAGCGTCAAGGCGTCGCCGGGCACATCGATGCCTTCCCAGAAACTGGTGCTGCCCACCAGCACGGCATTGCCCGCAGATCGGAAGCGATCCAGCAAGACGCCGCGCGTGGCCTCGCCCTGGCGCATCACAGGCCGGTCCGAGGACAGCAGGCCGCGCAATAGCTGATCAGCCACGCGGTCCACGGCCCTGAGAGTCGTGCACAACACCAGCACACCGCCCGTGCACGCGTCCACCAGCGGCAGCAGCGCCTGGGCGAAGGCATCGGTGAACCCTGGGTCGTTGGGCCAGGGCAGGCCCTGCGGCACATACAGCAGCCCCTGCGCCGGATAATCGAAGGGCGAGGCCCAACTGGCAGTCTGGGCATCCCCCAACCCCAACTGATGCTGGAAATGCGCGAAATCGCCACGCACCGACAGGGTCGCGGATGTCAGCACCCAGGCCTGTTCGGGACGGCGAAAGCCGGAAAAGATGCGCGCCACCGACAGCGGTGCGCGGTGCAGGCGCACGGAATGGGTGCTGTGTTCCAGCCAGCGCACTGCCGCCTGATCGGCCGGTTCCGGTTGTCCACGGGCGGGCTGCGCCCATTGCAGCAGGCGGGCCCGCAGCGTGCGGGCGGTACGTGCCGCCGCCGCCAGGTCCGGGTGACGTTCTTCCTGGGTGCCCAGGGCCTCGGCCAGAGTATCCAGCGCCTGGCCCAGCCGGTCCAGCGCGGCATCGAAGACTTCCGGTTCCGGGATCTGATCGAAGGTCGCCCGCCCGCCGGGCATCCGCCCCACCGGCGCGCTCACCAGCCGCAATTCGCGGGCGGCGGATTCCAGGGCCTGGCAATGCTCGGTCCAGCGCACGGCTTCGCGCGCCTGCGCCAGACCAGCGGCCTCGGCCTGGCGCGCCAGATCCAGTATCTGATGCAGAGACACGCTCTGGCCCAGGAAGCGGGTGGCCGTCTCGGGCAACTGATGGGCCTCGTCGAACACCACCAGCCGGGTTTCGGGCAGCAGGTCCGGAATGCCTTCCTCGCGCAGGGCCAGGTCCGCCATGAACAGCGCGTGGTTGACCACGACGACGTCCGCTTCCTGGGCATGGCGCCGCGCCTTCAGCAAGAAGCAATCACGCACAAAGGGGCAGTCCTGCCCCAGACAATTCTCGCGGGTGGATGTAACCCGATTCCAGATGTCGGCGGTTTCCGGCACGGCCGGCAGATCGGCCTTGTCCCCGGTGGTGCTGATCTGCGTGAACTGGCGGATCTGCCGCAGCTGGGCGATCTCGTCGCGGGATTTCAGGCCCCGATCATCCTGTTCCAGGCGTTCCAGGTGGTAGTGGCACACATAGTTGCTGCGGCCCTTGAGCAAGGCCACGTCCACGGACATCGCCAGCGCCTGGCGCAGGCGCGGAATGTCGCGCCGAAAGAGCTGATCCTGCAGCGTGCGGGTGCCGGTGGAGATCAGGACCTTGTCGCCCGACAGAAAGGCCGGCACCAGATAGGCCCAGGTCTTGCCGGTCCCCGTCCCGGCTTCGGCCACCAGCACGCCACCGGCTGCCACCGTATCCTGGATGGCGGCCGACAGCGCCTGCTGGGCCGCGCGCGGTACATAGCCCTGCAGCTCGCGAGCCAGAGGCCCTTCGGGGCCGAACACGGCGTTCAGATCGTCACTGAGCATGGGAAAGAGGACGGGATGAATCGGGGGATGATACGCCAGACATTTCCGGACGGGGGGTGGGCTATGGCAAAATGCGCCGCTTGAACTTCGTATTTTAGGACGTCCGCATGTCCACTGCCGCTTCCGCTTCTCCTTCCCACCAGGTCGATCCTGCGCGCGTCCTGCACCTGCTGTGCGCCGAACTCGACGCCCGCCCCGCCCAGGTCGCCGCCGCCGTGGATCTGCTGGATACCGGGGCCACCGTGCCCTTCATCGCCCGCTACCGCAAGGAAGTGACCGGCGGACTGGACGATACAGTGCTGCGCCAGCTGGAAGTCCGGCTGCTTTACATCCGGGAACTGGAAGGCCGGCGCGTCGCCATCCTGGACTCCATCGCCCAACAGGGCAAACTGGACGACGCCCTGCAGGCGCAAATCCTGGCGGCCGACAGCAAGCAACGGCTGGAAGACCTGTACGCCCCCTACAAGCCCAAGCGCCGCACACGCGCCCAGATCGCTCGCGAAGCAGGACTGGAGCCGCTGGCCGACACGCTGCTCGCCGACCGCGCGGCCGACCCCGACACACTGGCGGCCGGCTACCTGAATGAGGAAGCCGGTTTCGCCGACGCCAAAGCCGTCCTGAATGGTGCCCGCGACATCCTGGCAGAACGCTTTGCCGAGCAGGCGCCGCTGCTGGAGGCCCTGCGCGGCGAACTCTGGCAGACCGGCCTGGTTTACGCTCAGGTCGTATCGGGCAAGGAAACCGAGGGCGAGAAATTCCGCGACTGGTTCGATTTCCATGAAGCGCTGCGCACCCTGCCCTCGCACCGGGTACTGGCGTTGCTGCGCGGTCGCCAGCAGGGCATCCTGGACCTGCGCCTGGGCCTGGACGCCGAGCGCGAAGCCCAGACGCCGCATCCGTGCGTCACGCGCATCGCCGATCTGCTGTCCGTCGATGCCCGCTTCGATGCCCAGGCCACGCCGCGCCAGCACTGGCTGGCCGAAGTCTGCCGCTGGGCCTGGCGCGTCAAACTGCTGACGGCCTTTGAAACAGAGCTGATCGGCCGGCTGCGCGAAGCTGCCGAGACCGAGGCCATCCGCGTCTTCGCCGCCAACTTGAAAGACCTGCTGCTGGCCGCCCCGGCCGGCCCCAAGGCCGTGCTGGGCCTGGATCCCGGCATCCGCACAGGAGTGAAGGTCGCCGCTATCGACGCCACCGGCAAAGTGCTGGATACGGCCACGATCTACCCTTTCGAACCGCGCCGCGATGTGGAAGGCAGCCTGCGCACTCTGGCCGCCCTGATCCAGCGACACCAGATCCCCCTGGTCGCCATCGGCAACGGCACGGCCTCGCGCGAGACCGACCGGCTGGCGGCGACCCTGCGCGAACGCCATCCCGAACTGGCGTTCGACCGAGTGGTCGTCTCCGAAGCAGGCGCGTCGGTGTATTCAGCCTCTGAACTGGGCTCGCAGGAATTCCCGGACCTGGACGTCAGCCTGCGCGGCGCCGTATCCATCGCCCGCCGGCTGCAGGACCCGCTGGCCGAACTGGTGAAGATCGAGCCCAAGGCCATCGGCGTGGGCCAATACCAGCACGACGTCAACCAGCGCGAACTCGCACACTCGCTGAACGCCGTGGTCGAGGACTGCGTCAACGCCGTGGGCGTGGACGTGAACACGGCCTCGGTGCCGTTGCTGACCCGGGTCTCGGGCCTGAATGCCAGCCTGGCCCGCAACATCGTGCAGTGGCGCGAGGCGCACGGGGCCTTCCCCAACCGCCAGGCACTGCGCGAAGTCCCCCGTTTCGGCGACAAGGCCTTCGAGCAGGCCGCCGGCTTCCTGCGCGTGCCCGGTTCCGACAACCCGCTGGATGCCTCTGCCGTCCACCCCGAGGCCTACCCGGTCGTCGAGCAGATCGTGCTGAAGGCCGGCCGCCCCGCCGCCGAACTGATGGGCCAGCCGCAGGCCCTGAAGGGCCTGTCGCCCACGGATTTCACCAGCGAACGATTCGGCCTGCCCACGGTGCGCGACATCTTTGCCGAACTGGAAAAGCCCGGGCGCGACCCCCGGCCGGAATTCAAGACGGCCCAGTTCAAGGAAGGCATACACGACATCAAGGACCTGAGCCCCGGCATGACGCTGGAAGGCGTGGTCAGCAACGTAGCCAACTTTGGCGCTTTCGTGGACATCGGCGTGCATCAGGACGGCCTGGTGCACGTCTCCGCCCTGGCGGACAAGTTCGTCAAGGACCCGCGCGACGTGGTCCGCGTCGGCCAGACCGTGCAGGTACGGGTGCTGGAAGTCGACGTGGCCCGCAAACGCATCGCCCTGTCCATGCGCAAGGACGACCCGGAACCGCGCCCTGCCGGCCGGGGCGACGACACGGGCGAGGGACGAACCGGCAGCCGCCCGGGCAATCATCGCGGCGGACGCCCCGATCGCCCGGCAGCCGCGCCCCAGGGCGCCATGGCCGAAGCCTTTGCGAGACTGCGCAAGGGTTGACAACCGGAACGGGCAGGCCAGGCTGAGCGCGGGGGCCCTACGCGGAGAGCTCCAGCCTGCCCGACGACGCCTACCGAGGGGGCCCGGGGCGCGGGATTCTTGTCCTGCCTCAACGCGGGCGAACCGCAGGTCGCCTATGATCCCCATCATCGATCTCCATGGGGCGGACCATGTTCTTCCACAGCAACGCACTACTGGTCATCTTCGTCCTGGGCGTCATCGTGACTTTCATCGGCTTCGGATTCCGTGATCGGAACCCCGGCATCCTGTTGCTGGGCGTCGGCTTCCTGGCCACCCTGTTCGTCATCATCCGCAAAGCGATCGACGTCTTCGGCTAAGACACAAGACCACGCAGGAACAGGCACGGCCCCTGCTGGCCGCACCCTGCGGGAATCGCGGCGCGCCCGAAGCCCCGCATGGCGCGATGTCGCCGAACCATAGCCAATGACTATTTGTGAATAAGGGACAATCAATTTCATTAAAAACATGAATTTGCTTAGACTGTCCCTTGAGCCATGGATACCGCGCGGCATGCCCGCCTTTCCCTCGAATCCGATCCACCTCAGGAGCAGAAGCATGAAAAAACTGACTACCGCCGCCGGCGCCCCCGTCGTCGACAACCAGAACATTCAGACCGCCGGCCCGCGCGGCCCCGCCCTGCTGCAGGATGTCTGGCTGCTGGAAAAACTGGCCCATTTCGACCGCGAAGTCATCCCCGAGCGCCGCATGCACGCCAAGGGCGCAGGCGCTTACGGCACGTTCACCGTCACCCACGACATCACGCGCTACACCCGCGCCGCCGCCTTTGCAGAAATCGGCAAGCAGACGCCGGTCTTCGTGCGTTTCTCGACAGTTGCCGGCGAACGTGGCGCGGCGGACGCCGAGCGCGACATCCGCGGCGTGGCGATGAAGTTCTACACCGAACAAGGCAACTGGGATCTCGTGGGCAACAACACCCCGGTCTTCTTCTTCCGGGATCCGCTGAAATTCCCGGACCTGAACCACGCGGTCAAACGCGACCCGGGCACCGGTCTGCGCAGCGCCCAGAACAACTGGGAATTCTGGACCGGCCTGCCGGAAGCCCTGCACCAGATCACCATCGTCATGAGCGACCGGGGCATTCCGTCCGACTACCGCCACATGCATCTGTTCGGCAGCCATACCTTCAGCTTCATCAATGCCGATCAGGAACGGTTCTGGGTGAAATTCCACTTCCAGTCCCAGCAGGGCATCCGCAACCTGAGCGACGCCCAGGCTGCCGAACTGATCGGCCGCGACCGGGAAAGTTCACAGCGCGACCTGCATGACAGCATCGCCCAGGGCGATTTCCCCCGCTGGACGCTGTCGGTGCAGATCATGCCGGAAAAGGATGCCGGCAGCTACCACCTGAATCCCTTCGATCTGACCAAGGTCTGGCCGCACGGCGACTATCCGCTGATCGAGGTCGGCGTGCTGGAACTGAACCGCAACCCCGAGAACTTCTTCGCGGAAGTCGAGCAGGCTGCCTTCACCCCGGCCAACGTCGTGCCCGGCATCGGCTTTTCCCCCGACCGCATGCTGCAGGCACGCCTGTTTTCCTACGGCGACGCGCAACGCTACCGCCTGGGCGTAAACCACCATCAGATTCCGGTCAACGCGCCGCGCTGCCCCTTCCACAGCTACCACCGGGACGGGGCCATGCGGGTCGACGGCAATCATGGCGGCCTGACCGGCAACCAGCCCAACAAGGCGGGCGAGTGGGCCGAGCAGTCTGAATTCCGTGAACCGCCGCTCAGCCTGGAAGGCGCCGCCGACCACTGGAACCACCGCGAGGATCCGGATTATTTTTCCCAGCCAGGAAATCTGTTCCGCCTGATGTCGCCCGAACAGCAACAGGCCCTGTTCGACAATACCGCCCGCGCCATCGCCGGCGTCAGCGCTGACGTGCAGGCCCTGCACATCGAGCACTGCACCCAGGCGGACCCGGCCTACGGCGCGGGGGTGGCTGCGGCGATCCGCGCCCTGCAGGGGTGAGCGGCAAAGCGACCCAGCCCGATCTCCGTCAGCCGGCCTTCGCACCGCAACAGGAACAGGGCGTCCAGGCCCATGCGCTGCGCCAGGGCCGGCCCCTCGCCCGGCCCGGCCACCAACAGGGCTGTCGCCCAGGCATCGGCATCCATGCAGCTGGCCGCCAGCACCGTGACGGATGCCACCGGGTTGCGCACAGGCGCCGCCCGGCGGCCATCCATGGTGTGCGCCAGGCGCTCGCTGCCAACCCGTATCCAGTGGCGATAGTCGCCTGAAGTCGCCACGGAAAGGTCGACCAGTTCGATCACCCCGTGCGCTGCGCGGCGCCCCTCTTGCGGACTTTCCAGAGCCACGGCCCAAGGCCGGCCATCAGCCCGCGCACCGCAGGCTCGAAGCTCGCCGTCCAGGCCGGCCAGGGCATGAGCAACGCCGTGCCGGTCCATGACCTGCGCCATTCGGTCCACGGCGTAGCCCTTGGCGATTCCGCACAGATCCAGCGTCATGGGCATCCGCTTGCGCGCCCGGGCCCGTTCTCCATCGATGTCCAGCCAGAGATGGGCTGGGCGATGGCTGGCGGCGGCTCGCCGGATGGCTGCCGGGTCGGGTGCATCCCGGACCGCGCCGAACCCCCAGGCGTTGACGAGATCGCCGATGGCCGCATCGTAGGCGCCGCCGCTCAAGGCGCCGATCTGCACAGCCCGCGCCAGCACACCCAGAAGATCGGCCGGTAGCGCCACCCACTGCCCAGGTTCCGACCGATTCAGACGCATCAGGCCGCTCTCTGGCTTCCAGGGGGACATCTGCGCATCCACCGACTCCACCGTCAAAGCCAGGTCACGCGACAACGCCCCATGGTCGAAGTCCGGTGGCGCCTGGTATCGCACCGCCCAGCGCGTGCCCATGGTCGGCCCGCTCAAGGTCGACTCGGACAACGCGGCCGACGCCATACTGGCCGCCGGATCAAAACACGTCTTCGGCATAGCGCCCCCTTTCCCTCAATCGAGGCACATCCAGTCCCAGCGGACTCAAAATGTCATTGAGCGCTTCGGCGACTCCGGCGGCCATGGGCCTGCTGCCGCACACCCGCAGCACGGCTCCTTGGGCGACCAGCGCCCGCAGGCGCGCCGCATCCTGGCGCAAGGCGTCCTGCACGTAGCCGCCACCACCCTGGACTCTGGAAAATGCCGTACGCAGCGCAGACAGCCGCCCTTCGTCGAGCCAGCGACGGATGGCGGCGCCGAAATAGAAATCCTCGTCCGGATTGCGCGCCCCGAAATACAGGAACATGGGCGTCTTGCGGGTGTTGTCGCGGATAAAGCCAGCCAGAGGAGCGACTCCGGTGCCCGCCCCGATCAGCACGACAGGACGGCGCGAGGCCCTCAGGGTGAAGCCCGGGTTGTGCCTGATGAAAGCCTGGACGCGGTCGCCAGGCTCAAGACCGTGCAGGAAGCCGGAACAGATCCCGTCTGGCATCCGCCGCACACAGATCTCCAGGAAACCGTCGCGAAAACCCGAGGCCAGAGAATAAAAGCGGGGTACCGGGCTGCCAGGCGGCACGATGCCCACCAGATCGCCCGCCTTGAAATGCGGCATCCCCCGGCCCAGCAGCCGCGCCATCGGGCGACCGTCCTGCCAGCGCAATCGCAGGATGGCGGTCGGGTTGGCTGCACCCGCATAATCCTGCCGCTCCACCAGTTCCAGGGAATGGGTCGGTGGAATGCGCGGCACATAGTTCAGCGCCAGCGCCTCACCCAGCACACCGGACAGGGACGCGCCCCAGCGCTCGAACTGTTGCACCGACTGCTGGTGTATGCATTCCAGCGGCAGGGCCTGCGGCCAGCCGGCGGCCCGCAGGGCCCGGTCCAGCGTTTCCGCATAGCCGCAGAAGGCTGGAAACTGGCGATCGCCAAAGCCCAGCACCGTCACCGGCGCGGACCCGGCCGTCACGCCTGAGATCCGGTCCAGCGCGCGGGCGGCATGCGCCGGAGCCTGGCCATCCCCGTAGGAAGCCGCCAGGATGAACACCTGGCGGGCCGACTCAGGGCACTGAAACTGTTCCAGGGGCGCGGTGTGGACTGCGTGGCCGTTGCGCGCCAGGGCGTCATGCAAGGCCTTGGCAAAGCCCCAGGTCGTGCCGCCCTCGCTGGCCACGAAGACCAGCACGTCAGCCCGCCGAGCCGGACTGTTGCTCGCGAGGCGAGGCATCCGGGCCCTGCTCTGCCGCCAGATCAGAAACCCGGTGGCCCCGAAGACCGGAATGCACAGGCCGGCCAGGCCCAGGACCAGCGCCCAGGCCCATAAACCCTGGCCCGTGTGCAAGGCATACACCCAGTCGGACAGGACACGGGCGAAGGGTGCCGGCCGCCAGGCCAGCACATGGCCGCTGCGTCGGTCGACCCAGCCATCGCCGGCATCAGTGGAGACAGCCCAGACGTCCTCTGAATCGTCGGCCGCAGGGAAGTTCAGCTTGCGCAGCCCTTCGGCCGACAGCGCCTGCAGCAGCGGCAGGGCTTGCACGGCCAAGTCAGGCTGCGGGCCGGGAGCGGACACGATATCCGGCTCCATACCCGCATCAGCCGGAATCAGGCTGAAGGTCGTCGCGCTCATGTAGATCGCAGTCAGCGAAGACAGGGTCAGGACGAGCATCAACGAGCGGCCACTGATCCCGTGGATGCGTTGAGCCAGGGTTCCACGAATGCGGCCCGACACAACGTGACGCCAGCCGCCCAGGCGCCGGGCCAGCATCAGGGTCCCGGACAGCGTCAGCAACAGCATTGCCAGAGCGATCCCGGCCATACCCAGGCGGCCGGGATCGCCCAGCATGAAAGACCGATGCAAGTTGCGCACCCAGCGTTCGACAGTCGAGACCTGGTAGTCGCCCAGCACCTGGCCGCTGGCCGGATCGACCCGGCTGGCGCGGGCCAGGTCACCATCGAAGGAATACACGATGACGTCTCCCGAGGGCAGGCGGCGGATTTCCTCGATCCCCGAGACCTCGGCTGCCACCCGCTGCGCCAGGACCGCTACCGACAGGCCGGACTCCACCGGGTTGGCTCGCCAGGCATCGCGCACCGGAAAGAAGGCCAGGACCAGTCCGGTAATCCCGGCAAACAGGGCCAGCCCCCCGGCCCACAGGCCCAGCCAGCGATGGATCTGCCGCCATTGCATGGTGATCACTGCGTCTGATAGCCAAATGACTGGATGAATCGGCGCCCGGCAGTCATCTGGCCGGCACCCGCCGTGGTCAGCGGCACTCGGACTTCAGACGGGCTGTCACGCATGTCCTCGACGGCGGCGTCGACACGGATCTCGTAGCCGGCATCGAACAGTGCGTCGGCCAGATCGGCAGTCACCTTCAGCGTGCGGCCCGCACCCACACTGGCGCCGGTCACGCCATCCAAGCGCGCGGCCTCACCGGCCGACAGTCGCTTCCAGTCTGCGAGGTGCTTGTAGTATTTGGCCTTGCCGCCCGCCACCCACAGGGTGCCGGCGTAGGCCCCCTGGGCATCGGTCAGATAGACAGCCAGGTAGGCGCCGTCACCACCATAGTTTTTCAAAGTCGTGGACAAGGTCACGGAACGGCCCTGCGCCAGGGCGGGAACGGCCAGGGTAGTGGCGGCCAGCAGGGCCGCAATCGAAACAGTCTTCATGAGTCATTGCTCCGGTGAGAATTCTGACGGGTGCCTTTTCGAACGGCGGCGGCTGCGGTCTTCTGAATCGCGATACTTCATCTTCACGATTTCCAGCGTCTCGGGATCGAGCTTGGCACGGAAGGAACGGCCCTGGGCGTCCTCGCCACGGACCTCATAGCAGCCATCGTCGATCTTGACGCGCGCCAATTCCCAGCCCTGGCTGCGCGCCATCCGGGTGACCGCATCGCGGCTCTGCCAGCGCTTGACGGGCACGTCACAATCGTCGTCCGCCCACGCCGGAGCGACTGCCGCGCCCAGTGAGACCGCCAGCAGGCAGGCGCCAAATCGTCGGTTTACTCGCATGATCGGTTCTCCCATTTCACGGTCGCCAGACAGCGACCATTCAGTGCATGGTAAGAACCACAACCTTGACGCCAGATGAACAGAGGCCGGCTGCCGCCACCAGGTGGCACAAGCCTTGACTCATGTCAAAACGGAATGGGAAACGGCGCCCAGAGGCGCCGCCGGATTCGAACCCGATCGTCCATGGAGCAGGGCTTTCGATCGGCCCCGGCCGGACGCTCAGACCACGCCCTGTTCCCGAAGAGCCTGGATATCGCCAGGCGCCAGCCCCAGGACACCCTCCAGCACGTCGACCGTATGCTCGCCCAGCGCGGGCGGCGGCAGGCGATAGTCCACCGGCGTGTCCGAAAGGCGGATCGGGCTGGCCACCAGAGGCACGGCACCGGTTTCCGCATGCGGCATCTCGATGCGCAGGCCGCGCGCCTGCACCTGCGGATCCTGGAACACCTGTTCGACCGCATTGATGGGACCACAGGGCACGGCGCGGGATTCCAGCGCCGCAATCCACTGCGCCGTGGTCCGTGCCGTGGTCAGGTGACGCAGGATGGGAATCAGTTCATCCCGGTGTTCCACCCTACCCCGATTGGTGGCGAAGCGAGCATCGGCGGACAGGTCCGGTCGACCGGCTTCCTCGCAAAAGCGTGCGAACTGGCCGTCGTTGCCGATAGCCAGAATCATGTAGCCATCGGCCGTCGGGAAATCCTGGTACGGCACGATGCTGGGGTGCGCATTGCCCAGCCGCCCGGGGCTGCGGCCCGTGGCCAGATAATTCATGGCCTGGTTGGCCAGGCAGGCAACCTGCACGTCCAGCAAAGCCATGTCCACGTGCTGGCCCAGGCCGGTGTGTTCACGAGCGGCCAGGGCTGCCTGGATGGCATTGGCCGCATACAGGCCCGTCAGAATGTCGGTCAGGGCGACCCCGACTTTCATGGGGCCACCGCCCGCCTGGTCATCCGGGCGTCCAGTGACGCTCATCAGCCCCCCCAGGCCCTGGACCAGGAAATCGTAGCCCGCGCGTGCAGCATACGGGCCGGTCTGCCCGAATCCCGTGATGGAGCAATACACCAGGCGCGGATTGATGGTCTTCAGGCTGTCGTAATCCAGGCCGTAGCGGGCCAGTCCGCCCGCCTTGAAATTTTCCACCAGCACGTCGGACTGGCGCACCAGCTGGCGGATCAGGTCCTGGCCCTGCGGGCTGGCCATGTCCACCGTGACCGATCGCTTGTTGCGATTGGCGCACAGATAATAGGCTGCGACGCGAGATTCCCGGCCCTCGCCATCGGGCATCCAGGGAGGCCCCCAGCCCCGCGTGTCGTCCCCGGCCTCAGGGCGTTCGACCTTGATGACGTCGGCGCCCAGGTCACCCAGGATCTGGGTCGCCCAGGGGCCGGCCAGCACCCGCGACAGATCCAGGACCCGAATGTGCGACAACGCTCCTTGTGCCCTTGCGTCGGGCCGCGCCGCAGCAGACGGTTGCCCGCCTGCCGCCTGGCCGACTGTCTCTTGCGCCATGGACGTGCCTCTAGTTTGCAAAGGCGGCGATGCCGGTGATGGCGCGCCCCAGGATCAGGGCATGCACGTCGTGCGTGCCTTCGTAGGTATTCACCACTTCCAGATTGACCAGGTGGCGGGCGATGCAGAACTCGTCGGAAATACCGTTTCCGCCCAGCATGTCGCGGGCCGTGCGGGCGATGTCCAGCGCCTTGCCGCAGGAATTGCGCTTGATGATGGAGGTGATTTCCACCGGCGCGTGGCCTTCGTCCTTCAGGTGGCCGACCCGCAGCACGGCCTGCAGGCCCAGCGTGATCTCGGTCAGCATGTCGGCCAACTTCTTCTGGATCAGCTGGTTGGCCGCCAGCGGCCGGCCGAACTGCTTGCGGTCCAGCACGTACTGGCGGGCGGTTTCATAGCAGGCCTCGGCTGCGCCCAGGGCGCCCCAGGCGATGCCATAACGGGCGGAGTTCAGGCAGGTGAAGGGGCCTTTCAGGCCGCGCACATCGGGGAAGATGTTTTCTTCGGGCACGAAAACCTCGTCGAGCACGATCTCGCCGGTGATCGAAGCCCGCAGGCCGACCTTGCCGTGGATGGCCGGCGCCGAAAGGCCCTTCCAGCCCTTTTCCAGGATAAAGCCGCGAATATCGCCCGCCTCGTCCTTGGCCCAGACAACGAATACGTCGGCGATCGGGCTGTTGGTGATCCAGGTCTTGGCGCCGCTCAGGCTGTAGCCGCCCGGCACTTTCTTGGCGCGCGTTACCATGGAACCCGGGTCCGAGCCGTGATCCGGCTCGGTCAGGCCAAAACAGCCGATCCATTCGCCGGAGGCCAGTTTCGGCAGGTATTTTTCCTTCTGGGCGTCCGTGCCAAAGGCATTGATCGGCACCATGACCAGTGAGCTTTGCACACTCATCATCGAGCGATAGCCGGAATCCACGCGTTCGACCTCGCGTGCGATCAGGCCGTAGCACACGTAATTCATGCCCGCGCCGCCGTACTGTTCCGGGATCGTCGCCCCCAGCAGGCCCAGTTCACCCATCTCGCGGAAGATGGCGGTGTCCGTCTTTTCATGACGGAAAGCGTCCTGCACGCGTGGCAGCAGACGGTCCTGGGCATAGGCGCGGGCAGCATCGCGCACCATGCGTTCCGTGTCGGTCAGTTGCTGATCCAGCAGCAGGGGATCAAGCCATTGGAACTGGGGGCGGGATGAAGACATGCTCAGGCTCCTGAAAGATCAAAGTGATGATTTTGCATGCTAACGATATCGCGATGACGAAACAAACGATATAAACTGATGAACCTGTGATTTTTTATCACTTCACACCAGAACCGTCATGCGCAAACGTCTGCCCAGCACCACCGCGCTGCAGGCCTTCGAGGCCGCAGCCCGCCACCAGAGCTTTACCCATGCGGCGCAGGAACTCTCGTTGACCCAGGGGGCCATCTGCCGCCAGATCGCCACACTGGAGGCCTTCGTCGGCGTGCCGCTGTTCGACCGGGTCCGGCGCGGCGTGCGACTGACCGATGCCGGCGAGCGCTACGGCCGGCTGGTGCGCCGCCAGCTCGATACCATCGAACGGGACTCCCTGGCCATCATGGCGCATCAGGGCGGCGGCGTAGTCGACCTGGCGGTCGTGCCGACTTTTGCCACCCGCTGGCTGCTGCCTCGGCTGGCCGGCCCCCAGGGCTGCGGCCCAGGGCTGCAGGTGAATATGGCGACCCGCACCCGGCCCTTTCTATTCGACGATACGGAATTCGACGCCGCCATCTATTCCGGCGATCCGGGCTGGCCTGGGACCCAGGCCACCTTTCTGATGCGTGAAAACCCCGTGCCGGTCTGCAGTCCCCGGCTGGCCGACGGCCCCCTGGACGCAGAGGCGATCGCCGCCCTGCCCCTGCTGCAGCAAAGCACTCGCCCAACCGCCTGGCGCGACTGGTTCGCCTCGGCAGGCGCCAGCGCACCCGCCGACATGGCCGGCATGCGGCTGGAACTGTTTTCCATGCTGTCCCAGGCGGCAGCAGACGGCCTGGGGGTGGCGCTGATCCCGCCCTTCCTGATCCAGCAGGAACTGGACGACGGCGCCCTGCGCATCCTGAATCCGCACAGTGGCCCGGGACAGCGGGCCTTTCACCTGATCGTGCCCGAGCGCAAGACCACGCTGCCCGCCCTGGCGCAGTTCCGGGACTGGCTGGTGGCGCAGACGCAGCCAGACGGGCCGGGCTGACACACGCCCGGCCCAGGCGCACGCTATTGCAATGCGCGCGTCACTTCGTCCAGGGACTGCGCGAAACGATCCGCCAGAGTGTTGACCTGCGCCTCGGTGATGATCAGGGGCGGGCAGAAGGCCACGCTGTCCTGGATGCCGCGCAGAATCAGTCCATTGTCCTGGGCCTGGCGCACGACCATCGCCCCCGCCTTGCCCAGCGGATCGAAGGGAGTGCGGGCTGCCTTGTCGGCAACCAGTTCGACGGCGGCAATCAGCCCCACGCCGCGCACTTCGCCCACCAGCGGATGGCCGGACAGCTCCCGCAGCCGGCGCTGCAGCACGGCCCCCACTGCGAAGGCATTGTCCACCAGGCCGCGTTCCTCGATGACACGGATGTTTTCAAGCGCGACCGCCGTCGCCACGGGATGGCCGCTGGCGGTGTAGCCGTGCCCGAAGCTGCCCAGCTCGCCGCTGTGGCGAATCAGGACGGAGGCGACTTTCTCGTTCATCAGCACCGCCGCCAGCGGCAGATAGGACGAGGTCAACTGCTTGGACAAGGTCATGAAATCGGGTTCGATGCCAAACAGATCCGAAGCGAACAGGCGGCCCGTGCGTCCGAAGCCGGTAATGACCTCGTCGGCGATCACCAGCACGTCGTACTTGCGGCACACCGCCTGCATCTTGGGCCAGTAGGCTTCGGGGGGCACGATCACGCCGCCGGCGCCCATGACGGGTTCACCGATGAAGGCTGCCACCGTGTCCGGGCCTTCCTTCAGGATCAGCGCCTCGAGTTCGGCTGCCAGGCGGTCGCCGAATTGCGCCTCGGTCTCGCCAGGCTGGCCCTCGTGGTACCAATGCGGGCAGCGCACGTGGTGGATGCGGGGCAGCGGCAGATCGAAGCTGCGGTGGTTGCCCGCCAGCCCCGTCAGGCTGGCTGAGGCCACGGTCACGCCGTGATAGCCACGCTCGCGGGCGATGATCTTCTTTTTCTCGGGACGGCCCAGCGCATTGTTGTAGTACCAGACCATCTTGACGATGGTGTCGTTGGCCTCGGACCCGGAATTGGTGAAGAAGGCCTGGGCCATGCGCCCGCCGGTCAGGTCGATCAGCTTTTCCGCCAGTTCGATGGACGGGACGTTCGATTTCTGGCTGAACGTGTGATAGAAGGGCAGGTTCTGCATCTGGCGATAGGCAGCCTGCGCCAGGCGGGGTTCGCTGAACCCCACTGCGACGCTCCAGAGCCCGGCCATGCCCTCGATGTATTGCTTGCCGTCCGTATCCTGGACGTAGATCCCATCGCCGCGCTCCATGATGCAGGGGCCCTCCTCGCGCAGGCGCTGAGCGTTGGTGTAGGAATGGAATTGATAGGCCACATCGCTGTGAGCCAGGCTATCGGATGCATTCATGGCTGGATCCCTTTTGGGCGAAGTCAAAGATAAGCGCCAATCACGCGCGCAAGCACGTCGAAGGCGGGCCGGATTTCTTCCGGGGTGACCCCGGCGTAACCCAGCAATAAACCAGGGCGGGCATGATCCCGCCCCAGGTAATAGGTACTCAGGGCGCGCGTCACCACCCCCTGCTGCAGGGCGTCGCGTACCACCAGGGTGTCGTCCACGCCTTCGGGCAAGGCCAGTATCAGGTGCAGGCCGGCCTCGCCTCCGACGATTTCCAGCGTGTTGCCGAAATGATGGCGGATCTGTTCGATCAGGCAGGTGCGGCGTTCCTCGTAGCGGCGCCGGACACGGCGGATGTGCTGCGCCAGATGCCCCTCGCGAATGAATTCCGCCAGAACCGCGTGATTCATCATGTTGCCCTCGCGGTACAACTCGGCCACGGCGTCTGCCACCGCCCCTGCCAGCGGTTCCGGCACCACCAGGAACCCGACCCGCAGACCGGGGCACAGGGTCTTGCTGAAGCTGCCCGCGTACAGCACACGGCCCGAATCGTCCATGCCCTGCAGGGACGCCAGCGGCCGCCTGCCATAACGGAATTCGCTGTCGTAGTCGTCTTCGACGATCCAGCAGGACACCTGGCGCGCATAGTCCAGCAGCATGCGCCGCCGAGCCAGGCTCATCACCATCCCCAGGGGGTACTGGTGCGACGGCGCCACCACGATCAGGCGCGGCGGGCGGGCGCGTTCCGCCTCGCCGGGGCAGATGCCTTCCTCGTCGACGCGGATCGGCACCAGGCGCAGCCCCGCAGTCAGCAAGAGATTGCGCACCCCCCAATAGGCAGGTTCCTCGATCCAGACCGTATCGCCCGGATCACACAGCAGCCGGATGGCCACGTCGATGCCCTGGTGAATGCCGGTGGTCATCACGACCTGCTGGGCCGAACTGCGCACGGCGCGCACGCTGCCCAGGTAATCCGAGATCGCCTGGCGCACGGGGCCGTAGCCGCCTGCGGGAGCGTAGCGCATCAGATCCCAGGGTTCGCTGCGCCACAGCCGGTTCTGGATCCTGGACCAGGTCTTCAGCGGAAACTCGCGCACGTCGGGAATCCCCGGCATGAAAGCCCCCGCCTGCAGATTGGAAAAACCCAGCCGCGACACCAGCGCGCGCCCCCGGCGCGACAGGTTGTGCATGCTGTCCGGATGGGTCGCCGCCGAATCGGTCGCATCGCCCCGGGCGGCAGGCGGGTCGACCAGATCCTGGCTGATGTCCTGGACATAGGTGCCCCGGCCCACGCCGGCATGCACGTAGCCTTCCTCGGACAACTGGTCGTACACCTGCAGCACGGTATTGCGCGCGATTTCCAGTTCGGCGGCCAGATCGCGCGAGGACGGCAGGCGGGCTCCGGCCGGCAGATGGCCTTCCAGAATGGCTCTACAAATCAACTGATACAAACGATGATAAGCAGGACTATCCCCGGAGTTGCCAAAGTTCTGGAGCAACCATTCAGAGAGGATAAAGGATTCCAAATTGGCCCCATTAATTTTATTTAAATGGATCTATTTGACAAACCAAAAGATCAGTATAGTGAAAAAAAACGAGTGCGGAAATACCCCGCCTACCTGGAGACACACATGACGGACATGAATCAGGATTGGCAGCAGCGCAAGAACGCAGCGATCCCCAACGGCATCGGCATCACCTGTGATTTCTACGCCAAGCGCGCGCTGAACGCGGAACTCTGGGACGTCGAAGGCCGGCGCTACATCGACTTCGCGGCCGGTATCGCCGTCGCCAACACCGGACATTGTCACCCCCGCATCGTCCAGGCCATCCGCGATCAGCTCGACGCCTTCACCCACACGGCATTCCAGGTCGCCCCGTACGGGTCGTACGTCCAGCTGGCCGAGCACATCAACCGCCTGACGCCCGGCAGCCACGCCAAGAAGACCGCCTTCTTCACCACCGGCGCCGAAGCGCTGGAAAACGCCGTCAAGATCGCCCGCGCCGCCACGGGCCGCACCGGCGTCATCGCATTTTCAGGGGCCTTCCACGGGCGGACCTTCATGGGCATGGCCCTGACCGGCAAGGTCGCCCCCTACAAACAGGACTTCGGCCCGCTGCCGGCCGAGGTCTACCACATCCCCTTTCCCAGCGCCCTGGACGGCGTGACCGTGCGGGATTCCCTGAAGGCGCTGGACCTGTTGTTCAAGGCCGACATCAGCCCGTCGCGGGTGGCCGCCATCGTCATCGAACCCGTCCAGGGCGAAGGCGGATTCAACGTTGCGCCCACCGAATTGCTGCAGGCGCTGCGCCAGCGCTGCGACGAACACGGCATCCTGCTGATCGTCGATGAAGTCCAGACCGGCTTTGCCCGCACCGGCAAGATGTTCGCCATCGAACATTCCGGCGTGACACCCGACCTGATCACCATGGCCAAGAGCCTGGCGGGCGGCATGCCGCTGTCGGGCGTGTGCGGGCGAGCCGAACTGATGGACGCCGCCCCGCGCGGGTCGCTGGGCGGCACCTACGCCGGCAACCCCCTGGCCATCGCCGCCGCCCTGGCAGTGCTGGACATCATCCGCGACGAAGACCTGATCGCCCGGGCCGACACGCTGGGCAGCCGCCTGAAACACGCATTGGCCGAACGCCAACACCCCCGTATCGTCGACATCCGCGGGCTGGGCGCCATGGTCGCAGCCGAGTTCCGCCACCCGGACGGCAGCCCCGACCCGGACACCGCCTCCGGCATCCAGCGCCGCGCCCTGGAGCGCGGCCTGGTCCTGCTGACCTGCGGCGCCTATGGGAACGTCATCCGCTTCCTGTTTCCCCTGACAATCCCGGATGGCCTGCTCGACGAAGGTCTGGCTATCCTGATGGATGCGATGGCCGATCCGGCCTAACATCGTCCGACCACCTGCCCCCGGAGACCGCCCCTGATGTCCGCCGCTCCTGCTCCCGAACCCCTGGTCCGATTCCAGGGCGTCCAGAAATCCTACGATGGAAGTCATCTGGTCGTCCGGGATCTCAACCTCGATATCTATCCCGGCGAGTTCCTGTCGCTGCTGGGGCCGTCGGGCTCCGGCAAGACCACCTGCCTGATGATGCTCGCCGGCTTCGAATCGCCCACTCAGGGCGACATCCTGCTGGAAGGCCGCCGTCTCAACGACGTCCCGCCGCACCATCGCAATCTGGGCATGGTGTTCCAGAACTACGCCCTGTTCCCCCACATGACGGTGGAGCGCAACCTGGAATACCCTCTGAAGGTCCGCAAAATCCCCGCATCCCAGCGCGCGCAACGCATCCACGATGCGCTGTCCATGGTGCAGATGCAGGATTTCGCCAAACGCTACCCCGCACAGCTGTCAGGCGGCCAGCAGCAGCGCATCGCGCTGGCCCGCGCCCTGGTCTTCGAACCCAAGATCGTGCTGATGGACGAACCGCTGGGCGCCCTGGACAAACAGCTGCGCGAACACATGCAGCTCGAGCTCAAGGCACTGCACCGGAAACTGGGCATCACCTTCGTCTACGTCACCCACGACCAGAGCGAAGCCCTGACCATGAGCAACCGCATCGCGGTCTTCAACCAGGGCATCATCCAGCAGGTCTGCAGCGCCGACGCGCTGTACGAATCCCCCTGCAACCGCTTCGTGGCCGGGTTCGTGGGCGACAGCAACCAGTTCCCCGGTACCGTGCGTGCCCAGGACGGCGACTGGTGCGAGGTCGAAGTCACCGGCGGCCCGCAGTTGCGAGGCTTGAACGTCCAGGGCCTGCAGACCGGCAGCCCCTGCGTCATCGCCATGCGCCCCGAACGCATCGTGCCCGGCAGCAGCGACGGCCCGAACCGCTTCGACGCCCATGCCGTCGACGAGGTCTATTTCGGCGACCACGTCCGCCTGCGCTGCCGCCTGGGCGACAGCGATACCTTCTTCGTCAAGATGCCCCTGGCTGCGGACGCCGGGACACATGCCCCGGGCGCCCGTATCCCGCTGCGGATCGATCCCGGACACGTCCGTGTTTTCCACCCCTGAAGCCTCACACTACATCCATACAACAGGAGACACCTCATGAAAAAAGCCCCGCTCCTGACGGCACTGGCCGTCGCGGTCCCTCTGGCGCTGTTCCAGGCCCCCACCCAGGCGCGCGACCTGACTGTGGTCAATTTCGGCGGCGCCAACGGCGACGCGCAGAATGCGGCATTCATCCAGCCCTTCGAAAAGGAATCCGGCAAAAAGGTCATCCCCGTGGCCTATAACGGAGAACAAGCCAAGGTCAAGGCCATGGTCCAGTCCCACAACGTCGTCTGGGACGTCGTCGAAGTCGAAACCGGCGACCTGGGCCGCGGCTGCGACGAAGGCCTGTATGAAAACATCGACTGGGCCTCCGTCCTGAACAAGGGCGACATGGTGCGCGGAGCGCTGAAGTACTGCGGGGTGGGCACCTTCGTCTGGTCCACCGTGCTGGCCTACAACGCAGATACGCTCAAGACCGCCCCCACCGGCTGGGCCGATTTCTGGGATGTGAAGAAATTCCCCGGCAAGCGCGGCCTGCGCAAGGGCGCCCACTACAACGTCGAATTCGCCCTGATGGCCGACGGCGTCGCGCCACAGGACGTCTACAAAGTCCTGGCAACCCCGGAAGGCGTGGACCGCGCCTTCAAGAAACTCGACGAGATCAAGCCCTACGTCCAGTGGTGGGAAGCCGGCGCACAACCGCCGCAGATGCTGTCGGCCGGTGACGTGGTGATGTCGGCCGCCTACAACGGGCGCATCGACGCGGCACAGCGCGAAGGCCGCCCCCTGAAGGTCGTCTGGAACCAGAGCGTCTATGACTTCGACTACTGGGTGATCCCCACCGGCTCGTCCAACAAGGACCAGGCCATCGACTTCGTCCGCTACGCCAGTTCGCCCAAGGCCCAGGCAGCCTACTCGCAGCACATCGCCTACGGCCCGGTCAGCAAGCAAGCCATCGGCATGCTCAGCCCCGACGTCCTGGCCAATGTGCCCAATTCGCCGGCCAATGCGCGCAACGCCCTGTTCAACGATCTCGAATTCTGGACCGACCACGGTGAAGAACTCGAGCAGCGCTTCACGGCCTGGGCCGCCCGCTGATCCCGCGTACGGGGTGGCCTGAGGGCCATCCCGTACGATTTCACGTCAGGATATTGCCATGGATACGACCTTCGACGACCCCGCCGCCATCCGGCGCTCGATGCAAGCCGCCCAGCGGAAGAAAACCTGGCGCGCGCTGCTGCTGGTCGGCCCCCTGGCCATCTTCCTGCTGGTCGTCTTCATCATTCCCATCGCATCCCTGCTGACCCGGGCCGCCGACAATCCCGAAGTCATCGACACCCTGCCCCACACGCTGCAAAGCCTGGCCGACTGGGACGGCAGCAGCCAGCCGCCGGACACCGCCTTCCAGGCCCTGGCGATGGACCTGGGCAATGCCAAAAGCACCCCCGCCGCCGGTGAACTGGCCCGGAGGCTGAACTATGAGATCTCGGGCTACCGGTCATTGATCTTCAAGACGCTGCGCCGCCTGCCGTTTCCGGCTGCCGACGCCGCCGATGCCCGCGCGCGGCTGATCGACCTGGACCAGCGCTGGGCCGACCCTGCCTACTGGGCCGTCATCGCCCGCAACGACACATCCTGGACACCCTATTACCTGCTGGCCTCGCTGGACCTGAAACTGGACGCCAAGGGCAGCATCGTATCGGCCCCGCCCGGCACGTCCGCCTTCCAGGAAATATTCTCGCGCACCTTCGTCATCAGCGCAGTCGTCACCCTGATCACCCTGGTCCTGGGCTACCCCCTGGCCTACTGGATCACACGCCTGCCCAAGCGCCGCGCCAACCTGGTGCTGATCTGCATCCTGATTCCGTTCTGGACTTCCGTGCTGGTGCGCATTGCCGCCTGGGTGGTCCTGCTGCAGCGCGAGGGCCTGATCAACAACGCCCTGGAAAAGCTGGGGCTGATCGACCAGCCGCTGCCGCTGCTGTTCAACCGCCTGGGCGTCTACATCGCCATGGTCCACATCCTGCTGCCATTCATGGTGCTGCCCCTGTACAGTGTGATGCAATCAGTGCCGGCCACCTACCAACGAGCCGCCATATCGCTGGGCAGCCACCCCTTCGCCGCGTTCTGGCGCATCTACGTACCCCAGACCTACCCCGGCGTCGCGGCCGGATCCCTGCTGGTGTTCATCATCGCCATCGGCTACTACATCACCCCGGCCCTGCTGGGCGGCGCTGCAGACCAGATGATCAGCTACTACGTGGCCTACTTCACCAACCAGACCATCAACTGGGGCATGGCCAGCGCGCTGGGGCTGATCCTGCTGGCTGGCACGCTTGTGCTCTACAGCATGTACCGCAGGATTTCCGGCAAGGAACTGGCCCTGAGCTAAACCCACCATGGACCCGAACACCGGAACCGCCGCAAACCGGCAACGGGCGGTTCGCTTTCTGAAGGCCTGAAGGACGATCATGTTCAACCCGGAATTTCCGCCTTACCTGTCCCTGACCGAACGCATCTGGCACTATGCGCTGCGGCTGCTGTGCGCGCTGATCCTGCTGTTCCTGCTGCTGCCGATCCTGGTCATCGTTCCCCTGTCGTTCAACCAGGGGTCGATGTTGCTCTACCCGATCGACGCCTTTTCCATGCGCTGGTACACAGCCCTGTTCCAGTCCGACGAATGGGCTCGCGCCACGACCAACAGCTTCATCGTGGCGCCCGCCGCCACCGTGCTGGCGACCGTGCTGGGGACGCTGGCGGCGGCCGGCCTGCACCGGGTGCAGTTCCGTGGCAAAGGCCTGCTGATGTCGATCCTGATCTCGCCCATGATCGTGCCGTTGGTGGTCACCGGCCTGGGCATCTACCTGTTCTTCGCCCCCTACGGGCTGGTCAACAGCTACATCGGCCTGATCCTGGCCCTGGCGGCCATCGGCGCGCCCTTCGTCGTGACTACGGTCTCGGCCACGCTGCAGGGTTTCGACCCCAACCTGCTGCGCGCCAGCTACAGCCTGGGGGCCGGGCCGGTGCGCACGTTCTTTCGCGTCACGCTGCCCATCATTGCCCCCGGCGTGATCGCCGGCGCGCTGTTCGCCTTTGCCACGGCCTTCGACGAAATCGTGATCACGCTGTTCCTGGCCGGCCCCGAACAAGTCACGCTGCCACGCCAGATGTTCACCGGCATCCGGGAAAACATCAGCCCCATCATCGCTGCCGTCGCGACCATCCTGATCCTGTTTTCCACGGCTCTGTTGTTGGTGCTGGAATGGCTGCGCGGGCGCGCAGCCGCGAAAATGACGCAGGCGACCCCCGGTGGCCAGGCGGCCTGAAGCCCCCTGATTCCACGACTAACAAGAGCACAATGATGTAGGCCCGACCACGGCGGGCCACAGCCGATCCGATCAGATCTGCGCCAACGCCTGCCGGACCTGTTCCAGCGCAGCCACCGGGCAGCGCGCCCAGCACTGCCCGTCCGCTTCCAGGCTGATCAGCCCCTGGGCATCGGCCTGCACACCCGACAGATCGGCCTGCGCCAATTGGCGGCTTAGCCGATTCAGCAACTTCGGGTCTGCGAAGGGCTCGGACAGCAACAGTTCCGCCCCGTCTGCTGCAAACAGCCGCTGACGGAACCGACCATCTTCATCGCGAAACGACACCAACCGGGCCTTCGAGCCCTTGCCGGTTCCGGCGGCATTCTTGCCCTTGGTCGCCATGGCCGGCTGACGCAGGCCGACGGCCTCGCGCAGGCGATCCATGAAGGGCACGGCCACGCGCCGCGCCTTCTCGGCCCCGGCCTGCAGAATGGCCTCGACCCGATCGGGATGGTCCATCAGGTCGGCATACTGTGCCCGCATAGGACCGATCTGGGCCTCGATCTGTTCGCACAGCGCCTGCTTGGCATCTCCCCAGCCCAGCCCGCCTTCCAGGGCCGCACGAAATTGCGCCGCCTGCTGCGTCGAGGCGAAAGCCCGGTAAAGCGTGTACAGGTGCGAGCTCTCGGCATCCTTGGGTTCGCCGGGCAGGCGCGAATCGGTGACGATCTGCGCCACGGCGGCCTTCAGGGCCCGCGCGCCGCCTTCGAACAGGGGAATGGTGTTGTTGTAGCTCTTGGACATCTTGCGCCCGTCCAGTCCGGGCAGCGTGGCGACGTCCTCGTCGATCTGGACCTCGGGCAGGACGAACAGATCCGTGCCCCGGCCATACTGGTGATTGAAGCGCTGCGCGATGTCGCGCGCCATTTCCAGGTGCTGGATCTGGTCACGCCCCACCGGCACCCGGTGGGCATTGAACATCAGGATGTCGGCTGCCATCAGCACCGGGTAGGAAAACAGCCCCATGGTGACACCGTCGTCCGGATCGACGCCCTTGAGCGCGTTGGCGTCGACCGAGGCCTTGTAGGCGTGCGCGCGATTCATCAGGCCCTTGGCCGTCACGCAGGTCAGCATCCAGCACAGTTCCGGGATTTCCGGCACATCCGACTGGCGGTAGAAGGTCACGCGATCCGTATCCAGGCCCGCAGCGATCCAGGTGGCGGCGATCTCCATGCGCGACTGCGCCACGCGGGCCGGGTCGGCGCATTTGATCAGGGCATGGAAATCCGCCAGGAAGAAAAACGCATCCACCCCCGGCTCCGTGCTGGACTGGATGGCCGGGCGGATGGCGCCCGCATAATTGCCCAGATGGGGGGTGCCGGACGTCGTGATGCCCGTCAGAACCCGGGTCTGCGCCGGGGATTTCGCGGAAGGATTCATCGATCTGCCTGATATTCGGATAAGAAGATGCCCGGCCCTACAGCACCACGGCCGCACGACGGGTTTCCGCCAGGTATTCCCGCGACTGCATCTCCATCAGCCGCGACACCGTACGGGAAAACTCGTTGGACATCGGACCCTGAGTATAAAGTTCATCGGCCGGACACTGCGCCGACAGAATCATCTTGACCTTGTGGTCGTACAGCACATCCACCAGCCAGGTAAAGCGCCGGGCCTCGGACGCCTGGCGCGGCGCCATGCGCGGCACATCCGACACGATGACGGTCTGGAAACGATCCGCCAGATCCAGGTAGTCGTTCTGCGAGCGCGGGGTGCCGCACAAGGCCATGAAATCGAACCAGACCACGGTCCCGGCCAGGGCAACCGCCTGGATCTCGCGGTTCTCGATCAGCAAGACCGGCTTCTGTTCCGCCGTGTCGGCCAGGCGATCGAAGGCGGAGCGCAACTCGTCGCGCGTGGCGGCGACGATGGGCGTGATATAGGTGCGCAATTGCGCCAGGGTGCGGCGGCGGTAATCCACCCCCGCGTCCACGTTCAGAACGTCCATCTTTTCCTGGATCAGGGCGATGGCCGGCAGGATCCGGTCGCGGTGCAGACCGTCGGGATACAAGGTGGAGGGCTCGTAGTTCGACGTCATCACAAACGACGTGCCGTATTCGAACAGGCGCATCAGCAGGCGATACAGGATCATCGCGTCGGCCACGTCGGAGACGTGAAACTCGTCAAAGCAGATCAGGCGGTAGCGCTTGGCGATATTGCGGGCGACATGGTCCAGAGGATCGGACTCGCCGCTGACGGCGCGGATTTCTCTGTGCACGCCCCGCATGAATTCGTGGAAGTGCAGGCGGACCTTGCGCTTGACGGGCACCGTCAGGTAGAAGGCGTCCATCAGGAAGCTCTTCCCACGCCCTACTCCACCCCACAGGTATACGCCACGGGGCACGGCCGGGTGCAGGAAAAATTTCTTCAGCTGATTGGACCGCTGATGCTTGAATTCGATCCAGTCGTCATAGTAATGCTGCAGGCGCGCGACCGCCGCGCGCTGGGCTTCGTCGGCGACGAAGCCCCGCTCGCTCAGGGCCTGCGCGTAGTACGCGCTGACATCCATCGGCGACTACAGGTTCAAGGTGCGCTTGTCCACCGCCAGGGCGGCTTCCTTGACGGCTTCGGACAAAGTCGGGTGCGCGTGGCAGATCCGGGCGATGTCTTCGGCAGCGCCGCGGAATTCCATGATGGTGACGGCTTCGGCGATCAGTTCCGAGGCCATCGGGCCGACGATGTGCACGCCCAGGACTTCATCGGTCTTGGCATCGGCCAGGATCTTGACGAAGCCGGTCGTGTCGCCCAGGGCCCGCGCACGGCCATTGGCCATGAACGGGAAGGACCCGGCCTTGTAGTCGCGGCCATCGGCCTTCAGGGCCTGTTCGGTCTTGCCGACCCAGGCGACTTCCGGGGATGTATAGATCACCCAGGGGATGGTGTCGAAATTGACATGCCCGTGCTGGCCGGCGATGCGCTCGGCCACGGCCACACCTTCTTCTTCAGCCTTGTGCGCCAGCATCGGGCCGCGCACCACGTCGCCCACCGCCCAGACGTTGGCCAGGTTGCTGCGGCAGTCCTCGTCCACGACCACGAAGCCGCGCTCGTCGAGCTTCAGGCCGACGACATCGGCGCCCAGGCCCTGGGTGTTGGGCACGCGGCCGATCGACACGATCAGGCGGTCCACCGCCAGTTTCTGATCGGCGCCAGCGGCATCGGTGTACTGAATGTTCACGCCCTTGGCGGAGGACTTGACTTCGCCGATGCGCACACCGGTCTGGATGTCCAGGCCCTGTTTGGTCAGCGCCTTCTGGGCTTCCTTGGCGACGTCACGGTCCACCGCGCCCAGGAAGTCGGGCATGGCTTCGAGAATGGTGACCTCGGAACCCAGGCGACGCCAGACGCTGCCCATTTCCAGACCGATCACGCCCGCGCCGATGATGCCCAGTTTCTTGGGCACGGCGGGGATGCGCAGAGCGCCGTCATTGGACAGCACGTGTTCTTCGTCGAAGGGCAGGCCCGGCAGTTCGCGGGCGCTGGAACCGGTGGCCACGATCACGTGGCGGCCTTCCAGGTCTTCCTCGGTCTTGCCGGCGACCTTCACCGACCAGCCGAAGTCGGTCTTGGCGGCCAGCGAACCGGTACCGTGGAAGAAGGACACCTTGTTCTTCTTGAACAGATACAGGATGCCATCGTTGTTCTGCTTGACCACCGTGTCCTTGCGTCCGACCAATGTGGCCAGGTCCAGGCTGACGTTCTTTGCCGTGATGCCGTGTTCGGCAAAATGGTGGTTCAACTGGTCGTAGTGTTCGGACGACTGCAGCAGGGCCTTGGAAGGAATGCAGCCGACGTTGGTGCAGGTGCCACCCGGTGCGGGCTTGCCGGCGGCGTTGGTCCAGGCATCCACGCAGGCCACGGCCAGACCCAGTTGGGCGGCACGAATGGCGGCAATATAGCCGCCGGGGCCGGCGCCGATCACGATTACGTCAAATTGTTTTGCCATGCTTTTCTCTCAAAACGACGCACCCCGAAGGGTGCGTATGGATACCATCGAAACCGCTGATCAGACGCTCAGCAGCAGGCGCTGCGGGTCTTCCAGAGCTTCTTTCATCGCGACCAGGGCCAGCACGGCTTCGCGGCCGTCAATGATGCGGTGATCGTAGGACAGGGCCAGATAGTTCATCGGGCGGATCACGATCTGGCCGTTCTCCACGACCGGACGGTCCTTGGTGGCGTGGATGCCCAGGATGGCCGATTGCGGCGGGTTGATGATCGGTGTGGACAGCATCGAACCGAACACGCCGCCGTTGGAGATCGAGAAGGTCCCGCCGGTCAGTTCGTCCAGGGTCAGCTTGCCGTCCTGAGCGCGACGACCGAAGTCGGCGATCTGCTTTTCGATGTCGGCCAGCGACAGCTGATCGGCATTGCGCAGGATGGGCACCACCAGGCCGCGCGGGCTGCCCACAGCCACGCCAATGTCGAAGTAGCCGTGGTAGATGATGTCCTTGCCATCCACCGAGGCGTTGACGACCGGATAGCGCTTGAGCGCCGCGACGGCGGCCTTGACGAAGAAGGACGTGAAGCCCAGCTTGACGCCGTGTTCCTTTTCGAAGGCTTCCTTGTATTTCTTGCGCAGGTCCATGATCGCCTGCATGTTGACCTCGTTGAAGGTCGTCAGGATGGCGTTTTCAGTTTGCGACTGAATCAGACGCTCGGCCACGCGGGCGCGCAGACGGCTCATGGGCACGCGCTGTTCCGGGCGGCCGTCCAGGCTGACCGGCACCGGGGCGGCCGGCGTAGCCGGAGCGGCAGTGGCCGAGGCGTTCAGGGCGTCGGCCTTGGTGACACGGCCCGCACGGCCGGTGCCCTCCACGGTGGCGGGGTCGATACCCTTTTCGGACAGGATCTTGCCTGCGGCCGGCGAGGCGGCCGAGGATTTTGCGGCCGGTGCCGGAGCGGCTGCAGCGGCGGCAGGGGCTGCCGCAGCGGGGGCGGCTTCAGCCTTCGGCGCAGCCGCAGCGGCCTTGGCGGCAGTGTCGATGCGGGCGAGGACCTCGCCCGAGGTCACGGTACTGCCATCGCCCTTGACGATCTCGGACAACACGCCCGAGGCCGGGGCCGGCACTTCCAGCACGACCTTGTCTGTTTCGACTTCGATCAGGATCTCATCGGCTTCGACGGCTTCGCCCGGCTGTTTTTTCCAGTTCAGCAGGGTGGCTTCGGAGATGGATTCGGAAAGCTGAGGAACGAGAACTTCGGTAATGGCCATAATGATTTTTCCGGTATGTCTGTCTTTGAATAGGTCGGTTTATTTGATCAGCGAGAAGCTTTTCAGTTTGGGCGCGAATGCCTGTTCGATCAGGGCGTGCTGCTGTTCCTGGTGTTTGGCCAGATAGCCCACGGCCGGAGAAGCCGAGGCCGGACGGCCGGCATAGCCCAGCTTCTGGCCGTCGTTCATGTTCTCGTACAGATGATGCTGCACGTAGAACCACGGCCCCTGATTCTGGGGCTCGTCCTGCACCCAGACCAGTTCCTTGGCGTTCTCGTACTTTTGCAGTTCGGCCTGGAAGGCCTTGTGCGCGAAGGGATAGAGCTGTTCGATGCGCAGGATGGCGACGTCCTTGCGATCCTGTTCGTCGCGGGCATGGACCAGATCGTAGTAGACCTTGCCGGAGCACACCAGCACGCGTTTCACGTCGGCCGGCACGATGTCGGCGCTGACTTCACCGATGACGGGCTGGAAGGTGCCCGTGGCCAGTTCTTCCAGCTGGGACGTCGCGGCCTTGTTGCGCAGCAGGGATTTGGGCGTGAAGATCACCAGCGGCTTGCGGAACTGGCGGATCATCTGGCGGCGCAGCACGTGGAAGATCTGCGCACCGTTGGTGGGCTGCACGACCTGCATGTTGTTGTCGGCGCACAGTTGCAGGAAGCGCTCGATGCGGGCGGACGAGTGCTCCGGACCCTGGCCTTCGTAGCCGTGCGGCAGCATCAGCACCAGGCCGCAGGCACGGCCCCATTTGGCCTCGCCCGAGGCGATGAACTGGTCGATGACGACCTGGGCGCCGTTGGCGAAGTCGCCGAACTGGGCTTCCCAGATGGTCAGGATGTTCGGTTCGGCCGTCGCGTAGCCATATTCGAACCCCAGCACAGCGGCTTCGGACAGCACCGAGTCGATGACGGTGAACGGCGCCTGGCCTTCGGAGACGTTCTGCAGGGGAATGTAGGTGCCTGCATCCCAGCGCTCGCGCTTCTGGTCGTGCAGAACGGCATGGCGGTGGGTGAAGGTACCCCGCCCCGAATCCTGCCCGGTGATGCGGATGGCATAGCCGTTGGCCACCAGGGTGGCAAACGCCAGGTGCTCGCCCATGCCCCAGTCGATCGGGTGTTCGCCGCGCGCCATGGCCAGGCGGTCGTTCAGGAGCTTGTTGACCAGCGGGTGGACCGTGAAGCCTTCCGGCACCTGCGTCAGTTTTTCGCCGATGCGGGTCAGTTCGGCCAGCGGCACGCCGGTATCGGCGTGGTCGGTCCATTTGGCGCCCAGGAACGACGACCAGTCGGTGGCGTACTTGTTCTTGTAGTCGGTCAGGACGGGTTCGACCGTGCGCTGGCCGTCTTCCATCAACTGGCGGTAGTCCTTGACCATCTGGTCGGGTTCGCCTTCGGCCAGGATGCCCTGGGCCACCAGGCGATCCGCATACAGTTTGCGGGTGCCGGGGTGCTTGCCGATGCTCTTGTACATCAGCGGCTGGGTCAGGGACGGAGTGTCTTGTTCGTTGTGGCCCAGTTTGCGGAAGCAGACGATGTCCACCACCACGTCGTGGCCGAACTGTTGGCGATAATCCAGCGCCAGTTTCGTCGCGAAGACTACGGCTTCGGGGTCGTCGCCATTGACGTGGAAGACCGGGGCTTCGATCATCTTGACCACGTCCGTGCAATACAGCGTGGAACGGGTGTCGCGCGGGTCGGAGGTCGTGAAGCCGATCTGGTTGTTGATGACGATGTGCAGCGTGCCGCCGGTACCGTAGCCGCGCGTCTGGGCCAGGTTCAGGGTTTCCATGACCACGCCCTGGCCGGCAAAGGCCGCGTCGCCGTGCACCAGCACGGGCAGGACCTGATCGCCCTTCGGGTCGCCGCGACGGTCCTGGCGGGCGCGCACGCTGCCCTCGACCACCGGGTTGACGATTTCCAGGTGCGAGGGGTTGAAGGCCAGGGACAGGTGCAGCGGGCCGCCGCGCGTGGACAGGTCGCTGGAAAAGCCGTTGTGGTATTTGACGTCGCCGTCGCTGAGCGCCTGGGTGTGCTTGCCTTCGAATTCGGCAAACAGGTCGCCGGGCATTTTGCCCATGATGTTGACCAGCAGGTTCAGACGGCCCCGGTGGGCCATGCCGACGACGATTTCCTGCACGCCGTTTTCGCCTGCGTGGTTGACGACTTCATCCATGGAGGCGATGAAGCTTTCGCCGCCTTCCAGGGAAAAGCGTTTCTGGCCGACGTATTTGGTGTGCAGGAAGCGTTCCAGGCCTTCGGCCTCGGTGACCTGCTGCAGGATGTTGCGTTTCTGTTCGACGGTGAATTCCGGCACGCCCAGAGTGGATTCCAGGCGTTCCTGGATCCAGCGTTTTACCGCCGGATCGGAGATGTGCATGAATTCCACGCCGACGTTGCGGCAATAGGTGTCCTGCAGAGCCTTCAGGATGTCCCGCATGGTCATCGTGTCGGCTTTGGTGAAATAGGTATTGGTCGCCGAATAGATCTGATCCAGATCGGCTTCGGACAGGCCGTAGAAGGCGGGATCCAGTTCCGGGATGGCCGGACGGTCGCGGCGCTTCAGCGGATCGAGCTGGGCAATACGAGAACCCAGCGAGCGATACGCCGCAATGATGGACTGGACGTAAACCTGTTTGCCGGCGATGGCCAGGGCCTGGTCGGAGGCCTGTGCCGGGCGCACCTGAAAGGCGTTTTCGCGGGCCCGCAGGGCGAAGGATGCAACGATGGGGGCGTGTGCCTGATCGCGGGTGGCTTCACGGCCATCGGCCGCCGGCTGATGCTGCAACTGATCGAAGTAGCTACGCCACTGATCTGGAATGGAACCCGGATTATCGAGGTAGTCTTCGTAGAGTTCTTCTACGTAGGGTGCATTGGCACCGAAAAGATAGGAATTGGACTGGAGTTCTTGTTCCGTGGGCATTGTGCGCTTCACCTGACGGGTGTTTCACCCGAACGATGCAGATTGAAAAACCTTCCGCGACTCGGCCAGACCGATGAGCGGATAGCAGGGGCAGAAGGCTGATGTACGACGCCTTGCATAAGCCGTATTAAGGCTAAAGTATACCCGTGTTGCCACGCGGGTATAAACTGACCAGCCCAAAACGCCCGGTCCATGCCCCTTTTCACGAGATTGGCGTTGGTATTTACAAACACTCGCGCGAATATGGCCTCGCCCGAGCCGATCGCGACGACATCAGACCAATAAATCAGCAGGAGCACTCGTCATCATGAATTTGAAAGATGATCGCGCCAAAATGGCGCTTGATTACCACGCCTTCCCGACCCCCGGAAAAATTTCCGTCGTCCCCACCAAGCCCCTGGCCAACCAGGATGACCTGACGCTGGCGTATTCGCCGGGCGTGGCCATCGCCAGCATGACCATTCACGCAGAAGGCGAAGCCGCCGCCGCGAAATACACTTCGCGCGCCAACCTGGTGGGCGTCGTGACCAACGGCACCGCCGTGCTGGGTCTGGGCAACATCGGGCCGCTGGCCGCCAAACCCGTCATGGAAGGCAAGGGCTGCCTGTTCAAGAAATTCGCCGGCATCGACGTGTTCGACATCGAGCTGAACGAACACGACCCCGACAAACTGGTGGACATCATTGCCGCACTGGAACCCACGCTGGGCGGCATCAACCTGGAAGACATCAAGGCGCCGGAATGCTTCTACATTGAAAAGAAGCTGCGCGAGCGCATGAAGATCCCCGTCTTCCACGACGACCAGCACGGCACGGCCATCATTTCCTCGGCTGCCGTCCTGAACGGCCTGAAGGTCGTCGGCAAGGACATCGGCCAGGTCAAGCTGGTCTGCTCGGGCGCCGGGGCCGCCGCCATCGCCTGCCTGGACCTGCTGGTGAAACTCGGCGTGTCTCAACAGAACATCTACGTGGTCGACTCGCGCGGCGTGATCTGGCAGGGCCGCGACGAAAAGATGGAACCCAACAAGGCCCGCTACGCGCAACAAACCGACGCCCGCACCCTGGCCGACGTCTGCAAGGGCGCCGACGTGTTCCTGGGCTGCTCGGCCCCCGGCGTGCTGACCCAGGACATGGTGCGCAGCATGGCCGACCGGCCGCTGATCCTGGCCCTGGCCAACCCCGACCCGGAAATCCGCCCGGAAGACGCCAAGGCCGCACGGCCGGACTGCATCGTCGCCACTGGCCGTTCCGACTATCCCAACCAGGTCAACAACGTCCTGTGCTTCCCCTTCATTTTCCGGGGTGCGATGGACTGCGGCGCGACCGTCATCAATGAAGAGATGAAACTGGCCTGCGTCAAGGCCATCGCCGAACTGGCCGAGGCCGAGAGCAGCGCCGAAGTCGCCGGCGCCTACGCCGACCAGGACCTGTCCTTCGGCCCGGAATACATCATTCCCAAGCCCTTCGACCCGCGCCTGATCGTCAAGATCGCCCCGGCCATCGCCCAGGCCGCCGCGGATTCCGGCGTGGCCCGCCGCCCCATCGAGGACATGGACGCCTACCGCCAGTCCCTGATGAGCATCGTCTACCACTCGGGCCAGCTGATGCGCCCGCTGTTCCGCCAGGCAAAATCCGCGCCCAAGCGCGTCATCTATGCCGACGGCGAAGACGAGCGCGTGCTGCGCGCCGCCCAGACGGTGCTGGACGAACAGATCGCCACCCCCATTCTGGTGGGGCGGCCTTCGGTGATCGACATGCGCATCCAGAAATTCGGCTTGCGCCTGGTGCCGGGCCAGAATGTGGAGATCGTCAATCCGGAAGACGACAACCGCTTCAACGAGACCTGGACGGCCTACTACAAGCTGCGCGGCCGCGAGGGCGTCACGCCCGAGATCGCCAAGGCGATGGTGCGCAAGCACAATTCCCTGATCGGCGTGATGCTGCTGCAGCGCGGCGATGCCGACGCCATGATCTGCGGGGTGGCCAGCCGCTTCGACAACCAGCTGAAATACGTGCAGGAAGTCATCGGTCTGAAACCGACGGCACGCACCTACGCGGCGATGAACGTGCTGATGCTGCCGACGCAGACGCTGTTCATCTGCGACACGCACGTCAATGAAAATCCCGATGCGGAACAGATCGCCGACATGACGATCCAGGCTGCCGAGGAAGTCCGCCGTTTCGGTATCGTGCCTAAAATCGCCCTGCTCTCGCATTCCAACTTCGGCAGCCGGCCCACGGCATCCTCGCTGAAGATGGCCGAGGCGCGCCGCCTGATCGCCGAACGCGCCCCGCACCTGGAAGTAGACGGCGAAATGCACGCCGACTCGGCCTTGTCGGAATCGATCCGCACAAAGGCCTACCCCGACACGACACTGAAGGGGCCGGCCAACCTGCTGATCACGCCCAACCTGGACGCCGGCAACATCACCTACAACATGCTGAAGATGACCGGCAGCCATGGCGTGGCGATGGGTCCGGTGCTGCTGGGCGCAGCCCGTCCGGTGCATATCCTGACCACCAGTTCCACCGTGCGGCGTATCATCAACATGACGGCCCTGGCGGTGGTGGACGCCCAACAGGAGGCCGGCCAGGCGGTCTGAGCCTCACTGCTCTCCAAAGCATCGGCCACCCCTTGGGGTGGCCGATATTCATTCTGGCATCGCCATCCACCTGCCGGCCTGCGGGCTCTCACGCATCGGGCGCCAACGCCTGGATTTCCTGATACAAGGCGCGCGGTACGGCGATGCCTTGTTCCCTGCTGCGCGCGCGGGCCGCATAGCGGCGCTGCGACGGCAGGCGCGCGCCCTGTGATTCAATGGCTTCGAACAAGGTTTCCGCCCGGGCCTGCGACTCGGCGGAATCGCCGAACACCGCTGGATCAAATGCCAGGATCAGTTCCCCATGGCATGGGGATGCCTTCGCCCCCGCGTCGTGGTCCAGGGATTCGCTGCTGAGCCAGTCCCCGATCAGGGCTCCGGCCATCAGTTCCACCATCGTCGACAGCGCCGAGCCCTTGTGGCCGCCAAAGGTCAGCATCGCGCCCGCCATCACGGCCAGCGGATCGGTGGAGGGCCGGCCCTCGGCGTCCACTCCGCAGCCGGTCGGCAAGGGTTGGCCGCTGCGTCGGTGCAGTTCGAGATCCCCCCGGGCGATGGCGCTGGTGGCGAAATCGAAGACGTAGGGGTCTCGCCCCGAACGCGGCCAGCCAAAAGCGATCGGGTTGGTCCCCAGCGCTGGCCGGCGGCCGCCCGCAGGCGCCACCCAGGCATGGCTGGGTGTCAGGGCCAGCGCGACCAGCCCGCGCTCGGTCAGGGCCTCGATTTCCGGCCACAAGGCCGAAAAATGCACGCAATGCCGGATGACCAGCGCCCCGATGCCCTGCCTGCGCGCCAGATGGGTCAGCGGATCCAGCCCGCGCTCGAACGCCAACGGCGCAAAACCGAAATCCGCCTCGACCCGGACGATGGAGCCCGCGCCGTCAACCAGGCGCGGTTGCGCGGCGGTGTTGACCTTGCCCGCCCGGATGGTCCGAACACAATCCAGGATCCGGTACACGCCATGGGACTGGCAGTCATCACGCTGGCCGGCGATCACCACGCGGGTGATCGCACCGGCATGCGCCTCGTCCAGCCCATGATGGCGCAAGACGCGCATGGACAGGGACTCGAGTGCCTCGGGGCTCAGGTGCAGCATGTCGGTCATGGGGACGTTCTCCGTGCAAGTCAACCCGCCGACCTTACCGACAAGCCATTGGCGTTGCAAGTCGGGACCCGGGCGATATCCGGATGCCAGGCATGAAAAACGGGCCCGAAGGCCCGTCTTCATGCTGCGGCGATGTGGAAGGATTACTTCACGTCGCGCGCCGCAGCGCCGGTGTACAGCTGGCGCGGGCGGCCGATCTTGTAGTTGGGATCGGACAGCATTTCATTCCACTGGGCGATCCAGCCCACCGTGCGGGCCAGCGCGAAGATGGCCGTGAACAGCGACGTCGGGATGCCGATGGCGCGTTGCACGATACCCGAATAGAAGTCGACGTTCGGGTAGAGCTTGCGTTCCACGAAGTACGGATCTTCCAGGGCGATGCGCTCGACTTCCATGGCGAGCTTGAACAGCGGGTCGTTGTGCAGGCCCAGCGCGTCCAGCACTTCGCGGCAGGTTTCCTGCATCATCTTGGCGCGCGGGTCGTAGTTCTTGTAGACGCGGTGGCCAAAACCCATCAGGCGCACACCGGAATTCTTGTCCTTGACCTTTTCCATGAACTCGCCGACCTTGGCGATGCCGCCATTGGCCTGGATGTTTTCCAGCATGTTCAGGCAGGCTTCGTTGGCGCCGCCGTGTGCCGGGCCCCACAGGCAGGCCACGCCGGCCGCAATGGCGGCAAACGGGTTGGTGCCCGACGAACCGCACAGCCGCACCGTAGAGGTGGACGCATTCTGTTCGTGATCGGCGTGCAGGATGAAGATGCGGTCCAGCGCGCGTTCCACCACATCATTGACCTGGTAGTCGTCGCACGGGGTGGCGAACATCATGCGCAGGAAGTTGCCGGTATAGGACAGGTCGTTCTTCGGGTAGATGAAGGGCTGGCCCAGGGAATGCTTGTACGCCATGGCGACCAGGGTCGGCATCTTGGCGATCAGGCGGATGGCGGAGACTTCGCGATGATGCGGATTGGTGATGTCGGTCGAGTCGTGATAGAAGGCCGACAGCGCCCCCACCAGACCGGTCAGCACCGCCATCGGGTGCGCGTCGCGGCGGAAGCCCTGCAGGAAGGTGTGCATCTGTTCGTGCACCAGGGTGTGGTGCGTGACCAGGCTGTCGAATTCCTGCTTCTGCTGATCGTTGGGCAGTTCGCCGTTCATGATCAGATAGCAGATCGTCAGGAAATCACATTTCTGCGCCAGCTGATCGATCGGGTAGCCGCGATACAGCAGTTGACCCTTGTCGCCATCGATATAGGTGATGGCCGATTCGCAGGAAGCGGTCGCCATGAAGCCCGGATCGTACGTGAACATCCCGGTCTGGCCGTAGAGCTTGCGGATGTCGATGACGTTCGGGCCGACAGTGCCCTGATACACGGGAAATTCAACCGACGGGCTGCCGTCGGAGAACGATAGCGTGGCTTTTTTATCGGATAGCTGCATGTGATTTTCCTTTAAGTTACAGCGCTTTCATTTGCTCGACGAGCCGCCGGATGTCGGGGGTGTCGTACACCCCATCCAGATCCGAGCGTCCCAGCAGGACGTCGAGCAATTCGTTGTCGCCCATTTCAAAAAGCTGCGTCAGCGCCCGGACGTCGGTCTCGGTCAACTGCGCTTCGCAGGAATCCAGGAAGCGCGTGATGATGAGATCGTTTTCGAGCAGACCGCGGCGGGCCCGCCAGCGCAGACGCGCGCGGTCCAGATCGGATAGATCGCTGGACATGCGAACGCCTACACCGTACGCCGGACGAGCATTTCCTTGATCTTGCCGATGGCGGCCGACGGATTCAGACCCTTCGGACAGACTTCGGTGCAATTCATGATCGTGTGGCAGCGGAAGAGCCGGTATGGATCTTCCAGGTTGTCCAGGCGCTCGCCGGTGGCGCGGTCGCGCGAATCGGCGATGAAGCGATAGGCTTGCAGCAGGCCGGCCGGGCCGACGAATTTATCGGGGTTCCACCAGAAAGAGGGACAGGCCGTCGAGCAGCAACCGCACAGGATGCATTCGTACAGGCCGTTGAGTTCCTCGCGTTCTTCGGGGGACTGCAGGCGTTCCTTTTCAGGCGGCGGTTCGTCGTTGATCAGGTACGGCTTGATCGAATGGTACTGATCGTAGAAGAAAGTCATATCCACGATCAGGTCGCGCACCACGGGCAGGCCGGGCAGCGGCTTCAGGACGATGGGCTCGGTCAGGTCCAGCATGTTGGTCGTGCAGGCCAGGCCGTTGTGTCCGTTGATGTTCATGGCATCGGACCCGCACACGCCCTCGCGGCAGGAACGGCGCAGCGCCAGGCTGTCGTCGACGTCGTTCTTGATGCGCAGAATGGCATCCAGCAGCATCTTGTCGGAAGGTTGCAGCTCGACTTCCAGTTTCTGCATGTAGGGCCGCTCGTCCTTGTCCGGATCGTAGCGGTAGATCTCAAATTTCACGATACGTTTAGTCATGACGATATCCAGATTAGAAGGTACGCGCCTTGGGCGGGATGGTGTCCACGGTCAGCGGCTTCATGCGCACGGGCTTGTAGTCCAGACGGTTGTCCGGTGAGAACCACAGCGTGTGCTTGAGCCAGTTGACGTCGTCGCGGTCCGGGTATTCCTCGAGCGCATGGGCGCCGCGCGATTCCAGCCGGTTGGCGGCAGATTTCGACGTCGCGCGGGCGACCTCGATCATGTTGGTGACTTCCAGGGCCTCCAGGCGCGCGGTGTTGAACACCTGGGACTTGTCGGAGTAATACATGTTCTCGACTTCGGGCACCAGATCGTTGATGACCTGTTCGCCTTCTTTCAGCTTGTCGAGCTTGCGGAACACGCCGTAATGGCTTTGCATGGCCTGCTGCATCTTGTGGACGACGTCCTGGGGCTTTTCGCCCGAGGTGCGGCTTTCCAGGCGATCCAGGCGGTCCATGGAGGCTTCGATGTCGGTATCGGGCAGGACCTGGTGGCTGTGCTGGCGTTCCGGATGCTGGTCGACGATGAAATTGCCCGCCGAACGGCCGAACACGACCAGATCCAGCAGCGAATTCGTGCCCAGGCGGTTGGCGCCGTGCACGGACGTGGCCGCGCATTCACCGATGGCGTACAGGCCGTTGACGACCTTTTCCTCGCCGTTGACCAGGGTCATGACCTGGCCATGGTAGTTCGCCGGAATGCCGCCCATCTGGTAGTGGATGGTAGGCACGACGGGGATCGGGTCCTTGATCGGGTCGATGTTGGCGAATTTGATGGCGATTTCGCGGATGGACGGCAGGCGCTTCATGATGGTTTCGGCGCCCAGGTGGTCGAGCTTCAGCAGCACGTGGCTGCCGTCGCCGCAACCGCGACCTTCCTTGATTTCCTGGTCCATGGAACGGGACACGAAGTCGCGCGGCGCCAGGTCCTTCAGCTGTGGCGCGTAGCGTTCCATGAAGCGTTCGCCGTCCTTGTTCAGCAGGAAGCCGCCCTCGCCTCGTACCCCTTCGGTGATCAGCACGCCCGCGCCGGCCACGCCGGTGGGGTGGAACTGCCAGAATTCCATGTCCTGCAGCGGGATGCCTGCGCGCGCCGCCATGCCCAGGCCGTCGCCGGTATTGATGAAGGCATTGGTGGTGGCGGCCCAGATGCGGCCCGCGCCACCGGTGGCCAGCACGGTGTGCTTGGCTTCCAGGACGTAGACGTCACCCGTTTCCATTTCCATGGCGGTCACGCCCAGCACGTCGCCGTCGTTGTTGCGCAGCAGGTCCAGCGCCATCCATTCGATGAAGAAATTGGTGCGGGCCGCGACGTTGCGCTGATACAGGGTATGCAGCATGGCGTGACCGGTACGGTCGGCAGCGGCACAGGCGCGCTGCACCGGCTTTTCACCGAAATGGGACGTATGCCCGCCAAACGGACGCTGATAGATGGTGCCGTCGGGGTTGCGGTCGAACGGCATGCCGAAGTGTTCGAGCTCGTAGACCGCATTGGGGGCTTCGCGCACCATGAATTCGATCGAATCCTGGTCGCCGAGCCAGTCGGAGCCCTTCACGGTGTCATACATGTGCCACTGCCAGTGGTCTTCGCTCATGTTGCCCAGCGAGGCGCTGACGCCGCCCTGGGCGGCCACCGTGTGCGAACGCGTGGGGAAGACTTTCGACAGCACGGCCACCGACAGGCCGGCGTTGGACAGCTGCAGGGCGCAGCGCAGGCCGGCCCCGCCGGCGCCGACGACCACCACATCGAACTGGCGGCGCGGGAGAGTTTTCTTGACAGCAGCCACTTTAGAGACTCCAGAGAATTTGAGCGAAGAAGACCACCGCCGCGACCAACCAGAGAATGGTCAGGACCTGCAGGAACAGCCGCAGGCCGGCGGAGTGCACGTAGTCCATCCAGATGTCTCGCACACCGATCCAGGCATGCCAGGCCAAAGACAGGAAAGCCAGGGTCGCCAGCAGTTGGCCGACGGGCAGCGTGCCGACGGTGAAGGCGAAGAAGGCTCGCCAGGATTCGAAATCCAGGCTGGGCACGAAAACGGCGTACAGCACCAGAACCAGCGTGTAGATCGCCATGATGACGGCGGTGGTCCGCTGGACGATGAAATCGCGCGTGCCGTAGTGCGCGCCCACGACCAGGCGCTTGCGACCAATGCGTTCTTGTGTCATTACCAGGCTCCGAATAGTTTCAGACCGAACACGACGGTCAGTGCCAGCGCCACGCCGATCACCAGGGCGCCGGAGCGCTGCGAAGATGCGCGATCATTGCCGATGTGCAGATCCAGCGTCAGGTAGCGGATACCTGCGCAGAAATGGTGGAAGTAGCCCCACATCAGCACCAGCAGCACGATCTTACAGGCGGGGCTGGCAACCCAGCCCTGCATGGCGGCAAAGGTTTCCGGCGACTGCACGCTATTCGCGAACAGCGGCACCAGAATCACCGGCAGCGCCAGGAACAGCAGCGCCCCGCTGACGCGGTGCAGAATGGATGCTTTGCCAGCGGGCGGCAGCTTGTAGCTCATGAGGTCGGACAACCCCAGATTACGAAACTGCGGACGCGGCTTTGTGGCTGATTCAGACATGATGGCCTCGTAGTGGAAAATTGGAAGGATGTTCTGGACTCAATCGGCATTTTCGCCGATCTGCAGGTCAATTCAAACTATTGCGATAATGGTACCGTTCGGTGACGTAGTGACCCCGCCGCAATTCCATGGGCCGGTCGCCATACGTGTAGGCAATGCGCTCGACCTGCAACAGGGGGCTGCCCTGCGCGACCTGCAGGAATTCGGCCTGCGCGTCGGTGGCGGCCACGGCGCGGATTTTTTCCTCTGCCCGCACCATGCTGACGCCGAATTCGGTTTCGAACAAGGCATAGACCGGCCCCCGGTAGCGCTGCAGGAATTCCAGGGTCAGGCCCTTGAAGGCGCTGCCCGGCAGCCAGATGTCGTCCAGGATGGTGGGTGTGTCGTCGAAGGACAGCACGCGGCGCATGTTGACCACGGCATCGCCTGCCCGCAGGTCCAGGGCGGCGGCGATCTCGGCCGATGCCTTGGTGCGCCGGCAATCCAGAATTTGGCTGCTGGACGCAGCCGGCTGGCCGTCATCCGGGCTGAGCCGCAGGAAACGGTAGCGGACGCGGGCTTCGTTGTGGGTGGCCACGAAGGTGCCCTTGCCCTGGCGGCGTATCAGCAGGTTGTCGGCGGCCAGTTCGTCGATGGCTTTGCGCACCGTACCCTGGCTGACCTGGAAACGGGCGGCCAGTTCCAGTTCGCTGGGGATGGCTTCGCCGGGTTTCCATTCACCCCGATCCAGCCCCTGCAGGATCAAGCCCTTGATCTGCTGATACAGCGGGCTGAACGCGGCGCTGTGTGACGCGCGCCCTAACGGCTGTTGGCGGTCGATCGAAGGGGTATCAGACATGTCGTATGAAAGTGCTGCAGGGCGGCCCATGCTACAAAATGGAACTTCGGCATTTTCGCATTTCCGCGTGCAGATGTCTAATACTCTTCTGTCTTATATAAGATATAAGACTCTTGACGCTGAGGGATGAAATACACTACTCTTTTCGGCGTTTCGCATACCCCGGATACCCCCCTCATCTATCGGAGAATCACTATGTCCAAACCCGCCATGCGCGTCGCGGTCACCGGCGCCGCCGGCCAGATCGGCTATGCCCTGCTGTTTCGCATCGCATCCGGTGAAATGCTCGGCAAGGACCAGCCGGTCATCCTGCAATTGCTGGAAATCCCGGACGAGAAAGCCCAAAAAGCCCTGCAGGGCGTGATGATGGAACTCGACGACTGTGCCTTCCCGCTGCTGGCTGGCATGAGCGCCCACAGCGATCCGCGCACCGCTTTCAAGGACGCCGACGTCGCTCTGCTGGTGGGGGCCCGTCCGCGCAGCAAGGGCATGGAACGCAAGGACCTGCTGCAGGTCAATGCCCAGATCTTCACGGCCCAGGGCAAGGCGCTGAACGAAGTCGCCAGCCGCAACGTCAAGGTCCTGGTGGTCGGCAACCCGGCCAACACCAACGCCTACATCGCCATGAAGTCCGCCCCGGATCTGCCGGCCAAGAACTTCACCGCCATGCTGCGCCTGGACCACAACCGCGCCCTGTCGCAACTGGCTGCCAAGACCGGCAAGGCCGTGGCCGACATCGAGAAACTGGTCGTGTGGGGCAACCACTCGCCGACCATGTACCCGGACACGCGCTTCGCCACCATCGGCGGCCAGTCCGTGCAGGCGCTGGTGAATGACCCCGCCTGGATTGCCGACACCTTCATCCCGACCGTCGGCAAACGCGGCGGCGCCATCATCGAAGCACGCGGCCTGTCATCGGCAGCTTCCGCTGCCAATGCCGCCATCGACCACATCCACGACTGGGTGCTGGGCACGAACGGCAAGTGGGTCACCATGGGTATTCCGTCCGACGGTTCCTACGGCATCCCCGAAGGCATCATCTACGGTGTGCCAGTCACGACCGCCAATGGTGAATACACGCGCGTCAGCGGCCTGGAAATCGACGCCTTCTCGCGCGAACGCATGGACCACACCCTGAACGAGCTGCTGGAAGAACGCGACGGCATCGCCGATCTTCTGAAGTAAGCAGTCCTGGCAGGCGCACCTGCAGGCCGGCGCCCGGCTTGCAGGTGCGCCGCCTAATGTCCGGTCGATGACAGACAGGCATGGCCTGCGGACACAGAATGCCGACAGCATCGACTGGAACCCCGCCCGTCCCCGGGCGATTCCTGCCGCGCATGGGGTCTGCCCGGCGCGGCGGCATACCGGAGCGCTGTTCATGACCCGTCCCGCCTCTCCTGGCGCCCTGCTGCGCCAGGCCCTCATCGAAGAATCCCCCCTGCAGATCATCGGCGCCATCAACGCCAATCACGCCCTGCTGGCCAAACGCGCTGGCTATCGCGCCATCTACCTGTCGGGCGGCGGCGTGGCCGCTGGCTCGCTGGGGCTGCCCGACCTGGGCATCAACACCCTGGACGATGTGCTGACCGATATCCGCCGCATCACCGACGTCTGTGATCTGCCGCTGCTGGTGGACATCGACACGGGCTTCGGGCCATCGGCCTTCAATATCGCCCGCACCGTGAAATCGCTGATCAAGTTCGGCGCCGCCGGCTGCCACATCGAAGATCAGGTCGGCGCCAAGCGCTGCGGCCATCGCCCCGGCAAGGAAATCGTCAGCACCGAAGAAATGGCCGACCGCGTCAAGGCCGCTGCCGATGCCCGCACAGACAGCGACTTCTACCTGATCGCCCGCACCGACGCGATCGCCGTCAGCGGCGTGGATGCCGCCCTGGAGCGCGCTCACGCCTGCGTGGAAGCCGGCGCCGATGCGATCTTCGCGGAAGCGTCCTATGATCTGGAGACCTACGCCAAATTTTCCAGCTCCCTGAGCGTGCCCGTGCTGGCGAACATCACGGAATTCGGCAAGACGCCGCTGTTCACCGTGCAGGAACTGGCGGGCGCAGGCGTGGGCATGGTGCTGTATCCGCTGTCGGCCTTCCGCGCCATGAACAAGGCGGCCGAGGCCGTGTACGAAGCCATCCGCCGCGATGGGCACCAGCACAACGTCGTCGAGCTGATGCAGACGCGCGAAGAACTCTACGACCGCATCGGCTACCACCGCTACGAGGCCCAGCTCGACGCGCTGTTCCAGCAGGGCAAGGGCAAGGCGTCCTGATCAGGGCGCGCCAACCGAATTCCATCCGTCACCCAAGGAGACCTCTGATGGCGACACGAAAGACTGCATCCCCGAAATCGACTGCGGCATCCCGCAAACCCGCAGCAGGCAAGGCCGCTGCGGCCCCCGCCACTGCTGCGCCCGCCCCCGGCTTCAAGCCGAAGAAATCCGTCGCCCTGTCGGGCATCGTGGCCGGCAACACGGCCCTGTGCACGGTGGGCCGCAGCGGCAACGACCTGCACTACCGTGGCTATGACATCCTGGACATCGCCGACACCTGCGAATTCGAGGAAGTCGCCCACCTGCTGATCCACGGCAAGCTGCCGACCAAACCCGAACTCAAGGCCTACAAGGAAAAACTGCGCCGCCTGCGCGGCCTGCCGGCCCAGGTCCAGGTCGCGCTGGAAGCCCTGCCCGCCGCCAGCCACCCCATGGACGTGATGCGCACCGCCGCCTCGGTGCTGGGCTGCGTGCTGCCCGAAAAAGACGACCATAACCTGCCCGACGCCCGCGACATCGCCGACCGTCTGATGGCCAGCCTGGGCTCGGCCCTGCTGTACTGGTATCACTACAGCCACAATGGCCGCATCATCAACGTCGAAACCGAAGACGACAGCATCGGCGGTCATTTCCTGCACCTGCTGCACGGCGAAGTCCCCTCCGACGAGTGGGTCCGCGCCATGCACACGTCGCTGATCCTGTACGCCGAGCATGAATTCAACGCCTCCACCTTCACCGGCCGCGTGATCGCCGGCACGGGCTCGGACATGTATTCCGCCATCACCGGAGCCATCGGTGCGCTGCGCGGGCCCAAGCACGGCGGCGCCAACGAAGTCGCCTTCGAGATCCAGAAGCGCTACGACAGCCCCGACGAAGCCGAGGCCGACATTCGCCGCCGCGTCGAGGCCAAGGAAGTCGTGATCGGCTTCGGTCACCCGGTCTACACCGTGTCCGACCCGCGCAACAAGGTCATCAAGGCCGTGGCGCAGAAACTGTCCAGATCCGCCGGCTCGACCAAGATGTTCGACATCGCCGAACGCCTGGAATCGGTCATGTGGGATGCCAAGAAAATGTTCCCGAACCTGGACTGGTTCTCGGCCGTGTCCTACCACATGATGGGTGTGCCCACCGCCATGTTCACGCCGCTGTTCGTGATCGCCCGCACCGCCGGTTGGTCGGCGCACATCATCGAACAACGCGTCGACAACAAGATCATCCGCCCGACGGCCAACTACGTCGGTCCGGAAGACCAGAAATTCGTCCCGCTCTCCAAGCGCAAATAAGCCGCAACTTTTCAGGAACCATCATGTCTGCGACTATTTCCAATGTGCGTCCCCAGCCCGACCAGGTGCTGGTGGACATCGTCGACTACGTGCTCGACTATAAAATCGACAGCGCCCTGGCGCTGGAGACCGCCCGCAACTGCCTGATCGACACGCTGGGCTGCGGCCTGGAAGGCCTGGAATACCCGGCCTGCCGCAAGCTGATGGGCCCGATCGTGCCCGGCACGGTCGTCCCCAACGGCGCCAAGGTCCCCGGCACCCAATTCCAGCTGGACCCGGTCCAGGCAGCCTTCAACATCGGCTGCATGATCCGCTGGCTGGACTTCAACGATACGTGGCTTGCTGCCGAATGGGGTCACCCGTCCGACAACCTGGGCGGCATCCTGGCCGTCGCCGACTGGCTGTCGCGCAACGCCGTGGCGGCCGGCAAGGCGCCGCTGACCATGCGCGTCGTGCTCGAAGGCATGATCAAGGCCCACGAGATCCAGGGCTGCATTGCCCTGGAAAACTCCTTCAACAAGGTCGGCCTGGATCACGTGGTGCTGGTCAAGGTCGCCTCGACCGCCGTGGTGTCCCAGATGCTGGGCCTGTCGCGCG
>NZ_JAUCDS010000019.1:0-60703 GCF_034674885.1 Castellaniella sp.
CTCAGGAGGATGATGCGGCTGATCCAATGCACGAAGACCGGGCCCTCTAGGGTGAAATGAGAAAATGGACTGACCTGCGCACCACATTGATCAGCGACCCAGTATTATAGAGAAGCCACGCTTGCTGCGTGCAATCCGCCGTTTTCATTGCCACGACCCCCTCATGACCGACACCCACACCCCGGACACCCGCCTGGCGGCCCTGCGCCAATGGCTGGAAACCCATGCCGCCGCCCAGGGCCTGAGGCTCGATACCCTCGCTCCGGTTTCCGGGGACGCCAGTTTCCGCCGCTACTTCCGCATCCAGGCGGCAGGCGGCCCGCAGATCGTGATGGACGCCCCGCCGCCCCACGAAGACTGCCGGCCTTTCGTCGCCATCGCGCAGCGGCTCGCGGCTGGCGGTCTGCACGTGCCGACCATTCTGGCTCAGGACCTGGACCGGGGCTTCCTGCTGCTGACCGACCTGGGCAAGCAGACCTTCTACGAGGCAGTCCAGGCGGGCCTGACCCAGGACGACGCAGCCTGGCAGCAGCACATGCGCGGGGCGCTGCGGGCATTGGCGCAGTTGCAGCAATGTCCGACCGAGGGCCTGCCCGCCTACGACCACGCCCGCCTGCGACAGGAACTGACCCTGTTCCCCCAGTGGTACCTGGAAACACATCTGGGCCACGCGCCTGGCACCGACACCCAGGCCATGCTGGATCGCGTCTTCGACCTGCTGGCAGATCAGGCCGCCGCCCAGCCCCAGGTGTTCGTCCACCGCGACTACCATTCGCCCAATCTGATGCTGGGGTCGGGGGCGCCTGATTTCATCCCGGGCGTGATCGATTTCCAGGATGCGCTGCTGGGCCCCATCAGCTATGACATCGCCTCGCTGGTCATGGACGCGCGCACGACCTGGGACGAACCCCAGCAACTGGATTGGGCCATCCGCTACTGGGAATACGCCCGCGCCGCCCACCTGCCGGTGCCTGACGATTTCGCCCAGTTCCACCAGCAGTACGAGTGGATGAGCCTGCAACGCAACCTGCGCATCCTGGGGGTGTTCGCCCGGCTGTCTCATCGGGACGGCAAGCACCACTATCTGGACCACATGCCTCGGGTCCAGGCTTATGTCCGTCAGGTGGCAAGCCGCTACACGGTTTTTCGCCCGCTGCTGCGCCTGCTGGACCAGGCTGAACAGGTGCCGCTGCAAAACGGCTATTCCTTCTGATGCGAGCCATGATCCTGGCGGCCGGGCGTGGCGAACGTATGCGTCCGCTGACCGACGCCTGCCCAAAACCCCTGCTGGCCGTGGGCGGCCAGCCCCTGATCATCTGGCACCTGCAGCGTCTGGCGCAGGCCGGCTTTATCGACATCCTGATCAACCACGCCTGGCTGGGCGCGCAGATCGAAACCGCGCTGGGCGACGGCAGCCCCTGGGGGGTGCGCCTGCGCTATTCGGCCGAATCGCCCGCGCTGGAAACGGCCGGCGGCATCGCCCACGCGCTGCCTTTCTTCCAGGACCAGCCGTTTCTGGTCGTCAATGGCGACATCTGGTGCGACTGGGACCCCGTTCAGGCCCACGACTGGGCGTCACGCCTGCCCACTGACGCCCAGGCCCACCTGCTGATGGTCGACAATCCCGCACATCACCTGGCCGGCGACTTCCACCTGCGGGCCGACGGCCGGGTCACGCTGCCCGAGCCGGGCGCCACCACGCTGACCTTTTCAGGCATCGGCCTGTACCGCCCGGCCCTGTTCGCCGCCACGCCGCCGGACCGCCCCGCCCCACTGGCGCCGCTGCTGCGGCTGGCCATGACCCGGGGCGCCGTCCAGGGTTCCCGTCACGCAGGCCGCTGGACCGACGTCGGCACCCCCGAGCGCCTGCAGGCGCTGGACCAGGCCTTGCGCGAGGCTGCTGCACGATGACCGGCGCGCAGGGCGGGCTGTTAAACTGAGCGATGAATCGGCCTGCGCCGCCTTGGTCGGCATTGGCCCCGATTCCGGCGCCTTTTGTCCAGTTCTGGCAATTCGCAACCGTCTGTAGGCCTCTTGGCGACGACGGCGGCAAACCGTTTATGCTAACGGACTTTGGTGTCCAGCACCTCGCCTTGCCGCTTCAGGAATTTTGTCATGTCTCTCGGTTCCAACCGCCCCACGTTCAAGCCCACCCCCTACGGATACACCCGCCGCAGTCGCGGCATTCCGCGCTGGTTGCTGCTGCTGATCACCGGCATCGTGCTGGGCGCGGGCGGCGTGCTTTTCCTGCAACGCAGCTACGGCCCGCAGCGCCTGACGGTGGAACAGTCCGAACAACTGCGCATGGACCTGAACACGGCCAACCTGGAAAACCAGCGCCTGAACAGCGACGCCAAGACCCTGCGCCAGGATCTTGGCAAGGCCCAGGCCGCGCAGAAAGACCAGAGCACCCAGGTGGAACAGCTGCGCAAGCGCGCCGCCGACATGGAAGCCGGCGTCTCGTCTCTGATCGCGGCCATCCCTGCCGACCCACGCGGCACGACTCCCGGCATCCGCAGCGCCGACATGGTCCTGCAGGAAGACGGCCTGCACTACCAGGTCCTGCTGATCCAGGATCCGCCCAAGGGTGAAACGGAAGTGCCCAACCTGCGAGGCGAGGTCAAGCTGATCGGCACGGGCACTTATCCCAACGGCAACACGGCCTACGTGGAGCTGGGCCAGCAGGCCCTGGACATGGGCCGCTACATCGTGATCAGCGGCCAGACAGAGCTGCCCAAGGCCTACCGCCTGCACCAGGTCACGGTCCAGATCATGGCGGAAGGATCCGACAAGGTCATCGCCACCCGCACGATGCGGGTCACGGCGCCCCGCCGATAATCGGGGACAGCGCGATATGACATGGGGGCCGGCAGGCCCCCATGTCATATCGGCAAAGCGGCACCGGTCAGGACACGTGCTGCAGGAAGTCCTTCAGGCGCTGGCTGGGCGGATTGCTGAGCAGCGCTTCGGGAGCGCCGTCCTCGGCGATTTTCCCCTGATCCATGAAGATCAGCCGGCTGCCGACCTTGCGGGCGAATTCCATTTCGTGCGTGACCACGATCATGGTCATGCCTTCCTCGGCCACGTCCTGCATGACGCGCAGGACCTCGTGGCGCAGTTCGGGGTCCAGTGCCGAGGTGGGCTCGTCAAACAGCATCAGCAGGGGCTTGATGGCCAGCGCGCGGGCGATAGCCACGCGCTGCTGCTGGCCGCCGGACAACTGACCGGGATAATGGCCTGCACGTTCGGCCAGGCCGACCTTGTCCAGCAATTCCTGGGCCTGCTGCCGGGCCTGGTCCTTGGGCGTACCTCGGGTGTGCAGGGGGCCGAACATGACGTTCTCCAGCGCTGTCAGCTGCGGAAACAGGTTGAACTGCTGGAACACCATGCCGGCCTCGCGGCGCAATTCGAGAATCTGGGACTTTTTCCCCAGCACGCTGTGGCCGTTGACCACGATGTCGCCACCCTGGATGGTTTCCAGTACGTTGATGCAGCGCAGAAACGTGGATTTCCCCGATCCGGACGGCCCGACCACCACCACGACCTCGCCGGATTCGATGGACAGGTCGATGCCGTCGAGCACCACGTTGTCGCCGAATCGCTTGGTGACGTTCTTGAATTCGACGATGCTCATACGATGCGGGTCCTGTGTTCAATGAATTTGAGCACCAGGGCAATGAAACCGGTCATGATCAGATAGATCACCGCGACCGCCCCCCAGATTTCCACCGCGCGGAAGTTGCTGGCGATGATTTCCTGCCCCTGGCGGGTGAGTTCGGCCACGCCGATCACGATGAACAGGGAGGAATCCTTGAGGCTGATGATGCACTGATTGCCCATGGTGGGAATCATGCGCCGCAAGGCGACCGGCCCGATGATGCGCAGCAGGATCTTGTAGAACGGCAGGCCCATGGCCTGGCCGGCTTCCTGCAGGCCCTTGGGCACCGACAGCAGGCCGCCACGCACGATTTCGGCGATGTAGGCCCCCGAATTGATCATCAGGGTAAAGGTGGCGGCGGTGAAACCGTCGATGCGCAGGCTGACCATCAGCGGCAAGGCGAAGTAGATGAACATCACCTGCACCACGATCGGGGTGCCGCGTATCAGCAGGATGTAGATCTGGGCAATCACGGACAGGGCCACCGGCACCCAGGCCAGGCAGCGCCAGGCCACCAGGGCCAGGACCGCCAGTCGCACGACCCACCAGACCGGGTCCGGCACGCTGGCCAGCGGCCCGGCGCCCAGCCAGGACAGCAGTCGCAGCACCGCGTACAGAACCACCAGGCCCACCACGCTCCAGGCCAGTGTGCGGCGCGTTACCGGCACCGGCACATAGGTGACGACCACCCCGGCCAGGCCGCCGATGATCGTCCCCCCCACCAGGCCCAGCACCGTGATCTGGACAGTCATCCAGGCGCCGGCCATGAGGTCGGGCCAGGCGGCCCAGATTGCAGACCATTCAAACGTCACGATGGATTCCGGTCTGATTTAGTCGGGCTTTTTGCCAAACCAGGTTTCGTACAGTTTGTCGTAGGCGCCGCTGGTCTTCAGATCGGCCAGTGCCTTGTTGACGACAGGCACCAGCTTGCTGTCCTTAGGGAAGGCAATGCCGTAGAAGTCGCCGCTTTTCAGGGAACCCACGACCTTGACCTTGCCCTGGCCGGCGGTCTTGGCGTAGTACTGGACATTGGGCGTATCGTGCACCACCGCATCCACGCGGCCGGTCGCCAGTTCCAGGAAGGCATTGTCGATATTGGGGAAGAGCTTCAGTTTGGCCGACGGCACGTTGGCCTTCATGTAGTCCACCGTAGCCGTACCGATCTTGACGGCGACGGTCTTGTTTTCCAGGTCCTTGGCGGTCTTGATGGGGCTGTCCTTGGACACCAGGATGGCCAGGCCGGACTCATAGTAGGGATCGGAGAAATCGATGACCTTGGCACGGTCCGGGCGGATGGTGATGCCGGCCAGCGCCACGTCGATGTTGTGCGTCTGCAGACCCGGGATGATGCCGTTGAAATCCATGGGCTGCAGGCGGTATTTCAGGTTCGCCTGCTTGGCAATGGCGTCCCAGAGCTGGATGTCGAACCCGGTGTATTTTCCGTCTTGCTTGAATTCGAACGGAACAAAGGCGGTGTCGGTTGCGACGACCAGTTCCTTGTCTGCCGCTTGGGCAGTGGGCAGGGCCAGGGTAAAGGCCAGCCCCAGCAGGGCGGCTTTCAGGGATTTAGGCAACATGATCTGGGTCTCCTTGTGGGATGGTTCTTCAGCGGCCAGCCGGTCGCGCCAGGCCACCATCTTAACTGAAAGGCCCGGGATTCCCGCCTGAAAAGTGGCGGAAATCCCGGACCTTGCGGGTGCTTCTGGGGAAATCCCCTAGGGTTTCCAGGGGATTTCCGGCAGGCGCATCGGCTTAGAACGCCGGCACGATCGCGCCCTTGTATTGCTTCAGGATGAAGTCGCGCACCTTGTCGGACTGCAGCGCAGCGACCAGTTTGCGGATCGCGGGATCGTCCTTGCGGTCGGCACGGGTCACCACCAGGTTCGCGTAGGGGGAATCCTTGTCCTCGATGAACAGGGCGTCCTTCACCGGATTCAGGCCGGCTTCCAGCGCGTAGTTGGTGTTGATCAGGGCCACGTCCACGTCCGGCAGCACGCGCGGCAGCGTGGCGGCTTCCAGTTCCTTGAACTTCAGGTGCTTGGGATTCTCGGACACGTCGCGCGCCGTCGCCAGGATGTTGCTGGGATCCTTGAGTTTGATCAGGCCCTGTTTCTGCAGCAGCAGCAAGGCGCGGGCGCCATTGGACGGATCATTGGGGATGGCGATCAGGGCGCCGTCCTTCAGGTCCTTGATGTCCTTGATTTTCTTGGAATAGGCGCCAAAGGGCTCCACGTGCACGGCACCGACCGACACCAGCTTGGTGTCGTGTTCCTTGTTGAAGGAATCCAGATACGGCTGGTGCTGGAAGAAATTGGCGTCGATCTGCTTGTCGGCGACCTGCAGGTTGGGCTGCACGTAGTCGGTGAAGACCTTGATGTCCAGATCCACGCCTTCCTTGGCCAGATCGGGCTTGACGAATTCCAGCAGCTCGGCGTGCGGGACGGGCGTGGCCGCAATGGACAATTTTTCCGCATGAGCGGGGGCGGCGAAGGCCAGCGGCAACGCCAGCGCCAGGACCGGCGCGAACTTCTTGAACATGAGTAGAACCTCCTGAGACATCACGATATGACTACTTCCGATTCAACCGGGCCACCCAGCGGTCGCCCAGCACCTGAAACACCTGCACCATGATGACCAGGATCACCACGGTCACTGCCATCACGTCGCCCTGGTAGCGCTGGTAGCCGTAGCGCACGGCCAGATCCCCCAGGCCGCCGCCGCCGATCACCCCCGACATGGCCGAATAGCCCACCAGCGTGATTGCCGTGACGACGATGGCCGCCAGAATGCCGGTAGTGGCCTCGGGCAGCAAGGCCCACAGCACGGTCTGGCGCGAAGTCGCGCCCATGGACCGGCAGGCCTCGCTGACCCCGGGATCGAGCTCGCGCAGCACGTTCTCCACCAGGCGCGCGAAAAACGGCGCGGCGCTGGCCACCAGCGGAGGGATCGAGCCCTGCACCCCCAGAGCCGTGCCCACCAACAGGCGAGACATCGGGATCATGACGATCAGCAAAATCAGAAAGGGCACGGAGCGCAGCACATTGACGATGAAGGCCGTGCTTTGATAGATGCCCCGGTGGCTCATCACCTGCCCCGGGCTGGTCAGAAACAGCAGCACGCCCACCGGCAGGCCGATCAGCACGGTGAACAGCAGGGAAAAGCCGGTCATCAGCAAGGTGTCGATCGTGGCTTCGCCGATCATCCACCAGTCCACATTGGCCATCATGTCCGCAGTACCTCGTAGTGCACGCCAGCCTGATCCAGTGCGCCTCCCAGCGCATCCAGGTCGGCATCGGCGCCCTGCGCCGCCACGACCAACTGGCCGTAGGGCGTGTCCTTGATGCGCCCGACCGAGCCCTGCAGAATGCTGAGATCCAGATTCAGGTCACGGCTGAGCCGGCTGAGCAGCGGCGTGCCCGTGGCGTCGCCCCGGAAGCTCAGTCGCAGCAGGCGGCCCGACAGGCCTTCGGCCATGGCCCGCCAGCCTTCGCCGCCGTCCAGACCGCTTTCGGACAACAGCGAACGCGTGGCGTCGTGCTGCGGATGCAGGAAGACTTCCAGCACCTGGCCGGATTCCACGATGCGCCCGGCTTCGATCACCGCCACCCGATCGCACACGGCGCGGATCACGTCCATGCTGTGCGTGATCAGCACGATGGTCAGACCCAGACGCTGGTTGATGTCGCCCAGCAGCCGCAGGATGGACTGGGTGGTTTCCGGGTCCAGTGCGGACGTGGCCTCGTCGCACAGCAACAGGCGCGGCTTGCTCGCCAGCGCCCGGGCGATGCCCACCCGCTGCTGCTGGCCACCGGACAGCTGGCCCGGATATTTGTGCGCATGATCCGCCAGGCCGACCAGGTTCAGGACTTCGCGGGCGCGTGCTTCGCGGGCTGCGCGCGACATGCCCGACAGCCGCAGCGGAAAGCAGACGTTGTCCATGACCGTGCGAGCGCGCAGCAGGTTGAAGTGCTGGAACACCATGCCCACGCCGCGCCGGTATTCGCGCAGCTGCGCATCGGAATAGGCGGTGATGTCGTGGCCGTCCACGCGCACGACGCCTTCGGTGGGCCGTTCCAGCAGGTTCAGCATGCGAATGAGCGTGCTCTTGCCCGCCCCCGAGCGGCCGATGATGCCGAAGACCTCGCCTTCGCGGACGTTCAGATTGACATCGGCCAGCGCATGCACGGAGCGGCCGGCCGATTCAAAAGTTTTACGGATGTTCTCGAGATCGATCAAGATGCGGAGTCACTTAAAAGGCGAAATCCTGGATCAGCAGGATGCGGGGACCCTGTGGCAATGTCCCTCAAGCCGAGAATTTACCATGCCGATTCACAGGGTTAGCTGTGTAGCATATAGCGAAAAATTATAACTCGCCCCCGCTCAGCGCCGTCCCGAAGGCTTGTCGCGATACATGGCCTCGTCGGCCTGCTTCAACAGAGCTTCGGCATCCCGGGCGTCGGCGGGCCAGCAGGCCGCGCCGATGGCGACGCCCAGACGCACGACACGGCCCGGCGGGATATTCGTCAAGGTCTCCAGGGGAGCGGTGATCCGGATCCGCAACTTGGCCTTCAGGCTGTCCAGCGCGTCGGCCGACGACACCCCCATGGCCACCACGATGAATTCGTCGCCGCTGCGCCGGGCCAGCAGATCCTCCGCCCGCAAGCACGCCTTGATCCGGCCGGCGATTTCAAGCAGCGCTTGGTCGCCACTGTCATGCCCAAACTGGTCATTGAGCGGCTTGAAATCATTCAAATCGATGAACAGGACCGCGAAAGACATCGCGCGTCGATCGGCCGTCAGCCGCGCCAACAAGCTGTCGAGCGCCATCCGGCTGGCGGCCCCGGTCAGGCGGTCCGTGAACAGGTCCCGTTGCATGGCGCTGAAATTGCGGGCCAGATCGCCCAGTTCGTCCTGGCGCCGGGTGGCGATGGCAACCGAAGGGTCGCCGGAACGAATGCGGTCGACGGCCTGCGACAGGGCAATGACCTCCTGGGCGATGCGGCCGAAAATACGGGTGCCGATCAGGATGGTCAGGAGCACGGCCAGCAGGCCGATGCCCAGTGCGATGCCAAGCTGCTGATGGATGCCGGTGAAGATCGCCGTACGCGGAATGGCGACGATGGCCAGCCAGTCCATGCCCGCATCGTCCACCACCCGGCGAGCCGCCACGGTGATGGTGTCGCCCTCGTCATCCTGCACCAGCAAGCGGTATTCTCGATTGTCGTCCAGCCGCGAGTCGGCCCGGGATTCGCCCACCAGCCGGGCCATGCCCTGATACGCCGCCCGGATGACGGGATCGTCGCTGTTGGCCGCATTGACCCGCAGCGGCTTGCCATCGACGCTCAGCCCCAGATTCGCCGCCCCCGTGGCGGCGATCAGCTTGCCGTCGCGCTCCACCACGAAGGCGCGGCCCCGGTCGCCGACATCCAGCCCGCCGACGAAGCGATTGACTTCCTGCAGCGACACATCCGTGGCCACCACGCCCTGGAACAAGCCATCGGCGCCCAGCACGCGCCGCGCGCGGGTCACCACCAGATCCTGCGAGGAAAAATCAATATAGACTGTCGTCCAGACCTGCATGCTGGTCTGCCGGGCCAATTGATACCAGACCCGTTCACGCGGATCGAACAGCCCGGGCTCCTGTCCAATCAGACGCGGTTTGCCCTGGACCCCCCGATAACTGTAGTACAGGCGATGCAGTTCCGGGCGCAGCTTCAGGCGCAATTCGGCCTCCTGCTCGCTCAGGCGCTTGAGCGCGATGCTCTGCCCGGCCTCGTTGCCGTAATAAACGTAATTATTGGGATTGGTGAACATGGACGTGGCCACCCAGAACCGGGTGCGCAATTCGGCCAGTTGCAGAGCAAGATCCGACTTCACCGGCATCCCTTCCGGAAAGGCGGCCTCCAGGACGGACGCCGAGCCACGCACGTGGAAATGCACGGCCTGCGCGATGCGCGATGCAATCGCCCGCATGTACTGATCGGAAAACAGACCGATGTTGCGGCTGGCCGCCCAGTAGAACGTCCCCCCCAATGCGGCTGCGACCAGGGCCAGCAGCAACACGTAAGGCAGGACCAGCGAGACGCGCAAGGATCTCAGAGTCATCAGTGGATGAAAAAATATATTACAAATAAAGCCGTGCTGCAGTTTACCCGGATGCCGCCGGTCACGCTGGTTCGTCTTGGCCAACCCCGGGCATGCCCTATCCGACACCTTCCGCGCACCGCACGACCCTCCGATGGTTTAAGCTTCGACCGCCGCTGCCGTAAACCCGTACCGTGATTTCTTTTTCTCTTTGTCGCCCCCACCTCACAGCGCCATGACCATGATGATGGATTCCTTTTTTCTGACGGCGGCCGACGGGACGCATTTCGTCCAAGGCGCCTATCAGCCCGGCCTGGTCTTGCTGTCGGTCCTGGTCCCGGTCTGCCTGTCCCTGATGGCGCTGCACACGGCGCACATCGCCCTGAGCACCCAGAACCGGTCCTATCGCCACATCGCCATCGGCATGGGCGGCATTGCCCTGGGCGGAGGCATCTGGGCCATGCATTTCATCGGCATGCTGGCCTTCACGCTGCCGGCCCCGGTGCACTACGACATGGGGCTGACCCTGTTGTCGCTGCTGCCGGGCTGGGCAGCCTCCTGGCTGGCCCTGTACATGCTGTCGCGCCAGGCGCTGCCGCGCAGTCTGCTGGCCATCAGCGGCGTCCTGATGGGGGCGGGCATCGGCCTGATGCACTACACCGGCATGATGGCGATGATGACGCCGCTGGCCATGCGCTACGATCCCGCGCTGTTCGCGCTCTCCATCGTGGTCGCCGTGGGACTGGCCATGCTGGCGCTGTGGATCCGTTTCGGACTGCAGCAGACCCGGCTGGATGGGCGCCTGCGCTTCGTCCTGAGCGGCGTCATCATGGGCGTGGCCATCGCCGGCATGCACTACACCGGCATGGCGGCCGCGCGTTTCCTGGGCGAACCCAGTCTGGCCGACAACACCATCCGCGTGGATGCCACCTACGGCGCCCTGGCCCTGTCGTCCCTGACCCTCACCATCGGCGTGCTGGTGGCGGCGCTGAACGGCCTGATCCACACCCGCGAACTGTATCGCGAGATGGAGCTGAGCAAGTCGCGCCTGCGGGCCATCGTCGACACGGCCGTGGACGCCATCATCACCATCGACGGCCTGGGCACGGTGCAGGAATTCAGCCCCTCGGCCGAGCGTCTGTTCGGCTACACGGCCGACGAAGTCGTGGGCCGCAACGTGAAGATGCTGATGCCCGAACCCTATCATTCCGAACATGACGGCTATCTGCAGCGCTACCACGCCACGGGCGAACCTCACATCATCGGCACCGGGCGCGAAGTCACGGCGTTGCGCAAGGACGGCATCCGGGTGCCGGTACGCCTGGCCGTCGGCCGCGTCCACCTGATCGGCGACGAACGTCTTTACGTCGGCATGCTGACCGATATCAGCGATCGCCAGGCCCTGGAAGCCTCCCTGCGCGACGCCGCGCAGCGAGCGGAACTGGCCGCCGCTGCCAAGACCCGGTTCCTGGCCAACATGAGCCACGAAATCCGCACGCCCATGAATTCCATCATCGGTTTCGCCGAACTGTTGCAGCAGACCGACCTGAGCACGACCCAGCGCAATTATCTGAATACGATCGGCCAGTCGTCGCGCACCCTGCTGCGGCTGATCAACGACATCCTGGACACGACGAAACTGGAACACGGCCGGATGGACCTGGAAAGCCGGGACTTTTCCCTGAAGGCCCTGGCGCACCAGATCGAATCTTCGCTGCGGCTGGGTGCGCAGGCCAAGCACCTGACGCTGAGCACCCATTACCCGGACGACATGCCCGAATACTTCCAGGGCGATACCCTGCGCCTGCTGCAGATCCTGACCAATCTGGTGGGCAATGCCATCAAATTCACCGAAAGCGGCTCCGTCGAATTGCATTTCTCCTACCAGACCGGCACCGTGCATGTGCAGGTCCGCGACACCGGCATCGGCATGAGTCCCGAGCAGATCCGGGCGATCTTCGACCCCTTCACCCAGGCCGATGCCTCGATCAGCCGGCGCTTCGGCGGCACCGGGCTGGGCACGACCATCGCGCGCCAGCTGGTACAGACCATGGGGGGCCGCATCGAAGTCAGCAGCACCCCGGGCCAGGGCAGCACGTTCCACATCCGGCTGCCGCTGCCACTGGGCAAGGCGCCCGAGCAGGAACCCACCGTCCACGACGTGCCGGCCCTGGCGCCGCTGCGCGTGCTGATCGCCGATGACATCGACCTGAACCTGGAACTGCTGGCCCTGACGCTCCAGGCCCAGGGCCATCAGGTGACCTCGGCCCGGGACGGTCGGGAAGCCGTCGACACGTTCATGGCGGGCGCCTTCGACGTGGTGCTGATGGACGTCCACATGCCGGGCATCGACGGGCTGCAGGCCACCCGCCTGATCCGCCAGCACGAACGGCAGCACGGCCTGCGCCCCACGCCCGTCATCGCCCTGACGGCCAGCGTCATGGCCCACGACCGTCAGCAGGCGCAGCAGGCCGGGATGGACGGCTTCGCCGTCAAACCGCTGGACGCGCCGCGCCTGTTTGCGGAAATGGCCCGCGTGACCACCGGGCAGCCCGGCGCCTCCGCGCCGGCGGACGCGCCTCGGGCGGATGCCGCCGCGCCGGCCATCGACTGGGACCGGGGGCTGCGCCTGTGGGGCAGCCGGGATCAACTGGCCGAACGGATCCTGGGCTTTCTGGACCAGGCGGGGGCCCAATACCCCCTGCCTGCGCCCGACGGCCCGGCGGCGGATCCGGACGCCCTGCGCTTCAGCTTGCACGGCTTGCGGGGCGCCGCCGGCAATCTGGCGCTGACGGCGGTGTCGCGCTGCGCCGCCGAACTGGAAGACCAGACCCGGGCGGGCCTGCCCCACGCCGCCCAGGCCCGCATCCCGCAGTTGCTGGCCCTGATGGATGCCGCCCGCCAGGCGGCTGCGCAGGCCGTCGCCCAGTCCACCGCCGCGCCGCCTGCGGCGGATCCGCTCCCGGCAAGCGCCCTGGACGACGGGCTGCTGAACGCCATGTCCGCCCTGCGCACCGTGCTGACCCGCCACGAACTGGACGACCCTGCGCTGGACGCCGTCTGCGCCGGCCTGACCGCGCACGGTCGCCATGCGCACGCCCAGGCCCTGCGCGAAGCCACCGACGGTTTCGATTTCGATCGCGCCAGCATGCTGCTGCACACCTGGCTGGACGAGGAAACCCCCGCATGAACACTTCCCCCGACATGCGCCGCACCCTGCTGCTGGTGGACGACGAATCCACCAACCTGCAGGTGCTGCGCCACACGCTGCAGGCCGACTACCGCCTGTTGTTCGCCAAGGACGGCCCGACCGCCCTGACGCTGGTCGCCCAGGACCGGCCCGACCTGATCCTGCTGGACATCATGATGCCCGGCATGTCGGGCTACGAGGTTTGCACCGCCCTGAAACGCGACGACGCCACCCGCCCGATTCCCATCATCTTCGTGACGGCGCTCAATGAATCCGCCGACGAACAGAAAGGGCTGGAACTGGGCGCCGTGGACTACATCGCCAAACCCTTCAGCCCCCCGATCGTGCAGGCCCGGGTGCGCACGCACCTGTCCCTGGTACAGGCCACGGAGGTGCGCGAAACGCGGCTGCAGATCATCCGCTGCCTGGGCGCGGCCGCCGAATACCGGGACAACGAGACCGGCCTGCACATCGTGCGCATGAGCCACTACGCCTGGCGCCTGGCCCGCGAGATCGGCTACAGCGACGAAGCCGCCGACGAACTGCTGCATGCCGCACCCATGCACGACGTCGGCAAGATCGGCATCCCGGACGGCGTACTGCTCAAACCCGGCAAGCTGGACACAGCCGAATGGGCCATCATGCGCCAGCACCCCATCATCGGCGCCCGCATCATCGGCGATCATCCGTCCGGCCTGCTGCGGCTTGCCGCCAGCATCGCCCTGCACCACCACGAGAAATGGGACGGCAGCGGCTACCCCCACGGCCTGGCCGGCCTGGCCATCCCGCAGCCGGCCCGCATCGTGGCCCTGGTGGACGTCTTCGACGCCCTGACCAGCATCCGGCCCTACAAGCCCGCCTGGCCCGTGGACGAGGCCATGGACTACATCCGGCAGCAAAGCGGCCGCCACTTCGAACCCGCGCTCGTCGAGGCCTTCGAGCGCTGCCTGCCGGACATCCTGATATTCAAGGAACGCTGGGCGGACGAGCCCAGTGAACTGACCGAGCAGGTCGGCACCTGACGCACGGCCGCGATGCCCGGGCGCCGCGAAGGCCGCCGGACATCAGGCCGCCGCGCCCAGCAGGGACAGCCATCCGTACAGGGCCGCCAGCACCAGCAGCAGGACCGGCGGGGTGATCAGGATGCCGATCCGCATGTACTGCCCCCAACCGATCCCATAGCCCTTGCCCGCCAGCACGTGCAGCCACAGCAAGGTGGCCAGACTGCCGATGGGCGTGAACTTCGGGCCCAGGTCGTTGCCGATCACGTTGGCATAGACCATCAGTTCCTGGACATGGGAGGCCACCTGGGCCTGGCCGATGGCCAGCGCCCCGACCAGCGTGGACGGCAGATTGTTCATCACCGACGCCAGGATGGCCGACAGGAAACCGGTGCCCACCGTGGCGACGAAGCCCCCCTGCTGCGACAGCCAGACCAGCGCGCGAGCGCCCTCATCGGTCAGGCCGGCCTTGCCCAGCCCATACACCACCAGATACATGCCGACGGAAAACAGCACGATCTGCCAGGGGGCATGGCGCAAGGCCGACGCCACCGACACCACGGCCCCGCGACCGCCCTGCCACCAGCGCCCGGCGATCGCCATCAACAACAGCGCGGCGGTGCCGGTCACCAGCGAGACCGGGATGCCAGACGGCGCCGTCACAAAGTAGGCCAGCAGCAGAACCGCCAGCAGGGGCGGCGCCATCCGGAAGATCAGGGCATCCTGGATGACCGACCGGGGCGGCTCCAGCGCGTCCACCCGGTAAACGGCCGGCACCTGGCGCCGGAAGGCCAGCCACAGCACCCCCAGCGTTGCAGCCAGCGACACCAGGTTCACCGGCACCATGACGAGCGCATACCGCCCGAACCCGACGCCGAAATAATTGGCGCTGACGATATTGACCAGATTGGAGATGATCAGGGGCAGGCTGGTGGTATCGGCGACAAAGCCTGTCGCGATGATGAACGCCAGCGTAGCGCCCGGGGCGAAGCGCAGGCGGACCAGGATGGCGATGACGATGGGCGTCAGCAGCAAGGCAGCGCCGTCGTTGGCGAAAAAGGCGGCAATGACAGCCCCCAGGACGATGATCAGGGCGAACAGCCGGCCCCCCCGGCCCGCGCCCCAGCGGGCGACGTGCAGGGCAGCCCAGGAGAAGAACCCCGCCTCATCCAGGATCAGGGAGATGATGATCAGCGCGACGAATGTGAAGGTGGCATCCCAGACGATGCCCCAGACCGTCGCGACGTCTGCCCACTGCACGACACCCGTGAGCAGCGCCACGCCCGCGCCACCCAGGGCGATCCAGCCAATGCCCAGGTCGCGAGGCTGCCAGATCACCAGAACCAGGGTGACCGCAAAAATAATCAATGCCAGCATGATGTCCGCACGATGACGACAGGCCGCAGACGGCCGAAGGAATGAATAGTAAGCTACCCGCAACACAAAACCTTCCCGGACCCGCCGCATCCCGAAACCTGCGCCCCGCCATGCACCTTACAGAACCGGTCAATTCCCTGCGCCACTATGACGGACAGGCCCACGCCCACGTGCACGAGCACGTCCAGGTCATGGTGCCGCTGGCCGGACGCATGGAACTGGACGTCGACGGGCACGCAGCATTCACGGATCCGTCCTGCGGCATGATCATCCCGGCCGGTGCCCGGCACGCCTACCAGGCGCAGCCCGGCACGCGCATCCTGGTCATCGACGCGCCGGAATCCGCCGGCCTGTCGCGGCTGCGACGCTTTGCGCTCACCCCGGCCTGCCGCACGCTGGACGAACACGGCGACGCCGGCCGGCAGCTTGCCCTGCTGCTGGGACTGCCGACCGTGCTGCCTTCGCGCCGGGGGCTCGACCTGGCCCGCCTGGACGCCGCACTGACGACTGCGCTGGACGAACCCTGGAACACCGCTCGCATGGCCGGTCTCTTCCATCTCAGCGCGCAGCGCTTCCATGCGCGCCTGCTGGAACTGAGCGGCAGTACGCCCGGTAACTACCTGCGCACCCTGCGGCTCAAACAGGCCAGCCGCCTGCTGACGCGGGGCGTGACCCTGGAGGCCGCCGCCGCGCGGGTCGGCTACCGATCCGCCAGCGCCCTGGCCTACGCCCTGCGGCGCGACATGGACGCCACAGCCCGGACCTTGCGCCAGCCCCAGGGCTGACGCATCCACGCGAGTTTCTCGATAGTTCCGGCGCCGACACGCTGCCATCATGGCGGCATGAACACACGATCGAAATCATCAGACACCGCCTCCCTGGCCCCAGGCACACCCCTGAACGGCGCGCTGCTGGTGCTGGCAGCCGGCCTGTTCTGGGGCACCACGGGCACGGCGCAAAGCTTCTCCGACGCCGCGCTGTCGCCCTACTGGGTGGGGGCCCTGCGCCTGCTGGTGGCAGCCGTCTTCTTCCTTGCCTACGCCGCCTGGCACCTGGGAGCCGCACGCCTGCGCCACGAACTGTCCGCACTGTGCTGGAAGCAGGCGATCTGGGCGGGCGCCTGCATGGCGGGCTACAACCTGACGTTCTTCGCCGGGGTCAAGATCACCGGCGTGGCGGTCGGCACGGCGCTGGCGCTGGGCAGCGGTCCGATCTGGGCCGGCCTGCTGCAGGTCCTGTCAGGCGCGCGCCCGGCATGGGGCTGGTGGCTGGGCACCCTGCTGGCGGTGGGCGGCGGCGTGCTGCTGGTATTCGGGCGCGGTGGTGACGTGCAGGCCGACCCGCTGGGCATCGGCCTGTGCCTGGCCTCGGGCCTGTGCTATGCGCTGTATGCGCTGATCAACAAGCAACTCGTCCATCGGACATCCCCGGCCGTCACGACGCTGGGGGTGTTCTCGGTAGGCGCAGTGCTAGCGCTGCCTGCGGCGGGACTGCAAGCCGGAGCACTGCAGATCACGCCTTCGGGCTGGCTGGTGGTCGGTTTCCTGGGGGTGGCCGCCACAGGCATCGCCTATCTGCTGTTCACCACCGGTCTGCGCAGCATCAGCGCGGCCAGCGGCGTGTCGCTGGCACTGATGGAACCGGTCACCGCTTTCCTGCTGGCCATCCTGATAGTGGGCGAGCGGCCCGATGCGCCCGCCTATGCGGGCCTGGCGGCCCTGCTGGCCGGCCTGCTCATCGTCATCCGGGCGGAAACGCGCCGCCCGGCGTGAAACAAATCCGGACGATCCAGCATCTATTGAGGCAAGACCGGCGGAACACGTGTCACGACCGGCCATGACCCCATCAGGAGAACCTCCAAATGCTGACCGTCACCCTACTGGTCTTCGCCATTGCCGCCATCGGCGGCCTGATCCTTGCCGCGCACGTACTGCGAGGCAAGTTCGCGCCCTGGGCGCTATCCGTGCTGCACGCGCTGCTGGGCGCCATCGGCCTGATTCTGCTGATCACCCTGCTGGTGCAGGGCAACGCCGCGCAGCAGGTGCTGGTCGGTTTCATCATCCTGCTGATCGCTGCTCTGGGCGGGTTCTTCCTGGCGTCCTTCCATCTGCGCAAGCGCCTGCCGCCCAAGGCGGTCGTGATTCTGCACGCTGCCTTGGCCGTGATCGGTTTTCTGACCCTGCTGAGCCTCGTTCTGTAGCGCCATGCGCCACCCTCTCCATCCCGCGCTGGTGCATTTTCCGGTCGCCTGCTGGTCATTATCCGCGCTGACCGATTTCGCCAGCCTGTGGCTTGGCGAAGCCGCCTGGCAATGGTCGGCCGGATTGCTGGCGGTCGGCTGCATGATGGCCCTGGCCGCCATGACGGCGGGACTCATGGAACTCGCCCGGATCCCGGACGGCCCCGCCTTGCGGGACACCTATTGGCACATGGGCGTCATGCTGACCGCATTCGCGCTCTTCACCGCACGGCTGCTGATCGGCCTGGACCACCTGCAGCCCCTGCCCCCGGACGCGTTGGCGCTGCTGCTCGACGCACTCGGCTTCATCGCCCTGGCGGTCGGCGGCTGGCTGGGCGGCCGGCTGGTGTATGGCCACGGCATCGGGCGCTCGCCGCACACCCCCCACTGACGATCACACGTCACTTCCCCGCATGCACATGCGGGGAAACACATATTCACAGGCCTTGAATCTGGCGGCAGAATGTCCATAGCCGGTGCTCGCGGCTGCGCGCAGGCAGGCGACAAAGGACGTGCAAAGGGGGAATGAATACAGAAGATATGGTGGGTCGTGCGCGGCTCGAACGCGCGACCAACGGATTAAAAGTCCGGTGCTCTACCGACTGAGCTAACGACCCAACCTAAGCATTAAATTTTGACATCATATGAAAATGCCGTCAAGTAGCCTAGGGAGAATTGGCCTTCATGTCAGAATCCCGTGACCCAGCAGCCCTGCGGCTGCACATCGTATCGGACTTGCATCTCAGCATGCAGGGTCTGGCGTTGCCCGACATCCAGGCCGACGTCACCATTCTCGCGGGCGACATCGCCCGCCCACAGGCGGCGATGCAGTGGGCGGAACAGATCCCGCGGCCCGTGCTCTACGTGCCGGGCAATCACGAATTCTACGGCGGGGACATTCCAGGGGTGCGCGCGCAGCTGGCACAGGCCGCCGCCCAGCACGGCATCGAACTGCTGGATCAAAGGACGGCAGTCATCAACGGGGTTCGATTCCTGGGGGCTACGCTCTGGACGGATTTCGAACTGTTCGGCACGGACCAACGCGACCACGCCATGGAACAGACCGGCCAGTTCATGCGGGACTTCCAGGTCATACGCAACGGCGACGGGTCGCGCTTCACACCGCAGGATTCCGCAATTTTGTTCCGGCAGCAATATGATTGGCTGGACACGATGCTGGACGAACCGTTCGACGGCCCGACCGTGGTCATCACGCACCATGCGCCCAGCCTGCGCAGCGTCCACCCGCGTTTCGAGGATTCCCTGATCAGCGCCGGCTTCGTGTCCGACTGCACGGGGCTGATGGGGCGCGCCTGCCTGTGGGTGCACGGACACACGCACGACAGCTTCGACTATGTCGTGCGCGGCACTCGCGTGCTGTGCAACCCCCGGGGCTACTGCCGCGACGGGGTCAACGAAAACCCGGTCTTCAACCCCGGGCTACGCGTCGAAGTACCGGTTACCGAATCATCGCGCCCGTGAGATCCGGACTTCCGCGCCGCGACGCTTGACCTCGAGGCCCTCGGACGGCAGGATCTTCAGGCCTTCCAGTCCTTTGATGTAGCTGGATCCCTGCATCTGCATGACGCGGATCTTGTTGCGCATGACCACCGGATTGTGTTCCGGCATGCCGAACATCCAGACCTCTTCCAGGATGCGGGCGGAATTGATCTCGCCGGTATGCTGCGCCACCGGCCCCAGGCACAGCATGTGCCCTTCGCGGCCGAACACGGGCAGGTCGTTCAGGCCGGCGCTGACCGTCCAGCGGGTGCCGCCTTCGTAGCGCCAGCCCGTTCCCAGGTCCCACCAGGCGTCGCCCTTGGGCAGGTAGATCTCGGTTTCGCCGCCCGGCTGCATGACCGGCGCCACCAGCAGCGCAGGCCCCAGCAGGTATTGGGTGTCCCAGGCATGCGCATCCGGGTCTTCGGGATAGGCCTGCATCATCGAACGCTGCACCGGCAGGCCGGTGCGCACGGCATCGTCGATGATGCCGGCCACGTAGGGCAGCAAGCGATAGCGCCACTGCAGCCAGTGTTTGATTGTCGCGCGGGTGTCCGCATCGAAGGCATCGGGCATCAGATCAGGAGCGCCCTGGAAGCTGAAATTGGCGGAAAACACGCACATCGCCAGCCAGCGCAGATACAGCTCAGGGGACATGCCCGCAGTCGGATGCGAGGCACTGCCCAGCCCGTGCGTCTGCACGGCTACGCCGCTATTGCCAACCGACAGCGCTGCGCGCAAGGTGCGGGCGTAGCCGTCCCAGGTGTTGTCCACGTCCGGCCCCTGTTGCCAGGCGAACCGCTGCACGCCCGGGAACAGATCGCGGCTGAGCATGACGCCTTCCTGGGGCGTGCGCGGCCCGGCGACGGCATCGAACAGGGCGCGCCGCGCCAGGTGCGGGTAGGCGGTGCGCAGCACCGCGTCGGACTCGCCGCCCCGGGCCTCGACCACCGAAGGAAAATCGAACTGCGCCTGGCAGGCCGGGGCTTCCAGCCCGTCTTCCAGCGCCTGTTGGTAGCGTTCCGTCCAGAGACGGGCGGCGTCCTTGTGGGTCAGGTCCAGCAAACCGAAAGGCCGGCCATCCGAGGCCGGTGTGCCGGGACAGACCCAGGCCGCCCCACCGTCATCGCACAGCAGCCAGCCCCGATCTTCCCATTCGTCGAACAAGGCGGTGCCCTGCACGACCCCGGGAACTACGCTGCCGGCCAGATGGATGTCCAGGGATTCGGCGGCCGCGACCAGGGCGCGCCAATCCGGGGCGCGATCGGACCACTCGAAGACGGGTTTGTCCGTCTGGAACCCGATGATGGCGGGATCGGCCAGGCGCAGGACATCCAGCGCCAGACCCTGCGCGCGCAGGCTGCGAATCTGCTGCAGGCTGTCGTCGATCGTCTGTCCGGCAGCCTGGTCCAGCCAGACCCCCATGGGCCAGAGATTCGGCTGGCCGGCGCGACCGGTCAGCGCGGTATATTGATTGAGGATTTCCGACGGATCGCCGATGAACAGGAAGACGTCCAGCCCGGCCCCGCGCACCTGCATCCGGTAACTGCCGGGCTCGCGGGCATCGTGTTCGACCCGATCCAGGGTATTGGCTGCCACGCCCCAGCCGGCCGGCGTCCAGGCCAGCGGCAGGCAACGGTCGGCCGGGCTGTCCGATACCAGCAGGCTGCCGCGCCGGTCCGGGTCCCCCTGGGTTTCACCCAGGCCGAACAGGCCTTCGGTTTCGTCCAGAGACCAGTCGATCGACCAGGTCGAAGCGCCGTCGCTGCCAACCGCCGGATGGAAGGACGCCCTGGCGCGCGCTATGCACCGGTCCCGATGCAGCAGCTGGATGGAGGGTTCGGCCCCGCCGATCTGCAGGCAGGCATCCCCCTGCGTCAGGCGCCAGACGCCGGATTCGGGGGATTGGCAGTCGAATTCGCCGACTGCCTCGTGACGGGCCAACAGCATGTCGGCCTGGCGCTGTGCCCGCGCCGTCGGTTTTCCGGGTTCCAGCCAGGTGCGTGGGCCGCAGCGCAGGCGATAGACGCCGGGGGCGTGGGCTTCGATGCGCAAACACCATTCGTCAGAATGGTAGGCCCACTCGACGCAGGACGACGTCGTGGTGGCCGGGCCTGTCTCGAACAGTTGGTCCGCCAATTCGATGGTGGGCGACACAGCGTGATCCTCTGGGCAATTCGCCCACATGAGTCTTGTAAAAGACATTATTCTGACGGATTTGCGCCATAAAATAAAATCCGACCGCAGTTTCACTCCGAAAACCGCCGTTTGCCCCCGGTTTTCAGGCAGTTTTTCCTGCCCGGCCCCCCGTGCCGGGCATCAGCGCACGCGAATTCGATGTTGCAATTCACGTTCGATCGGCCTGGGTTCCTGATCCAGCCGGGACGCGATCAGGTCGCCGGCCAGCGCCGACCAGCTCAAGCCCCTGGACCCATACGCACACGCCAGCCACACGCCAGGCAACCCAGGCACGGCATCGATGATGGGCAGGTGATCGCGCGTGGCCGCCCGCCAGCCCGCCCAGCCCTGCGGGGCTCCGCGCCCCAGCCAGGGCAAGGCCCCATCCGGCAGCCAGGCGCCGATCCGCGCCAGGATCTCTCGATGCCCATCCAGATCGGCCACGCTGTCGACGCCCCCCGGCCGGTACGTGCTGCCCGCCACGGCCCAGCCGTGACGCGGAGGCAGGCAATAGCCATTGCCCGACACAATACACGACGGCGTCCGGGATTCCGATGGCGCCACCGGATAGAGGCTGACCTGCCCGGCCAGCGGCATCACCCCCTCCAGCACCGGCCAGCCCGACAAAGACACGCAAGTGGCCAGCAGCGGCGCTGCATGCCGGGCATTGGCCAGCACGACCTGGTCGGCCCGTCCCAGGGCCGCGCCATCATCGGCCAACAGCACCCAGCCGCCGTCGGACTCGGGCCGCAAACTACCCACGTGCACAGCATGCCGGGTCACGCCAGGCTGCGCCATCAAGGCCGCGATCAAAGCCCCCGGGCAGATCCGCAAGGCATCAGGAAACCATAAGCCCCCCCGCTGCAGGTCCACACCTGCATGGCCGCCGGCCTCGGGCGCCGTCAGCCAGCGCACCCAGTCCTCGGGGAACTGCAATCGCGCCAATGCATGCTGCTGCATCCGGGCATGATCGTCCGTCTGTGCGCAAACCAGGGCGCCGCAGGGGTCGGGCCGAGCGTCTTCATCCAGCCCGTGCCAACGCGCCCAGGCGCGCTCCAGGCCCACACGGCTCAGGCGGGAACGCGTATCGTCGTCCGGGCTCAGCGCGGGCACCAGGGCGGCAGCCCCCAGCCGCCGGTTCGCCGGGTCCGCATCCAGCGTGCAGGACGGATCCCAGACCTGGACTTCATGTCCCCGCAGGGCCAGGGCCTGGGCCATCCCGGCGCCGGCCAGGCCGGCGCCGATGATGGCTACAGCCAGCCGGCGCGGCGGGGACGGCCGTACCCCCAGATTGGGGCGCAACACGGCCACTGTCATTTCATGCTTGCCCGCCAGCCCCGGGATCTTGCGGACCAGAAACCCGGCATCGCGCAGGTCGCGCCGCATCTGGCCGGCGGAACACCAGCTGGCGGCCGTCGCTCCGACCCGAGCCAGCCGCCGCAACTGCCCGAAGACCGTGGGCGACCACATTTCGGGATTGGTCCGGGGCGCAAAGCCATCCAGAAAAAAGGCATCGACCACCGCCTCGGCCTGCCGGGCGGTACGCATGATGTCCCCAAAGAGCAGGGTCAGGCTGACGCGGCCACCCGCCAGATCCAGGCGATGCACCCCAGGGGTCAACGCCGGCCAGCAGGCTGCCAGATCATCGGCCAGCGACTGCATATCATCGGGCAAGCGCCCCCAGGCGCGAATCAGATCCGGCACCGGGAAGGGATGGGCCTCGAAGGCCACGTAGTGCAGCCGGGCGCTGCGCTGCGGATCGTCGCGCCAGGCCTGCCAGGCCGTCAGGAAATTTTGTCCCAGCCCGAAGCCGGTCTCGCAAATCGTGAAGGCCTCGCGGCCCTGCCAGCGCTGCGGCAGACCATTGCCCCGCAGGAAGATATGGCGGGCCTGCGCCACCGCCCCCGCCTGGCCGTAGTAGACGTCGCCATAGCGTTCGCTGCGCGGAACGCCCCGCGCATCCTCGCTCCAGCGAGCAGGGATCAGTCTTTCATAGGGGCCGGACATGGCGGGACACTCTCTGGATGCTCACGTACAATGAAATACGCCACGCAGCGCGCGGGCCGGCTGGCGGTCTCGCGGGCGCAGCACAGGAACGATACTGATATGTTGAAACCGCATCTCCTGTCGGCCGACTACCTGGATGCTGCCGTCACGGCCGCCCATGCAGCGGCAGCCATTTTACAAACCCACGCCCTGCATCGCAGCGACCTGGTCATCGACACCAAGCAACGCAACGACCTGGTCTCCCAGGCCGACCGCGAGGCCGAACAAGCCATCATCGCCATTCTGCGGGAACGCACCCCGGACATCGGCATCATCGCCGAGGAATCCGGCGGCCAACCGGGCAGCCAGGCCACCTGGTGCATCGACCCTCTGGATGGCACCACCAATTTCCTCAGCGGCATTCCCCACTACGCGGTATCCATCGCACTGATCGGCCATGCCGGCAGCAAACCCGATGGCCAGACGATCCTGCCGCAAGATACGCCCCTGATCGGCGTTGTCTACGACCCCAACCGCCAGGAACTGTTCACCGCCCTGCACGGCATCGGCGCCTGGCTCAATGGCCGGCGCATCCATTGCTCCAGCACGGATTCACTGAGCCAGTCCGTGCTGGCCACCGGTTTCCCCTTCCGGGACTTTTCCTTCGAACCGCAATACATGCCCGGCTTCCTGGACGCCATGCACCAGACCCGGGGCGTGCGCCGGCTGGGCTCAGCCGCGCTGGACCTGGCCTGGACCGCCTGTGGGCGCTACGATGGCTACTGGGAAATGGGCCTGGCACCCTGGGACGTCGCGGCCGGCACGATCCTGGTCCGGGCTGCAGGCGGCGTCTGCGAGGATATGCATCGCCAGGACCCCTGGCCCCAGGGCGGCTACGTCATCGCGGCCAACCCGCACATCGCCCTGGCCCTGGACGCACTCATCACCCGACATCTATGAAACAAGCGATCCTCGACACCCTGGGCGGCTGGCTGCCCGACATGACCGACATCCGGCGATCCATCCACGCCTGGCCCGAACTGGCCTTCCAGGAAGTCCGCACCGCCGATACGGTGGCCCGCCTGCTGGAATCCTGGGGCATCGAGACCCACCGAGGCCTGGGGGAAACGGGGGTCGTGGGCCGCATCGAGGGCGCGCGAACAGGCCGGTCCATCGGCCTGCGGGCCGACATGGATGCCCTGCCCATGCCCGAGGCCAACACATTTGCCCACGCCAGCCGCAACCCAGGCGTCATGCACGCCTGCGGCCACGACGGCCACACGACCATGCTGCTGGCGGCAGCCCGCTACCTGGCGCAACACCGCGATTTCCCTGGCACGGTGCAGGTGATCTTCCAGCCTGCCGAAGAAGGCGGCGGCGGTGCCCGACACATGATCGAGGACGGCCTGTTCGACCGGTTTCCCATGGATGCGGTTTTTGGCATGCACAACTGGCCCGGCCTGCCGGTCGGCACCTTCGGCCTGACCGACGGCCCCATCATGGCCTCCAGCAACCGCTTCCAGATCACGCTGCAGGGGCGCGGCGCCCACGGCGCCATGCCGCACCTGGGGGTGGACCCGGTCGTGGCTGCCGCCCAACTGACCATGGCCTTCCAGACCATCCTGACCCGCGACCAGGACCCCCTGGACGCCGGCGTCATCAGCGTCACCCAGATCCACGCAGGGTCGGCCGACAACGTCATCCCCGACCAGGCCGTGCTGCGCGGCACGGTGCGCACCCTGTCCACCTCGGTACTGGACGGGATCGAATCACGCATGCGCGACCTCACGCAGCACCTGGCGGCAGCCCTGCGCTGCACGGCTGATTTCCAGTTCAGCCGCGAATATCCCGCCACCATCAACCACCCGGCAGAAACCGCCCTCAGCACCCAGGTACTGAACGACCTGGTGGGCGCCGATCAGGTGCGCACCGCCGTGCGCCCATCCATGGGTGCCGAAGACTTCGCCTTCATGCTGCAGGCCCGCCCCGGCTGCTATATCTGGATCGGCAACGGCGATGGCGATCACCGCACCCCAGGCCACGGACTGGGCCCCTGCACCCTGCACAACGGCAGCTACGATTTCAACGACGAACTGATTCCGCTGGGCGCCGCCTACTGGGTCCTGCTGGCTCAGCGCTACTTGTCGACCGTACCAGCCTCCTGACTGCAGGCCAGATGGCGCCCGGCACATTCAGGACTCCGGCCCCTTCCCATGCGCTTGCCGTAAAATACGCCCGGTATCGGGCCGGCCCGCCCGCGCCGCCCACCTGTCGAGGACGCCATGTCATCCACCACCCTGCCCCCGCACCATTCCCCTGCCGTGCTGCGCGTCATGCCCATGCCGGCCGATGCCAACATCCATGGTGACGTCTTCGGCGGCTGGATCATGTCCCAGGTCGACATCGCCGGATCCATCCCGGCCACCCGCCGCGCGGGGGGCCGCGTAGCCACAGTGGCCGTGAATGCCTTCACCTTCAAACAACCAGTCTTCGTCGGCGATCTGCTGAGCTTCTACGCCACTGTCACCCATACGGGCCGCACTTCGGTCACGGTGTCGGTCGAGGTCTACGCGGAACGCCAGCGCCTGGAAGCCGAAGTCGTCAAAGTCACCGAGGCCACCCTGACTTACGTGGCCACTGACGAAAACCGTCACAGCCGTCCCCTGCCACCGATCTGAGGACGCCATGGCTGATCAGCCGGTGCTCGAAACCACAACTCCCGTCGTGATCCCCCGCCGCCTGGATCCGGAAGACGCCCAGTTGGCCCTGCAGGAACTGCAATCCATCCTGAAGCGCCAGGAGGTAGTGGACGCGCTCGCCCAGCGCCAGCACGACACGGAAGACGAAGACGGATCCAATCTGCTGGAAGGCATGCTGCAGCGCCAGCATGAAGACGAGATCCGGCACATCATCAACGTCCTGCACCCGGCCGACATCGCCTTCATCCTGGAATCCCTGCCGGTCACGCAGCGCCAGGTCGTCTGGCAGCTGGTCAGCCAGGAATACGACGCGGACGTGCTGCTGGAGGTCGAGGACTGGGTCCGCGAATCGCTGATCGAGTCCATGGACCACGAGGACCTGATCGCGGCCACCGGCAACATGGACGCCGACGAGATCGCGGACCTGGCGCCCGACCTGCCGCCCGACGTCATCGCCGAGGTCCAGAAAGGCCTGACCGACGCCGAACGCGCCCAGCTGATCGCGGCCATGGGCTACCCGGAAGACACCGTCGGCGCCATCATGGACTTCGACATGGTGCGGGTGCGCGAGGACATCACCCTGGAAGTCGTGCTGCGCTACCTGCGCCGCCTGCACGAACTGCCCGACCACACCGACCAGATCTTTGTCGTCGACCGCACCGACCAGCTGCGCGGCACCCTGTCGCTCTCGCGCCTGCTGCTCAGCGAACCCGACACCCTGGTCAACGCCGTCATGGAGCCCGACGTGCTCAGCCTGAATCCCATGGATTCAGACGCCGACGCCGCCAGCGCCTTCGAGCGCTACGACCTGGTGTCCGCCCCCGTGGTGGACGAACAGGGCCGCCTGATCGGCCGCGTCACCATCGACGAGGTCGTGGACGTGCTGCAGGAAGACTCCCAGGAACAGGAACTGTCTCGCGCCGGCCTGCAGGAAGAAGACATCTTCGCCCCCGTGCTGTCGGCGCTGCGCAACCGCGCGCCCTGGCTGCTGGTGAATCTATGCACGGCCTCGACCGCTTCGCTGGTCGCTTCGCGCTTCGAGGACACGGTCAGCCACATCGTGATCCTGGCGTTCCTGATGTCCATCGTCGCCGGGATTGGCGGCAATTCGGGCAACCAGACGATGACCATGATCATCCGCGCGATGGCCACCGGCCGCGTGACGGGCGCCAACATCTGGCAACTGGTCAAACGCGAACTGCAGGTCACGTTCCTGGTGGGCGCCTGCGGCAGCCTGGTCGCGGCTTCCTTTGCCTGGATGATTTCGGATTCCTACGCCATCGCGGGGGTGATGATGGCGGCCATGGTGGGCAATATGCTGATCGGCGCCGCCCTGGGCGTGCTGATCCCGCTGCTGCGCGACCGCTTCGGCAAGGACCCCGCCATGGGGTCGTCGGTGCTGCTGACCTTCGCCACGGATTCGCTGGGGTTCTTTTTGTTCCTGGGGCTGGCGACGGTGTTTTTGCTGTAGTGCTGCTGGTGTAGCAGCTCGGTCATGCCCAGACGAAAGCCACAGCGGGCAAACCAGCCTTCTGCTTGATTTCTCCAGACAGGCCTTCGAGGCCGTATCGGAGGCTTTGCGATCCGACAAAACTCAGGCCCCCACTCCCGCAGATTATCCCGTCAGCAGATTTCAATGGACGGCAATGAGCACAAGGCCGGGGAGATGCGCCGGATCCTATGCTGATAAAAATTCAGCAAGGCCTTGATGTCTGCGATTTTGACAGCGGTGGCGCGACCCTGGCGTTCGGTCTCAAGCTGTCTTATCGAACAACACCACGCCCGGCAATCCCTTGAAATGCGCGTCGCAGGTCATCAACTCCGCGCCCTGAGACCGCGCCGTTGCATAAACGATGGCATCAGCAGTGGCCAGCTTGTATTCGCGGTGCAGATCCGCCGCCAGCAAGGCAATTGTGGTATCCAAAGGAACCTCAACGCACTTCTGCGTGTAGGCGATCGCCTGATCGGCCTGGTCCTCGCCCAGTTCACGTACCAGCCACTTTGACAGTTCAAGCTGCACGATGGTCGGCACGATGCACTGCGGCTTGCCAGGAAACCGCTTGCCCAGGCTCTTGCCCAAAGCGCTGCCAATGAACCATTCGATCCAGGCTGACGTATCGACCACACACAGCGCCGCTGCCATCAGTAGCGGTCCTTGCGATCGCGATAGTCATCAGCGCGCGCGCCCCTGGCGATGCCGGCCAACTGATCAAGTTCGGGTACCGGCATGACCAGCACACCTTTGCCCTTTGGGATGAAGACGAATTCCTGACCCGCCGCCCATTGCTGCTTCTCGCGCACGGCCTTGGGGATGGAGATCTGGAACTTGCTGGATAGTGTAGCGGTAGCGGTCATTTCGTACTCCTACAACATCGATCTAGTTCTAGTAAGAATAGATCATTCCACCGTCCAATGCCAGCAGCACTCCACCATTCGTCAGGCGGAGTCCTGGGGTGGCTCCGGGCGCTGTTGGAGTCCGCCGGCCAGAAGGCCATTGGAGGGGAGGCAAGTGAGCCACTGTTTGAGCGGGACGCTTGTGGTCAGTCCGGGGGACTGACCACCCCGCGAGTTTGGCGAGCGCCCCGGAAATGGCCTGGCGGCCGGGAAGTTCCGGCGCAGCCGGAACCGGACGACCGGCGCCCGGAGCCACCCCAGGACACTGCCGAGTTCCGACTCAAGAACCCGCCAAGCCCTCGAACCTTATCGAGGGAGTACACCCAAAAAGCGCCACCAGCAAGAAAAAAGGCCGGGATCCCATCCCGGCCTTTCCGAACATCACGCCAATTTACCGTGGCAGTGCTTGTACTTCTTTCCGCTGCCGCAAGGACAAGGATCGTTGCGCCCCACCCGGGGCACCGCCCCTGCCGGCACGCCACCCGAAGCGCCGGGCGCCTGATCCAGCCCCGGATCATCCCCGCGCAGCGCCGCATCATAGTCCGCGTGGTGATAACGCACATTTTCCAGTGCCGGAGACGCCGGTTCTTCGACTTCCACCTGTTCCGCCGACTGGATCCGCACCGTCATCAGCACCCGGATCGTTTCATTGCGGACCCGGTCCAGCATGTCTGAAAACAGCGTGAACGCCTCGCGCTTGTAGGCCTGCTTCGGGTCCACCTGCGCATAGCCGCGCAGATGAATCCCCTGCCGCAGGTGATCCAGCGACGCCAAGTGCGAACGCCAGTTGCTGTCCAGCGACTGCAGCAGCACTGAACGCTCGAACGGCCCCCAGCCCTCGACGCCCACCAGCGCGACCTTCTCGTCGTAGAGGCGCTTGGACTCGGCCAGGACACGTTCCAGCAGATCGTCGTCCGTCAGATTGGGTTCCTTTTCCAGCATTTCGGCCAGCGGCATAGGCATCGCCCAGTCCGATTCCAGCGTCGTCTGCAGGCCCGGGACGTCCCACTGCTCTTCCATCGTTTCCTCTGGAACGTAGCGGCGGAAGACGGACGTGATTTCCGCCTCGCGCAGATTGGCGATCGTCTCGGCCACCGACGCAGATTCCAGCACCTCGTTGCGCTGACCATACAACACCTTGCGCTGGTCGTTGGCTACGTCATCGTATTCCAGCAGTTGCTTGCGGATATCGAAGTTGCGGCCCTCGACCTTGCGCTGCGCGGATTCGATCGAACGCGACACCATGCGCGCCTCGATCGGCTCGCCTTCCGGCAGGCGCAGGCGGTCCATGATGGCGCGAACCCGGTCGCCCGCGAAAATACGCATCAGCGAATCGTCCAGCGACAGATAGAAGCGTGACGAACCCGGGTCGCCCTGGCGCCCGGCACGGCCGCGCAGCTGATTGTCGATACGGCGGGATTCGTGGCGTTCCGTACCGATGATGCGCAAACCCCCGGCGGCCTTCACGGCCTCGTTGGCAGGCGCCCACTCGGCGCGGATGGCTGCGACGCGCGCGTCTTTTTCTTCCGGACTGAGGTCGGGATCGGCGCGGACCAGGTCCACCTGTTTGTCCACGCTGCCGCCCAGCACGATGTCGGTCCCGCGGCCTGCCATGTTCGTGGCGATCGTGATGTGGCCGGGCTTGCCGGCCTCGGCGACGATTTCGGCCTCGCGGGCGTGCTGCTTGGCGTTCAGCACATCGTGCGGCAGGCCGTCTTTCTTCAGGGCATTGGACAGCAGCTCGGAATTCTCGATGCTGGTCGTACCCACCAGCACCGGCTGGCCGCGTTTATGGCAATCGATGATGTCCGCCAGGATCGCCTGGTATTTCTCCGCGTCTGTCTTGAAGACCTGGTCGTTCTGGTCATTGCGGGCCATCGGCCGGTTAGTCGGGATGATGACGGTTTCCAGGCCGTAGATTTCCTGGAACTCATAGGCCTCGGTATCGGCCGTGCCCGTCATGCCCGCCAATTTGTCGTACATGCGGAAATAATTCTGGAACGTGATCGACGCCAGGGTCTGGTTCTCGTTCTGGATGCGCACGCCTTCCTTGGCCTCGACGGCCTGATGCAGGCCGTCGGACCAGCGGCGCCCGGCCATCAGGCGGCCGGTGAACTCGTCCACGATCACGACTTCGCCGTCCTGCACCACGTACTGCTGATCGCGATGGAACAGATTGTGCGCCCGCAACGCGGTCAGCAGATGGTGCATCAGCGAGATATGGCGCGGGTCATACAGGGATTCGCCTTCCGGCAGAATGCCCTGCTGAGCCATGATCTGTTCAGCCTTGATCTGCCCGGCCTCGGACAAGTGGACCTGCTGGGCCTTTTCATCGACCCAGAAGTCGCCTTCGGGTTCCGGTTCGTGCGGCTTGGGCTCTTCGACCATGCGCGTCAGCAGCGGCGGCACCGCGTTCATGCGCACATAGAGTTCGGTATTGTCTTCCGCCTGCCCGGAAATGATCAGCGGCGTGCGGGCCTCGTCGATCAGGATCGAGTCGACCTCGTCGACGATGGCATAGGCCAGGCTGCGCTGACGGCGGTCTTCCGGGCGGAATTCCATGTTGTCGCGCAGATAGTCGAAGCCGTATTCGTTGTTCGTGCCGTAAGTGATGTCGGCCTGGTAGGCCGCGCGCTTTTCCTCGTTTTCCTGTTGCGGCACGACGACCCCGGTCGTCATGCCCAGAAAGCCGTACAGACGCCCCATCCATTCGGCGTCGCGCCGGGCCAGGTAGTCGTTGACCGTCACCACGTGCACGCCGCGACTGGGCAGCGCGTTCAGGTACACCGCCAGGGTGGCCATCAGGGTCTTGCCCTCGCCGGTGCGCATTTCGGCGATCTTGCCGTTATGCAGCGCAATGGCCCCCAGCATCTGCACGTCGAAATGGCGCATGCCAAAGACCCGCTTGCTGGCCTCGCGCACCACGGCGAAGGCCTCGGGCAACAGGGAATTCAGGGATTTTCCGTCGGCGATGCGCTGGCGGAATTCATCGGTCTTGGCCTTCAGCTCGTCGTCGGACAGCACCTGCATGGCAGGTTCGAGCGCATTGATCTGTACGACCTGCTTGCGGTACTGCTTCAGCAGCCGGTCATTACGGCTGCCAATGATTTTTTTGAGCAGAGAAACCATAGTATGTCGTCGCTGCGGGCCAGGCCTGCGTCGGGCAGGCCCGGCAACCGGAAGATTGTCAGGCACGGTCACTGAACAGTGACCGCAGGTAAACGATGCAGTTTAACGCAGCTGGGGTCCACTCGCTTTGGCTGCACCTTCGGCCGCCGCCAGGCGCGCGGGCGCGGATGCATTGAGCGGCTGCCCGCCAGGCTGAATGAACAGCGTCGGGTCCAGCGGGTAGTCCGCCATGCGGATCTCGAAGTGCAGATGCGAGCCCGTCGAACGCCCCGTGCTGCCGACCCGGGCGATCACGTCGCCCTGGCGCACGATGTCGCCCGCCTTGACCAGCAGGCTGGAGGCATGCGCATAGCGCGTGCGCAGGCCGTTGCCGTGATCGATCTCGACCATCTTGCCGTAGCCCCGCTGGGTGCCGGCCCGCACCACCAGGCCACCGGACGCGGCCCTGATCGGCGCCCCTCGGGGAGCCACGAAATCCAGGCCTTCATGCATGGTATTGCGACCGCTGACCGGATTGCGCCGCCAGCCGAACGAGGAACTGAGCGCCGGATAGTCGACGGGCGACAAGGTCGGCAGGCTGGCCTGAAAGCCGGCCTGTTGCGACAGGGCCGCATCCACCAGGGCATAGGCGTCTTCCTGGGTCGTCAGCCGCTGGCCCAGGGCATCGATATGACGCCCCAACTGTTCGGCCGAGCCGATCGAGGACAGCGCCGCATCCTGTTCGGGAATGTCGTCCAGTACCTGCGAGGCATCGGCCTGCGGCTGCCCGGACGCCGTCGTGCGGCCAGGCAGCGCCAGTTCCGGGGCGCTGTAGTTCAGGCCGGCCGCCGTGGCGATCCGGCGGCGCACGGCCTCCATGGCCAGCACCCGGCCCTGCAGCTCGCCGACCTTGCCGGCCAGTCCGGCGAGATTGCCCTGCAAGGCGGCGGATTCCTGCTGCAAGCGGGCATCCAGCGCCTGACGCTGGCCCGCATCCAGGCCGCGCGCCTGCCAGGACTGCCATTGCGCCCCGCTCCAGGCGGCCAGCGTCAGAGCCAATACCAGCCCGCCGCCCTTTGCCAGGCGCACGCTAGAATGTCCTGACGGCTTGACCGCCCCTGCTATCCTGATCCATCTACTCATCCATTCCTTCCTTCATGTCTTCGGCCTCGCACCATCGCAGCCACTCACCCGGGGTTCCGGCCCTGAACTGGCTGAGCCACCACCCCCAGGGGGCGCGCCTGCTGCGTACGGCGCACGAACTGCTGGCACTGCAGACGGTGCTGGCCCGAATCCTGCCGCCCGCCCTGGGCCGCCGCATCCAGGTGGCCCGTGTGGATGGACAGCAGATTACGGTGATGGTTCCCGGCCCGGCCCACGCTGCGCGTCTGCGCCAGCTGACGGAAGACACCGCCCGCCGACTGCGGGATGCGGGCTGGCCGGTCGATACGATTGTCGTGCGGATCGATGCTGCCATGGGCCGCGACGGGACACAAAAGTCCGCCCGGGAAACTCAGCCCCTGAATGAGCAGGCCCTGCAGTCGTTCGAGAATCTGCAGCAGCAGCTGGCCCCCAGCCCATTGGCCGACGCCATTGCACGATTGCTGCAGCATCACCGCCGCTGATCCGCTTGCCCGATTCACTGCTGGCTTTGGGTTGGTCAGACACTGAACGGCCCGCAGGAACTGTTCAGTACCTGACCCATCCCGAGCGATCAGGCGAACTGCCAATCGCGGGTGTAGGCTGCCGGCGCGGTTTCCGGCGAGTCATAGCTGACGAGCTCCCAGCAATCCTGCTGGGCCAGCAAAGCCCGTACCAGCTGATTATTCAGGCCGTGGCCCGATTTGCAGGCCACATAGCGAGCCACCAGGGGCTTGCCGGCCAGGTACAGATCCCCGATGGCATCGAGGATCTTATGTTTGACGAATTCGTCGTCATAGCGCAGACCGTCGGCATTGAGCACGCGGTATTCATCCATGACGATGGCGTTGTCCAGGCTGCCCCCCCGCGCCAGGCCCATGGATCGCAGGGCCTCGACTTCGCTGGCGAAACCGAAGGTACGTGCCCGGGCGATGGTCTTGACGTAGGAATCCCGGGCGAAATCGACTTCGGCCCGATTGGCTGTAGAGTCGATGGCCGGATGGCGGAAATCGATGGCGAACGACAGCGCGAAGCCGTCGTAGGGTTCCAGGCGCGCCCATTTGGCGGAGGGGCCTTCGCCTTCGCGGATTTCGACGGGCTTCAGGACCCGGATGAACTGTTTGGCGGCAGGCTGTTCCTGCAGCCCGGCACTGCGCAGCAGATAGACGAAGGTGCCGGCGCTGCCATCCATGATGGGGACTTCTTCGGCATCCAGGTCGATGTGCACATTGTCGACGCCCAGCCCTGCCAGGGCGGACATCAGGTGTTCGACGGTGGACACGCGCACCGAGCCCTGCTGCAGCACCGACGCCATGCGCGTATCACCCACCGCATCCGCGCGCGCGGGCAGGTCGACGATTTCGGGCAGGTCGACGCGATGAAACACGATCCCGGTGTTGGGCTCGGCGGGGCGCAACGTGATTTCCACCCGGCGGCCGGAATGCAGGCCAACGCCCTTGGTGGAGATCGATTGTTTGAGAGTGCGCTGTAAAAGCATGTGATTTCGTGGTCGGCAACAGCCGCACTGCGGCCAGCGGCGCAACAGGCATGGCTAATCCGGCCATTGTAACGGTTCTACGGGTTTTCCACGACTTTAATTATGCAAACGACTGTGTGCGCGCGCATCCGACATGCGAAGGCGCACCCGCCCCCAGGGGAAGGGACGAGTGCGCCAGGCGCCGCGATCTGCATGACGGCAGCCGCGATGTGAGGTAATGCAGACTCAGTGATCAGCCCGTGATCAATCAGCCTGTTTACGCAGGAAAGCCGGAATGTCGAAATGATCCATGCCGGCGCCTTCCAGGGCCCGCACCTGGGCGGACGCATTGGAACGCGGATTGCGGATGACCGAGGGCACGTCCGTCCCCGAGAAATCATGACCCATGTGGATGGGCTGATTATCGGTGCCGGTACGTTGTGCCTCGACCGGATGCGGCACCAGCGTCGGCTTGGATGCCGTCACGGATGCCCCCAGGCCGGTGGCCACGACCGTGACGCGCAGGTTCTCGCCCATGGAATCATCGTAGGCCGTGCCGAAGATGACGGTGGCGTCTTCCGAGGCATAGCTGCGGATGGTGTCCATGATCTCGCGGGTTTCGCGCATCTTCAGCGAACGGCTGGCGGTGATGTTCACTAGGATGCCGCGCGCGCCATGCAGGTCAACGCCTTCCAGCAGCGGGCAGGCAATGGCCTGTTCGGCTGCGATCCGCGCGCGATCGGCGCCGCCCGCCATGGACGTGCCCATCATGGCCTGGCCTTGCTCGCCCATGATCGTCTTGACGTCTTCGAAGTCGACATTGACATTGCCTTCGACATTGATGATCTCGGCAATCCCGGCGCAGGCATTGTGCAGCACGTCGTCGGCTGCCTGGAAGCAGTCTTCCTGGGTGGCGTCCTCGTCCATCAGCTCGTACAGGTTCTCGTTCAGCACCACAACCAGGGAATGCACGTGGCGGGACAGTTCGCGAATGCCTTCCTCGGCCAGGCGCATGCGCTTGTTGCCTTCGAACACGAAGGGCTTGGTCACGACGCCCACCGTCAGGATGCCCAGTTCCTTGGCGACTTCCGCCACCACCGGACCCGCGCCCGTGCCAGTGCCACCGCCCATGCCGGCGGTGATGAACACCATGTGGGCGCCATTCAGGGCCGCGCGGATTTCTTCGCGGGCCGTCTCGGCCGCCGTGCGGCCCTGGTCGGGCTTGGCGCCTGCGCCCAGGCCAGAGCGGCCCAGGCGGATCTGCACCGGAGCCTCGCTGGCCAGCAGCGCCTGGGAATCCGTGTTGGCGCAGATGAATTCCACGCCCTGGACTCCCGAGTGGATCATGTGGGCCACGGCATTGCCGCCCGCCCCGCCGACGCCGACCACCTTGATCACCGTCCCGTTTCTGCTGGTATCCAGCATTTCAAAATTCATCATGATTGACTCCCTCACATACGGAAAAACAGAACAAACCCCTGACGATCCATGACTGCCCCGAAGGGTCAGTTCATGAACCACTCCTTCATGCGCGTCAGAATGGACTTGACGGCCCCTTTCTGTTGCGCCACTTTGCGACCGCGCGCCCGCTGCATGCGGGCCTCGGTCAGCAAACCCATCACCGTCGCAAAGCGCGGATTGCGCATCACGTCGGCAAGACTGCCTTCATACATGGGCACGGCCACCCGCACCGGCTTGAGGAACACGTCCTCGGCCAGTTCGACCATGCCCGGCATGAGCGCCGTCCCGCCGGTCAGCACGACCCCGGACGACAGCAGTTCTTCGTAACCGGACTCGCGCACCACCTGCTGCACGAACCCGAACAATTCCTCCATGCGCGGCTCGATCACCGCCCCCAGGGCCTGACGCTTGACGCTACGGTTGGGGCGATCCCCCAGGCCCGGCACTTCGATCATTTCCTCGGCATCGACCAGGATCTGCTTGGCCACGCCGTAGCGCAGCTTGATCTCCTCGGCATCCGGCGTGGGCGTGCGCAGCATGGCAGCGATGTCGCTGGTGACCTGATCGCCCGCAATGGGGATGACCGAGGTATGGCGGATCGCGCCGCCGGTGTAGATGGCGATGTCGGTGGTGCCTCCGCCGATGTCCACCAGCACCACGCCCAGTTCCTTTTCATCGGCCGTCAGGCACGACAGGCTGGAGGCCAGCGGCTGCAGAATCAGGTCCTGGACCTCCAGGCCGCAGCGGCGCACGCACTTGACGATGTTCTGGGCGGCGCTGACCGCCCCCGTGACGATGTGCACCCGCACTTCCAGGCGCATGCCGCTCATGCCGATGGGTTCGCGGATGTCTTCCTGGGCGTCGACGATGAATTCCTGGGTCAGCACGTGCAGCACTTGCTGGTCCGTGGGAATGTTGACGGCCTTGGCCGTCTCGATCACGCGGGCCACGTCGGTGGCGGTCACTTCCTTGTCCTTGACGGCCACCATGCCGCTGGAATTGAAGCTGGTGATGTGGCTGCCCGCAATGCCGGTGTAGACCTCGCGGATCTTGCAGTCGGCCATCAATTCCGCCTCTTCCAGCGCGCGCTGGATGGAATTCACGGTGGACTCGATGTTGACCACGACGCCCTTGCGCATCCCTTCGGATTCATGCTGGCCCAGGCCCAGCACCTCGAAGCCGCTGTCGGGCAGGATCTCGGCCACGACGGCCACCACCTTGCTGGTGCCGATATCGAGTGCAACGATCAGGTCTTTGATGTCACGAGTCATGGTTTGGACGGTCGGGAAGAAGCAGGGGTTTCAGGGGCCAACGTGATGGCGAATCCATTCGGATAGCGCAGATCGGCACTGGCGATCATTCGGTTGCCCAGGCGCTCGGACAGGGCCGGCCAGGCCTGGACAAAACGTTCGATGCGGGCGGCAAACGGCAAGGCACCGGAGCGACCGTGCGGGTCGGCGACGTCGGCTGCCGGGTCTCGTCCCAGCGTCAGCCGCACGCCGTCGGACAGGGAAACTTCCCAGGCATAGCGCGGCGACAGCGTGGCCTCGCGCACGCTCAGGCCCAGCGGCGCGAACCAGCGGGCGATCTCGGCGTAGCGCTGCACGACCAGGCGTTCGGAATTCCCCGGCCCGTTCAACTGCGGCAGGTGCAGGTCGTCCGGCAATTCCCCGGGGTTGGCGGTGAAGGCCTCACCCCAGGTATTGATCATCTGGTTCTCGTTCCACAGCGCCAACGGCTGCTGTTCTTCGATGCGCACCAGCAGGGTGGACGGCCAGACCCGCCGGATCGCCGCATGCCGCACCCAGGGCACGGTCTCGATGCGGCGGCGCACCTGGTCCAGGTTCAGCAGGAAGAAATTGCCCCGCACCTGGCCCGCCAGCGCGGTCTGCAGCCCGGTGGGGCTGACGTATTGCAGGCCGGCGCCCGCCATCGGGGCCAACTGGATCTGCTGGATCGTGAAATAGGGGCGCCGGATGACCCAGGTCAGGGCGCCCGCGACCATGGCCAATACCGCCAGCAAAGCCAGCAGATTGGCAATCAGATTGGTCAGACGGGCGTCCGCAAACACGTGGGGCTCCTAGTGGCTGGCAGGACGGCGCACTTTGCAGCGCGCCGTCGCCAGGATGTCCATGCACAGCTGGGCGTAGCTCATGCCCAGCGCCTTGGCCCCCATCGGCACCAGAGAATGGCTGGTCATGCCGGGGGACGTATTCATTTCCAGCAGCCAGGGCCGGTTCTGCGCATCCAGCATCAGATCGGCCCGGCCCCAGCCCTCGCAGCCGAGTGCGCGATAGGCCCGCACCGACAGATCCCGGATCTGCAGGCTCAGGGCTTCGGGCAGGTCGGCGGGGCAGACGTAGCGGGTGTCGTTGGACACGTATTTATGTTCGTAGTCGTAATTGCCTTCGGGGGCGATGATCTCGATCACCGGCAAGGCCCGGGCATCGTCGCCGCAGCCCAGCACCGGCACGGTCAGCTCGCGCCCCCGGATGAACTGCTCGGCCAGCACCTGTTCGTCATGCTGACAGGCCAGCGCCAAGGCGTCCGGCAGCTGGTCGGCCGACTGCACGCGGGTCACGCCCAGCGTGGATCCCTCGTGCGGCGGCTTGACGATCAGCGGCAGGCCCAGGCTCCCGACCAGCGCTGCCGGGTCGGCCCGGCAGTCCAGCACGGCGAACTGCGGCGTGGGCAGGCCGTGCTGCAACCACAGGTGCTTGGTGGCGATCTTGTCCATCGCCAGGCTGGAGGCCAGCGGCCCGCTGCCGGTATAGGGGATGCCCAGCAGTTCCAGCGCGCCCTGGATGGTGCCGTCTTCGCCAAAGCGGCCATGCAAGGCGATGAAGACCCGATCGAAGTTCTCGGCCGCAAGCTCGGCCAGGCTCTGGCGCCCCGTATCGAACAGGTGGGCGTCCACTCCGGATTCGCGCAGGGCCGCACACACGCCCGCCCCCGACATCAGGGAGACTTCCCGTTCGGCGGACAGACCGCCATACAACACGCCGACGCGCCCGAATGTCTGGCTCATAGCGGACTCCCCAATTGCGCGGGCACCCGGCTGATGGACCCGGCTCCCATGATGATCACCACATCGCCGTCGCGGGCGAAATCCTGGATGGCGGCGGCCATGTCGGCCACCTGCTCGACGAAGACCGGCTCGACCTTGCCCGCCACCCGCAGCCCGCGAGCCAGCGCCCGGCCATCGGCAGCGATCAGCGGCGCCTCGCCGGCCGGATAGACCTCGGTCAGCAGCACGGCATCCGCCGAACTGAGGACGCGCACGAAGTCCTCGAAGCAGTCGCGCGTACGGGTGTAGCGGTGCGGCTGGAAGGCCAGCACCACCCGGCGATCCGGCCAGGCGCCCCGGGCGGCGGCCAGGGTGGCAGCCATTTCGACCGGATGATGGCCGTAGTCGTCAATGACGGCATACGTGCCGCCGCCATTGCGCTCCGACACGGGGAAATTGCCGATCTGCGTGAAGCGCCGCCCCACGCCTCGGAATTGTTCCAGGGACTCGACGATGGCCTCGTCGGGCACGCCCAGTTCGGTCGCCACGGCAATCGTCGCCAGGGCATTGAGCACATTGTGCCGTCCGGGCAGGTTCAGGCGCACCGCCAGCGGCGGCAAGGCGTCCTGCTGGCTCCGGCGCTCCACGGTGAAGGCCATGGTGGTGCCCTCGGCACGGATGTCGTGGGCCCGCACCTGGGCGGGCATGTCGATGCCATAGGTGGTGATGGGCCGCGACACGAAGGGGATGATCTCGCGCACATTGGAATCATCCAGGCACAGCACTGCGCTGCCGTAGAACGGCAGGCGCTGGGTGAACTCGACGAAGGCGCTTTTCAGGCGCGCGACGTCGTGGCCATAGGTGTCCATGTGATCCAGATCGATGTTGGTGACGATGGCCATCACCGGCAGCAGATTCAGGAAGGACGCATCGGACTCGTCGGCCTCGACCACGATGTATTCGCCCTGGCCCAGGCGGGCATTGGCGTCGGCGGCATTCAGCCGCCCGCCGATCACGAAGGTCGGGTCCAGGCCTCCGGCCGCCAGCACGCTGGCGACCAGGCTGGTGGTGGTGGTCTTGCCATGGGTGCCGGCCACGGCAATGCCGCGCTTCAGGCGCATCAGCTCGGCCAGCATCAGGGCGCGAGGCACCACGGGAATGTGCGCGGCGCGGGCCGCCAGGACTTCCGGGTTGTCGGCATGGATGGCCGTGGACGTGATGATGGCCCCCGCCCCCTGGATGTGTTGGGCCGCATGGCCGATGGCGATCCGCGCGCCCAGGGAAGCCAGACGCCGGGTGACGGGTGTTTCCTGCACGTCGGAACCGCTGATGGCATACCCCAGATTCAGCAGGACCTCGGCAATGCCGCTCATCCCGGCGCCGCCGATGCCGACGAAATGCAGATTGTGTATCCGGTGTTTCATGCCGATTCCTCTTTGGTATGGACGCAGGCTTCGGCAATCAGCTGCGTAGCGTTCAAGCTTGCATGTTCGCGGGCATGGGCGGCGACGGCGGCCAGCTCCGGGCGTTCGCGGGCGGCCAGCCAATCGGCCAGGCGGCTCGCGTCCAGTTCGGCCTGCGGCATCAGCCAGCCGCCCCCGCATTCGGACAGATAGCGCGCGTTGGCGGTCTGATGGTCATCGATGGCATGGGGCAGCGGAATGAAGACCGCCGCCACGCCGACAGCCGCGACCTCGGCCACCGTCATGGCGCCCGCGCGGCAGATCACCAGATCAGCCTCGGCCAGGGCCTGCCCCATGTCCTGAATGAAGGCGGACACCTGTGCCTGCAACCCCAGGCGCTCATAGTGCTGGCGTACGGCGTCCGCATGGCGTTCACCGGCCTGGTGATGGACCTGCGGGCGACGATCGGCCGGCAATTGCGCCAGGGCTTCGGGCACCAGTTCATTGATGCGGGCCGCGCCCAGGCTGCCGCCCAACACCAGCAGGCGCAGCGGTCCCTGGCGGGACGCGTAGCGCTGGGCCGTCGGTGCCAGCGCCAGCAGATCCTGGCGCACCGGATTGCCCACCATCAATGCGTCCGGCAAGGCGCTTGGGAAACCGGTCAATACCCGGGCCGCCAGGCGGGCCAACAGGCGATTGGCGGTTCCCGCCACGGCATTCTGTTCGTGGATCACCAGCGGTATCCCGCTGAGGCGGGCCATCAGGCCTCCCGGCACGGCCGCGTAGCCGCCCATGCCCAGCACGACATCCGGGCGGTACCGGCGCAGCAGCCGGCGCACGCTCAGGCAGGCGGACGCCAGCGTGAACGGCAATTTCAACAAGGCTGCCGGGCCCTTGCCGCGCACCCCGCCAAACTGCAGGGGCAGCAATTCGATGCCCTGAGCAGGAACCAGCCGGCCTTCCATGCGATCCGGATTGCCCAGCCACAGCACCTGCCATCCCAGGCTTTGCAACGCCTTGGCCACGGCCAGGCCCGGCATGATATGCCCGCCCGTGCCGCCCGCCATGATGAGGATCACAGGCTGTGTCATCGCCGTTTCCCCCGCATCATGCAGCGCGTCTCGTAGTCCACTCGCAGCAGCAGGGCGATGGCCACCAGATTCAGCACGATGCCCGAACCGCCGTAGCTCACCAGCGGCAGGGTCAGGCCCTTGGTCGGCAGCAGCCCCAGGCACACGCCCACGTTGATGAAGGCCTGCACGCCCATCCATAAAGCCACCCCCTGGGCGGCCAGGCCGTCGAACACGCGGTCCAGCACCATGGCCTTGCGGGCGATTTCAAAGCCGCGCAGGACGATGAAGACGAAGAAGGCCACCAGGCACATCACCCCGACGAAACCCAGTTCCTCGCCGATCACGGCGACGATGAAGTCGGTATGGGCCTCGGGCAGGTAGTGCAGTTTCTCGATGCTGGCGCCCAGCCCCACCCCGAACCATTCGCCGCGCCCCAGGGCGATCAGGGAATGGGACAGCTGGTAGGCGCTGCCGTAGGCATTGTCCGGGTTCCAGGGATCCAGGTAGACGAAGAGCCGTTCCCGACGCCATGGCGACAGCCAGATCAGCAACAGGAAGCAGGACATCACGGCCGTCAGCAGGGTCGCGAACAGTTTCAGATTGATGCCGCCGATGAACAGCACCCCGACGGCGATCGCGCCGATGACGATGAAGGCGCCCAGGTCAGGCTCCAGCAGCAGCAGCATGCCCACCAGCGCCAGGGCCATCGCCATGGGCAGGAAGCCGCGCAGGAAGCCCTGCAGATGCGCCTGCTTGCGCACCACGTAGTCCGCCGCATACAGGATGACGGCGAACTTCATCAATTCCGACGGCTGGAAGTTCAGCGGCCCCAGAGGCAGCCAGCGGCGCGCGCCGTTGACTTCGCGCCCCAGGCCCGGCACCAGCACCACCAGCAGCATCAGCAGCGCGACGGCGAACAGCGGCAGGGCCAGTTTCTGCCAGACTTTCATGGGCACGCTGGCGGTGAACAGGGCCGCCAGCAGGCCGATGAGGATGAAGACCGCGTGGCGTCCGACGAAATAAAAGCGGCCATAGCTTTCGTAGCGCGGCCCGTCGGCCAGTGCGATCGAGGCGGAATACACCATCAGCAGACCGAACATCACCAGGGCGCTGACCGCGATGATCAGGCTGGCGTCCACGGTCGGCATGGTCGTGCGGCCCGGCCGCACGGCATTCAGGCTGGCGCTGAGATCGGCGATCATGCTCATGCGACCTCTCCCCGATCCGCCGCAAGATCGCGCACGGCCTCGACGAAGCAGGCGCTGCGATGGGCGTAGTTCCGGAACATGTCCATGCTGGCGCAGGCGGGCGACAACAGCACGGCATCGCCGGGCAGGGCGCGTTCCAGGCCTTCACGCACCGCCTGTTCCAGCGTCTCGCAAGGCACCAGCGGCACCTCGCAGTCGGCCAGGGCCTGGCCGATGGCCGGTCCGTCCTGACCGATCAGCAGCACCGCGCGCGCATGGGCTCGCACAGCGGGCGCCAGGGGCGAGAAGTCCTGGCCTTTGCCCAGGCCCCCGGCAATCAGCACCACCGGACGGCCCAGGCCCTGCAGGGCCGCCAGAGTCGCGCCCACGTTGGTGCCCTTGCTGTCGTCGATGAAGTCGACGCCGGCCACGGACTGGATGAATTCCGTGCGATGCGCCTCGCCGCGATAGTCGCGCAAGGCGTGCAGCATGCGTGCCCAATCCAGCCCGACGGCGCCCCCCAGCGCCAGGGCGGCCAGCGCGTTGAGCGCATTGTGTCGGCCCCGGATCTGCAAGGCATCGGCCGGCATCAGCGCCTGCGCCGTGCCTTGGGGCCGGGATGGGGTTTCAGCCGCTTGACGCGTTTTGCGACGCGGCACGCTCGGGTCGGGTTCGACGGCCGGCACCGCTGCCAGCCAGGTCAGATCGTGCTGCACCAGCAGCCCCAGGTCGCCGGCCAGCGCCGGCGCATCCTGCCCGAAGCTGAGCACGTCAGGCGCAGCCGGGTCATCGACCATGGCCAGCACCCGCGCGTCGGCGCGATTGACGATGCGCACGCGCGTCATGCCCAGCAGCCGCGCCTTGGCCGCCGCATAGGCCTGCATCGAACCGTGCCAGTCCAGGTGGTCCTGGGTGACGTTCAGCACCACGGCGGCATCCGCCATCAGCGAATGGGTGGTTTCCAGCTGGAAGCTGGACAGTTCCAGCACCCAGACATCCGGCAACGCGTCGGTCTGCAGGGCATCCAGCAGGCTGGACAGCGCAGCCGGGCTGATGTTGCCGGCGGCTCGCGCGCTGCGTCCGCAGCCCTGCGCCAGATGACGCGTCAGCGACGTCACGGTGGTCTTGCCATTGGTGCCGGTGATGGCCACCACGGCAGGGGCATAGCCCTGATCTCTCAGGTCTGCCAGCGCCCGGGCGAAGAGTTCGATTTCCCCCAGGATCTCGATTCCGCGCGCGCGGGCGGCATCCAGCAACCCGGCAATCGGGGCCTCGTGCGGATTCAGGCCCGGGCTGAGCACCAGCGTGAGCACGCCCTCCAGGGCGGCTTCGCCGAGAGCCTGCGCGCCCAGGCGCAGATCGGCGGCAATCCCCGCCTGTTTCAAGGCCACCAGCCCGCCCGGCTCGTCGCGAGTATCCAGCACCCGCAACGGCACGCCCTGGGCCGCGCACCAGCGGGCGGCGGCCACACCGGTCTCGCCCAGCCCCAGGATCAGGGTCAGGCCGTCGCGGCGCAGGGAGGGGAACTGGCAGGTGCTCATCATCGCAGCTTCAGGCTCGACAGCCCGATCAGGACCAGCATCATGGTGATGATCCAGAACCGGACCACCACCTGGGTTTCCTTCCAGCCGCTGACCTCGAAATGGTGGTGCAGCGGCGCCATGCGAAAGATGCGCCGGCCTTCTCCGTATCGTTTCTTGGTGTATTTGAACCAGCTGACCTGCAGCATCACCGACAGGGTTTCCACCACGAACACACCCCCCATGATGAAGAGCACGATTTCCTGGCGCACGATCACAGCGATGGTGCCCAGGGCGCCTCCCAGCGCCAGGGCGCCGACGTCGCCCATGAAGACCTGGGCGGGATAGGTGTTGAACCACAGGAAAGCCAGCCCGGCCCCTGCGATGGCTGCGCACAGCACCATCAGCTCGGACGCCCCCGGGATGTACGGGAACAGCAGATATTTTGAATAGTCGACGCGACCGACGACGTAGGCGAAAATCCCCAGGGCCGAACCGATCATCACTGTCGGCATGATGGCCAGGCCGTCCAGGCCGTCAGTCAGGTTGACGGCATTGCTGGTGCCCACGATCACCAGCCAGGTCAGCGCCACGAAGCCGAACACCCCCAGGGGATAGCTGACCGACTTGAAGAACGGCACGATCAGGTCTGCCCGCGCGGGCAGGGGCATCGAAAATCCGCTGAGCACCCAGTCGCGGAACAAGGGCCACAGTTCGGTATTGGCCGGCACCGCGACGGCGAAACTGAGATAGACGGCCGCCACTGCGCCGACCAGCGCCTGCCAGAAAAATTTCTGACGGGCCGGCATGCCCTCGGGGTCGTGATGCACGACCTTGCGATAATCGTCAGCCCAGCCGATCCAGCCGAAACCGAAGGTCACCAGCAGCACCACCCAGACAAAGCGGTTGGTCCAGTCGGCCCACAGCAGCGTGCTGATGCCGATGCCGATCAGGATCAGTGCGCCACCCATGGTGGGCGTGCCGTTCTTCTGCAGGTGCGTCTGCGGACCGTAGCTGCGCACCGCCTGGCCGATCTTCAGGGCCGTCAGTCGGCGAATCAGCCAGGGGCCGGCCAGCAGGCCGATGGCCAGGGCCGTGGCCGAGGCCAGCAGGGCCCGAAACGTGATGTATTCCACCACGCCGAAGGCGCGGAAGTGGTGATCTGCCAGCCAGCGAGCCAGTTCAAGCAGCATGATCGCCCTCCTCGGTGGCGCCATCGGCATGCAGGGCCTGCACGACGCGTTCCATGCGCATGCTGCGCGATCCCTTGACCAGAATGTGCGCCGGCCGGGCGGCCAGCAACACAGGCAACAGGGCATCCAGCGTATCGAAGGCCTGCGCCCCCTCGCCAAAGGCTCGGACCGCCTCGTGGCAGGCTGCCCCCAGGGTCAGCAGGACGTGCACGCCGCACTGCCGGGCGTAGGCGCCGACTTCGGCGTGCATGGCTGGCCCCTGGTCGCCGACTTCGGCCATGTCGCCCAGCACCAGGATGCGACGGCCATCCAGGCTCGCCAGCACGTCGATGGCCGCCCGCACAGAATCGGGATTGGCGTTGTAGGTATCGTCGATCAGCTGGAAACCATCGGCCAGCGCCTGTGGCCGCATCCGCCCGCCTACCGGCGCAAAGGCCGTCAGGCCGGCGGCGATGGCCGCCAGCGGGGCGCCGGCTGCGCTGGCGCAACTGGCGGCAGCCAGCGCGTTGCGCAGATTGTGTCGGCCCGGGGCGTGCAGCGTGACGGCGGCGACATCGCGCCCGACGTGCAGGCGAAATTCGGTGCGGTCCGTGCCTGCGCGGATCTGCGCGGCATGCACGGCGGCCGTCTCGGCAAAGCCGAAGCGGCGCACCGGCCGCTGGCCCGCCATGTCCTGCCACAGGTCGCCATAGGCCTCGTCCATCGGGAAGACGGCCACGCCGTCCGGGGGCAAGGCCTGCAGCACTGCGCCGTTTTCACGCGCCACCGCATCGACCGAGCTCATGAATTCCTGGTGCTCGCGCTGGGCATTGTTCACCAGCGCCACCGTGGGCTGGGCGATGGCCGCCAGCACGGAGATCTCGCCGGGATGGTTCATGCCCAGTTCCAGCACGGCAGCGCGATGCTGGCCGCGCAAGCGCAGCACCGTCAGCGGCAGGCCGATGGCGTTGTTGAAATTGCCCCGGGTCGCCAGGCGCGCATCTTCGCCCCACCAGGCGGCCAGGATCGCGCTGATCATTTCCTTGGTGGTGGTCTTGCCGTTGCTGCCGGTCACGGCGATCACCGGCAGTTCGAACAGGCCGCGCCATACGGTGGCGATGCGGATCAGGGCCTGATGGGTGTCGCCCAGCACGATCTGCGGCAGGGCGACCCCAGGCGTGGGTCGAGCCACGATGGCTGCGCGTGCCCCCGCCCGCGCAGCGGCATCCAGATAGTCGTGGCCGTCGAATTTTTCCCCATGCAGCGCCAGGAACAGGGCGCCGGTCGTCAGGCTGCGCGTATCCGTCGACAAGAATGGGTTCTGCTGCCAGCTGAGCGCGAAACGAGCCCATTCCCGGTCGTCGAACGCGCTGCGCTCGTGCTGGACTTCCTGATAGGTCTCATGCCCCTTGCCGGCCAGCAGCACGACGTCGCGCTCGCCCGCCCGCCAGATGGCGTCCAGGATGGCCTTGGCGCGATCCGCCTGCACGGCCGGCCGCGCAGGCATGCCGGCCACGATGGCTTCGATGATGGCCTCGGGCGCTTCCGTGCGGGGGTTGTCCGTCGTCACCACGACGGCGTCCGCCAGGCGCGCAGCCGCTGCGCCCATCAGGGGGCGTTTTCCGGCATCGCGATCGCCGCCGCAACCGAAGACGCACAACAGCCGACCACCGCGTTCCTGCGCCACCGGGCGCAGGGCCTGCAGCACGCGCTCCAGCGCGTCGGGCGTGTGGGCGTAATCCACCACCACCAGCGGCTGCGGCCGCGCGGCGCTGGCGCCGCCCACAGCCGACACCACCTGCAGGCGGCCCGGCACGGGATGCAGCACCGCCAGCGCCCGGGCCGTGCGGCTCAGGCCCCAGCCCAGTTCGCGCAGGACCCCAGCCACCAGCAGCAGATTGGAAATATTGTGTTCACCCACCAGGTGGGTGAGGATCTGGGCGCGGCCATCGGGCGTCACCAGATTGAAGACCAGGCCGTCGGCGCCATGCTGGATGTCCTCGGCCCGGAAGGCCGCTGGCTGGTCGCCGCGCAGGCTGTAGCCCACCCGATGTCCGGATGGCGCCACGCCGGCCAGCAGTTCCCTGCCTGCTGCGTCATCGGCATTGATGACGGCGCTGCGCAGGCCGGGACGCGCAAACAGCGCGAACTTCGCCTGTTTGTAGCGTTCCAGGGTGCCGTGATAGTCGAGGTGGTCGCGCGTCAGGTTGGTGAAGCCCGCGACCTGAATGCGCACGCCGTCCAGGCGTCCTTGCTCGATGCCGATGGACGAGGCCTCGATCGCGGCGGCCTGGCCGCCCGCGCGCACAATGGCCGCCAGACTGCGATGCAAGGTCAGCACGTCGGGCGTCGTCAACACGCCGCCCAGGTTGCTGCCATCGGCCAGCGCCACCCCCAGGGTGCCCACCGTGCCGCAGGGCATGCCTTCGGCATTCAGGGCGTCGGCCAGCCAGCGCGTGGTCGAGGTCTTGCCATTGGTGCCCGTGACCGCGATCACGGCCAGGGCATCGGACGGCCGCCCGTACCAGAGGTGGGCGATGTCGCCCAGCAGGCCGCCCAGGCCGTCCACGATCAGAACCGGGATCTGCTCGGACGGCGTCTGCGGGCCGCCGGCGGCGCAGATGATCGCCGCCGCACCGGCCGCTGCCGCCTGGTCCATATAGGCTCGCCCGTCAGTGGCGATCCCCGGGCAGGCAAAAAACACGTCGCCCGGCTGAATTTGCCTGGAATCCAGGCACAGGTTCGCCTGGCGGTCGACTCGCTCGTCCAGCCAGGCCAGAATGTCTATGGTATTCATTGTGCGCGTCCCCCCTGCTCCGCTACAGCCACAAGGGCATCCACCGGCGCGTCGGGCCGCACCCCAAGGCGGCGCAGGGTACTGGAAACAATATCTGAAAACACGGGGGCGGCCACGGCGCCGCCATAATACCCCCCCGCGCTCGGTTCATCGATCGACACGGCCACCACGATGCGAGGATCGGACACCGGGGCCAGGCCCACGAAAGACCCGCGATATTTGGTCTTGCTGTACTGACCGTTGACGATCTTGCGGGCCGTCCCGCTCTTGCCCGCCACCCGATAGCCCTGCACCTGGGCCTTGCGGGCGCCATCCGGTCCGGCGGCGGCTTCCAGCATGCCGCGCATCAGCTGCGCCACCTGGGGGGAATACACCTGGACGCTGGTAGGCTGGCCCTCTCGTCGCAGCAGCGACAGAGACACCATGTCGCCATTACGAGCGAAGGCAGTATAGGCATGCGCCACCTGGATCAGGGACACCGACAGGCCATAGCCGTAGGCCATGGTGGCGCGCTCGATGGGACGCCAGCGCTGCCAGGGGCGCAAGCGGCCCGACGCCATTCCCGGGAAGTCCGTCTGCGGCACCCGGCCGAAACCCAATTCGGAAAACTTCGTCCACATGTCCCGCGAGTCGAGCAGTTCCGAAATCATCGTCATGCCGACGTTGCTGGAATGCTGGATGATGCCGCCCACGTCCAGCACGCCGTAATGCCCGACGTCGGAAATCAAGGCGCCCTGATAGCGATAACGGCCATTGCCGGTGTCGAACCGCGTCTTCGTGGTGATCTTGCCCTCGTCCAGGGCCAGCGCCGCCGTGAACGGCTTCATGATGGACCCGGGTTCGAAGGTATCGGTCATGACGCGGTTGCGCAGGGCCTGGCCGGTGCGCTGCAACGTGTCGTTGGGGTCATAGGACGGCAGATTGACCATGGCCAGGATCTCGCCCGTGCGCGCATCCAGGACGATGGCCGCGCCGGCGCGGGCCTTGTGCAGTTCCAGTGAACTCTTCAGGGCCGCGTAGGTGTCGAACTGGATACCGGCATCGATGGACAGCTGCAGATTCTGCCCATCGACGGGCGGCACCACGGCCTGGACATCTTCCACGACCCGTCCCAGCCGGTCCTTGATCACGCGCCGCGACCCCGGCTGGCCGGACAGGCGGTCATTGAACGCCAGCTCGATGCCTTCGATGCCCCGGTCCTCGATGTTGGTAAAGCCCACGATGTGGGCCATGACCTCGCCTTCGGGGTAATAGCGGCGCGTTTCGGGCAGTTGCTGCACGCCCGGGATCTTCAGTCGACGAACCTGGTCGGCCACGTCCAGCGCCACCTGGCGCTGCAGGTAGACGAAATTCTTGTCCTCGTCGCGGGTGCGCTGGCGGATGTCGTCGGCCTTCATGCCCAGCAAGCGGGCCAGCGCGGTGACCTGTTCGTCCGAGGCCTTGTGGAAATCCTCCGGGATCACCCAGATGGCTCGGGCCGGCACGCTGGAGGCCAGCACCACCGAGCCATTTCGGTCGAAGATCTTGCCGCGCGAGGCCGGCAGCACCAGCGTGCGCTCGTAGCGGCGTTCGCCCTGACGCTGCAGGAATTCATTGGACAGGATCTGCAGATTCAGCGCCTTGGCCGCCAGCGCGACGAAGCCGAGCATCAGCACGATGACGACCAGACGCGCCCGCCAGAAGGCCGGACGCGTGGACAGGACGGGGCTTTCGTGGAAACCGAAGCGTTTCATGGCCGCCCCCCCGCCGACGCATGGCCGGTTTCCGGTTCCTGCAGGTAGATCGTGCGATCCGGCGTCACGGGAACCAGGTGCAGTTCGGTCCGGGCCAGGGAATCGATGCGGGCATTGCGCGCCAGTTCAGCCCGTTCCAGCTGCAGGCGGCGCCATTCCGTATCCAGTTCGTGGGCCTGCGACTTCAGGTGTTCGGAGGCCACGAACAGTTCGCGGGTCTGGAAACGCACCGTCACCAGGGAAATGGCGGACGCCATGAGCAGCAAGGCCAGGATCAGCGTGACCCGGATCATCGGGAGGCCCTCCCGCGCCGGGCCGGCGCCTGACCGGGCAGGCGCACCAGGGCGGCAGCCTGCGCGAACGACAGGGGCTCATCGGTGCGCTGCGCCACGCGCAGCACGGCCGAACGCGAACGCACGTTGTCCCGCACCTCGGCGTCATCAGCCTGGACGCGCCCCAGCAATGTCACCCAGGGTCGGGGCATGTCCTTTTCAGGAATGGGCAGGCGGGCCTGCGCCTGCCCAGGCCGGGCAGCAGCCGCCAGGCACTGTTTGACCATGCGGTCTTCGAGGGAATGGAAGCTGATCACTGCCAGCCGCCCACCGGGACGCAGGTGGGTCAGAGCGGCCGGGAGGGTGTCCGCGAGCTGCGCAAGTTCCGCATTGATGTGAATCCGTATAGCTTGAAAGGTCCTTGTGGCCGGGTGTTGACCCTTTTCGCGCGTACGGACGACACCGGCGACGAGCTGGGCCAATTCGCCCGTGGTGCGCAGCGCCCGGGATTGGCGGCCCGCAACAATCGCCTTTGCAATCTGGAAAGCAAACCGTTCTTCGCCATAATGTGCGATGACCTCCTTGATCTGTTCCTGGTCGGCCTCGGCCAGCCAGTCGGCGGCCGTCTGCCCCCGCGTCGTATCCATGCGCATGTCCAGCGGACCATCGTGCATGAAGGAAAAGCCCCGTGCCGCATCATCGATCTGTGGCGACGAAACGCCCAGATCCAGCAAAACGCCATCCACGGCGGGGATGCCCAGACGGTCGAGATGATCCGCCAGGGTGGCAAAGCCGTCGTGCACGACCTGGACGCGGGCATCGGCCCGGCTCAGGTCCTGCGCCACGGCGATGGCTTCGGGGTCCTTGTCAAATACCAGCAGGCGGGCCTGCGGCGCCAGGCGCTGCAACAGCAGGCGGCTATGGCCGCCCCGGCCGAACGTGCCGTCGACGTACACCCCATCGAGCGCCGGCGCCTGCGACGCCCCCGCACCACGGCCGAACACGGGGCTCAACAATGCGTCGATAGCCGGTTCCAGCAGAACGGTGCGGTGGGAATACGCCATGGGCGGGACTCAGAAAGAAATCTGCTCAAGAATGGCCGGATCCAGCTGGCTCACATCCTGCAGGCTGCGGGCTTCCCACTGCTCGCGGTCCCACAGTTCAAAATGCGAACCCAGGCCCAGCAACATGACTTCGCGCGCCAATCCGGCGGCATCGCGCAATTCCGGCGCCACCAGGATGCGGCCGGCACCGTCCATGTCGACGTCCTGGGCACTGCCCAGCAGCAGGCGCTGCAAGGGCCGTGCCATGGCCGGCAAGGCGGCAATCTGGGCGCGTTTGATTTCCCAGACGGCGCGCGGATACAGCATCAGGCACCCATCGGGGTGTCGCGTCAGCGTGAGGCGCCCCTGTTCCTCGGCCAGCAGGACGTCGCGATGCCGAGCCGGAATCGACATCCGGCCCTTGGCATCTAAAGTCAACGCACTGCTTCCCTGAAACACGAGGATGTTCTCCCACTTCGTGACACAAAAATCTACTTTGCCCCACTCTACGGGATACCTGAAAGGCGGTCAAGGAGAAAAGCTAAATTTATTCAATGACAACAAGCACTTACAACCATTTTTAACATTTCATCAGGAAATAAAGTACTGAAAAATCAATGGATTGCAAACCAAACTGAAAGTCCTTTATCAGCAAAGGGGGTTTCCAGCGGCCATTCATCGCGCAGATCGGACCTGAGCCAATCCCCGATTGACACAAGTCCTGCCAATCTATGTAATGAAATAATGCCCGCACCGGGCTGCAGTACCGGCACCCAGGTGCCAGACTCGAAAGCATCCGAGCCTTTTCCGCGTTTGCCTGTCTCGTGCTAGCCAACCAAAAGGAGTCTCCTCATGTCGGATCATCCATCCCATCCCGCATCACGCCGCCAGTTCCTGACCACTCTCGGGGTCGCCGGTGGCTCGCTGGCGCTCAGCAACACCCTGCCCTTCGCCCGCGCCTTCGCTGCCGGCACGCCGCCCGCCATCAAGCTGGGCCAGGTTCTGCCCATGACCGGGTCAGCGGCGGAATTCGGCCCTTACTATCGCGATGCGGTCGGGCTGGCCGTCAACCAGATCAACACCGCCGCCAAGGAAGTCTTCGGCGGCCCCATCATCGCCAGCCACGTCACGGCCGACAGCGCCACCCTGCCTACCGTTGGCGTCCAGGCAGCCCGGCAGATGGTCGATACCCAGCACACGCCAGTCATCATCAACGGCTGGTCCAGCGGGGTCACGGTGGCCATCGCCACATCGGTCACGATTCCGTCCGGCGTCCTGCAGATCGGCAACGGCACCACCTCGCCGCTGGTCAGCGTGCTGCCCGCCGACGCCAAGGCCGACCTGCTCTTTCGCACCAGCGCATCCGATGCCATGCAAGGCGTCGTGGCGGCCCAGTTCGTCAATGGCGAAATCGATCCCAACTACAAATTCAAGCGCGTCTCGACCATCTACATCAACAACCCCTACGGGCAGGGCCTGGCCGATGCCTTCGCCAACGCCTTCAAGAAACGCGGGGGCACCGTCCTGGCGCAGGTGCCTCACCCGGAAGAAGTCCAGCCCACCTACAAATCCATGCTGTCCCAGGCCCTGAAGGACAAACCCGACCTGCTGCTCATCGTCAGCTACCCGGCCCACACCATCGCCATCTGCAAGGAATCCCGCGACACCTTCAACTTCACGAAATGGCAGTTCACCGACGGCAATGCCAGCATCGACATCATCAAGGAAGTCGGCGCCAAGAACATGGACGGCCTGTACGGCACGGCCCCCGGCGAGGACACCAGCACGCAGTCCTATAAAGACTTCTCCAAGACCTACCTGTCCACGTACAAATACGACCACTTCCCGCCCTTCACCACCTGCTCCTACGATGCCGGCATGGTGGCGGGGCTGGCCATGGCCGCTGCGGTGGCAGCCGGCGCCACGGATGCCTCCAAGATCACGGGCACGGTCCTGCGCGACGAACTGCGCAAGATCGCCAACCCGCCGGGCGACATGATCGACGGGGGGGACCAGGGCCGCGTCACGGACATGCTCAAGGCCCTGAAGGCCGGAAAGAAGATCAACTACAACGGGGTGGCCGGCCCCTGCGACTTCGACAAGAACGGCGACGTCATCACCCCCGTGAACATCTGGAAATACTCGGGCGACAAGATCGAAACCGTCAAGATGGTCGCAGCCAAGGACATCCCGGCCAGCTGACCGGCACGCCTTGGCACAAAAAAGGCCGCCCCGGAATCCGAGGCGGCCTTTTTCAATGCCGGAATCGTGATCGCATCCCCGATGCCGGACAGGATCAGTCCTCGGGCACGTCCTTCAGGAACCGGGACACGCGCTTTTTCTCGGGCAGGATGCCCTGCGGCCGGAACAGCACGATCAGGGCCAGCAGCAGGCCCACGAAGGCCCAGCGCAGGAAGGACATCCGGGACGCCACGTCGGGCGCCACCCCCTGCAGGGCGACCTGCAGGTAATCGGTGACAAAGCCTGTGCCGCTCCAGACCGCCCAGATGACGAAGGCCCCCAGGATCGCGCCTTTGTTGTTGCCGCTGCCCCCCAGCATGAGCATCACCCACACCAGGAAGGTCGCGAACAACGGCTTGAAGTGGCTGTAGTCGATGGTCACCATGTAGGGGGCGTACAGAGCCCCCGCCACGCCGATGACGACCGCCCCCAGCACAAAGGACTGCACGCGCAGCGATTTGACGTGCTTGCCGTTCATCGCGGCGGATTCTTCCTCGTCGCGGACCGCGCGCAGCGCCCGACCCCAGGGGGATCGCACCATGGCTTCCAGGACCAGGTACACCACGGCCAGGCTGATCGTCACGATGACCAGGTACAGATAGCTGTAGTCCCGGGGCTGCAGCGCGGACAGCGCCCGGCCCACCGCATCGGGCAGCCAGCTGCAGCCGCCCTGATCGAATACGCAGGACAGGGGCTGCGTGATGCCCGACAGCGGCTGGGGCCCGTTGGCCAGCCAGCGCTCGTTCTGGAAGATGAGCCGGATGATTTCGGCGATGCCCAGGGTCGCAATGGCCAGAAAGTCGGCCCGCAGATGCAGGATCGGCTGCGCGATCAGATAGCCCACCACGCCGGAGACGATGCCGGCTGCGATGACTCCCAGCAGAAAGGGCGCGCCCAGGCCGAACCATTGCTGCGCATAGGCAGCCATGGCGCCCGAGGGCGGCAGCGTGACGAACAGCGCCATGGTGAACGCCCCTACGGCGAAGAATCCCGCGATGCCGAAATTCAGGTGGCCGTTATACCCCCATTGCGAATTCAGACCCAGCGACAGGATCGAGTAGATGATGGCCATGATGCAGAAGGACACCAGGTAGTCCATCATCCCCGGCAGCCACCCCGCGACCCCGAAGGCCAGCACGCACCCCAGCGCGACGGCCGCCGGCAGCCGTATCGGCCAGCGCCAGCGGGAAAACAGCAGACATCCGAGCAGGAATGCGGGAACCAGCAGGAAGCAGGCTTTGAGCAGATGCGAAGAATCCATGGCCGGTGTCCTAGCGTTGAGCGAACAGCCCCTGGGGCCGCATCAGCAGCACCAGGACCATCAGGATGAACGCGACGGCCGGCCCGTAGGCCGGATTCAGGAAAGCCGAGGTCAGTTGCATGGCCACCCCGATGATGATGGCACCGACCAGAGCCCCCCAGGCGCTGCCGATTCCGCCCATGATGACGGCGGCAAACAGCGGCAACAGCAGCACGAAGCCCATGTCCGGGCGCATCTGGGACGCCAGGCCGTACATGACCCCGCCGACGGCGGCCAGCGCGGCCCCGATGGCCCAGGTCCAGGCGATCACCTGTTCGGTATTGATGCCGCGCACCTGGGCCAGGTCAGGATTGTCGGCCGTCGCCCTCATGGCCTTGCCGATGCGCGTGCGCGTCAGCATCCAGTACAGCAGCACCACCAGCACCAGGGCCAGGGCGAAGACGAACAGCTGGTCGGCCTGCAGGCGCAGGCCCAGCGGCAGGTACAAGGCCGGATTGGAGCGGCCCGAATAATAGAAGTGGAAGTCCGACCCCCAGATCAGGTAGACGATGCCGCGCAGCAGGAATTCCATGCCCAGCGAGGCCATGGCCAGCAACACCAGCGGCGACTGGTGCTTGCGCAGGGGACGGTACAGCAGCCGGTCGATCACGATGGCTACGACGGCGGTGATGACCGCCGCCAGCGCCAGGCCGACCAGCAGTTCCCAACCAAAGGAAAACCGCCAGATCGGGTTGGATTGCGGCAGGGTCAGCACCACGCCATAGGTGACGTAGGCCCCCAGCGTCAGGAATTCCCCGTGAGCGAAGTTCGGGAACTTCAACACCCCGTAGCACAGGGTCAGGCCGATGCCGCCCAGGGCGATGATGCCGCCCAGCATCACGCCCCACGCGGTCAGGGACAGCATTTCCTGGGCGTTCGTGCCGGACATCCAGCCGGCGACCCACATGCCGACCAGAATCAGCGCCAGCACGCCGCCGACGAAACGGCTGCTGCGGGCGCCGCCGGAGTCCCGCGCATCGACGGCGGTCTCGGGAGCATCGGGAGGGATTTCGGTTATTGCGGATTGCGCTGAATCGACCATAGCGGATCACCCTCCCAGGTAGAGACGCCCGACATTGGGGTCGTCGAGCAGATCGCGGCCGGAGCCCTCGTGGCGGTTCTCGCCATTGGCCAGGACATAGCCGCGATGCGCCATGCTCAGGGACTGCCGGGCGTTCTGCTCGACCATGAGCACGCCGATGCCGGTTTCGTTGATGCGCGCGATGCGCTCGAAGATCTCGTCCACGAGCTTGGGCGACAGGGCGGCCGTGGGTTCGTCGAGCAGCAGCAGTTTCGGGTTCATCATCAGGGCGCTGCCCATGGCCACCATCTGCCGTTCGCCGCCCGACATCTTGCCCGCCAGCTGACGGCGGCGCTGCCGCAGCTTCGGGAACATGTCGTAGACGCGGGCCTTGTGATCGGCGAGATCGGCCTTGCCCAGCGGGAAGGCCCCCATTTCCAGGTTTTCTTCTACGGTCAGCGTGGTGAAGACGTTGGCCACCTGGGGGACGTAGCACATGCCCAGGCGCACGATCCGGTGGGGCGCCACCTGGGTGATGTCATGACCGTCGAACTGGATCGACCCCTGGCGGGGGTGCAGCAGCCCGAAGATGGTTTTCATCAGGGTGGATTTTCCGGCCCCGTTGGGACCGATGATGGAGACGACTTCGTCGGATTCGACGACGATGGACAAGCTGCGCAGGATCTCGGTGTCTCCGTATCCCGCAGTGACGGCATCAACCTGCAGCAGCGGCATATTGCCCTCCAAGGTAAGCTTCCAGCACGGCGCGATTGTTGCGCACGGATTCCGGGTTGCCCTCGGCCAATTTGCGGCCGTCGCTCATGACGATCACCGGGTCGCAGAGACTCATGACCATGTTCATGTCGTGCTCGATCAGCAGGAACGTGATGCCGCGATCACGCGCCAGGGCCTTGATGTTGGAGATGATGCTTTGCAGCAGGGTGCGATTGACCCCGGCTGCTGGTTCGTCGAGCAGGATGATCTGCGGATCGGCCATCAGCATCCGCCCCATTTCCAGCAGCTTCTTCTGGCCGCCCGACAGGTTGGCCGCGTATTCGTGCTGCACGTGGGTCAGTTGCAGGTAGTCCAGGACTTCGTGGGCCTTTTCCAGGTTGCGGGATTCTTCAGCACGAACCTGGCCCGGACACAACATCGCCTTCCACCAGTGTTCCCCGGATTGGCCTGCGGGCACCAGCATCAGGTTTTCCAGCACGCTCATGGTGCCGTGTTCGCGGGGAATCTGGAAAGTGCGGCACAGGCCACGAGCGAAGATCTGGTCGGGGCGCAGGTGGCCGATGTCCTGCCCATCCAGCAAGATGCGCCCTGAGTCGGGCGGGATGAACCCGGTGATGAGATTGAAGACGGTGGTCTTGCCCGCGCCGTTGGGGCCGATCAGCCCCGTGATGGTGCCGCGCTGCACCTGGAAGGAGCAATGATCCACGGCCCTGAGGCCGCCGAAGCTTTTTGCCAGATCATGGACTTCCAGCAAAGGGGGGCGCCGATCGTCGGATGCCCCCGACAGGGATGATGCTGTCGAATCTGTCACCGATGTGTCTCCTGCTGGATTTCCAGGGTGGGAATCCTGCCGGCGTACCTGCCACGTGCTGCCGCACAGGCCGTCGGTTCGAAAGGTGTTTTCAGAGTATCACAGCGTGCGCGGGGGCCGTATGCGCGAATTCCCTAGGCGGGAAAGCGGAACAGGTCTGTAGGCCGGATTTTGTACGCCGGGTCGCCCCGGCGGGCAATCATTCCTCTGGGCAGGCCATTGCTGGACTGCTCTAGCCATCTACCCGCATGCTCGGGCGGGCCGCCCTGTCGGCACGAAGCCGGCGCATGCCTATTTGATGTTGCTCCCGATAGAGGTTGCCGCGTTTCACCCTGCCACGCCCTGCGCGGCCAGGCCGGCAGGCAGTACGGAGTAGCCGTACCGGAGAGCCGCCCCAAGGCGGCACCCGCGTGGCAGACTCGTCTCTGTGGCCCTGTTCCTCGGCTTGCCCCGAAGGGGTTGCCGGACGGCTGTTAGCCGCTATCGCGCCCGATGGAGTCCGGACCTTCCTCGATGCCTCGGCACCGCGATTGCCCGACCTGCCCCGCCCCGGCATTGTACGGCAAGCCGGCCCGGGCAGCGCCGCCCTCAAACTGCGACAATAGGGGATGGCCGGCCGCACCCTCGCCGGGCCCGCCGCAGATCCACTCCCCTCTGTTGACCGTTTCCCCCTATGTCCGACACGATTCTCGCCCTGAACCAGGCCCAGTTGGCCTACGGCCACCATCCCCTGCTTGATCGCGCCGATCTGGCGCTCCTGGCTGGGGAGCGCATCGGCCTGATCGGCCGCAACGGCGCCGGAAAATCATCCCTGCTGCGCATCCTGGACGGCCGCACCCAGCTCGACGACGGCGAGATCCGCCGGCAGAAAGGCCTGCGAATCTCCACGGTGGAACAGGAACCCACGCTGCCGGAAGACGAAACCATCCAGCAGGTGCTCAACGGCGACATGCTGGCCTCGGAAGACTGGGCGCGCAGCGCCCGGGCGGCGGCCCTGATCGACACCCTGGGACTGGACCCCGATCTGCTCATCGCAGGGCTCTCGGGCGGCACCCGCAAACGGGTGGCCCTGGCCCGCGCCCTGGTCGAGGAGCCCGACCTGCTGTTGCTGGACGAACCCACCAACCACCTGGACTTCGACGGCATCGCCTGGCTGGAAGACCTGCTGGTCAAGTCCCGCCTGACCATTGTGCTGATCACCCACGACCGGCGCTTTCTGGACGCCGTCGCCAGCCGCATCATCGAACTGGATCGGGGCCAGCTGTTCAGCTTCCCCGGTAATTTCTCGGCCTGGCAGGCTCGCAAGGCCCAATGGCTGGAAGCCGAGCAACAGGCCAATGCCCGCTTCGACAAACTCCTGTCCCAGGAAGAAGTCTGGATCCGCAAGGGCATCGAGGCCCGCCGTACCCGCAACGAAGGCCGCGTGCGGCGCCTGGAGGCCCTGCGCCGGGAACGCACCGCACGCCGCGACCAGCAGGGACAGGTCCGTTTCGCCCTGGCGGACGGCCAGCGGTCCGGCAAACAGGTGGCGGAACTCCAGAACGTCTCGCACGGGTATGACGGCCACACGCTGATCCGCGACTTCAGCACCCTGATCCTGCGCGGCGACCGGATCGGCCTGATCGGCCCCAACGGCGCGGGCAAGACCACGCTGTTGCGCATTCTGCTGGGCGAACTGCGGCCGGACCAGGGCGCGGTGCGCCTGGGCACCAATTTGTCCATCGGTTATTTCGACCAGATGCGCGACCGCCTGGACGAATCCGCCACGCTGGCCGACACCATCAGCCCGGGCAGCGAATGGGTGGAGATCGGTGGCCAGCGCAAGCACGTCATGAGCTACCTGGAAGACTTCCTGTTCCCGGCTGCGCGCGCGCATTCCCCGGTGTCCAGCCTGTCGGGGGGCGAACGCGCCCGCCTGGCGCTGGCCCGGATGTTCGCCCAGCCCCACAACGTGCTGGTGCTGGACGAACCGACCAACGACCTGGACATCGAGACCCTGGAACTGCTGGAAAGCCTGTTGCAGGACTACACGGGCACCGTGCTGCTGGTCAGCCACGACCGCAGCTTCCTGGACAACGTCGTCACCCAGACCATCGCGGCCGAAGGCCATGGTCATTGGCAAGAATACGTGGGTGGCTATGCCGAATGGGATGCCCAGCGCCCCAGGCCCGACACCGCCCGGGGGCCCGCAACCGAAGCGACCGCCAGACCGGCCTCCTCCCAGAAGCCGAACGCCGGCGACACCGACGCGGCCCGGGCGCGCAAGAACCGCCTGGCCCCCTGGGAGGCCGAAGAACTGTCCGGGCTGCCGGACCGCATCGCCGCCCTGGAAGCCGAACAGGCGCAGCTGGCCGAGGCCCTGTCGGCCCCCGATCTGTACCGCGACGGGCCCGCCGAAGCGGAACGCATCCAGCAATCCCTGAATGACCTGGGGGCACAGCTCGACGCGCTGTTCGATCGCTGGACCGTCCTGGAAGACAAGCGCGGCGACTGAAGCCTGCCCCTGGCAACGGCAGCGGGCAAGGCCTGCCGTTGCCCGCTGCCCCGTCCTACTCGGCCTGCAGCCGCCACGCCAGAGATTCACCGGCCGCCAGGGGAATGACCTGGGTATCGGCCAGGGGCAGCGCCACCGGGATCTGTTCCGCCACGCGCTCCAGCGTCAGGGTGCCCGTATTGGGCGGCAAGCCGTAGAAGGCCGGCCCATTCAGACTGGCAAAGGCCTCCAGGCGATCCAGGCGGCCGGCTGCCTCGAAGGCCGTGGCATACAGGGCCATGGCGTGGCGAGCCGTATAGCAGCCCGCACAACCGCAATCCTGTTCTTTCGCGCCCTTCGGGTGCGGCGCGCTGTCCGTCCCCAGGAAGAAACGCGCCTCGCCGCTGGTCGCGGCATCGACCAGCGCCAGGCGATGGCGTTCGCGCTTGAGCACCGGCAGGCAGTACCAATGCGGTCGCAGCCCGCCCTGGAACAGGGCATTGCGGTTGTACAGCAGATGGTGGGCGGTGATCGTCGCCGCGACCGGCCCGGAAGCCTCGCGCACATAGGCGACCCCGTCGGCGGTGGTCAGGTGCTCGAAGACGACCTTCAGGGCGGGATACGCCTGTCGCAACGGGCGCATCACCCGATCGATGAAGACGGCCTCGCGATCGAACAGGTCGACGTCGGGATCGGTGACCTCGCCGTGCACCAGCAGGGGCATGCCGCAATCCTGCATGGCATCCAGCGTGGCCCGGCAATGCTTCAGGAGATCCGTCACCCCCGCGTCCGAATGCGTCGTGGCACCGGCAGGATAGAGCTTGACCCCGTGGATCAGCCCGGAAGCGTGGGCACGGCGGATTTCCTCAGGCTGCGTGTTGTCGGTGAGATACAGGGTCATCAAAGGCCGGAAATCCCCATCCGGCACCCCGGCCTGACGCAGAGCCGCCAGGATCCGATCCCGGTAGGCCCGCGCATCCGCAGTGGTCACGACAGGCGGTTTCAGGTTCGGCATGATGATGGCGCGGCCGAACTGGCGCGCGGAATCCAGAACCACGCTTTGCAGCACGGCCCCGTCGCGCAAATGCAGGTGCCAGTCGTCGGGACGGATCAGCGTCAAGGCCTGCGGGCTGCTGACAGCCCCCGCCGCGCCGGCGTGAACAACCGCCGCCGGCACAGGAGATGAATGGGTCGAGCGGGTCTCTTGGGTCACAGACTACATTCCTTAAAAATTTTTCACTGCTTTGCTTTGTCTTTGGGGGAAACACGCGGTAAGCTTCGGGGGCTATTCACTTAACCAAAAGTAGGAGCCTGTATTCATGGCAACCACCGAAAAGTCCGCCCGCAAGCCCAACGCGGCGTTCATGAAGCCCCTGACGCCCAGCGCCACCCTGGCTGCGATTATCGGCAAAGAAGCCGTTCC
>NZ_JAUCDS010000020.1:0-57221 GCF_034674885.1 Castellaniella sp.
CCGCCAGGCCCATCAGCATGCAGCTGACCGTGCAGTTGCCGCCGATGTAGTCGCGTACGCCGCGCTGCATGGCGGCATCGATCACCGGACGATTGACCGGATCCAGCACGATGATCGCGTCGTCCTTCATGCGCAGCGTGCTGGCGGCATCGATCCACAGGCCGGTCCAGCCGGCAGCGCGCAGTTTCGGATAGACGGCCGAGGTATAGTCGCCGCCTTGCGCCGTGACGATGATGGGCAGTTTTTTCAAAGCATCGATGTCATGAGCATCCTGCAGGGGACCCGCCCCCGCCGCCCATGAAGGCGCCGCCCCGCCTGCGTTGCTGGTGGAAAAAAACACCGGTTCGAAGAACGCGAAATCGTTTTCTTCCCGCATGCGCTGCATGAGCACCGAGCCCACCATGCCACGCCAACCGACCAAACCTACTGCCTGCGCCATAAATTTCCGCCCCAACCAAATATAGTAACGATTCAGATTTCTTTATTCTAATGCCTTCAGCACGGCATCACCCATTTCCGAGGTCGACACCCGCTTGGTGCCAGCCTCGAAGATGTCCGCCGTGCGCAAACCCTGCGCCAGCACGGCTTGCACGGCGGCTTCGATACGATCGGCCTGCGCGCCGGCATCCAGAGAATACCGCAGCATCATGGCTGCCGACAAAATGGTCGCCAAGGGATTGGCGACGTTCTGCCCCGCGATATCCGGAGCGGAGCCGTGGCTGGGCTCGTACAGGCCCTGGCGGCTGGCATTCAGGGACGCCGACGGCAGCATGCCGATGGATCCGGTCAGCATGGCGGCCTCGTCGGACAGGATGTCGCCAAACAGGTTGCCGGTCACCACCACGTCGAATGCCTTGGGTTCACGCACCAACTGCATCGCAGCGTTGTCCACGTACATGTGCGACAGCGCCACCTGGGGATATTCGCGCGCCACGTCGATTACGATATCGCGCCAGAATTGAGAGGTCTCCAGCACATTGGCCTTGTCCACGCTGCACAGCCTGCCCTGGCGCTTGGCGGCAGCCTGGAAAGCGACGTGGGCGATGCGCCGGATTTCGGTCTCCGCATAATGCATGGTGTCGAAGCCCTGGCGCTCGCCTGCGTAGGGACCGTCTTCCAGGGTGCGCACGCCACGCGGCTGGCCGAAATAGATGTCACCGGTCAGTTCACGCACGATCAGGATATCCAGGCCGGCGACGATCTCGGGCTTGAGCGACGAGGCGTTGGCCAGTTCGGGATAGAGGATGGCCGGGCGCAGGTTGGCGAACAGGCCCAGCGCCTTGCGCAGGCCCAGTACCGCTTGTTCAGGGCGCAGGGAACGTTCCAGCTTGTCGTATTTCCAGTCGCCAACGGCGCCAAACAGGATGGCGTCGGACTGCAGGGCCAGGTCCAGGGTGGACTTCGGCAGCGGATGCCCTTGGGCAGCGTAGGCGGCACCGCCGACGGGCGCCTCGGTGAAGGACAGGTCCAGGTCCAGGGCGCGCAGCACGCGCACGGCCTGTTCGACGATTTCCGGCCCGATGCCGTCGCCCGGCAGAACTGCAATGTGTGATGTCATGAAGGTTTCCAGGTCATATGAACCCGGCCCTGCCAGGCGAAGCGCGTCCGCCTGGCAGGGCCGGGTCCGGGAGTCGGTGAAGTGGGTTCAAGGATTGCCGGGAGCCGCCTTGACCAGCCAGGGATGCTGCGCCAGGCGGCTGGATTCGAAGGCACGGATCTGATCTGCATGCAGCAGGGTCTGATCGATTTCGTCCAGCCCCTTCAACAGGGACTCCTTGCGGTAGGCATCGATCTCGAAGGACCAGTGCGCGCCGTCCGGCGCCGTCACTTGCTGTTGCTGCAGGTCGACGGTCAATTGATAGCCGGGTGTGGAGTCCACGGCCTTGAACAACTGATCCACGACGGCTTCGGGCAGGACGATGGGCAGCAAGCCGTTCTTGAAGCTGTTGTTGAAGAAGATGTCGGCGTAGGACGGCGCGACCAACGCCCGGAAGCCATACTGCTGCAGCGCCCAGGGGGCGTGCTCGCGACTGGACCCGCAACCGAAGTTCTTGCGGCACAACAGCACCGACGCGCCCTGGTAGCGCGGCCGATTCAGGACGAAATCCGGGTTCACGGGTCGCTTGCTGTTGTCCATGCCCGGTTCGCCGTGATCCAGGTAGCGCAGTTCGTCGAACAGATTGGGGCCAAAGCCGGTGCGCTTGATGGATTTCAGGAACTGCTTCGGGATGATCAGATCGGTATCGACGTTGTCGCGATCCAGAGGGGCCACCAGGCCCTGGTGGGTGGTAAAGGCTTGCATGATGGAATCCTATTGGAAAGTGCGCACGTCGACGAAGTGGCCCGCCACCGCAGCGGCGGCCGCCATGGCCGGGCTGACCAGATGAGTGCGCCCGCCCTGCCCCTGGCGTCCTTCGAAATTGCGGTTGGACGTGGAGGCACAGCGCTCGCCCGGATCAAGGCGGTCGGCGTTCATGGCCAGGCACATGGAACAACCCGGTTCGCGCCATTCGAAGCCCGCGTCCAGAAAGATGCGGTCCAGGCCTTCCTGTTCCGCCTGTTCCTTGACCAGTCCCGAGCCCGGCACCACCATGGCCAGGCGCACGTTGGACGCCACCCGCCTGCCCTTGGCTACGGCTGCGGCAGCCCGCAGATCTTCAATGCGGGCATTGGTGCAGGACCCGATGAAGACCTTGTCGATGGCGATGTCGGTGATCGCCGTGCCCGGCTTCAAGTCCATGTACTGCAGGGCGCGTTCCATGCCCTTGCGGCGTACCGTGTCAGCCTGCGCCGCCGGATCGGGCACCTGGTTGCCGACGGCCGTGACCATTTCGGGCGAAGTGCCCCAGCTGACCTGCGGCTGGATGGCGGCGGCATCGATGTCCACCACGTGGTCGAAGGCCGCATCCGGATCGGAATGCAATGTCTTCCAGTAGGCGACGGCCTGATCCCACAGGGCGCCTTCCGGCGCGTAGGGACGGCCCCGGAAGTAATCGATGGTGGTCTGGTCCACCGCCACCATCCCGGACCGGGCGCCAGCCTCGATGGCCATGTTGCACATGGTCATGCGGCCTTCCATGGTGAGCGCCTGCACGGCGCTGCCGCCGAATTCAATAGCGTAGCCAGTGCCCCCCGCCGTGCCGATCTGGCCGATCACGTACAGGATCAGGTCCTTGGCCGTACAGCCGAAAGGCAGCGTGCCGTTGACGCGCACCAGCATGTTGCGGCTCTTTTTCATCAGCAGCGTCTGGGTAGCCAGCACGTGCTCGACCTCGGACGTGCCGATGCCGAAGGCCAGCGCGCCCATGGCGCCATGTGTGCTGGTGTGCGAATCGCCGCAGACCACCGTCATGCCCGGCAGGGTCGCGCCCTGTTCGGGGCCGATGATGTGCACGATGCCCTGGCGCCGGTCATTCATGCGGAATTGCGTGATGCCCCAGGCGTCGCAGTTCTTGTCGAGGGTATCGACCTGCAGGCGCGAGATCGGGTCCTGGATGCCCTGGGAACGATCGGTGGTGGGCACGTTGTGATCCGACACGGCCAGGTTGGCGGCGATGCGCCAGGGCTTGCGGCCCGCCAGTTCCAGGCCTTCGAAAGCCTGCGGGCTGGTGACTTCATGCACCAGGTGGCGGTCGATGTACAGCAGACAGGTGCCGTCCGGGCCTTGATGCACCACATGGGCATCCCAGAGCTTGTCATACAGGGTTTGGGGCATGGTCGTGATCTCGAAATTCGGAAAGATGCGCCGCCGACGGGGTATCGCCGACAGCGGCTGAAAACCCATTATGCCAGTGTGACCTCCAGCCACAAGCCCAGCAATTATCCTAGTATCAAAGGTAACTGGTACCCGTTTCGATCTGCGACATCACTGACGCTGCTGATACAGCGGCAAGACCCGCGCCGACGCCTGTTCCAGGTCCTGGATGCGGCTTTGCGACGAAGGGTGCGTGGACAGGATTTCGGGCGGCGCGCCGCCACCGGCCTGTCCCATCTTCTGCCACAGGGTGATGGCCGCGCGCGGGTCGTAGCCCGCCCGAGCCGCGAGCTCGACTCCCATGCGGTCGGCTTCGGTCTCGTTGGAACGACTGTTGGGCAGGGTGAACATGACCTGGCTGAGATTCGAGCCCAGATCGGCCACCGCCTGGCTGCCGGTAATCGCCGCCAGAATCGAAATCCCCATATTGGTTCCCATCTGGCGGGACACCTGTTCGCGGGCATGCTCGCGCAGGGCATGGGCGATCTCGTGCCCCATGACGGCGGCCAGTTCCGCATCCGTGGGCTTGATCTTGTCCAGCAGCCCGGTATAGACCGCGATCTTGCCGCCCGGCATGCACCAGGCATTGACCTCGTCGGACTTCAGGACGTGAATTTCCCAGGCCCAGTTCTTGGCATCCGGGCGAAAGGCCCCTGTCTGGGCGATCAGCCGGCGCCCGATGGCCTGCACTCGCTGCGTCTGCGCAGCAGAGGGGTCCAGCGCGTGTTTCGCCCGCGCCTGGGCAAGAATCTGCTGGTACTGGCCAGCGGCTTCCTGGTTCAGTTCAGCCTCGGACACCAGACTGGACATGTACTGGGTGCGGTCGATGCCGACCTGCCCGGACCGCGTGGTCTGCACCGGCGCGCAGGCGACCAGCGCAACGGCCATCCCCGTGCCAACCGTCCATCGACAGGCCCGACGCCATGAATTGGATACGTACGGCTGAGTGCTCATGAGGATCCTTTCAGAGTGATCCGGGCGTCCCGTCACCGGGGTGCCCGGTGCGGGGCGTTCAGGCGCACTGCCCCCGATGACGCAAGGCGTGATCCATCAGCACGATGGCCAGCAGGGCCTCGGCGATGGGAGTGGCACGGATTGCCACGCAGGGGTCGTGCCGCCCCAGGGTCTGGACCATGACGGGCTCGTTGGCCCGGTTCACCGAATGTCGTTCGATGCGGATGCTGGAGGTCGGCTTGATCGCCAGGGACACCAGCAGGGGCTGGCCTGAGGAAATCCCCCCCAGGACGCCGCCCGCGTGATTGGCGAGGAAGCCATCGGGGCTGAGCTCGTCGCCGTGTTCCGAACCGCGCATGGCGATGCATTCGAAGCCCGAGCCGATGGACACGCCCTTGACGGCGTTGAGCCCCATCATGGCGTGGGCGATGTCCGCATCGAGCCGGTCGTACAGCGGTTCGCCCCAGCCGGCGGGCAGGCCGTCGGCCTGGACTTCGATACGCGCGCCAATCGAGTCCCCGTCATGGCGCAGCTGATCCATGAAGGCTTCGAGTTGCGGGACGATGGCGGCGTTGGGCGCGTAGAACGGATTTTCCGGCACCGCATCCCAGGATTCGAAGGGAATCGGAATCGGCCCGAGCTGGCTCATGTAGCCGCGAATCCGCACACCATGTTCCTGCATCAGCCATTTGCGGGCCACGGCCCCGGCGGCCACGGTGGGCGCCGTCAGCCGGGCCGACGAGCGGCCCCCGCCACGCGGGTCGCGGATGCCGTATTTCTTCCAGTAGCTGTAATCGGCATGGCCAGGACGGAAGGTGTCGGCAATATTGCTGTAGTCCTTGCTGCGCGCGTCGGTATTGCGGATCAGCAGGCCGATGGGCGTGCCGGTAGTCTGCCCCTCGAAGACGCCGGACAGGATTTCCACGGTATCGGGTTCCCGGCGCTGGGTGACGTGACGCGAAGTGCCGGGCCGGCGGCGGTCCAGTTCCGCCTGGATGTCGGCTTCGGACAGCGCCATCCCGGGGGGGCAGCCATCGATGACGGCGCCGATGGCCGGCCCATGCGATTCGCCGAAATTGGTGACACGGAACAAGGTACCCAGGGTATTGCCAGACATGGTCGGTATGCGGTGGGAAAAGTCGTCGTAAGGGAATCCGATTATGGCACAGGCCCCGTCAGGACGAGCAGCTGACGGCCACCACGGGGATGTCCGGCGCAGGCGGCCGGGCGTACTGCGCGCAATCGGGGCGTTCCGTGAACGGATCCTGCAGCAGGTCCATCAGATGATCTATGCCCGACGCATCGCCCTGCTGCGCGGCTTCGATGGCCTGCTGCGCCAGATGATTGCGCAGCACGTACAGTGGATTGACGCGGTTCATCGCCGCCTGGCGCCCGGCCTGTGGATGCGGATCCTGCGCCCGTCGGGTCCGGTAGCGATCCAGCCATTGCTGCGCCGCCTGCGCGTCGGTGAACAGGTCCAGCCAGGACTGCGCATCGGTATCGACATCGGCCAGACGGCGAAAGGCCAGGGTGAAGTCGGCCCGCTGCGCGTGCAGCAGCGCCCACCAGGCATCGCCCAGTCCGGCGTCTTCGGGGCGCCAGTCGGACAGGCCGAATTTGCGCGCCAGCCCCGCGTGGTAGGCCTGCAGAAAGGTGGACTCGAAGGGCGCCAGCGCGGCTTCCAGGTCGGGCACGCTGCAGCCCAGCACCATCAGGCTTTCGGCCAGGCGCGTCAGGTTCCACTGAGCCACTGCAGGCTGCGCATTCCAGGCATAGCGCCCCAGAGTATCGCTGTGATTACAGATGTGGTTGGCCTGAAAGGCGTCCATGAAGCCATAGGGCCCGTAGTCCAGCGTCAGGCCCAGGATGGACATATTGTCGGTATTCATGACACCGTGACAAAACCCCGCCAACTGCCATTGCGCCATCAGCCGAGCGGTCCGGCGGGTGACCTCGTCGAGCAGTTGGCAGGCCGTGGCAGGCCGGTCGGGCCGATCCCCCGGCCCCACCCGGCAATCCTGGAACCCCTGTGCGATCACATGGTCCAGCAAGGCTGCCTGTTCCGTCGCGGACCGCGCCCAGTGCTCAAAGTGTCCAAAGCGGATGAACGACGGCGCCACCCGGGTCACGACCGCCGCCGTTTCGGGCGTTTCCCGGATCACCGGATCGGCGGACGCCACCAGCGCCAAGGCGTGGGTGGTCGGAATTCCCAGTCCGCTCATGGCCTGGCTGGCCAGGTATTCGCGCACGCTGGATCGCAACACCGCCCAGCCGTCCCCCATGCGGGAATACGGCGTGCGCCCCGACCCTTTCAGTTGAATTTCCCAACGCCCCTGCGGCCCCTGGATGTCTCCCAGCAGATGCGCCCTGCCGTCGCCCAACTGCCCGGCCCAGACCCCGAACTGATGGCCGCTGTAGACGCTTGCCAGAGGCTCGACCCCCGGCAGGCGGCCACTGCCGGCGCACAGCGCCAGGAATTCAGGCGACTGCAGGGCGGCGGCATCCAGGCCCAGCCATTGGGCCACCACCGGATTGGCATGCGCCAGCCACGGGGCGGTCAGCGGCCGAGGCGCGACGTGCGTGTAAAAAGAAGCCGGCAGGTTGGCGAAGGCGCAGCCCGAGGCCGATTGTGCGAACAGTGCCCCCTGGGCGTTGTCGGCAGCAGCCGCAAGCGGCGGCGCATCCGGACGATTCATGATGCCGCCCCTACGATGTCTGGCGGCGAGCCGCGCGTTTGGCCGGCCGCACATAGAGGATGGCGCCCAGGTACAAACCCAGCGACAGCACGATTTCCACCCCGGCCAGGGCCGCCGAGACGGCCGATGCATCCGACCAGGCTCGCACGGCGCCTTCCATCAGGTAGAGCAGGCTGAGCATCGCCACCCACTGCAAGGTATAGAGCCGCGCCCCCAGCACTCCGCGCACGGCAAACAGCAGCGGCACTGCCTTCAGGGCCATCAGGGTGCCCCCGGGCCGCAGCGGTGCCCACCAGAGTTCCCACCCCACGCACAGGACGATCAGGGCGACCAGGCAGATGCAGGCCAGACGATGCAGGCCTCGATTGAGCTTCGTTTCCATGCTGCTATTATGGCTCGAAACCAGCCTCCTGCCTGTCGACGATGCCGCCTTCACCCGCCGTTTCCGCCACCGAACGCCGCGCCCGAATCCTGGACATCCTGCGGTTCACCCTGGATTTCGCCAGCCACCGCAAGCTCACCCGGGTTGCTTCCAGCCTGACCTTCACCACCGTGCTGGCCATCGTGCCGCTGCTGGCGGTAGTTCTGGCTCTGTTCACCGCCTTCCCGCTGTTTGCGCAATTCCACCTGGCGCTGGAAACCTTCCTGGGCGAAAGCCTGCTGCCGCCATCGGTCTCGGATACCATCATGCGCTACCTGAACCAGTTCGCCGCCCAGGCCTCCGGTCTGACGGCGGTGGGCGGCGGCTTTCTGGTGGTGACTTCGATCCTGCTGATCATGACGATCGACGAGGCCTTCAACGAGATCTGGAACGTCGCCCGCCAGCGGCTGCTGCGCCAGCGCCTGCTGGTGTACTGGGCCATCATTTCCCTGGGGCCGATCCTGATGGGCGCCAGCCTGTGGGCCAGTTCGGTGCTGGCACGCGAATCCCTGGGCTATATCGGCGACCTGCCCGAAGGGCTGGGACTGCTGCTCAATCTGGTGCCCTTGCTGGTGTCGGTCCTGGGATTTACAGCGCTGTTCGTGTTCGTACCCAACTGCCGGGTCCTGTGGCGCGACGCCCTGGCCGGCGGCCTGGGCACGGCCATCATCCTGGCCCTGATGAAGGCGGCCTTCACCTGGTATCTGACGAAGTTCCCGTCCTACACCGTGATCTATGGCGCTTTCGCCACGCTGCCGATCTTCCTGCTGTGGATCTACCTGTCGTGGCTGGTCGTCCTGCTGGGGGCCACGGTGGCATCGCTGCTGCCCGCCTTGCGCCTGCGCCGCTGGGCCCTGCAGCGTCACCCCGGCGCCCAGATCGTCGACGCTGTGGGCATCCTGCAGGTGCTGTGGCAAGCCCGCGACACCCTGCCTCCCGGCCGCAGCCTGGGCTTTCTGGAAAAGCACCTGCGCGTCCACCCCGATGCCCTGCACGACATCCTGTCCATGTTGCGCGAACTGGGCTATGCCGTGCCGACGTCCGACAACGACCACTGGGTGCTGAGCTGCGACCCCCACGGCGCGACCCTGGGACCACTGACCGATCACCTGCTGCTGGATCGCAAGCAACCTGGCCTGAGACCCGTCGTAGCCGATGCGCTTGCAGCCACGCTCCAAGGCCAGCCGCCGACACTCGAAGCGCTGTTCCGGCGATCCGCTACCGCAAACCCGGACGATGATGCACAATAAGCATTGGGGGGCTTTCCGGGACCATCCCCTGAAAGTCATCAAGAAAAACGGCCCATAGGGAACCATCATGTTGAAAGTCAATGAAATCCTGCGGGTGAAGGGGCACACGCTGTATACCGGCAGCCCCGACATGCCCGTGCGCGAAGCCATCTCATCCATGAGCCAGCTGGACATCGGGTCCCTGGTCATCATGGAACACGGCCAGCTGGTCGGCATGCTGACCTTCCGCGAAATCATCAACCACCTGAACCGCCACGACGGCCAGGCAGGCGATTTCACCGTGCGAAGCATCATGGACGACGCACCGGTCAGCGTCACGCCCAACACCGACGCCGACGAGGTCCAGCGCCTGATGCTGGACAAACACGCGCGCTACATCCCCGTCATGGACGGCCCCACCCTGATGGGCGTGATTTCCTTTTACGACATGGCCCGCGCCATCGTCGAGGCTCAGCAGTTCGAAAACGACATGCTGAAGGCCTACATCCGCGATTGGCCGACCGAAGACGCCGGCACGTCCGCCCGCAAATCCTGAGCGCTGCCGGCCGTCAGCTGATCCCAGGCGCGGCGCAACACGGTCGGCCCCTCGGCTCGCAAGGCCTTGGGGTCGGACAACAGGCGGCGCCACTGGCGCGCCCCCGGGCGACCGGCGCGCCAGCCCAGCAATCCCCGTACCAGAACATGTAGCGGCTCTCCTCGGGCATGCTGGCGCACCACGTACGCCTGGAACCGTTCCAGGACCGATTCGGCCCAGGCGGCATCGTCGACAGGCAGTTCCAAGGCATGTTCCAGCACTTCGTGCGGCGTCAGATGACGGTCCAGCACGGCCAGGATGTCCGGGTGATGCCAGGCAGCCCTGCCCAGCATGACGCCGTCCAGGCGCTGCATCCAGGCCACGCAATCCGGCACCTGAGCCAGCCCGCCGTTCAGGATGATTCTCGCATCCGGAAAGTCCTGTTTCAGACGCAGGACCTCGTCATAGCGTAGTGGCGGCTTTTCACGATTGTCCTTGGGTGACAGGCCCTTCAGGACGGCATTGCGGGCATGGGCGATGAACACCCGGCAGCCCGCGTCGTACAGGGTGCCGACGAAATCGCGCACGAAACCATAGGATTCCTGGTAGTCCAGGCCCAGGCGGTGCTTGACCGTCACGGGCACCGACACGGCATCCTGCATGGCCCGCACGCAATCGGCCACCAGGCGCGGCTCGGCCATCAGGCAGGCGCCAAAGGCACCGCTTTGTACCCGTTCGGACGGGCAGCCGCAGTTCAGATTGATTTCGTCATAACCCCAATCGGCCCCCAGGCGGGCGCTGCGCGCCAGGGCGTCGGGCTCGCTGCCCCCCAGCTGCAGGGCCACCGGGTGTTCCGCCGCGTCGAAATCCAGATGCCGTGCCGCATCGCCATGCAGCAAGGCCCCAGTCGTGATCATTTCGGTATACAAGCGGGCCTGCGGAGCCAGCAGACGGTGGAAATACCGGCAGTGGCGATCCGTCACATCGATCATCGGGGCCACGCACAAATGCCAATCAGCCATCATCGCAATTCAGTCGAAGAGAAGCGCCATTGTACTTTCGACTAAAATGCCGCGTTGGACCCACCCCCACGCAGCCACAGACTGCTCCCAATCTTTCATGGCCGTATTCACTACCGTCTCCGAAGACGACGCCCGCACCCTGCTGCGCCGCTACCAGCTGGGCGAACTGGTGGCGCTGCGCGGCATCACCGCCGGCATCGAAAATACCAATTACTTCCTGGATACGACGCAGGGGGCCTACGTCCTGACGCTGTTCGAGGTGCTGAGCGCCGAACAGCTGCCCTTTTACATCGAACTGATGCACCACCTGGCCACGCGCGGCGTACCGGTCCCGCAGCCGCAGACCCTGCTGGACGGCTCACGCCTGACCTCGTTGCACGGCAAGCCCACTGCCATCGTCACGCGGCTCAATGGCGGCTATGAACCCGAGCCCGGCCCGGCGCACTGCGCCCTGGCAGGAGAAACTCTGGCCCGAGCCCACCTGGCCGCTCGGGACTTCCCCCTGCATCAGCCCAATCTGCGCGGCCTGCCCTGGTGGCAGGCCACTGCACCGCACGTCCTGCCCTTTCTGGATGCCGATCAGGCCGCCCTGCTGACCGACAGCCTGCGCGAACAAGGCGCCTTCGCGGCCGCCCCGGACCTGGCTGCCCTGCCCTTCGGGCCCGCCCACTGCGACCTGTTCCGCGATAACGTGCTGTTCGACGGCACGTTCGAATCGCCCCACATGGGCGGCTTCATCGATTTCTATTTTGCCGGCTGCGACACCTGGCTGTTCGACGTCGCCGTCAGCGTCAACGACTGGTGCATCCAGAGAAGCACCGGCGCCTTCGTGCGGCGGCGGCTGCAGGCCTGGCTGCAGGCCTATCACGCAGTGCGCCCCTTCACAGCGGCCGAACATGCCGCCTGGCCCGTCATCCTGCGGGCCGCTGCCCTGCGCTTCTGGATCTCCCGACTGTACGACTTCTATCTGCCCAGGCCGGCTCAAACCCTGAAACCCCACGACCCTCGTCATTTCGAACGCATTCTGCGGCTGCGCAGCACCCAGGCCGCGCCGGCGCTTCCCCAGGCCACCCCATGAACGTTTCTTCCCTGCAAGCCGCCGTCCTGCCGCCCAGCGCAGGCTGGGGCTGGATCGTCCAGGGCTATGCCCTGTTCCGGCGCCAGCCGCTGGCCATGATCTTCTGGAGCACCGTCACCAGCTTCCTGATCAACCTGGGCGCGGCTATCCCCATCCTGGGCCAGATCGTACTGGTCAGCCTGACCCCGCTGCTGACGTTCCTGACCCTGTGCGCCTGCCGCCACCTGAGCCAAGGCCAGCGCATGCTGCCCGGCATGTGGCTGCGCCCCCTGCAGGAAGCCGGCGCCACCTCGGCCCAGTTGCGCCTGGGCCTGGCCTACCTGGGCTGCACCCTGCTGGCAGCGCTGGCTGCCGTCGTCCCGTTCCTGTCGCGGCTGCTGACGGCCATGGGCACCGGGGACCAGCCCGATTATGAAGCGCTGGCCAGCGTGATGACCGGTCCAATGATCGTCTTCGGCGGTTTCTACGTGCTGCTGTCCGCCCTGTTCTGGCACGCACCCGCCCTGATGGGCTGGCACAGGCTGCCGCTGCGCCGAGCCCTGTTCTATTCCATGGTGGCATGCTGGCGCAACAAATGGGCCATCGTCCTGTACGTCGCCAGCTGGGCCGCAGCGTTCTATGGCCTGCACCAGTTGCTGGACGGCCTGGTGGCGATGGGCGTGCCGACGTCGCTGCTGATCTGGCTATCCCTGGTCCTGGACATCCTGATCACCGCCCTGCTGTACTGCAGCTTCTACCCGATTTACGCCACGATCTTCCGGAACGCCGACGCGTAGGGCCCAGGCCTGCTCGATCCGGTCGGCCCAGCCCGCCCCGCGGCAATAGCCGGGCGGCAATTCCAGCGCGGCCCACGCCCGCGCGCAGGCCGCCCACCGATTGGGCGGCCACTCGGGCAGGCACCGCAGGATCTCGCCGGATTGTCCCAGAAAGACCAGATCGAAGACCTGGGCCAGGCCCAGGCCATGCACCAGGCGGCAGCGCGGCAGCAATAATCCCCAGGGCGCATCCCCCCAGCAAGACCAGGCATGCAGCCCCAGCAGCCTCTGGCGAAAGGTCTGCGCCTCGACCAGACGCAGGGCACAGGCAGATCGCACCCAATCCGGCCGATCACGCGGGCCGCCCACCCTCACAGGCCGGCATCCAGCAGCTTGACCGCGACCGGAAAGCCGATGGCCAGGAAGGTGCAGGGAAAAATGCACAGCACCATGGGAAACAGCATTTTCACCGGCGCCTGCAAGGCCAGGGTTTCCGCGCGTGCGAATCGTTCGCTGCGCTGACGTTCGGCCTGGGCCCGCAGCAAAGGCCCCAGGCTCATGCCCAGGCGATCGGCCTGCGCCAGCGTCAGCACCAGGCTGTGCACGCCGGGCAGGCCGCAGGCCTCCGCCCAGTGGGCCAGCCAGCGGGCACGCTCGACCCCGGTGCGCTCCAGCGCGCTGGCGTCGCGCAGGCTCTGACGCAGCGGCCCGGCAGGCGCGTGATCGGCGACCTGGCGCAGGGCGACCGGCAGGCTGAGGCCTGCCTCGACGCACAGCGTCATGAGATCCAGCATGAAGGGCAGTTCACGCAGCATCGCCTGGCGCCGCAAGGCCGCCCGTTGGCGCAACTGCAGATCGGGCCACAGAAAGGCCAGGCCCGCGCCCCCCAGCGCGAACGCCAGGGTCCCCGGCCCCGACAGCCCGGCCATCAGCGCGGTGCCCGCCGAGACGCACAGGCCGACACCCGCCAGCAGCAGGCGCGCGGCCAACCAGTGCTCGGCGCTCCAGCGTTCCGACAAGCCGGCGCGCGGCCCCCAGCACTGCAGACGGCGGCGCATCGGCCACGTCACCCAGGGTGCGCACCAGGGCGACAGCGCCATCACCCAGGGCCACCAGAGCACGGCAGTGGCAGCCCGATCCCGGATCTTCTGAGTGGCCCAGGGGGCCCCCAGGACCCAGCACCCCAGACATACCGCCACCGCCGCCAGAACCAGGCCCAGCCAGAATCCCATCACGCAGATCTCCTTCGGACGAATCAGACATCGATGGCAGCCACCCGCCGGATCCAGACGATGCCCAGCACTTCCAGCACACCCATGATCGCCAGCACCAATCCGCCATACCAGGTTCGGTACAACAGCGACATGGCCTCCGGCTCCAGGCGGGAGAGCACCAGCAACAGGCAGACGGGCAAGGCCGCCATGATGTGGCTCTGCATCCGCCCCTGGGCCGTCAGGGCTCGCACTCGTCCCAGCCAATGCTGGCGAGACCGCAGCGTCTGCGCGATCCGTTCCAGGGTGTCGGCCAGGCCGCCGCCCGTCTGCGCGGCAATGCCCAGCGCCGACACCACCAGGCTGCAGGATTCGGTGGGCATGCGCTGATGCAACTGCTGCAAGGCATCCTGGAATGCCAAGCCCAGGCGCTGCTCGCGCAGCATCAGGGAAAATTCCTGGGACAACGGCGGCAGGGATTGCGGCACAATGTTCTGCAGGGCCGGCTGCAGGCCCGCCCCGGCCCGCAAGGCACCGGCCAGGGCCTGCATGAATTCCGGCAGCTGTTCGTCGAACTGCCGCAACCGGCGCTGCCGCATCTGCCGCAAGACCAAGGGCGGCGCCATCGCCAGCCCCAGCAGCACGGGCGCGATGCCCCACCATCGGCCCGCCAGCCAGGCGGCGACCAGCAGGATCAGCGCCCCGGCCATCCACCACAGCGGCCGCAGTTGCGCGGCGTCGACGAACAGAAACGACGCATCCAGGGTGCGCCGCGTCTCGTCCTGCAGGCGGTGGTCATAATCGCGCCAGAGCCGCAGCAGGCGCCCCAGCAGCAACCAGGCGCCCACGGCCGCGCAGGCTCCGATCAGCACAATCAGGACGATATCGGCCCTCATGTGGCCCCCGGCGCCGCATCCGCCAGCGCGGCCTGGCCCTGGCGCACCGAGCGCTGGGAAAACAGCCGGATATCCAGCGCCGCCGCCCCGCTGAATCCATCGGGCATCAGCCCACAACCCGTGAAGACGGCAGGCGGGCCGGCCTGACCCAGGAACAGCTCCTGCAGCTGGATACGGCCGCTTTCGATGCCCGTCACCTGCACAATGGCGCTGATCAGCCGCCGGCCGTCGGCGGTGCGCACCAACTGCACGATCAGATCGATGCTGGCTGCGATGTGCTCACGCACGGCGCCCAGCGGCAGATCCATGCCGGCCATGAGGATCATGGTTTCCAGCCGCCCCAGGGCATCCCGGGGACTGTTGGCGTGCAGAGTGGTCAGCGAGCCCTCGTGCCCCGTGTTCATGGCGGCCAGCATGTCGAAGGCCTCGCCGCCCCGACATTCGCCGACGACGATGCGGTCAGGCCGCATGCGCAGGGCGTTGCGGACCAGATCCCGGATCTCGATCCGGCCGCGCCCCTCTTGATTGGGCGGACGGGCTTCCAGGCTGACCAGATGGCGGTGATTGAGCCGCAGTTCAGCCGCATCCTCGATGGTGATGATGCGCTCGCCCGCCGGAATCGCATTGGACAGGATGTTCAGCAGGCTGGTCTTGCCGGACCCGGTGCCCCCCGATATCAGCATGTTCTTTCGGTAGCGGACGCCATGCGCCAGAAAGCTGGCCATGGACTCGTCCAGGGCACCGACCGCCAACAGGTCCGCCATGTCCAGGCGACGCGCCGGGAACTTGCGGATCGTCAGGCTGGCGCCCCGCAGGGAAACCGGCGCAATCACGGCATTGATCCGCGACCCGTCGCGCAGCCGGGCGTCCACCATGGGCGCGCTGTCGTCGATGCGCCGTCCTAATGGAGCCACAATGCGGTCGATGATGCCCAGGACCGCCTGCTCGCTGCTGAAGCTGGCCGGGTCCCGCACCAGGCATCCCGCGCGTTCGACGAAAATCTCATCATGCCGGTTCACCATGATCTCGGTCACGCCCGGATCGGCCAGCAGCGGTTCCAGCGGCCCCAGCCCCACGGCCTCGTCTACCAGTTCCAGCAGCAGGGCGCGCCGATCCAGGGATCGGGGCAGATGCAGGTCTGCCGCAATCAGATCTCCCAGCACACGCGTGGCCTCGGCCCGCAAGGCAGCATCGCTCATGCCGCTGATGTCCCGGCGGCGCAGCTGCAGGGCCTTGATCAGGCCTTCGTGCAAACGGCGCCGGTGGACCTTCCAGGCAGCCGACGACTCCACCACATTCGAATTCCGGATGGCAGCGGGCGGAAATCCACTCTGCGAGGGCACCGCAACCCCAGCAAAGGACTCCGGGACAAACGCGGCACCGCCCTGCTCCGGAACAGTGCTTCCGACATTTTCCTCAACGATGCCAGGCTCACAGAGCCGCACTGGCTCAGGCGGCATGGACAGGTCCGCCGCATAATCCGCCGCTGGCGGCTCTGACAGTTCCGCCTGTCCGGCGTCTGCCGGCGATCCGCCATCGAAGGGCGATCCGGCCTGGCCAGCACGGCAATGCGCTTCCCGCAACAGTCGCATCCGGATCAGGCACGGTCCGATCAGCAATTCGTCATCCGGCTGCACAGGTCCGTAGGACGCCACCCTGCGTCCATTGACGGAAGTTCCGAAAATCGAACCCAGGTCCTCTACCCAGACCTCGCCGTCCCGGCACAGCACCCGCGCATGGTGGCGGGCCACCCGCCAGCTCTTGAGAATCAGATCGCAATCCGCCTCGCGGCCGATCAACAAGGACAGCGCATGGATTTCCTGCCGGCGGTGACCGTCTTCGAAATGCAGATCGAGTTCGACATCGTTCATGGCTGCGCTCCTGTGGGTGTCTGCCATTGGGACCCCGGCCCGCTGGCACGAGGGTTCCAGCCTCGTGATTCGGGCTGGCTGCGGCCCGCTCCGGCGGGTCGGATCGGATTCATCAAGCTGGGGGCCTGAGGAAAGGCCTGCTGCAGCACGGCGGCCGCACGCCCGGCACGCGCGCGCACGTCGGGATGGCCCGCCGTCACCAGCTGTGGCGTCACCAGGATGGCCAGCTCCGTTTCATTGCGCTGGAACCGCGTCGATCGGAACAACGCCCCCAGTATCGGCAAGGATCCCAGGCCGGGCACACGATCCACGTTGTCAGCCGTGTCCCGCGACAGAAAGCCCGCCAGCACCAGCGTCTGGCCGGAACGGACGTTGAATTCCGTCGCGGTCCGCCGTGTCTTGAGGGAAGGGCCACTCGGCACGGACAGGGCCGTATCGATGGAACTGACTTCGACCTCGATACGCGAGCGCACCGCGCCGCTGCGTTCGATGGACGGCGTGATGCGCAGCGACACCCCATACGGCTTGAATGCAACTTTCGAATTCCCAGAGTCGTCCACTGTGGCATAAGGGACTTCACCACCTGCCAGGAACTCGGCCGTTGCGCCACTGCGGGCCAGCAGCTGAGGCTGCGCCAGCACGACGGCTCGCCCATCCTGGGCCAGCAGATTGAGCCGCGCGGACAAGAGCGCATTCAAGCCAAAATACCCTGCCGCCTGGGCAGCCGGAAATACCAGGGGCAATACGGTTTCCCCCGGGCGCTCGGCGAAGCGTCTCGACCCGCCATCCCAGCCTACGCCGGCATTCACGCCCCCTGCGCTTTGCGGATCCCAGCGCACACCCAGCTCGCGCAACAAGGACTTGGGCACCTCGACCACCTGAACGTCCAGCAGCACCATCTGATCCCAGCCCACGGTACCGGTGAAATCCAGCAGCTGCGGATAACGGCGGCCCAGCTCGGCCAGGCGCTGTCGATCCGCGTCGGACAGCTCATCACCTTCGATCAGGAGTTTGTCGCCCAGCGGGGTGACATGAGCGCCCGGAATACGTTCCAGCACGGACCGCAACTCGTCACGCAACTGGCGGGCGCCCTCCGGGGCAACCGTCACGGCGTAGCGAGCCACCTGCCCATCCGTCGTCCAGGCGTGCAATGTGCTGAAACCCGGTTTGCGGGCAAACAAAATGACTTCCCGGTCGTCGGTGCTGACCGCGTTGACGATCTGGCCATCCCCCACTGCCACGCGAGCCACTCCGGGGATGCCCAACACGCGCACCTCGCCCACCTGCAGGGAGATCGGTGTTTCAGGCGCAGATGCCACCGCGTCGGCCGCCCAGCCGGCAGGCGTCGCCAACAGCACGCACAGGGCCGGCAGCACCCGCAGCACGCAGTTCCAACCCCGCGACACGCCGCCGAGCCACTTGCCCGGAACATGCTGGAGTGGCTGCCGCAGCCGCCCTGCCAAGGCCGGAGCAGGGTCAGGGCCTGGTGGATACATGCAGTTCATGACGGCTCCTCCAGGGGGTCAGCCTCTGGCAAGTCCGCCTGCCAGAGATGGGTCTGCAAATGCGGCTCGCCCTGCGGCGCCGCGCGTTCGGGCAATCGATCAGATCCGCCAGGATCGGGGACGAGGACCCCGGTGCCCTGGCGCTGCCAGGCACTGCTCAGGAACTGCGCGGACGGCAGGTCGAACAGGCCACTGCCCGAGCCTGGCGCCACGCTGCGGCCTGGCACCGCCCAGGCTGGCATACCCCGGGCAGCGGCGCCGCCATACAGGATCACCGCTTTGCGGGCCGCAGGTGGTCTGGGGGCATTGATGCCCAACAGCGCGGCCAGGTCGCCGCGCACTGCCCGGCGATCTGCCTGATCGTCCTCGGGGTGGCGCAAAATGGCCGTCAAGGTACCCGCCTGACGGGCAGCCACCAGCTTGACCACGTCATCGGGCGCGGCATCCAGCGTCACGGTCGAATAGGAAGCCTCGTCGGCAGCGAGTCCCGCCGGCCTCGTTTCCCGGCCCGTCGCCAGCACCAGCACACCTTGCAGCAGCGGCGCGGTCATGCGTTTGCGCTGATGATCGAAGGACACGTACAGGTCGATCAGATCGCCGGGCTGCAGCAGGCCGGACAAGGAATTGACCTGATCCACCGGCAAGGTGATGGCCCGCCGCCCCGGCGCCAGATGCGCGGAAAATGCCGTTTGCGGCACCAGCGTATGCGCAGCCAGGATGGCGTCACCGGCCTGAAGGGTCGTGGTCAGCACCCGGCCTTCCAGATCCGCGTATCGGGCGGCAGGCAGGGTGTCGCGCCCCACCCACTGGGCGGGAAATTCGCGCAGCGCCAGATGATCGGAGACCAGGCGCGTGCCAGCGGGCAGGTCGCGCGCCGCGACAATGCGCTCGACCATGGTCAGGCGAGCCTGGTCTTCGGCCCGCTGGATGCGCTCGCGCACGTGCAAGGACAGGAACAGGGCGGCCAATGCCCCGATGCCCAGCGCCAGCGCGGCCAGGACGACAGTTCGGGGAATCCGCAGAACAGGCAGTTTCATGAGGGCTCCTGGGGGTGATGCCAGAATGTCAGGGCAACGGACCGGCGGCGCGCATACAGATGCACCGACAGCTGGCCGCCATCGGGATGGTGCCAGTCCGGGGGCAGCACATCCCTGGCCAGGCCTGTTTCTGGCGCGCCGCTTGCTGCCGTCGCGCCGTGCGCCACGGACCAGCCAGCGGCATGCAAGGCGCGCCGTACGGCAGCCGCCACCTGGGCTGGCGTGCCCGGACAGTCGAAACTGCTGAGCGAAGCCGGATCATCGGCCCCATCCCTGGCCTGCAGCACGCGGCGAGCACCAGGTGGCGCCAACGCGGCAGGATCGAAGCCGGTCCCTGCCGGAACTGCAGGCATCAGGCGGGACAGCAGCCCCGCCGTGCCATCGGCCCGGGGCTGCAGCTGCGCCAGCCAATGTTCCTCCCCCCGCCCGCCAGACAACAGCAGCATGGGCCCCACCCACTGCAGCCGCGTCAGCCTTTGTCCGGACACGGAAATCAAGCGCCGCGCGGCAGTCAGGGGCGGCACCGGGGCCCGGAACGACTGTACCGACAGCCGAGCCTGCGGCCCATCCAACTGCTGCGGACCGGCCCAGACCCACCCTGGCTGAGAGACTGCCCGCGCAGGGTCCCAGGATTGCGCGACCACGGGCCCGGCAAGGCCAGCCAATACCGTCGCCAATCCCAGCCATCCCGATACGATGCAAGCCCGTCTCTTCATGGCGCGCTCCAGCGCTGCAGGTGCCGTTCTGGCACCCGCGCGGTCCAGGGGCCGATCCAATCCCAATGCGGGCGCTCGCGCCCCCAGGCGGCATCCACGCGATGCACGCGAGCGTCCACGTCGCCGCCTGCCGCCCGAGAGGCCCGCGCGGCTCGGCCCCACACACGTTCACTGTCCCCCAGCGTGTCTTGCACAGCGGCATCGCCGGCGGCTGCACCGCTGCCCCGCATGATCGCCACATGGCGCTGCAGAAAGAGCGCCTGATCGTCGAAATCCCGCAACCCGCCCGAGACCTGGTCCTGACCTGCCGTGCGGGCGCGGGCCTGGATCCGCCACAGCGTTTCATCACCCAGCCGCAATTCCCGGCGAACGTCCGCTGCGCCAGGAATGGAGCCACCCGGCCGGCGACCCGACCATGCAGCCAGGGCGTCGAACCGGACATCGACACCGTCGGGCAGCAACTCGGCCCCCGATCGGGTCCGCCCGCGCTGCCCCGGAGCCAGGACATCAGCCACCGCCTGTGCGGACAGGCCGGCCTCCTGGTCGCCCTGATGAGCCCAGGCAAAGGCGGCCTGCCGGCTGGCGTGCGACAGCTGCAACGCGGCATCCTGGGTGCGCCCCAGCCAGGCGATCCCCAGGCACAGGCTGGCCAGCACGCCCAGCGCCGCCAGGGCTTCCACCAGAGCCTGTCCGCGTTGACAGAAGTCAACCGTCATCTCAGTCTCCCACCAGCGGCAGCAGCGGCCGGGCCAGCCGTGCCTGCCAATAGGGATGGAACAGATTGGCGGATTCCATCAGGCCGTCGCCACGCGTCCCGGGACGGGAAAACAAGGTTTCCGCCGCGCTGCGGGCATGCATCGGGGCGCCCGCAGAATCCGGCAACGTCAGGCGCACGACGAATCCAGCCACGGCCTGCGAACCCGCCCCGGATGCCACGTCCAGATACCCGGCCAGCCCGCGCGAGGGCCATTGCTGGCGTTCCTGCATGGCATAGGAATTGGCAAGCGGGTTGGCCTGCCGACCCAGCAAGTCCCATTGCGTCGAGCCCTGCACCCAGCGCCAGAAATCCTGCTCGGAAAAGTCTGCCGGAGCATCCGCCGCGTGATCGGCGCCGATGGCCTGGCCCGGCTGTGCGGGCATCCAGGCCCAGCCCATGGCGTATTCTCGGTAATAACAACCGACCCAGCGGTTGGAACGCACGGCGTGGAAGGATTGCGTATCCCCCGACTGCCAGCGCCCCGAAGCGTCCAGTTCGGTGCCGCCCCGGCGGCGTAGTTCGTGCCTGAGCCACGGGCAGCGCGGGTCCACCGACCAGGCATTCTGCGCGGTGGCACTGCGCGGCCCCAGGAAGGCATACAGGCCGGCGAGATCCCGCACCAGCCGGAACAGGGCGGCATCGGGTGGATGCGGACGCAGCAGCGCCGGCCAGCCGTCGTCGAGGACCTGCGGCTGCAGGGCCTGGGGGGATCGTTCCGGATAATGCGCAGCCAACACCGCCTGGATCGCATCCAGGCGCGCCTGCGGCAGGCCCTGCGCCAGGGCTCGGGACAGATCCTGGGCATAATCGTGCACAAAGGATTCATGGGCGGCAAAGGCCTGCGCCAGAGTGCCGCCAGGCCGCGCCTGGAGATCCAGGCCGACGGCGCCCGCTGCCGCTAGATAGGCCTTGCCCTGCCGCGCCCCGAACAGCATGCCGATCAGATGAGCGGGCGGATTGCCCTGCGCCAGGCGCCGGGCCTGGGTGCCTCCGTAGTGCGCCCAGCTGCCCAGCGTCAACAGATGCGCCATGGCCAGTTGATGGGCCAACTGGGCGCGGTTCAGGTAGGACAGGAAATTCAGGGTGCGGGCCTGCACCAGGGCGCCGCTATAGGCGGCAGCATCCAGGCCGTGCACCATCCTGGCCTTGGCCGCGACCACCTGCCCAGTGGCGAAGTAACGCTGCCACGCCAGGCCCAGCACAGCAGCCAGCAGCATGCCCAGGACCAGCACCTGCCCGCGTTGAGAATGAAGACCGGCCATGGCTACTGGCCTGCGGCCGCATTGCCGGTAAAGGATTTCAGGGTCTTGGCAGCCGCCTGGGAGGCGGCGGATTCCGCCGCCGACTGGGCCATGCGGGACTGCTCGCTGCCGTCTTCACCCGCGATCTCGCGCGCCATGGCGGCCGTCTGCGAGCGGATGACCTGGCCAAACAGCTGGTAGACGGCAATCGCAGCCACGGCAACCAGGGCGACCACGATGACGTACTCGACCATGGCTTGCCCCCGCTGGCAGACGTGCATCGCACGGCGACAGCGGGGCCGCACGAACGGCCGCAGCCGGGAAACCGTCGAGCGGATCGCCAGTCCGGGATCGGCCGGACGGAGCAATCGAGGTAGAGGACAGCGAAGGCGGACAGGCATGGCGGACTCCGGCAGAACGAGACAGGAGCCCAGTGTGCCCCGCCCCGCCTGCCCCGCCTATTCGCACTTTCCGGCTGGGATAAAAACAGCCAAACGTCCTGAAACGGCTGGACGCCCGGCAGCCTTCGTGCTGTCCATATCAGGCGATGCGCACCTGCAAGGCCCCCAGGCCTTCGATCTCGCCGCGCAACTGGTCTCCGGCCACTACGGCGCCGACGCCGGCCGGAGTGCCGGTGAAGACCAGGTCGCCCGCCTTCAGCTCGAAAAGCGTGGACAGATACGCGATCGCTTCCGGTACGGACCAGATCATGTCCGACAGGTCGCCTGCCTGGCGCGGCTGCCCGTTGACGGACAGCGTGATGCGCCCGGAGATCATCGGTCCGGTGACGGCCACCGGATGCACGGGCCCCAGCACGGCGCCGTGGTCAAAGCCCTTGCCGGTATCCCAGGGACGGCCGGCCTTCTTGGCCTCGGCCTGCAGGTCGCGGCGCGTCATGTCCAGGCCGATGGCGTAGCCCCAGATGGCGCGCGCGGCCTGTTCTTCCGTCAGGTCGCGCCCACCGGCGCCCAGGGCCGCCACCAGTTCGACTTCGTGGTGCAAGTCATGCGTGGCCGAGGGATACGGCAGCACTCCTTCGGTGCCATCGGCGACATTCAAAGCCGCATCTGCCGGCTTGCCGAAGAAAAACGGCGGCTCGCGGCCGGTGTCCCCCATCTCGCGGGCATGGTCCGCATAGTTGCGGCCGACGCAATAGATGCGGCGCACCGGAAAACGTGCTGAACCGCCCTGCACTGCCAGGGACACGGGGTCAGGGCGGGGAATGACTGTCTCTTCCATGGGAACTGCTCCAGAAAAATGTGCCCCCCACGCTGCGCCTGCGGCTTGCTGCCCCCCCAGGGGGCGCTTTTGCCTTGGGGCGGCCCGGCGGCACAGAAAAATGCCCCCACGCTGCGCCTGCGGCTTGCTGCCCCCCTAGGGGGCGCTTTTGCCTTGGGGCGGCCCGGCGGCAAAAAACCCGGACCGGGTCCGGGCACGATGTCCTGCGGCCTGGATTCAGGCCTTGCCTTCGTAGCGGGCGGCCGAAGCGCGGATTTCCTGCTTGGCGGCATCCAGGCCCGACCAGCCCTGGACCTTGACCCACTTGCCCTTTTCCAGGTCTTTGTAGTGCTCGAAGAAGTGCTGGATGCGCTGCAGTTCTTCTGCCGGCAGATCGGCCGTCGATTCGACGTGGCGGTACGGGGGGTAGAGCTTGTCCACCGGGCGGGCCAGAAGCTTGGCGTCCTTGCCGGCTTCGTCTTCCATGTTCATCACGCCCAGCGCGCGGCAGCGGATCACCGCACCCACCTGCACCGGGAACGGAGCGATCACCAGCACGTCCACAGGATCGCCGTCTTCCGACAGGGTCTGCGGGATGTAGCCATAGTTGCAGGGGTAGTGCATGGCCGTCAGCATGAAGCGGTCGACGAAGACCGCGCCGCTGGCCTTGTCGACCTCGTATTTGACGGGATCCGCATTCATCGGGATCTCGATCACGACATTGAATTCTTCGGGCAGCTTGTCGCCAGCCGGCACACGATCTAGGCTCATGAAGTTCCTTGGTTGTCAGTCTGTAAAACGAAAATCAGGGTTCGCGGTTTCTGTCCGAGGTCAGCGACATGTCCACCCCGGGGATCGGCGCCGTGTCGAAATAATCGTCTTCCGTGGAGGACGATGCAGGGCGCGCTGCGGGCGGTGGCGCAACAGGGGTGGGGACAGCTTCCAGGGCCTCGTCTGCAGCATCTTGCAGATAGGCAGCACTGGCGGCCACCGGCGCGTCGGGAGACAGCATCGCCGCTGCGGCCGGCACGCCCTGCAGGAACTGCGGGTCGCCTCGGGTATCGGCCGCCGGCAGCGGGCGCTGGATCTGAGGCAGCTCGGCATCGGCTGCCTCGCAGGCCTGGCGCCAATGCCTCAGGGCCTGATCGGGACGGCCCAGGGCATCATGCAGATTGCCCAGCAAGGCGTGGATGTGGATGTCGGCCCGCAGCGCCAGGCTGCGTTCCAGGTAATGCGCCCCCTGCCCCCAGAGCTGGGCCGCCAGGCACAACTGGCCCAATGCCGCCAGCAAGCCGGCATGGTCGGGGTGGGATCTGAGCCATAGTTCCGCATGCCCCAGGCGCTGGCGAGCCTGTTCCGCATCGCACAGCGCGTAAGCCCGCAGCAGTTTTTCGTCGAGCTGACGGTTCAGGGCGGCTTCGAGGATGCGGGCCGCATCATCGGGGCGACCCAGACGCGTCTGGGCCCGGGCGCCGGCCAGCGCCACCACGGGGGTCAAGCGCTCGTCGGCAGTCAGGTCGCCCCACAGTGCGTTCCAGCCGGCGACATCGACGGCATCCAGGCGCTGGGCGGCTGATTCGCAGATGAATAGCCGTGCCTGGGCCTCGTCGATGGCACTGCGCCGCAGCAGCAGTCGCGTCAGGGCATAGACGCGATCCGCATGACCCAGCTGGCGATGTGCGCGCAGCAGCAGCCGAGTGGCATGCAAGAAGCGGGACGAGGCATCCTGCAGAGGTTCCAGCAGATCCAGGGCTTCTTGGGCGCGATTCTGATCCAACAGCATTTCTGCCGTCACGGTATCGACCGCCTGCCGCAGGCGGCTGTCCTGGCCAGCGCCTTCCTGGGCCAGCCGCAGCGTCTGGTCGCGACGCCCATACTCGCCCAGCAGGTGCAGGGCCCGGGCGGCGCTGAGTCCGGCCAGGACCTTGCGGTCGGCCGAACGGGTGCGTGCCAGCAGGCTGGACAAGTCTTTTTCCGCCTGCACGTAGCGACCTTCCAGCACATTGATCCAGCCGCGCTCCAGCAGTTCGACATCACGGCGCTGTGCGCGCCGACCGCGCCAAGCCCGCAGACGATCGGGGCTGTTGCCCATCCAGCGCAGCAGACGCAGCAGCCAATGCAAGACCACGAACGCTACCAGCGCCAGCACGACTGCCAGTGGCAGTGACAATTCCAGCCGCCACGGCTGCGCCACAATGATGACGTTGCCGCCATGATCATGCACCGTCAGGGCCAGCCCCACGGCGGCAGCCAGCAGAATCAGGGTCCAGATCCAGGATCGCATCATGCCCCCCTGTCAGACGGCGCCTGCGCCTGCGGGCGCGGCGGCAGGCGTCTGAACGGCGGGATCGGACGGGTTCTGGGCGGGAGCATCTGGCGCATCGTCCGAATCGTCAGGGGTGGCGTCATCCTGGGCAGCCTCTGCATCGCGCGCGGCGGCGATGGCCGCCAGGCTGTTGTCCAGCGCGGGCATCGCGATTTCGATGGGCATGTCATGCAGTGCGCGCGCCAGCTTCAGGGCCTGACGAGAAGATTCCGCCCGCATGTCGTAGCGTTGGTCGATCGCCTGAGCGACGCGATCCAGTTCGGTCTTCCAGATGCGTGACTGATGCATCATGAGTGCCAGCTGCGCAGTGACCGCGCGTTGCTTCAGGCCCTCGCGGAATCGTTGCGCCTGGTCGGGAGACATCAGCAAGGCGGCCGAATCGCCCACCCGCCGAATGTCGAGCAGGCCACGCAGGTCTTGCGTGACCTGGGCTGCGGCATCCCGTGTCCAGTGCCAACCGTCCTGCAGCACGCCCTGCCACCCCGTCGAAGACGCTGCGGCATCGGACTCGCTGCCTGCTGCCGCCCCGGCCGGTGCGGCAGCAGGTGCCGCAGCATCGTGGCTGGTCGCCGCGACGACATCGGGGACCAGCAAGGGTGCGCTGCCGATCAGGCCCGACAGCTGGTCCAGCTGCGCCGACAAGGCGGGCAGATTGATGGTGGCCACGGCCCTCAGGCGATCAAGATCGCCGTTGATGGATTGCTGCAAAGCCGCCAGATTGGGGCGGTTGGCCCGCGCGAGCTGGGCCTGGGCGGCTTCCAGGGAGATGATGGCATTGGCGACGTTGCCGCCCAGCGACAACTGCTGCTGGGCAATGGTGACCAGATGGTCGATGTCGTTGAGCAGCAGCAGGTCGGACCCACTGTCGGTCATGAGCTGCAAGGCCTGGTCCAGTTCCTGCACCTGATTGCTGGTGGATTCCAGCGTGCTGCGCAGGCTGTCGACCTGGGCTGCCTGTTCGCGAGCCATCGACAAGGCCTGGGCCGCCTGGCTGCGGGCATCCTGGATCAACTGGGAATTTTCGCTGTGCTGGCGCTGGAAGTCGGCCTTCAGGACACGGTACTGGCGATTCTGTTCGTAGAGCGCCGCGCCCAGCACCAGGGCCAGCAGAATCAACACCACCAGCAGCAGACGTCCGAAGCCGCTGGACTGGCGGGGCGAGGCCTGCGCGCTGGCCAAGGCCGAAGCCGGCGAAACGGGATCAGAGGAAGAAGACGGCATGCTGTGATCGGATTCGCTCATGACTGCGTTCAGGTCCTTCGGGGAAGCTGTCGGGATGCTGCCACTATAGCCTGAAACAAGGCAGCCCCATCGGGACTGCTGAGCGTGACGTGCAACACCCCATCCGGCCGGTCAGCGTACCGGTATTGTAAACGGCGCGCGATGCGTTCGTGCAGCGTGACGGCGTGCAGGACCGGCGGCCAGTCCAGCCGGCGGGCCTCCAGACTGGACTCGATGGCCGACAGGGCCTCCAGGCTGGTCAGCAACAGCACCAGCGGTTCTGGGCTTGCCAGGCGCGCGCAGGCCACCGCATTCCAGACGCAGGGGTCACGCCGGTACAGGGCGTGGATATCGACCTGCCACCCCAATTGACGCAATTGATCCGCCAGCCAGTCCCGGCCGTGCTCTGCCCGGAGAATGCGGACTCGTCCCACCGGCAGCGCCTGGGCCTGGATGGTTGCCAGCAGGGATTCCGAATCGGGCGGCAGGCCATCGGCAGGCGCCAGGATCCGGGCCGGCGGCACGTGCGCCTGCAATGCCTGGGCAGTCGCCGCGCCCACGGCCCCGGCCCAGGCGCCGGGCGGCCAGGGCACAGGCTGGGCCGAGAAATAGGCGTCCACGGCCTGGCGGCTGACGAAAATGAACAGATCCCCGGGGCAGGCAGGCGGGCGTGGCGTATCCAGCCACTCGACGGCCAGCGCGGGGGCCACCATCACAGTCAGTCCGGTGTCGCGCAGCGCTTGCGCGAGTGCTTCGTTGCGTCCTTGCGGACGTGTCAGCAGCACCTGCGCGGCGGACGGCCGATCATCCATGAGATCAGGCGGACAGGCGGGTCAGGATATCGCTGGCGCCCTGGCCGAACAGTTCCTGCGCCACAGCGGCGCCCAGGGATTCTGCCTGGGCAGCATCGCCGCGCGCCTGCGCCCGCAGCACCCGGCTGCCGTCCGGTTCGGCAACCAGCGCCCGCAGCCACAGGCCGTCGGGCTGCAGCACGGCATACGCGGCCAACGGCACCTGGCAAGATCCCCCCAAAGCACGGGACACAGCGCGTTCTGCCAGGGTGCAGGCAGTCGCATCGCGGCTGGCCAGCGGCTCCAGCCAGGTGCGCAGGTCGGCGCGATCCGCCAGGGTCTCGATGCCCAGGGCCCCCTGCCCGGCCGCCGGCAGGCTGAGATCCACCGGCAGCACGGCGCGGATCCGATCCCCCAGGCCCAGGCGCTGCAGGCCGGCTGCGGCCAGCACGATGGCGGCATAGTCGCCCCGGTCGAGTTTGGACAGCCGCGTGTCCAGATTGCCGCGCAAGGGCTTGACCACCAGTTCGGGGTAGCGGGCCCGCAATTGCGCCTCGCGGCGCAGGCTGGAGGTCCCTACGACGGCACCGGCCGGCAGGTCGTCCAGGCTGTCGGCAGTATTGGATACCAGCGCATCGCAAGGGTCGGCCCGATCCAGGATCGCAGCCAGGGTGAAGGGATCATGCAGGTCGACAGGCACGTCCTTCAGGGAATGCACGGCCAGGTCCGCGCGGCCATCCAGCAGCGCGGTTTCCAGTTCCTTGACGAACAGCCCCTTGCCGCCGACCTTGGACAAGGTGCGATCCAGGATCTGATCGCCGCGCGTGGTCATTTCCAGCAGTTCCACGCTGCAGGCCGGATACAGCCGGCGCAGGCGGTCTCGCACATGATGGGCCTGCCACAGGGCCAGGCGGCTGGCTCGGGTGGCAATCACGAGTTTTTCAGGGGATGAAGTCATTACAGCGTTATCCTGGAAAGCAGCAAACGGGCCAGCAGGCCGATGACGGCCAGCGCCAGCAGAACCTGAAGCAAAGAGGGGCGTTTCAATTTCATGGGCAAGCGATCCCTATTCCTGTGTCTGTGTCTGGGCCGTATGACGCCGCGACCACCACAGACCCACGGCCACCACCAGCGCCGCACCCGCGATCTCCGCGATCAGCCGGACCGGAACGTCTGTCTGGCCCAGCCAGGGGTCCAGGGCGATGTCCGTGACCAGCATGCCTCCGGCGATCCAGCCCAGCAGCCCCGCCCCGAACGTGACCAGCAAGGGGAAGCGATCAATGAGCTTCAGCACCAGGGTGCTGCCCCAGATGATGATGGGCACGCTGAGCAGCAGGCCGAAGGCCACGTACAGAATCTGATGATCCGCAATGGTGTTCTGGGCGGCGGCGGCGATGGCCACGACATTATCCAGGCTCATGATGAAATCCGCCACAATGATGGTGCGCACGGCGGACCAGACGGAGGTCGCCCCGGTCACCGAGTCATGGGCATCGCCATCGGGCTGCATCAGCTTGATGCCGATCCACAGCAGCAGGACGGCGCCTACGATCTTCAGGTACGGCACGGCCAGCAAGGCCAGGGCAAACGCGATCAGGGTGACCCGCAGCACGATGGCCCCGGCCGTCCCCCACAGGATGCCCTGCAGTCGGCGCCGGCGTTCCAGTTTGCGGCACGCCAGGGCGATCACGACGGCATTGTCGCCCCCCAGCAGGATGTCGATCAGGACGATCTGCAGCACCGCCCCCCAATGCAGTTGCTCCAGCCAAGCCAGCAGCATGTCCGTGTCCTATTTTCCAAATCCATGAACGGGCTGCATCCCCCCCGATGGGGATGATATGCCCGTGAAAAAGGCCCGCCGGGCGGGCCTTTCCGATGCGAGGGCCGGGCATGCCCGGCGCCTCGTCAATACACAATCATTACAGCACGGTTTTGAGCAGCTTGCCCATTTCCGAAGGATTGCGCGTCGTGCGGATGCCGCAGGCTTCCATGATTTCCAGCTTGGCGTCGGCCGTGTCGGCGCCGCCCGAAATCAGGGCGCCGGCGTGGCCCATGCGCTTGCCCGCCGGGGCGGTGACGCCTGCGATGAAGCCGACCACGGGCTTTTTCATGTTGTCCTTGGCCCACTGAGCGGCATTGACCTCGTCGGGGCCGCCGATCTCGCCGATCATGATGACGGCATCCGTGTCCGGATCGTCATTGAACATCTGCAGCACGTCGATGTGCTTCAGCCCGTTGATCGGGTCGCCACCGATCCCCACGGCGCTGGACTGGCCAAGGCCGAGTTCCGTGACTTGGGCCACGGCTTCGTAGGTCAGCGTGCCGGAGCGGCTGACGATGCCGATGCGGCCCTTGCGGTGGATGTGACCCGGCATGATGCCGATCTTGATTTCGTCTGGCGTGATCAGGCCCGGGCAATTGGGGCCCAGCAGCAGGGTCTTGCGATTTTCGGCGCGCATGCGGTTGCGCACTTCCAGCATGTCACGCACGGGGATGCCTTCGGTGATGCAGATCGCCAGATCCAGGTCGGCTTCGACGGCTTCCCAGATGGCGGCCGCAGCGCCTGCGGGCGGCACGTAGATGACGGAGACGGTCGCGCCCGTGGCCGATTTGGCGTCCTTCACGGAAGCGTAGATGGGCACGCCTTCGAAGTCCTGGCCGGCCTTTTTCGGATGCACCCCGGCGACGAACGCCGCCTTGCCGTTGGCGTATTCACGGCACATGCGGGTATGGAACTGACCGGTCTTGCCGGTGATCCCCTGGGTGATGACCTTGGTGTCCTTGTTGATCAGAATCGACATGTTCTATTCCCTGTGGTGCTTATTTCGCGGCGGCGACGGCGGCGGTCGCGGCTTCGGCCATGGTATCGGCGCTGATGATGGGCAGGCCCGAGGCCGCCAGCATCTTCTTGCCCTGTTCTTCGTTGGTGCCCTTCATGCGCACCACCAGCGGCACGCTGAGGTTCACGGCCTTGCAGGCGGCGATGACGCCTTCGGCGATCACGTCGCAGCGCATGATGCCGCCGAAGATGTTGACCAGGATGGCCTTGACGCCCTTGTTCTTCAACATGATCTTGAAGGCTTCGGTGACCTTTTCCGCCGTGGCGCCGCCGCCCACGTCCAGGAAGTTGGCCGGCTCGCCGCCGAACAGCTTGATCGTGTCCATGGTGGCCATGGCCAGGCCTGCGCCGTTGACCAGGCAGCCGATATTGCCGTCGAGCTGGATGTAGGCCAGGTCGAACTTGCTGGCTTCGATCTCGGCGGGATCTTCCTCGTCGAGGTCGCGGTATTCGACGATCTCGGGGTGACGGAACAGCGCATTGGAGTCGAAGTTGAACTTCGCGTCCAGGGCGATGATGTTGCCCTTGCCATCGCGATTCAGGGGGTTGATTTCAACCAGCGACGCATCGGTTTCCATGTAGCAGGTATAGAGCTTCTGGCACACGTCGATGAACTGGGCCACGGAATCGGCCGGCATGCCCACGCCCTTGGCCAGCGTGTCGCCGTCAGCCTGGGTGAAACCCTTCAGGGGGTCGATCTGGATGGTGATGATTTTTTCGGGGGAAGAATGGGCGACTTCCTCGATGTCCATGCCGCCTTCGCTGGAAGCGATGAAGGCCACTTTCTGCGTGGCGCGGTCGGTCACGACGGACAGGTAGTATTCCTTCTGGATGTCGGCGCCGTCTTCGATGTACAGGCGGCGCACTTTCTGGCCTTCGGGGCCGGTCTGGTGCGTGACCAGCTGCATGCCCAGGATCTGGCCGGCCAGCGTCCTGACTTCGTCCAGCGACTTGGCGACCTTCACGCCGCCGCCCTTGCCGCGGCCGCCGGCGTGGATCTGCGCCTTGACGACCCAGACAGGACCCCCCAGTTTTTCGGCTGCCGCCACGGCCTCCTCGACCGAGAACGCGGGGATGCCGCGCGGGACAGTCACGCCAAACTTCTTCAGCAATTCCTTGCCTTGATATTCGTGAATTTTCATGAGTTACCTGTCTGTGAAGAAAAAAGAAAACCACCCGCGGGCCGCTTCGAGCCGCAGGCCTGGGCCAGGCCCGGAAGTCCAGGGATTCTCTGAACCGGTCGAGCGGAAAGCAGGCGCTGCGGATTTGGGCCGAATGCAAGGCGCGAACCGCAGCGATAGCAATTGCTATCGCGAGGATTTGCAACGTAGCAGGCGGCCCGAAGCAGCAGATGCATGCGACGCGCCGACCGGTGCAGAGAGTCCCTACCCTTCATGATGCGAATCCGGAGAAACATACCAGGGCGCGTAGTGCTCTCGCACCACCGGTCCATCCACCCGAAGCGCGTGACAGCCGTCCAGCTGGAAGGGGCGCTGGCCGTCTGGATTCTCCCGTCGCCGGCCCGCCATGGTCTGGACGGCCGCCGTGGGCAGAACGTTGGTAAGTTCGGTGACGTGCGTGCAGCCGGCCGTGCGGCCAAAGCGCTCCCGCACGTGCTTGCGAAACTGCTTGAGCAGATTCAGGCCGATCAGGTGTCGGTAGTCGGGAGCGATGGCGCTGCAGAATTCGCCATAAGGCGCCGCATCGTAGGCGACCTGCGCATCCGTGATGGTGAACTGGTCATCGATGGTGACGCGCAGGTGCATGTGATGGACCGGGGCGCCCGCCTCGTGGGTGCGCCCGCCCTGCACGGGAAAGTCGTAGGCCTTGGTGTCGACGAGTTCGGCATCCAGATCCCACAGGCCGTCTTCCCGCGCATAGGACTGCACGCGAATGGATCGCGTATGCAAGGGTTGACGGGGACTCGCCGGGGCGGACAAGGGCATGGGGATACAAAAGGCTAAGACAAGCCAGAATCTGTTTAACCTTTCGATTATACCGTGCATCAGTATTTGCTTATGGGCCCCGCCCCAGAGGCCACCACAGGGGTCCCGGACATGCGCCCCACCCCGAACGCGGCGCACATCCGGTCCATCGCAACGCGCGGCGATCAGGCCGCCCGGCGCAGCGTCCTGGCCGCATGCACCATGGATTCCAACGCGGCGCGGGTTTCCGGCCAGGCGCGGGTCTTCAGGCCGCAGTCCGGGTTGACCCACAGCCGTTCGGCCGGCAGGCGCTGGGCGGCCTTGCGCATCAGGTCCACCATCCAGGATTCCTCGGGCACATTGGGCGAATGGATGTCGTACACCCCCGGGCCGATGTCGTTGGGATAGGAGAAATCCTCGAACGCGCCCAGCAGTTCCATGTTCGAGCGCGAGGTCTCGATGGTGATCACGTCCGCATCCATCGCGGCGATCGCCTGGATGATGTCGTTGAATTCGGAATAGCACATGTGGGTGTGGATCTGCGTGTCGTCGCGCACCCCGCTGGTGGACAGGCGAAAACTGTCCACGGCCCAGTTCAGATAGGCAGTCCAGTCGCCCCGACGCAGCGGCAGGCCCTCGCGGAAAGCCGGCTCGTCAATCTGGATCACGGTGATTCCGGCCTTTTCCAGGTCCAGAACCTCGTCGCGCAAGGCCAGGGCGATCTGCCGGCAGGTCTGTTCGCGCGGCTGGTCATCGCGCACGAAGGACCACTGCAGGATCGTCACCGGCCCGGTCAGCATGCCCTTGACCGGCTTGTCAGTCAGGGATTGCGCATAGGACGACCAGGCGACCGTCATTGGCGCCAGACGGGCCACGTCGCCATAGATCAGCGGCGGCTTGACGCAGCGCGAGCCGTAGCTCTGCACCCAGCCATACGCGGTGAAGGCAAAGCCGGCCAGCAGTTCGCCGAAATATTCCACCATGTCGTTGCGTTCAGGTTCGCCGTGCACCAGCACGTCCAGGCCGATCTCTTCCTGGAAGCGGACAACGCGCTCGATCTCTGCGCGGATGGCTTTTTCGTAGGCGGCATCGCCCAGGGTGCCTGCGCGCCAGTCGCGACGCAGGGCCCGGATATCAGGGGTCTGGGGGAAGGAGCCGATGGTCGTCGTCGGGAAGGCCGGCAGCCCCAGGCGCTGCTGCTGGCTGCGAATACGCTGCGCAAACGGTGTGCGCCTGCGGCTGATGGCGGCGCACGCCGCCAGCCGGGCAGCCACGTCCTGCCGGTGGATGCGGCCTGACGCGGCGCGGCTGCGCACGGCCTGGCGAGCGGCCTCCAGAGCCTGCTGTTCCTGGGAGCCGGTCTTGCCGTCCACCAGGGCCTGCAACAGGTGCAGTTCATCCAGCTTCTGCACGGCAAAGGACAACCAGCTGCGCAGCTCCGCGTCCAGGCCGGTTTCCAGGGACAGATCGATGGGGGTATGCAATAAAGAGCATGATGGCGCGAGCCACAGGCGATCTTTCAACTGGGCAGCGGCCGCCTTGATCCGGGCATGGATCCCATCCAGATCGGCGCGCCAGACGTTGCGCCCGTCGATGACGCCCAGCGACAGCACCTGATCGCCCCGCAACCCCGACAGCACCGCATCCAGCTGGCCCGGTGCCCGGACCAGATCCACGTGCAGGCCCTGCACGGGCAAGGCGCATGCAATGTCCAGATTGTTGCCCAGGCCCCCGAAATACGTGGCCAGCAGGACCTTGGGCCCCTGCTTTGCCAGGCGGGCATAGACGTTCGCGAAAGCCTGTTGCCAGGCCAGGGGCAGATCCAGCACCAGGATCGGTTCGTCGATCTGCACCCAGTCCACCCCCTGGGCGGCCAGGCGCTGCAGTACCTGTTCATAGACCGGCAGCAGGCCTGCCAGCAAGGCCAGCTTGCCCTCATCCGACGCGCCCTGCACGAAGGCATCGCCCTTGCCCAGCCACAGCCAGGTCAGCGGTCCCGGAATCACGGGGCGAGCGCGATGGCCCAGCGCCTGCGCTTCGGCAACCTGCTCGAACAGGGATTCCCGTGCGATCCGGTAGGTCTGGCCCGGATGCAGTTCCGGCACGATGTAGTGGTAATTGGTATCGAACCATTTGGTCATTTCACAAGCGGCCGCCGGCGTGCCGGACGGCGCCCGGCCGCGCGCCATGCGAAACAGCGTGTCCAGCTCGACCGGCGCGCCGTCCGCCTGGCCGAAACGGGCCGGGACGGCCCCCAGCAATGTGGTCCATTCCAGGATCTGGTCGTACCAGGCGAAATCGCCGACTGGCACCCACTGCAGGCCGGCCTGGGCCTGCACCGCCCAGTGACGGACGCGCAATTCACGACCGGTTTCCAGAAGGCTGGCCTGATCGGCTTTGCCGGCCCAATAGGCTTCCTGAGCCCGTTTCAGTTCACGGGCGGCGCCGATGCGCGGAAAACCCAAAGCATGAATAACCGTCATGATCAATCCCTGATAACATTAAAAATATTCAATGAATGGTATTGTGCATGGGGAAGATCTAAATAAAAAATCAAATCCCGCACGCATAACATGAGGAAAATTCATGATAGAGGTCAGACACCTGGAAACCCTGCTGGCCATCCGGGACGGTGGCAGCCTGCAGGAGGCAGCCGAACGTCTGCATCTGACGCAGTCCGCCCTGTCACACCAGTTGCGCGACCTGGAGGTGCGCCTGAAGACCCCGCTGTTGAACCGGCGCACACGTCCTGCCCGGCTGACCACGGCGGGCCTGCGCCTGGTGGCCCTGGCCGAAGACGTGCTGCCGCGCATCCGGGCGACGGAACTGGAACTGCGCCGCCTTTCGGCCGGCCGGGCCGGGCGGCTGCACGTAGCCATCGACTGCCATTCATGCTTTCAATGGCTGATGCCCACCCTGGACGCCTTCCGCAAGGACTGGCCGGAGGTTTCCCTGGACCTGTCCGCCGCCTTTTCCTTCGCGCCCCTGCCGGCCCTGGGCCGGGGCGATCTGGACGTGGTGATCACGTCCGATCCGGAAACGCTGGATGGCGTTCGCTACACCCCGCTGTTCTCCTACGAACTGGTGCTGGCGGTTTCCAGCCAGGGGCCCCTGGGCTCGGCTCGTCGGATCGAGGCCGAAGACCTGCGCGACCAGGTCCTGATCACTTACCCGGTGGATCGCAGCCGGCTGGATGTCTTCACGGTGTTCCTGGACCCGGCCGGCATCGAGCCCGCAGGGATCCGCACGGCGGAACTGACCCCGATGATCGTGCAACTGGTGGCCAGCGGACGGGGCGTGGCGGCCCTGCCCAGCTGGGCGTTGGATGAATATCGCAATCTGCCCGGCCTGCACATCTGCCGACTGGACGACGGCATCTGGCGCACCCTGCAAGCAGGCATCCGCGCCGAAGACGCCGATACGGCCTATATGCAGGCGTTTCTGGAGCAGGCGCAGCGCACATGTTTCGAGACGCTGCCGGGCATCCGCCGCGCAGACTGAGCCGCCCGAACCGCCGCCCGCCCAGGCATCCGCACGCAGATGGGCGCCCCCGGATCAGTCCGAGACATCGTCGCTGGATTCCTGATCGCCCGGATCGTCGGCGCGGTCGCGGTCGGACAGCACGCGCCGGATCGCATCGCTGGAAAATCCGCGCCCCGCCAGAAAACGATACTGCCGGGCGTAGTCGCGGGCATCCCGGGGCGGTGCGGAAAATTTCCGCTGCCAGACGGCCAGGGCGCGTTCCGGTTCGGTTTCACGCAGGCTGTGCTGCAAGCCGTCCAGCTGATCGTCGGCGACCCCCTGCTGGCGCAGGGTGCCCAGGATGCGCTGCGCGCCCTGCCGGCCTGCCGTACGGTGGGCATAGGCCTGGGCATAGCGCTGATCGGACTGCCAGTGGCTGCGCTGCAGATCGTCCAGGACGGATTCGATTTCGGCCGGATCGTCGCTGTAGGCGGATAGTTTGCGCTGCAGTTCCAGGCGGGAATGTTCCCGCCTGGACAGGTAGGCGACGGCCCGCGCCTTCAGGCTGGGGCCGCGCCGTGACGCATCATTCGCCATCCGCAGGGGCGGTCGCCGCTACGGCGCCGCCGGCGGGCGCAGCCCGCAGCGCGACCCCCAGCTGTTCACGCACCCGATTTTCGATTTCGAAGGCCAGTTCGGGGCGTTCTTTGAGGTAGTCGCGGACGTTGTCCTTGCCCTGGCCGATGCGGTCGCCGTTATAGCTGTACCAGGCCCCGGCCTTGTCGACGATGCCCGCCTGCACGCCCAGGTCGATGATTTCGCCTTCGCGTGAAATGCCGGTGCCGTACATGATGTCGAATTCCACCTGTTTGAACGGAGGCGCGACCTTGTTTTTGACGACTTTCACGCGGGTCTCGTTGCCCACGACTTCGTCGCCTTTTTTGATGGAGCCGATGCGACGGATGTCCAGGCGCACGGAAGAATAGAATTTCAGCGCATTGCCGCCCGTGGTGGTTTCGGGATTGCCGAACATGACGCCGATTTTCATGCGGATCTGGTTGATGAAGATCACCATGCAATTGGCGCGTTTGATCGTGGCGGTCAATTTACGCAGGGCCTGGCTCATGAGACGGGCCTGCAGGCCCGGCAGGGAATCGCCCATGTCGCCTTCGATTTCGGCCTTTGGCACCAGGGCGGCGACCGAGTCGATGACGATCAGGTCGACCGAGCCGGAACGCACCAGCGCGTCGGTGATTTCCAGGGCCTGTTCACCAGTGTCCGGCTGGGAGATGAGCAGGTCTTCCAGGCTGACCCCCAGGCGGGCGGCGTACTGCACGTCGAGCGCGTGTTCGGCATCGACGAAGGCGCAGGTGCCACCGATTTTCTGCATTTCGGCGATGACCTGCAAAGTGAGCGTGGTCTTGCCGGAAGATTCCGGGCCGTAGACTTCGACCACCCGGCCGCGCGGCAGCCCGCCGACCCCCAGGGCGATGTCCAGCCCCAGCGAACCGGTGGACACGACCTGGATGTCGTGTTCGACCTGGTTGTCGCCGTAGCGCATGATCGAGCCTTTGCCGAATTGCTTTTCGATCTGCGACAGCGCGGCGGCCAGCGCTTTGGCGCGTTCGGGGTTGGCCTTGCCGGTGCGTTCGTCCATGGAGGGTTTCCTTTTGCTGAATGCTGAAGATGACATGAGGGAAATTATGGCATTAAATTGTACTGTATAAAAGCCCAGTTATGACAAATGCATCCAGGCGCCCGCCGTGCCGCCGCCTCTGCCCTCTGTCCCGCTGCATCGTTAACCCTAAATGACGCTCCGATACGGCCATGCGACAATCCAACGCATCCGGGCGACGAGCGATTCTTGCCGCCCCATCTCCGTTCCCCCTGGATGTCATTCCCGCCATGCGTATCCTGATTGCCGAGGACGACAGTATTCTCGCGGACGGGCTGTCCCGATCACTGCGCTACGACGGCTATGCCGTGGACGTGGTCCACGACGGGTCCAGCGCAGATTCCGCCCTGCAGCTGCAGACCTTCGACCTGCTGATCCTGGACCTGGGCCTGCCCCGAATGAGCGGCCTGTCGGTGCTGCGCAAATTGCGCCAGCGCGGCACGCCCCTGCCCGTCCTGATCCTGACCGCTGCCGATTCCGTCGAACAGCGCGTCGAAGGCCTGGACCTGGGCGCCGACGACTACATGTCGAAACCCTTTGCGCTCAGCGAACTCGAAGCCCGCGTGCGCGCCCTGATCCGCCGCCACGGCGGCGCGCGCGCATCCGTGCTGCATCACGGCCGCCTGGCCTTCGACCTGAATGGCCGGGTGGCCACCATCGACGACGCGCCAGTCGAACTGTCGGCCCGCGAGACCAGCCTGCTGGAAATCTTTCTGTCGCGCAGTGGCCGCATGATCAGCAAACACCAACTGGTCGACCTGCTGTGCGAATGGGGCGAAGAAGTCACCACCAACGCCATCGAAGTCTACATCCACCGGCTGCGCAAGAAAATCGAACCCGCCGACATCCGCATCCTCACGGTGCGCGGCCTGGGATACTGCCTGGAACCCGAGAACCGCAGCCAATCGGCCGACGCGGCCACCATCGGCTGACGCCCGCCCATGTTCGCGGATCCGCGTCCCGATCATGCGCGACCCCGCCGGCGGCGCCACGCCACGCTGCTGGGCCGTATCCTGCTGTGGATGATCGTGCCGCTGTTCGTGCTGTGGTCCATCGGCATCGTGATCACGTACTTCATTTCCCTGAACATCGCCAATTCGCCGTACGACCGCACCCTGTCCAGCCACCTGCGACTGCTGCGCCTCGAAGTCGAGCAGCAGCGCCTGGCCAACGGCGTCACCCTGTCCGACTCCGCCCGCACCGTGCTGGCGGGCGGCGGCGACGACACCCCCACCACCTGGCAGATCCTGGACGCCAACGGCCACCTGATCGCCGGCGACCCCAACATCCCCACTCCGGAAAACTGGACCTACGACATCGACCAGATCCGCTACCGCAACGCCACACTGGACCATCAATCGATCCGCATGGCCTACCTGTGGGGGGGGCGTGATCGCGACGGTGCCGGCTTCCTGACCGTTGTGGCCGAACCCGGCGAGGCCCGCGCCACCCTGCAGCAGGAAATCCTGACCGGCATGCTGACCCCGCAACTGATCATCCTGCCGCTGGCCGCCATGCTGGCCGGACTGGGCCTGACGCAGGGCCTGGAACCCCTGAGCCTGCTGCAGGAACACATACGGCGTCGCAAACCCAGCGACCTGTCCCCCATCCGCGACGACCTGGCTCCGGCCGAGATCGTGCCGCTGATCGCCGCCATGAACAACGTGCTGCTGCGCCTGTCGGCATCCATCGAATCCCAGCGGCGCTTTGTCGCCAATGCCGCCCACCAGCTGAAGACACCACTGGCCGGCATCCGCACGCAATGTGAAATCGCGCTACGCGAACAGGATCCCGCCCACATGCGCGACAGCCTGCAGCAACTGGTCACCGGATCCCAGCGCGCCACGCGCCTGGTCAATCAGCTGCTGCTGCTGGCGCGCGCCGAATCCCTGGACCCCAATCAATCCCGCACGACCGAACAACTGGATCTCAACGCCCTGGCGGCCGAAGGCACGGGCGAATGGGTGCAAGCTGCCCTGCAACGCAGCATCGACCTGGGATTCGAATCCCCCGACGAACCCCTGCCGGTGTTCGGCAACCGCATCATGATCCGCGAACTGCTGAACAACCTGATCGACAATGCCCTGTTGTATACGCCGGCGGGTGGCCAGGTCACGGTGCGGGCGCTGCCCGATGGCGACCTGGTCTGCCTGGAAGTCCAGGACACCGGCCCCGGCATCCCCCCCGAAGAACAATCCCAGGTCTTCGATCGCTTCTACCGGATCCTGGGCCACGAGGCCGAGGGCAGCGGCCTGGGCCTGGCCATCGTCCGCGAGGTCGCCGAACACCACCAGGCCACCATCGCTTTCCTGCCGCCTGGCAACCATCACGACCCGGTCAGCGCCGGCACGCGGCTGCGAGTCTCCTTCCCACGCGATCATGTCCCCAGGACCCGCACATGAACCGTCCATCCCTCATGACGTCCGATCCCATGGATGACTCCCGGCGGCCCATGACCCACGAAGAACGCCGGGTCATCCTGGCCTCGTCCATGGGAACCGTGTTCGAATGGTATGACTTCTACGTGTACGGTTCGCTGGCCGCCATCATCGCCCAGCACTTCTTTTCCGGCCTCAACCCCACGGCCGGCTTCATCTTCGCCCTGCTGACCTTTGCCGCCGGTTTCGCAGTGCGCCCCTTCGGCGCCCTGGTCTTTGGCCGCCTGGGCGACATGGTCGGGCGCAAATACGCCTTTGTCGTTTCCATCCTGATCATGGGCCTGTCCACCTTTCTGGTGGGGGTCCTGCCCTCGTCGGCCTCGATCGGCACCGCCGCCCCCATGATCCTGCTGTTGTTGCGCCTGCTGCAGGGGCTGGCCCTGGGCGGCGAATACGGCGGCGCGGCCGTCTACGTGGCCGAACACGCCCCCAACCACCGACGCGGATTTTTCACCAGCTGGATCCAGACCACGGCCACGACCGGCATGTTCCTGTCGCTGGTGGTGGTGCTGGGTACCCGGGCCACTCTGGGCCAGGAGGCCTTCGAATCCTGGGGCTGGCGCCTGCCCTTCCTGATTTCCGTGCTGCTGCTGGTGATTTCAGTCTGGATCCGCCTGCGCCTGCACGAATCCCCAGCCTTCACGCGGATGAAATCCGAAGGCCTGATTTCCCGCGCGCCGATCAAGGAAGCCTTTGGCCGCTGGAGCAACCTGCGCCTGATCCTGCTGGCCCTGATCGGGCTGACGGCCGGTCAGGCCGTCGTCTGGTACACCAGCCAGTTCTATGCCCTGTACTTCCTGACGGAAACCCTGGGGGTCGAGGCCAACATCGCCAACATCCTGGTCGCCCTGGCGCTGCTGCTGGCCTGCCCCTTTTTCCTGGTCTTTGGCGCGCTGTCCGACCGGATCGGCCGCAAGCCCATCATCATGGCCGGCTGCCTGATCGCCTGTCTCAGCTATTTCCCGGTCTTCAAGGGCCTGACGCATTACGCCAACCCCGCGCTGGAGCGCGCCCAGCGCCAGGCTCCCGTCTACGTCGTGGCCGACCCCGGCAACTGTTCGCTGCAGTTCAACCCGGTGGGCATCGCCTCGTTCACCAGTTCCTGCGATCTGCTGAAGGCCTTCATGGCCAGCCACTCGGTGCATTACATCAACCAGGCCGCTGCGGCCGGCACCGTGGCCTACGCGCTGATCGGCGACCAGCGCGTCGATTCCTTCGAGGGCACGGTGCTGCCGCGCGCGGAATTCGCGCAGCGCGGCGCCACCCTGCAGCAGACCCTGCGCCAGGCGGTGCGCAGCCATGGCTACCCCGCCCACGCAGACCCCTCGCAGATCAACTACGCCATGGTGCTCCTGCTGCTGTTCTTCCTGGTGCTGCAGGTCACCATGGTCTACGGGCCCATCGCCGCCATGCTGGTGGAAATGTTCCCCACGCGCATCCGCTACACGTCCATGAGCGTGCCCTATCACATCGGCAACGGCTGGTTCGGAGGCTTCGTGCCGCCAGTGGCCTTTGCCACGGTGGCGACCACCGGCAATATGTACGACGGCCTGTGGTATCCCATCGTCATCTGCGCCATGACGCTGGTGGTCGGTACGCTTTTCATCCGGGAAACCCGGCACAACGACCTGGATGCGGTGTAATTCAGAGTGTCGTCAGGGATCATCCTTTAGAATCTTTACGTGCATCAATGTTGGGTTCCGGTCCCTTGTTCCCCCTTGCGTCCCGGGCCCGTTCAGACGTGATGCTCCGTCGTCCCTGCACCCCCCGCGAGCCTTTTTTGTGCGCGGACGACTGCTTCTCATGGCCCGGTCCAAACACCGGGCCATTTTTTTGCCGCTGGGACGCCCCAAGGCAAGAAACGCCCCCCTGGAGAGGCAGCAAGCAGGCTCCAGCCTGCGCAGCGTGGGGGCCCTCATTCAGGGCAAGGGCATCGCGTACAATCAAGGCCCTCTTTTCACCGCCGCCCGCCGGCCACTGCGCACACGACCATGTGGTTCAAGAATCTCAAGCTCTATCGTCTCTCTCCCAATGCATCCCTGAGCGCCGCCGACCTGGAAGCCGCCCTGGAACCGCTGGCCTTCCAGCCTGGCAGCAGCCAGGACAGCCAGGTGTCGGGCTGGCTGCCACCCCGGGATGACAGCGGCCTGGCCTATGCCCAGCACGGCCAGATCCTGCTGCGCCTGCAGACCGAAAAGAAACTGCTGCCCAGCACCGTGGTCAACCAGGCCAGCCGCGCCCGCGCCCTGCAGATCGAGGAGCAGCAGGGCTACAAGCCCGGGCGCAAGCAGATGAAGGAAATCAAGGAACAGATGACGATGGAACTGCTGCCGCGCGCCTTCGTCATCGGCCACGACACCCGCGTCTGGATCGACACGATCAACCACTGGGTGGCCATCGACGCCGCCGCGACTGCTCGCAGCGACGAGGTCCTGGGCCTGCTGGCGAAAACGCTGACGCCCTTTCCCATCGTGCCCCTGCACGTGGAAATGTCGCCTGCCGCCGCCATGACCCTATGGCTGACGGAAGACGAAGCCCCGGCCGGATTCACCATCGACCAGGACACCGAACTACGGTCCACGGGCGAATCGCGCGCCACCGTGCGCTACGTGCGCCAGACCGTCGACACCGAGGAAGTGCGCCGCCACATCCAGGCCGGCAAACAGTGCACGCGCCTGGCCATGACCTGGAACGACCGCGTGTCCTTCGTGCTGACCGACAATCTGGACATCAAACGCGTCGCCCCGCTGGACGTGCTGAAGGAACACCAGGACGCCCAGGCCGCCAACGAGGCCGAACAGTTCGAGGCCGACTTCGCCCTGATGTCGGGTGAGCTGGCCCGCATGCTGGACGACCTGGTGGCCGCGCTGGGGGGAATGCGCCCGGACACGAAATAAGGCCCCGACGCCGCGCCCGGGGTTTGCTGTCCCCCCCGCAGCGAGCCCGTCAATACATCCCGTGGAACACGCTGTCGTCCGGACCGATGTGGGACGGCGGCGCCCAGGTGACGTCGCGCAGTGAATGCTGCACCAGGCCTTCCACGCCCAGCAAGACGGCAAAGATCGCCATGCGCACCGGGATGCCATTGTCGGTCTGGCGGAAGATCGCCAAGCGCGGATCGTGGTTCAGGTCGGTGCTCAGGTCGTTGGCGCCTTCGCGGCTGTCGCGCGGCAGCGGGTGCATGACGATCACGTCCGGCCCGCAGCAGGCATCGACGATGGCGCGGTTGACCTGAAAATCCGCCGTGTAGCCTTCCAGGCTTTCCCCGCTGAAGCGTTCCTTTTGCACCCGCGTGGCATAGACCACGTCCGCGCCCTTGAGGCCGGCGGCCAGGTCGTGGGTCTGCTCGACCACATGGCCGTTCTTGTTGACGGTATCCAGCAGGTAGTCGGGCATCTCCAGCCCCGGCGGCGACACCAGGGTGAACTTCAGCCCCCGGTACAGGGCCAGCAGCTTGATCAGGGAATGCACCGTACGGCCGTACTTCAGGTCGCCCGCCATGACGATGTGGGCGCCGTCCAGCAGTTTGCCCAGGCGGGAGAATTCCGTCAGGATGGTGTACAGATCCAGCAGCGCCTGGCTGGGGTGTTCGCCCGCGCCGTCACCGCCGTTGACCACCGGAATGTTGGTGGCGGCGGCGAATTCCGCCACCGAGCCCTTTTCCGGATGACGGATCACCATGGCATCCACGTAGCCGCTCATGACGCGGCTGGTGTCGTAGATGGACTCGCCCTTGGCCATGGATGAAAATGTGAAGCCGGTCGTGTCGCAGACCGAACCGCCCAGCCGGCAGAACGCCGCGCCGAAACTGACCCGGGTACGAGTGCTGGCCTCGAAGAACAGATTGCCCAGCACGGCGCCTTCCAGCACCCGCGTGACCTTTTGGCGCCGGGCGATGGGCTGCATCAGGTCCGCCACGCGGCACAGTTCCTCCACGGATTCCCGCGTGAACTGGTCCACGGACAGCAGCTGGTGTTTGTTGTCGATGGCGATGCGATCACGCAGCGAGCCGGACTGCGCGCTTTGCGCATATTTTTCCATCAGCGCGCCGTTTTCCACGATCTCGGTCACGAAGCGCGACACGACTTCCGGCATGGCACGGGATTCCTGCGATCCTTCCGGCAGCAGCCAGGTATCCAGGGCCCGGCGCTTGACGCCGATGCGGGCCGCAAACACGTCGCGGGTCAGGTTCATGCGGCGCATGGCGTCGCGCAGGAAAACTTGCTGAGAAACGGCCACGATCGGCTCCTGTATACGCAATGCGTAGATTTTCGCCGAATCCACAATATCAAGGCAAGCGAAAATTCATCTCGCCACGAGCGAAAGATGAAAAAGCAACACGGCCCGATGATCAGCCGGCCTCCACCGGCCCTGCTGCCGCTACGGGACTCCGGCCACCGAACGGGCGGCCACGTCCGCGTTGTGGGCAGAGCCCACGCCAAAAGCCAATTTCTGTTCGCGGATGGGCGAGGCATAGGCCGGCGCCGCCAGCATCATCTGCCCCACGACCAGGGCCAGGCGCATCCCGGGATTGGCCGCCGTTGCGTCCCGCAGCTTGGTCAGACCACTGTCCTTCAGAACCAGGACCAGGATACCGCCGCCATTCTGGTCCGTGGCCGACTGGATGCCCATCAGATCGTCGCGGCCGATGATGGCGTCCGTGCGCACATACAACAGCCCCGACGGTTTCAGCGGCACCGGCGTCCAGCCGGGATGCGATCGGGTGTCGGCCAGGAATACCCGCAGGTCGCTGGCCTCGCGGCTGGGATTCACCGTGCGCACCGGATCGGCATGTGCGGGCTTGGCCGTGCCCAGATTTCCTGCCGCCGTCGTGGAAGCGCCCTGAGCGCCCGTGCGGGCACCCGGCATCGTCTGGCAGGCCGACAGCGCGAATGCCAGCAGCACCGGCAACCCCAGCCGCAGGGGGTGCCAAGGCAGACGGCGTGTGCTTTCCGGTGTAGTCATGATTGGGTTCTCCTAGCTTCCAGGCCCCGATGATGACATATTTTGGCGACCGTCTTGTAAACGCGCCGTATCAGGATCCCTCAACGGTCCGATGCCCAGGCGCCGGCGCGCACCGTCACTTCGGCCTGATCCAGCACCCGGCCTTCGGCATCCCGCAGCTGGAAGACATGCCGGCCCGGCTGCGGCGTCCAGTCCGACGCCGCTCCGATCCCATAGGCCCTGCCATCCAGAAACCAGCGGGCAGCGGCCGCCGGACGCGACCGCACATCGACCGCCCGCACCCGCAGGCGCTGGCGGTCCCAGGGGATGTCCGGATCCAGGGCGATCAGGGTGCCGTCGACCGGCTCGGCAATCCGGGGGCGGCCTGCTGCGGCATCCTGACTCGGCGGCGCAAACACGGCCTGGGCGGTGTCGCCCAGAAAGTATTCCGTGCGAGCCGGCTCCAGGCCACCGGCAAAAAGCACCTGTTCGGACACCACGGCGGCAGGCTGCGCAGGCGCGCCGATCTGCCGCCCCGCGTACCGGCCCATCGGATCGGTCGCTGCACCGCGAGCCATGGGCGCGGGGATGGCGCGATCCGCCGATGAACTCGCGTGCGCCGCATCGCGCCGCGTCAGCCAGTTCATCAGATCATGCCAGATCGGCCCTGCCCCGCTGACGCCGGATACCTCGCGCATGCTGGCGCCGGCGCTGTTGCCTACCCAGACGCCCACGGTGTAGTCGGCCGACCAGCCCACGCACCAGTTGTCGCGCATGTCCCGGCTGGTGCCGGTCTTGACCGCCGACCAGGCGCGGGTGGACAAGGGACTGTCCAGCCCGAAGGTGCGGGCACGCGCCTGCCTGTCGGCCAGAATGTCGCCGACGATCCAGGCCGCGCCTGGGGAAAACAAGGGCCGTCCTGCCTGATCCGGTGCCGCCCGATGGCCCGCGCGGCTAACGCCGGGCGCATCCGCAGCCCCCGGGACAAGGGACACCGGCGCATAGTTGCCGCCGCGCGCCAGTGCCCGATAGGCATTGCTCAGGGACAACAGCGTCACATCAGCCGAACCCAGCGCCAGGCTGTAGCCGTAATAATCCCCGTCTCGCGTCAGCGGCAGGCCCAGGGCCGTCAGGCGCTGCGCCAGTACGTCCGGGCCGACCATCATCAGTGCGCGCACCGCCGGAATGTTCAGGGAGGACGCCAGCGCCACGCGCGCGCTGACCCAGCCGCTGAAGCGGTGATCATAATTGTCGGGAATGTACAGGCCACCACCGCCATCCAGGTCCAGCGGCCGGTCATCCAGCAGGGATGCAGCCGTCAGGCGCCGTTCGTCCAGCGCCAGGGCGTACAGGAACGGCTTCAGGGTCGAACCGGCCTGGCGCAGCGCCTGGGCATGATCGACGTCGGCGGCCTCGGACAGATCCCCGGACGACCCCACATAGGCCCGCACGGCCCCCGATCGATTCTCCAGCACCACCACGGCCGCATCCGTCACGCCCGTGCCCCGCAGGTCCCGCAGATGGCGGCGCACCGAGCGCACAGCCAGCGCCTGCAGATCGGCATCCAGGGTGGACCGGACCGTGCCATCCACTGCCTGCCCACCCCGGATCAACAGGCGCGCCCAGTGCGGCGCCAGGCCCGGCGTCTCAAAGCGGGCGGCATGGGCGCGGGACAGCGACAGATCGATGAAATCCCGCAAACCATGGCAGCGATCCGGGCGCCCCAGGTCGCGCAGCACCGCGCAGCTGCGCTGGGTCAGGGCCGCCGGCGACGCATTGGGCCCACGCAGCAGCACGGCAGCCAGCGCCGATTCGCGCAGCGTCAGCCCCGAGGCCTGTTTCTGGAACATCACCCGCGACACCGCATCGACGCCGCGCAATTCGCCTCGATAGTTGGCCAGATTCAGATAGGCTTCCAGGATCTGCGCCTTGGACCAGCGCGATTCCAGCTGGCGGGCGGCCTGCATCTGGTCGAGTTTCTGCCACACGCCCCGGCCGTCCGGCCCACGCCGTAGATCCGCATCCAGCATGGCCGCCAGCTGCATGCTCAGGGTTGAGGCCCCACGCCGGCCATCCCCCCACACAGCCGACCAGGCCGCCGATGCGCTGGCCAGCCAGTCAACCCCGCCGTGCTCGTAGAAACGGCGGTCCTCGGACTGGATCACGGCCCGCTGCAAGGCAGCGGAAATGTCCCGCAGCGGCACCCAGTCCCCGCGCCGGCTGGAAAAATCCGTTCGGATACGCTGGATTTCCCGGCCATCGGCCGCCAGCACCCGGACGTCCGACGCCTGCCAGGCCTGGCGCACGGCCGCGTAATCCGGCAGGGCCGCCGCAGGCGCGATGAGATCCCCTGCCGGCGCCGACATCGGCCACAGGGCCGCCACCAGCAGCCCGGCCCCCAGATGGCGCCAGGCGTTCAATCGGCCGTCACCCGGAAGGGTTCATTGGGCAGGCTGCCGAACACGTCCGGCTGGTACAGGGCCTCGATCCGCGTCGGCGGCAGTTGATAGTCTCCCGGCGTATTCAGCCGCACCGTGTATTCCAGGGTTTGGACGCCGGCGTCCAGGACCTCGAAATACGCCCGATACACGCCCGCGTCGCGTTCGATGAACGTGGGCCGGTCCCAGAACGGCTGATCTTCGGATTCACCCTGGACGGCGATTGCCGAATCCCGCCCCAGGCCGCCGCCCAGGATGGACGCGCCGGCCGGCACCGGGTCGCTGATCACCGACCAGACGACCGGTTCCCGGCTGTGGATGCGCAGACTGACCCGGTAGACATCGCCCACCGACCAGCGATCCGGTCGGGCACGGGACACCGGCGTGATCGCGCGTTCCACCCGCATACCGGCATCCACGGCCTGGGTCTGCGGCACTGCCGCCCGGGCCGTCACGGTCGCCCAGCCGCCGCCGGCCCCCTGCTGTGCCAAGTCCACCGTGCCCCGCCGGGATGACGGCCACGACATATCCAGAGCCTGACGGTGAATGCCGTCCGCCTGGGGCATATCGGCCCAGGCCAGCGTCCGTGCCGTCCCCGGCGCCAGCGTCACTGACACGGAACCCTGCCCGGCCTGGGCTTCCTCTCGACGCGCATAGTCGTTGACCGCCAACATCCCCAGCACATTGGCCGTGGTCGTGGACCAGGCGCCATGGCTCTGCAAGGACAGCAGGCCGGTCATCAGGCGTGACAGGTCGGGGCGCCATTCCGGACGCGGCAGGACCGTCATCAGCAGCCGCGCCTGGGCCGTCGCGACGTTGCTCATCAGCCACCAGCCCTGATCCGCCGTCGCGTCCGACAGCACCAGCGAAGTCCCATGGCGGCTGAGCCGCATCCGCAGCACACTATCGGCGTACGCCAACAACGCGGCGCGATCCGGCAGGTCGGGCACGTGTTGCAGGATGGACAGCCACGTCACCACCGCAGGCGTCGGCCAGTCGCTGACGTCCAGGGCGAAGGAGTCCAGCATGCCCGGCTGCCAGGCCCCGGCCAGCGCCAGCGCATCGACGGCAATGAGCTTGCGCCAGAACTGATCCTGCACCGGCGCCCAGGCCGACTCGTCCAGGCGGCCCAGGACGAAGTCCTGCAAAGCGGACAGCATGCGTTCCCGGGCCTGATCCGGCAGCGCGTTGGGCCAGCCCATCGCCCCCGCCCGCGCCGAGACCTCGACCAATTGAGCGGTCAGGATCACGCTGCCACGCCCGCCGGGGAAATAGGCCAGCAGTCCGGCCTCATCCTGGTAATCGGGCAGCCGCTGCATCAGGGCCTTCCAGGCGGCCTCATCCCGCATGCCGACGGCCTTGGAGCTGAGCTGTTCCATGCAAGTGTAGGGATAGGCCGCCAGCCAATCCTGCACACCCGGCAGCGTCCCCGCCAGGCTGGACTGCAGCTGGACCGTCACTCCGCCACGCGGCACTCCCTGGGCGTTCAGCTGCGCCCGCGCCGAGGCATCGACCGGCAGGTGCTGCGGCGCCCCTGGGCGGATTTGCAATAGCGTTGCCTGGCGCACGGTCACCGGCACGGCCGGCAACAGCGTCTGCTGCACCACGATCCGGTCTGCCGCCTGCTCGCTGCCCTGCCGGGTCTGCGCCGCGAAGGTCCATTGCAGGGTTTCACGGTCCTGCTTGTTCCCCAGCAGCGGCGCATCCACCGGCCAATCCAGCGTCGCCGATGCGCCCGCCGCCAGGTCCAGGGCCTGCTGTGGCAGGGACTGTGCCGTTGTCCCCTGCATTTGGGCCGACACTGTCAGCGGCAGGGCAAGCTGCGTGCGATTGCGCACCGTGATCCGCGCCTGATAGCGGTCGCCCTCGCGCACCACCTGAGGCAGCCCGGACACGACTTGCAGGTCCTGGGTGCTGATGATGTCGGTCGAGCCAGTGCCAAAGCGCCCCTGGCCCTGGTCGACCACGGCCACCAGCCTGAACCGTGTCAGGGAATCGTTCAGCGGCACCTGCACCTGTGCCCGCCCCTGATCATCCAGGGTCAGGTCGCCGCGCCACAGCAGCAGTGTGTCGAACAGTTCGCGCGTGGCGCCGAACCCCCCGCCACCGCCCGCCGGCACTGCCTTGCGGCCGTAATGCCGCCTGCCCACCACCTGGCCCTGGCTGGTGGCCGTGCGCACGCCCTCGTCGCGCTCTACCCTCATGGCGTCCAGCAGATCCCAACTGCGGTTGTCCATCAATTCCAGCAAGGCTGCATCCACAGCGGCAAACGCCACCCCCGCGCCCGCCGCCGGCTTGCCATCCGGCAGGAAAGCCTGGATCTCGACCTGTGCCGTGTCACGCACCTGATAGGTGTCGTGATCGGCCTTGACCTGCACCTTCAGGCGATCAGCTTCACCGCTGACACGGATCTGCGCCAGGCCAAAGCGAAAGGACGGCTTGGCCAGATCGATCAGGCCGGTCGGCGCCGGGGCATCGTCAATCTGATCCGCCCGCGCACGAACCCAGTCCAGCGGGTGGCGCCACCCCCAGTCGAAGAAAGAAGCCCAGGGCACGTGGCGAATGCGGCCACGCACCGCCAGCACCGAGACATAGACGTTCGGCCCCCATTCGGCCTTGACCGGCAGGCGCACGACGGGTTCGTCGCCATCCAGCGACACGACGTGGGTTTCGAGCACGCCTTCGCGTTCCACAGCCACCAGGGCCTGGGCCTGGCGAAACGGCATGCGCACGGTGAATTCGGCCGTTTCACCAGGTTTATAGCTGGCCTGGGACGGAATCACGTCGATCCGGTCGTCGTCGCCCCCCGAAAACCAGTTTTCGCCGCCCCATACCCAGATCGAGGTCGCCGCCCGCGACAGCCGGCCCTGGGCATCCTGCGCTTGAGCGAACAGCTGGATCTCACCGTCTCGATCCAGACTGACGGGGCACGCCAGCAGCCCCTTGGCGTCGGTCTTGCCCTGGCACAACGTGCCCAGGGATGCGACCTGCGCATGCGTATCGTAGGTGTAGAAGCCGCCCACCAGGCGCTTGCGCGTGGAATACGTGGTGCGCACACGGCCGTCCAGCTGCACCGGAACCCCCGCCAGCGGCCGGCCCTGCGGGTCCACGGCCAGCAGCTTGACGGTCGAGGTGTCGCTGCGCGACATCCAGCGGCCGGTCTGCAGCCCCACCACCACGGCGGCCGGCCACACCTGCGCCGTCTGCGACAAGGTCTGGATTTCGCCATTGGGGTCGGCAAACGAGGCCTCGAACAGCCAGGATTGCGGCGCATCCACCGCCGGCAGATCCCGCAGGTCGACGCGCGCCCCGCCCTGCGCATCCAGGCGCAACGGCTGCTTGTCCAGGATCAGGCGGCGCAGGCTCTCGGGCGCGGCCTGATCCGCCTGATCCGCCGAGGCTGCTTGGTCCTGCAGGCTGTCCGGCACGCCAAAGTTGAAATCCGAGTAATCGCTGAAACCGGGATACAAGGGCTGCGCCACCGCCGACAGCGTGGCATCCAGATCGCGGGCTGGACCGCCCGACTGCCAGGCCAGCTGCAGATCGGCCTGGACCGCCGCCGGCGCGATCAGTGGGCCAGCGGCCCCCGGCGCAGCAGCGCCCGCAGCCGCGATCTTCAGCGACCCGGTCAACAAAGGCAGCTTGAACGCCTCGACCCTGAAACCGCCCGCCAGCAGCGTCTGCGCCCAGCCATCATCCCGAGCGGCCGCATCGGCCGGCGGCGTCAACTGGATGTCATATTGCCCCAGCTTCGCCGTGCGGGGAATCGCATAGTCCAGCACCGCATACAGGCCGCCGCCGGGGCTCAGCTGCCAGGTCACCGGCAGTTTGGCCGTGTCGCCAGAGCCCTCGTGCACGATCTCGACCGCTTCGGGCAGACAAGCGGGCTTGCGAGCCGTCAGGCATCCGGTCGGCGGATTGCGCACCCCATCGCGCGTCAGGTCGCGCAGGAAGAGCTTCATGGACACAGTTTCCCCCACCCGCAGCAGGGACCGGTCCAGCACCGCATGGGCCACCTGATCCGGCACCGGCGACTGGCTGGTGGGGACATCGAAGCGCCAGGGCTCGATGCCCTGATCCCAGCTGGACCAGGCAAAGGAAAAATCCGCCTGGCCGTGGGCCGCCGGATGATCGGCGGCAATCCGCGCCGTCACGAACACCCCCGATTGCGAAGTGCCTTCGCAATACTCATCGGCCGGCACCGCCCCCAGCGAATGCCAGAGCCCCTGTTCATCGGTCTGCCCCTGGCGGATGCGATGACCGTCGCAGCCCAGGATCGCCACCTGGGCGCCGGCCACCGGCCGGCCGCCATCCAGCGTCGTCACCCAGACCAGCGCATCGTCGCGGCCGGTCTTGACGTGCACCGCCAGATTCGTGACGAGCACGGCCGAACGCACATACATCGTGCCGCCCGGCTGGTCCTTGTCCGACAATAGCGCCGCCCCCAGCCTGGGGGACGCGGCCTCCAGCACGTGCAGGCCCGGCGTCGGCACCGGCACCCCAACCATTTCGATATCCTTGCCCTCGGCATCCTGCACCCCTGGCAGCGTGAGCGCGCGGGCCTCGTCCTGCGGGCCGAATACAGATCTGGAACGCACATCGACCAGGGGCTCGTCCCGTTTTGCATCCCGCACGGGGCGCGAGGCCAGCACGTCGGCGAACTGGCCCGCCGTCAGTTGGCCTTCCTGCAGACGCTGGACCTTCGCCATCCACTGCAGCGCCTGCACGTCATCGGTCGTGACGTGGTCATCGACCCGACCCGCAGAAATCATCATGTCCCGGGTACGCAGCTGCGGTCCGACCCGACGCAGCGCCAGCGGCACCAGGGCTGGCGCGTCCTGAGCGGGCGCGCCTTCGGCAAAACGCTCGATGATCCCGAACGGCCCAGAGGCGAATTTCACCAGCGGCGGCAAGGCATCGACCGGCACGTCCAGGGGGAATCGGGACGCATTGACCAACGCGCGCCCCATCTCGTCGCGCAGGTTCTTGGGCAGCACCAGCCGCAGCGTGGACCGTTCCGCAAAGGGCGCTCCAAACGTCAGGCTGGAAACGGCATCCGGAGCCGATCCGTCATCGGTGGCCTGTATCCGCCGAGGCCCGTCCGGGGTTTCCAGCACCACCTGGTTTGCCAGCGCGCGCGGCACTGGGCTGGAAAACGTCACCCCGATCGGAAACAGCGGCGAACACGGCGCCTGGGCATTGCTGCGGGTACAGTTCATCGAAGCCCGGAAGGGCCCGCGCACCTGGAAATCCTGCGACAGCACCATCCGGCTGACCACGCCCGGCTGGCCGGGCAGATCCGGGGACTTCACCCCCGGCCCGACCACCAGGCGCACCTGCGCCGAAGACGGCAACAGGCGTTTGCACTGCAGCAATCGAGCATCAGCCCGGCGCTGGGGGTCGCCTTGGTCCCAGCCGACCGACCGCAGGATCTGATCGCGCTGATCACCGGCGATGAGGCGCACCGGCACGGACTCCCCCAGCCCCTGGACCTCGCAATGCGCATGGTCCAGGATCGACTGCGGATCCGTCGCGGTATTGAAGCGCAGGACGAAGACCTGATCTTCCACAATATTGTGGTCCCAGGGATAGGCAATTTCCGCGCGTGGCCCGCCCGTGGTGAAGGCATAGGCCTTGTCGCCATCCAGCGGGTGGCCCTGCAGATCCCGGAAATCGGGGTTCGGCTCGGCCCGGCACGACACTGCGCCCGCCAGCGGCCTTTCAAAGGAATAGACCCAATGCTGCGGGTCTACCCAACGGCCCGAGCCCTTCGCAGCGTCCGAATCGCACTGGATCCGGTAAGGGTCTGCCGCCAGATCATCGCCTAGCGCAATGGCCGGCGCATCGAAATCGACCTGCGCCTGCATGATCCGCGCCATCGCCCCCTGGGGGGTGAAGCGCGTGACCTGTGCGGCGGATGCCGAGACGACCCAGCCCAGGGCCAGGCCTGCCAACAGAGTACGGGAGAGGATCGGATGCATGGGGCGGCCCTGTTCTGTTGTTCTGCTGATGCAATGCCCAGCGCACCATGGAGCGGCCAAGCGGCGATGCAGGCAGGTTACCACCACCCCGCCGCCGTCACCAAGGCGTCTCATGCGATGTCTTATGCGATAATTCCCGCTTTCCCGGCAGCCGGCCATTGGCGCCCGCCGCCGTCGGGGGCCTCTAGCTCATGCCTGGTTAGAGCAGCGGACTCATAATCCGTTGGTGCCGAGTTCGACTCTCGGGGGGCCCACCAGAATTCAGACCTCGCCCCACACCTGCCCGCTTGAATGAGGCTCGGCTCTACCCCATTGCTCCATTAAACGTGTTCTTCGCAAAAACAAGTCTAATGAATGCCGGTGTCCCCCGTTAATGATGTAGAGCCAAGATAGACTCCCTACTGAAATAGACGCGTCATGTTGGGCGGCGGCGACACCTCACATGCAATTCATGTATCCATTCATGAGGGCAGCCGCCCAAGCGTGGAGAACTCCGGGAGCTATGTAACCACCGGCAATATCCGGGGCCCGGGCTCGGGGATTGCGCCCATAATTCCCATCATGAAAACCTCTATTGCACATCGCGCCGGCCGGCTTGCGGTTCTGCTGGTCGCCCTGTCCGCCCTGGGCGGATGCGCCGTCTACCAACCTGCTCCCGCCTACTACGACGATGGCGGCGGGGTCGTTTACGGCGGGCCGTCCGTGTACGTCGCCCCGCCCGTCTACGTGGCACCCCCGGCCTTCTATTTCGGCTTCAGGTCATACGGTGGCGGCCACCGAGGCTACCACCATGGCCGGCATGGGGGACGGGGCTGGCGTTAAGTCAGCCCGCCAGGTGCTTGAGCGTCTTGCCGAGTCAACCCCGAAATACATCGTCCAATTCTGCGGCATCTACAAAATTCAGCGACCAGGTTTCCAGCTGAGACGCCTTCGCCGTCAGGATGCGCTGCGTGACAGCCTCAGATAAGGGGCCGAAGCGGCGTCGAATCTGGTTCAAGAGTAGCTCTGCTTGGCCTTCTTGCCTGCCTTCTTGCCTACCCTTCGCAATCCCATGACGTTCGGCGATCGTGACATAGCTCATCGTATGCTCCTGTTCCAGCTGCTGAGCAGCCAGAAGATAATCCACTTCCAATTCCGACGGCAGCCCAATAACCCATTCCACCAATCGCAGTAGCTGACCGATCTAGTCTCGCTTATAGCCGTAGCCGTAGAGCCGCCGAGTCAGGCTTAGCAGCGGCGCCAGCCGCGTGGCCTTGTCTGGATGGCCCGAGGCCTGCAACTGCGCCATGATCAGCACGGCGAACGGGTTCGCCGGCGCCAAGCGGTCCAGCTCATACACCATTCAATCCAGAAATCCATCATCCAGCAGACCCTTCTCTTCCCCTTTCGCCATCACATAGCGTTCAGCAACCGCCAGGAAGCCACATTTATACCAATAATTGGTATAAAATAGCGGCTTGCCAAGGAGAACAAATCATGCGAAATACATCTGTCTCCCTCGGGCCGCACTTCACCAGCTTCATCGATTCCCAGGTGGAAGGCGGGCGCTATGGTTCCGCAAGCGATGTCATCCGGGCAGGACTGCGACTGCTGGAAGAACACGAATCCACGGTGAAAGCGCTGCAAAACGCACTGAACGCTGGCCTTGAATCCGGCGAACCACGCCCGTTCGACTTCGAGGCTTTCAAAGCCAGCAAGCGTGCAAAATTCCAGGCGCAATGAAAATCATTGCGTTTTCGCCGGCGGCAGAAACCGACATTGACGAAATTTGGGACTACACCGCCGATCGGTGGGGACCAGACCAGGCTGACAGCTACATAGATGCCATTCGGGATACCTGCTATGCGCTAGCCCGAGGAACAAAGCAAGGCCGATCTTCTGTGCTGCCGAATTTCCAAAAATACCTGTGCGGTTCGCATGTAATCTATTTTTTGGGTTACGCCGATCGCCTGGACATCATCCGCATACTGCATCAACGGCAGGACGCGGAGCGGCACCTATAGTCCATAGGTCATGGCAGGATTGTACTTTGAGCCCTTCAGAATCAACCCCGAAATACATCGTCCAATTCTGTGGCATCCAGGATGTTCAGCGACCAGGTTTCCAACTGAGACGCCTTCGCCGTCAGGATGCGCTGCGTGACAGCCTCAGATAAGGGGCCGAAGCGGCGTCGAATCTGGTTCAAGAGTAGCTCTGCTTGGCCTTCTTGCCTGCCTTCTTGCCTACCCTTCGCAATCCCATGACGTTCGGCGATCGTGACATAGCTCATCGTATGCTCCTGTTCCAGCTGCTGAGCAGCCAGAAGATAATCCACTTCCAATTCCGACGGCAGCCCAATAACCCATTCCACCAATCGCAGTAGCTGACCGATCTAGTCTCGCTTATAGCCGTAGCCGTAGAGCCGCCGAGTCAGGCTTAGCAGCGGCGCCAGCCGCGTGGCCTTGTCTGGATGGCCCGATGCCTGCAATTGCGCCATGACCAGCACGGCGAACGGGTTCGTCGGCGCCAAGCGGTCCAGTTCATCCCAGCGGGCGCGCCACATCTCCAATTCTACAATCGGAAAGGTGAACCGGGTCTGTTGATCCAGGAATCTGTCCTGGTAGGTCAGCGTGGCCGTGGGCCGCTGCTTGTTTTTACGCACGGGCTGGTCGATCAGGATCCCTAGACTGTAGACCTGCGGCGGCAACTGCAATTTGCTCTTGCGCCGTTCCCGCTGGCAGATCAGCACCCTGTATTCCAGCATGCGCCAGCCAAAAGCCCGCAGCGCCTGGGGGCCGGTCAGGCAGCCTTGGACCTCCACATGGACCAGCAGCAGCGCCCTGTCGCCACTCAGCAGCTGGACCTGCACCAGTTTATCCGCATACCGACGGCCTTGGGCCGGAGCACTGGCCCGTTTGACCGCCTGCAACTCCTTGTCCAGGAACACGATCGGCACGGACCAATCGATCAAAGTGTGCAGATCCGGCGCCACCAGCGCCAGCATCTGAGGGAAATAAAGCTCCAGCGCCTCTTTCCACGGACTGTCGTGGTCGTCGGCCGGGCGGTCGGGATCGGACATGACTGGGTTCCCAAGCAAAGGAACACCCATTGTCCGAATCGCCGAGAGCTGCTTCTAGCTGACAGACCTACCAAAGGACGCAAGGGTCACACCGACGATACGGGTGGCACCCTAACCCCTACGTTTCAACAAGGCAAAGTGAACTTTCGACGCAGGTGTCAACGCCGGTTGAAAACTGACCCACTTTCGTCGGAATCGTCGGAGTAAAACTGACCCACCCCGGCATTCCAAATCTAGTTCCTGATCTTGATGTTCCCGGCCTTTCGCTTGTCTTTGAGCCGGTAGCTTTCCCCGGCGATCTGCACGATATGAGCGTGATGTAACAAGCGATCGAGCAAGGCGGCGGTCAGCGTCTGGTCCTCAGCAAAGCATGAGGACCACTGACTGAAGGGCAGATTGCTGGTGACGATGATGCTGGTGCGCTCGTAGCGCTGGGCCACCACGTTGAAGAACAGATTCGCCTCCTCGCGTCCAAACGGCAAATATCCGATCTCATCGATCACCAACAGGCGCGGCCCGATGATGGCACGGTTGAAATACTGCTGCGGCCGATCCTGTTTATGGGCGGTGGCCAACTGCATCATCAGGTCGGCGGCAGTCAGGAAGCGGGTCTTGATGCCCGCCATGACGGCACGGTAGGCCAGCGCCTGAGCCAGGTGGCTCTTGCCCACGCCGCTGGGTCCCAGGAACACGACGTTCTCGGCCCGTTCGATGAAGCTCAAGGCTGCGAGCTCTTGAATCTGGGCGCGCGGCGCACCACTGGCGAAGGCGAAGTCATAGTCCTCGATGGTCTTGATCGACGGTAGTGTGGCGATCTTCATCAAGGCGACCCGCTGGCGCTCGATGCGGGCGTCGTTCTCGATACCCAGGAGGCGTTCCAGGAAGTCCCCATGGCTGGCGTCCTCGCGGGCGCACTGCTGCGCGATGGCCGGCCACTCGCCGGCGATCCGCTCCAGCTTCAGGACATCGCTGAGCTGTTCGATCCGATTGTGTTGAAGGTTCACGCACGCACCTCCAGCAACTCGTTATAGACCGACAGCGGGTGCTGGAAGCTCTCTCGCGGCACAGGCCGGTGAGAGGCGGATGGCACCAGGATGCCGTGCTGCTGAGGCAACGCCAGCAGTGCCAGGCGTTCCTCCTGCAGACGCTTGGCGGGTTGTTCCTGCGTAGTGCCATGCAACCGCTGGTCGGCAACTTCCGTCAGCCATCGGCCGATGTGGGCGTTCG
>NZ_JAUCDS010000021.1:0-54208 GCF_034674885.1 Castellaniella sp.
TTCATCACCTACGTGCCCGCCGTCAGCCTCTGGCTGCCGGGCCTGTTCGGCTGATCTGCTGACATGCGGGTGTCACACGAGACACCCATAATCCCCGCGCTGCCTGGGCCACCCGGCCCAGGCTTGCGCTGCCGGGGGACCTGATCGAGTCGCCGACTAGTCCTGCGCCGGGGGCCTGCGCCCCCGGCGCAGGACCGAACGCACCATGCCTACAAAGGTCACCAACCAGGCGAACAGGGCGATGTGCAGGAAGACGCGCGGCATGCCCGCCAGAAAGCCGAATTCCATGGCCCGGTCCATCTGCCAGGTGCTGGCGGCATACATGCCCAAGGGGAACACGGCGCCCCAGTACAGAGGGTCATACTGGAAGGGAAAGCGCTGAAAACCGTAGCGCCAGACCCCCAGCAAAAGCAGCATCGGAATCCACCACGATCCGGTCGCCCAGTAGAACACCGTGAAGCCCTTCAGAAACGGCAGCAACGACACCAGGAAGGGGGCCTGCGGGGCGTTCAGGATCAGCAGCGATCCGGCCAGGGTGGAGATCGCCATCGCCCCCATGTTGATCCAGTACGGAGGCGAGAGATCATCCGGGGAAAAGCGGAAGAACACATAGCGGTAGAAGATCAGCGACATCATCCAGATGTACAGCATGCCGCCCCACAACCACATGGACAGCGCCATCAGGTTCAATTCCAGCCGATACGGCTGGCCGATGCGCGCGGCCAGCAAGGCGCTGGACACCGCCAGCGACTGGGTCGCCACCACCGACAGCAGCCAGCCGCCACTGATGCCCTTGTCCAATGTGGGTTTGTCCACCTTCACCGTGAAGGCGGTAAAGATCGTGTAGGTCAGGCAGATCCACAGAATGACCGCCAGCAGCCACAGGGCAAAGCCCACGGACAGACTGTCGGCCTGCACGATGAACTGGCTGGCCAGGATGCCGGTGGCAGCCACGGCCGTGAAATAGCCCGACCCGCGCAGATGGCTGACCATATCCCCGAAAAATCGGCGGGGGTAGCGCAGCGCCCGCAGGACGTACAACACGCACAGGATGCCGTACTGCAACATGTTCAGCAGGAACAGCGCCTGGGCGATCAGCGGCCTTTCCATCATGTCGGCCCCCAGGGACACGATCCCCGTGGCCATCACCAAGCCGAAGTAGGCGGGTGACAGATCGGCCAGCCGCCCACCCGGCCCGCCTGACCCACCCGGCGCACCGCCCTGCAGCGCCGCACCCACGACCGGCGCCGGGACCGATGCCTGACCCCGCGATTCCCCCTTGCCCATGCAGCCCTCCTTGCTGAGGGACGCCGCGCATCGCCTTGACAGCCCGCACACCGGGCGTCCGAAGACGGCGTTCCCTGCCGGTTGTCCCGGCGCGTTAAAATGCTCGATTATCTTCGCAGTGTAAGAAAAAAGGAAACTCATATGGAAGCCGAACGCCATAACCAGATCAGCGCTCACATCGAGGACTACCTGGAGCGCCAGGCCATTCTCCGGAGGTATCTTTGACTACGATGCCAAGGCAGAACGCCTGCTCGTCGTCAATGCCGAACTGGAAAACCCTGACGTCTGGAACGACCCTCAGCACGCCCAGGATCTTGGGCGTGAAAAGAAATCCCTGGAAAATGTCGTTCAAACCCTGAGCAGCCTGGAACGCGGGTTGCTGGACGCCCGCGACCTGTTCGAACTGGCCAGCGCCGATGACGACGATGCTACGCTGATCGCCATCGAATCCGATTGCGAAGCCCTGCGCGAAAGCTTGGAAGCCCTGGAATTCCGCCGCATGTTCGACAACCCGGCCGATCCGCTGAACTGCTTCGTGGACATCCAGGCCGGCGCCGGCGGCACCGAAGCCCAGGACTGGGCCTCCATGCTGCTGCGTCAGTACCTGCACTACGGCGAACGCAAGGACTTCAAGGTCGAGATCCTGGAAGAATCCGAAGGCGAAGTCGCCGGTATCAAATCCGCCACCATCAAATTCGAGGGCGAGTACGCCTACGGCCTGCTGCGCACCGAAACCGGCGTGCACCGCCTGGTGCGCAAAAGCCCCTTCGACTCGTCCAATGGCCGGCATACGTCTTTTGCCAGCGTATTCGTGTACCCGGAAATCGACGACTCCTTCGAGATCGACGTCAACCCGGCGGACCTGCGCATCGACACCTACCGCGCCAGTGGCGCGGGCGGCCAGCACATCAACAAGACCGACTCGGCCGTGCGCATCACGCACAATCCCACCGGTATCGTCGTCCAGTGTCAGAACGATCGGTCCCAGCACCGCAACCGGGCTGAAGCCATGCAGATGCTGAAGTCCCGCCTGTACGAACTGGAAATGCGCAACCGCATGGCCGAACAGCAGAAACTGGAAGACGCAAAAAGCGACGTGGGCTGGGGCCATCAGATCCGTTCCTACGTGCTGGACCAGAGCCGCATCAAGGACCTGCGCACCGGGGTGGAAATCTCCAATACGCAGAAAGTCCTGGACGGCGACCTGGACCCATTCATCACCGCCAGCCTGAAGCAAGGGGTTTAAAACCTTGTCTCGCCACGCCCGGACCGGACAGGCGTCCCTGCCCGGCCCTCTTCCCCGAATCACAGATCTTCCGACATGACCGCGCAGACCGACTCCCAAATCCCCGACGAAAACCGCCTGATCGCCGAACGGCGCGCCAAACTCTCCAGCCTGCGCGACGCCGGCCCCGCCTACCCCAACGATTTCCGTCCCGACAGCCACGCAGCCTCGCTGCACGAGGACTGCGACGCGCAGGACGCCGAGGCGCTGCTGGCCCAGAACCGCCGCGCCTGCGTGGCCGGGCGCATGATGCTCAAGCGCGTCATGGGAAAGGCCAGCTTTGCCACGGTGCAGGATTCCACTGGCCGCCTGCAGCTGTACCTGGACCGGGGCGTGCTGGGCGACGAAGCCTACGCGGCCTTCAAGTCCTGGGACATCGGCGACATCGTGGGCGCCGAGGGCCAGGTCTTCAAGACCCATAAAGGCGAACTGTCGCTGCGCGTGGAATCGCTGCGCCTGTTGTCGAAATCCCTGCGTCCCCTGCCCGACAAGTTCCACGGCGTGGCCGATCAGGAACTGCGCTACCGCCAGCGCTATGTCGACCTGATCATGACGCAGGAAACACGCCAGACCTTCCTGGCCCGCAGCCGCATCGTCACCGCCATTCGCCAGATCATGTCGGACGCCGACTTCCTGGAAGTCGAGACCCCGATGCTGCACCCGATCCCGGGGGGCGCGGCCGCCAAACCCTTCATCACCCACCACAACGCGCTGGACATGGACATGTACCTGCGCATTGCCCCGGAACTCTACCTGAAGCGCCTGATCGTCGGCGGCTTCGAGCGGGTCTTCGAAATCAACCGCAACTTCCGCAACGAGGGGGTCAGCCCACGCCACAACCCGGAATTCACCATGATGGAATTCTATGCGGCGTACACCGACTACCGTTGGCTGATGGACTACACGGAATCCTTGATCCGCGACACGGCCCTGAACGTCTGTGGCACGACCGACCTCAGCTACCAGGGGCAGCCGCTGGATCTGGGTCGCGCCTTCGACCGCCTGACCATCACCGAGGCCATCCTGAAATACGCCCCGACCTACACGGCCGAACAGTTGCAGGACATCGATTTCCTGCGCCGGGACCTGCGCCGCCTGGGCGCCGACATCGATGGCCCCGTGCTGGCCCACGCGGGCCTGGGCGCCCTGCAGCTGGCCCTGTTCGAGGAAACGGCAGAAGCCCTGCTGTGGCACCCGACCTTCATCATCGACTACCCGGTCGAGGTCTCGCCACTGGCCCGGGCATCCGACACCCAGCCCGGCATCACCGAACGCTTCGAGCTGTTCGCCTGCGGCCGCGAGATCGCCAACGGCTTTTCCGAATTGAACGACCCGGAAGACCAGGCCGCCCGCTTCCAGGCCCAAGTGGCCGCCAAGGACGCCGGCGACGAGGAAGCCATGTACTACGACGCCGACTACGTGCGGGCACTGGAATACGGCATGCCGCCCACGGGCGGCTGCGGCATCGGCATCGACCGTCTGGTCATGATGCTGACCGACAGCCCCAACATCCGCGACGTGATCCTGTTCCCGCACCTTCGCCGGGAAGACTGACCCCCGCCACCTGCCGTCGGCGGGCCTTGCCCGCCGGCCAGCAAAAAGGCCGGTCCACCCAAGGATCGGCCTTTTTATTGAAAAACGGAGACGCCACCCTACACGGTGAACGACTCCCCACAGCCGCAGGCCGCCTTTTCATTGGGGTTGCGGAAGCGAAAGCCCTCGTTCAGGCCTTCGCGGGCGTAGTCCAGTTCGGTACCCTGCAAATAGGGCAGACTGTCGGGCGCAACATACAGCCGGGCGCCGAATTGCTCGAAAACCTGATCGTCGGCGACTGGATCGTCCACATATTCCAGCTGGTAGGACATGCCGGAACAACCGGAGGGTTTCACGCCCAGGCGCAGGCCCAGGCCCTTGCCGCGCTTGTCCAGATGGCGCCGGATGTGATCGGCGGCCTGTTGTGTCAGTGTGATTGCCATGATGACCTCGACAAAAAAACCGGTGTTTCAAGAATGCTTATGAGTGTAGTCTGCCACGACTGCGCGAATGGCGTCTTCCGCCAGCAAGGCGCAGTGCAGTTTGGCGGCGGGCAGATCCAGCGCCTGGACGAAATCCTGGCTGTGGATGCCCAGGGCCTGGTCCAGGCTGCGGCCCCGCAGCCAATCGGCGGCCAGCGACCCGGTGGCGATCGCCGCGCCACAGCCAAAGGCCCGGAAGCAGGCGGATTCGATGGTCGCCCCCTGCACGCGGATCTGCAGTTTCAGCACCTGCCCCAGGGCGGGAGAACCCACCAAGGCCGTGCCCACGCAGGGGTCCTGCGGATCGAAGGACCCGACGTGGCGCGGATGCAGGTAGTGATCCAGGACCTGCGGCCCGTAGCTCGGCCCGGCCATCACAGAGCACCTTCCCAGGTGGCCAGTGTGCCCTGCTGGCGCATTTCCCACAAGGGCGAGACGTCTCGTAGCCGCTGGATCTGCTCGCGCAGCAAAGTCACCGCCTGGTCGATCTGGTCCTGCGTGGTGTAGCGGCCCAGGGTCAGGCGCAGGGAACTGTGCGCCAGGGGATCGCTGCGGCCCAGCGCTCGTAGCACATAAGAGGGTTCCAGGCTGGCGGACGTGCAAGCCGACCCGCTGGAGACGGCCAGTTCGGGCACCGACATCAGCAGGGCCTCGCCTTCGATGTGGGCGATGCTGACATTCAGTGTGTGCGCCACGCGCCGGTCGAGCGCTCCGTTCAGGTAGACGTCCGGCAGATCCTTCAGGCCGTCCCACAGGCGGTCGCGCAGAAACCGGATCCGTGGGATTTCGTCGGCCATGAGTTCTGCTGCCAGTGCATAGGCCTGCCCCATGCCGACGATCTGGTGCGTGGGCAGGGTGCCGGATCGCAGGCCGCGCTCGTGGCCTCCGCCGTGAATCTGGGCCTCCAGGCGCGCGCGCGGCTTGCGCCGCACGTACAGCGCCCCGACCCCTTTGGGACCGTAGGTCTTGTGGGCCGACAGGGACATCAGGTCGACACCCAGCGCGTCAACGTCGATGTCGACCTTGCCTGTGGCCTGGGCAGCATCCGTGTGAAACAGCACGCCGCGTTCATGGCAGATGGCTGCCAGCGTGGCGACATCCTGGATGACGCCGATTTCATTGTTCACCAACATGACAGACGCCAGGATGGTGTCGGGTCGCAGCGCAGCCTGCAGCGACTGGGGGTCGACCAGGCCGTCCGCATCGACGTCCAGGTAGGTGACCTGGAAGCCGCTCTGTTCCAGCGACTGGCAGGTGTCCAGCACGGCCTTGTGCTCGGTGCGCACGGTCACGATGTGACGCCCGCGGGCTGCGTGGAATTCCGCGACGCCCTTGATGGCCAGGTTATCGGACTCGGTGGCCCCGGACGTCCAGACGATTTCACGCGGATCAGCGTGGATCAGGCCAGCCACCTGGGCACGGGCCTGTTCCACGGCCTCTTCGGCATCCCAGCCCCAGGCATGGCTGCGCGAGGCCGGGTTGCCGAAGCGCTGACCCAGCCAGGGAACCATGGCCTGCACGACACGCTCGTCCACCGGCGTGGTGGCCGAATAATCCAGATAGATGGGGAGATCCGGTGACAGACCCTGCGACATTGAGACTCCAGAACGACAATCAGGCGGAAACGGTTTCCTTGCTGGTGTCGGTCACGGGGGTGATGGGAATCGTCGGGCGGCCGCTGCGCAGTTGCCCGGATTCCTGCCATTCCCGCAAACGCTGCTGATCCACCAGATCCTGCAGCGACACCGAGTCCAGGTATTCCAGCATTTTACGACTCAAGGTGGCCCACAGGTCATGGGTCATGCATTTCCCCGACCGTCCATTGCGCCCGATGTCGCAGTTTTCCTTGCCGCCGCAGCTGGTCGCATCCAGCGGTTCGTCCACAGCGAAGATGACGTCCGCCACGGAGATGTCCCGGGCATGCCGCGCCAGCGTATACCCCCCGCCCGGCCCGCGCACGCTGTCCACCAGTTCGTGGCGACGCAACTTGCCGAAGAGCTGTTCCAGATAGGACAGGGAAATATTCTGGCGCTCGCTGATGGCGGCCAGCGTCACCGGCCCGCTGTGATGACGCAAGCCCAGATCGATCATTGCCGTCACGGCAAAACGTCCTTTGGTCGTCAAACGCATGATGAAACCCCTTTGGTCTGAATCCAATCCTGCGGGCAGCAGATACCCGACTGTTCAAGTCAAGTATAGCCTGATACCTGACTAAAATACTCAGCTTTAAGGGAATACAAGCCGGCCATCTTGATCAATATCAAGTCCAGATTTCAGGCGGGAGATCGAACCGAGACAGACTGGCGCCAGAAAGGCAAACGCCCCGGAGACCGGGGCGTTCATCAAGGGAGAGGCAGGATGCGCAAGCACGCAATGCCTGCCCGGCGAACCATCAGGCCGCCTGATATTGCAGGGCGCGTTTACGGACAAGTTCCAGGACGCCCTGACAGGCGTCTTCGATGTAGTCCAGGACTTTGTTGAAGCCTTCGGGGCCACCATAATAGGGGTCGGGCACCGTGGCTTCTTCGTATTCGTTCGAAAACCGCATCAACAGCATGAGTTTGTGTTGATAGATTTTCGGGCAACGCTGCTGCAGCGCAGACAGGTTTTCCCAATCCATGGCCAGGATCAGATCGGCGTCGCGGAAGTCGTCGGCACCGACCTGGCGCGCCACGTAGGCGGACAGATCGTAGCCGCGCTTGCGGGCAGCCGTCTGCGCACGCGCATCCGGAGCCTCACCCACATGGAACTGGTGGGTGGCCGCCGAATCGACGCTGATGGCATCGGACAGACCGGCTTCGTCGATCAAGTGCTGGAAGACTCCCTGGGCGGAGGGAGAACGGCAGATATTGCCCGTGCAGACAAAAAGTACCTTATGCATGATAGGTGAAAGTGTGCGGGAAAACCCGGAAATTGGCAAGCATTTTCCCGTGAAATCCGTAAAAAAAACCTGTGGCGTCAGAACTTTGCGGCAGGCAGGGCTTGACGCCGCCTGCCCCCGCTTTTCATACCGTCAGGACAGCAGCGCCTGGTCCTTCAAGGCGCGCAAAGCATCGCGCGCAGCGGCAGCCTGCTCGAATTCCAGATTGCGGGCATGCTCATTCATGCGCTGTTCCAGGCGCTTGATCTCGCGTGCCAGCGCCTTTTCGTTGCCCAGCACGCTGGCATCGAAGGCCGGCGCATCTGCAACTGGGCCAGCCGCCACCGACACCCCATCGATCAGGTCGCGCACGGCCTTGCTGACCCCGCGCGCCGTGATGCCGTTCTCCGTATTGAAGATCTGCTGCTTTTCGCGGCGCCGCGCCGTCTCATCCATGGCGCGGCGCATGGAATCCGTCACCCGGTCGGCGTACAGGATGGCACGCCCGTTCAGGTTGCGGGCGGCGCGACCAATGGTCTGGATGAGACTGCGCTCGGACCGCAGGAAGCCTTCCTTGTCGGCATCCAGGATGGCCACCAGGGACACCTCGGGGATATCCAGGCCCTCGCGCAGCAGGTTGATGCCCACCAGCACGTCGAAGGCCCCCAGGCGCAGGTCGCGGATGATCTCCACTCGCTCGACCGTATCGATGTCCGAATGCAGGTAGCGTACCTTCAGGCCGTTTTCCTGCAGGTATTCGGTCAGGTCTTCGGCCATGCGCTTGGTCAGCGTCGTCACCAGCACACGTTCGTGCTCCGCGATGCGCAGCTTGGCCTCGCCCAACAGGTCATCGACCTGCGTGGCGGCCGGGCGCAGTTCGACTTCCGGGTCTACCAGGCCGGTCGGGCGCACCACCTGCTCGACGATCTCGTCGGCATGGTCGGCCTCGTAGGGCCCGGGCGTGGCTGACACGAACACGCACTGCGGCATGCGGGCCTCGAATTCCTCCAGCCGCAAAGGCCGGTTATCCAGCGCGGAGGGCAAGCGAAACCCGAACTGCACCAGGGTTTCCTTGCGGGAACGGTCGCCCCGGTACATGCCGCCCAGCTGGCCGATGGTGACGTGGCTCTCGTCGATGAACATCAGTGCGCGGGCCGGCAGATAATCGATCAGGGTGGGTGGCGGTTCACCCGGAGCCGCCCCCGACAGGTGGCGGGAATAGTTCTCGATGCCCTTGCAGAACCCCAGTTCCTGCAGCATTTCCAGATCGAAACGCGTGCGCTGTTCCAGGCGCTGGGCCTCGACCAGGCGGCCGTCGGCGGTCAGTTCCGCCAGGCGGTCACGCAGTTCTTCCTTGATGGTTTCAATCGCGCGCAGCACGGTTTCGCGCGGCGTCACGTAATGCGAACTGGGAAAGATCGTGAAGCGCAGCAGGTTCTGCACCAGTTTTCCCGTCAGGGGGTCGAACAGGTCCAGGGACTCGATCTCGTCATCGAACAAGGTGATGCGCAGGGCCTGTTCCGCGTGCTCGGCCGGGAATACGTCGATGATCTCGCCCCGGGCGCGAAACGTGCCCCGGGCGAAATCCATGTCATTGCGTTCGTACTGCATGGACACCAGCCGGGCCAGGATTTCCTGGCGGCCGACGTGATCACCCGTGCGCAAGGTCAGCACCATGGCATGATAATCCGCCGGGTTGCCGATCCCGTAGATGCACGAGACCGTGCCCACGATGATGGTGTCGGAGCGTTCCAGCAGGCTTTTGGTGGCCGACAGGCGCATCTGTTCGATGTGCTCGTTGATGGACGAGTCCTTTTCGATGAACAGATCGCGCGAAGGCACGTAGGCCTCGGGCTGGTAGTAATCGTAGTAGGACACGAAATATTCCACCGCATTGCGGGGAAAGAATTCACGCATCTCGGCGTACAGCTGGGCGGCCAGCGTCTTGTTGGGCGCCAGCACGATGGCCGGCCGCCCGGTGCGGGCGATCAGGTTGGCCATGGTGTAGGTCTTGCCCGATCCCGTCACTCCCAGCAGGGTCTGGCACATCAGGCCGTCGCGCACCCCGGTTTCCAAGGCGGCAATGGCCCTGGGCTGATCGCCCGCCGGCGGATAAGGCTGATACAGCTGAAACGGACTGTCCGGAAAATGCACAAAGCCCGGGGAAATTTGGCCGTGATTTTGGCTGTCATCCATGGTTCGTCTGGACACTATTCGGGTAAACCCCTTATTATCCCATCGTTGGCCTCTGCGACCAAGACACCATTTTCTTCTGTCTCAACGGTACCCCATGTCCTCTATCTTCGCTTCCGTCGAACTCGCCCCTCGCGACCCCATTCTGGGGCTGAACGAACAATTCAAAACCGACACCCGGTCCACCAAGGTCAACCTGGGCGTGGGTGTCTATACCGACGACGCGGGCCACATTCCGCTGCTGAAAGCAGTGCGCAAGGCTGAAGCCACGCTGTTCGAACAGGCTGCGCCGCGCAACTACCTGCCCATCGACGGCATCCCCGGCTACAACCAGGGTGCCGCCGCCCTGCTGCTGGGCGCGAAATCGCCGCTGCTGGCTTCCCACCGTTCCGTCACCGTCCAGACCCTGGGCGGCACCGGTGCCCTGAAGGTCGGCGCCGACTTCCTGAAACGCATCCTGCCCAATGCGCAGGTCGCCATCAGCAACCCCAGCTGGGCCAACCACGAGGCCCTATTCTCAGCTGCCGGCTTTCCCGTCGTCAGCTACGATTACTATGACGCCACAACTCACGGCCTGAACTTCGACGGCATGCTGGCCTCCCTGAAGGCGCTGCCCGCCGGCACCATCGTCGTGCTGCACGCCTGCTGCCACAACCCTACGGGCGTCGACCCCACCGCCGAACAATGGCGCGACATCGCCCAGGCCCTGCAGGCCGGCCAGCTGGTGCCGTTCCTGGACATCGCCTACCAGGGCTTCGGCGCCGGTCTGGAAGAAGACTCTGCCGTCGTACGCCTGTTCGCCGACCTGGGCATGACGATGTTCATCAGTTCCTCGTTCTCGAAATCGTTTTCGCTGTATGGCGAACGCGTGGGCGCGCTGACCCTGGTCACCAGCGGCGACGATGAAAGCGCCCGGGTGCTCAGCCAGCTGAAACGCGTCATCCGCACCAACTATTCCAACCCACCCACCCACGGCGGCGCCCTGGTGTCCACGGTGTTGAACACGCCCGAACTGTTTTCCCTGTGGTCCGAGGAACTGGCCGGAATGCGCGACCGCATCCGCACCATGCGCCATCAGCTGGTCGAACAGATCCAAGCCAACGGCGTCGACCAGGACTTCAGTTTCGTCAAGGCGCAGCGCGGCATGTTCTCCTATTCCGGGCTGACCAAACCCCAGGTCGAACGCCTGCGCGAAGACTTCGGCATCTATGCAGTGGGCAGCGGTCGCATCTGCGTGGCAGCCCTGAACAGCGCCAACGTCGATTACGTGGCCCGCGCCATCGCCCACGTGCTGAAGGGATGAGACAGGACACATAACAGTCCCCTGCGGACTGTTATGTGCCTGACGAATCCGAACCGCTTGCAAGCGGTGAGGTGGATGAGCCCAGGCATGGGGCAGTCCTGGCGGACTGCCCCATGCCTGGCGAACCGAGCCGCTTGCCTTATCCAGGGGATTCCGACAAAATACAGGCTGTGTTTTCATCCAGTAGCGCGCCATGTCCCTGAAGCTTACTGCCCGTCAGTCCCAGATCCTGGATCTGATCGTCCAGGCCATCACACAGACGGGGCGCCCGCCCACTCGGGCTGAAATCGCCCGGGCACTGGGTTTCCGGTCCGCCAACGCGGCAGAAGACCATCTGCGCGCCCTGGAACGCAAGGGCTATATCCAACTGGCTGCCGGCACCTCGCGCGGCATCCAACTCACCGCCCTGGCGCAATCCCCAGCGTCGGCTGTGTCGTCCGTAGCACAGGCCCCGGCAGCATCCGGGTTGGCCGCACCCACGCTTCAGGCGCCGCCCGGCGGTCCGACCTGGATCGAACCCGCCGACAGCCGCCTGGTGCCGCTGGTGGGCCGCGTCGCCGCCGGCAGCCCCGTCCTGGCGGCCGAACATGTCGAACGCGAAATCCCCCTGGCCCCCCACCTGTTCGAGGCTGCCCCCGATTACCTGCTGCGCGTGCGCGGCAGCAGCATGCGCGACGCCGGCATCCTGGACGGCGACCTGCTGGCGGTGCGCAGTACGCCCCAGGCCCGCCACGGTCAGATCGTGGTCGCCCGCCTGGGCGACGACGTGACCGTCAAGCGCCTGGACCACCAGGGCCGCCGCATCCGCCTGCTGCCCGAAAACCCCGACTTCCAGCCCATCGACATCGGCCCAGGCGACGACTTCGCCATCGAGGGCATCGCCGTCGGCCTGATCCGCACGACCGCGCTGCATTGATCCCCTGCCTGACGGCGCCAGCGGTCATGGGAGATTCCTCCGGTTCAACGAGTAGCCACAGCGGTGGCTGGCGTGCCGTATTCCAGCATCGCGAGTAGCAAGACGACTGCGGCCTGGCCCAGCATAAAGATCCAGCCCAGCGCGTTGGGCTGGACCAGACCCAAGGTGGGCAACACGATACTGGCCAACCCCCAAGCGATGTTGCCCACGATGACCACCATGACCGCCCAACGTGGCGGCGGCTGAACACGCGACAAGCCCCCTATGAAAACAGCGATAGGCAGCAACACAGCGCCGGCCCAGAACAGCAGCGAGGCTGGCAGATATGTGAGCGCGGCAATCGTTTCGGAGGCCGCTAGCAGCAGCGCCCCCATCGCCATGCAGGTCGCGGCGTCGAAGGCCAGTAGTGGTTGAAGGCGAATACGGGCGGTAGACATGGCAAACTCCTCGTGAGCTTTGATCAAGGGTGATGCGGTGCAACTATTCTTGGTCATCCGCGCGCTGGCGTCGATTACCTGGGAGGTAATTGAACGCAGGACATTCGCTCCACAGAATGTTCTAAACTGAACCACAGGCTATGGCATCTATTTCGCGCACAAGGCGAGATTCCAGGTCGATATAGCCGGCTTTGCGACAGACCTGGAGAAAACCAGGATGACGACGACAGCGGAACTGCAAACCGGCGACTACCTCCGCGTCTGGCGCCAGCCGACCCCGCCATGGCCAATGCGCGCGATGCGATAGAGATGATCCTCAAAGGTCACGAGCCGTTCCCGGCGCTCGCCGTCGATCGACACTGGAATCTCATCATGGCCAACGACGCGCTCACCCCGTTTCTCGCAGACGTGGAGGACCAGGCGTTGCTGACAGCACCGGTGAACGTGCTGCGGCTCAGCCTGCATCCGGGCGGCCTTGCGCCGCGCGACGTTCTGCTGTCCGAGATTGCCATCGAGGCATTTTTCCCCGCCGATATCACAAGCAGAAGCCTCTTGAATCCTGCTGACGGCCCATGAATGGAGTCGTATCAGCCTCGCGGCAGATACGGTACCGGAGTCATCGTGAAACAAAAAACGGGCCTCGCTCCGAAAGAAGCGAGGCCCGGTTTCTACAACGTCGACGATGACGCGAGGATCAGTGCTTCATCACCCCGCCGCTGCCGGATTCGACTGGCTTGGCGGCAGCCACCGCCTCGGCCGCCAGGCGGGCGACTTCCTCGTCCGAGAGCGGCGTGGGCATATGCTGCAAAGCGACTTCCAGCACCCGGTCAATCCAGCGCACCGGGATGATCTCCAGGTGGTTTTTGACGTTATCGGGGATTTCCACCAGGTCCTTGACGTTTTCTTCCGGGATCATCACCGTTTTGATGCCGCCCCGATGGGCCGCCAGCAGCTTTTCCTTCAGGCCACCGATTTCCAGGACCTCGCCACGCAGCGTGATTTCCCCCGTCATGGCGACATCCGCCCGCACAGGAATGCCCGTCAGGGCCGACACCATGGCCGTGGTGATGGCGATACCGGCCGACGGCCCGTCCTTGGGTGTCGCGCCTTCCGGGAAATGCACGTGCAGGTCGTGTTTTTCAAAGACCTGATCGGCAATGCCCCAATGGCGGGCGCGGGCGCGCACCACCGTGCGGGCAGCCTCGACGGATTCCTTCATCACGTCGCCCAGTGAACCGGTGCGCGTGACCACGCCCTTGCCGGGCATGTCGGCCACTTCGATGGTCAGCAGTTCGCCGCCAACTTCCGTCCAGGCCAGGCCGGTCACCTGCCCGATGCGGTCTTCCTTTTCGGCCACGCCGAAGCTGAAGCGACGCACGCCCAGGTAATCGTTCAGGTTGTGGGAATCGATGGTCAGGGATTCCTGGACCTTCTCGACCTTGCGGCCCTTGCCGATCGGGTTGGCCGACAACAGGCGCTTGACGGCCTTGCGACAGATCTTGGAGATTTCCCGTTCCAGCGCCCGTACGCCGGCCTCGCGCGTGTAGTAACGCACGATGTCGCGGATCGCAGCTTCCGTCACCGTCAGTTCACCGTCCTGCACGCCGTTGTTCTTCATGAGCTTGGGCAGCAGATGGTCAAAAGCGATGTGGACCTTTTCATCTTCCGTATAGCCCGACAGGCGGATGACTTCCATCCGGTCCAGCAGGGCCGGCGGAATGTTCAGCGTATTGCTGGTGGCCACGAACATCACGTCGGACAGATCGAAATCGACCTCGATGTAGTGGTCCTGGAACGTGTGGTTCTGTTCCGGGTCCAGGACCTCGAGCAACGCCGAGGAGGGATCCCCACGGAAATCCGCACCCATCTTGTCGATCTCGTCGAGCAGGAACAACGGATTGCGCACGCCGACCTTGGCCATGTTCTGCAGGATCTTGCCCGGCATGGAACCAATGTAGGTCCGACGGTGCCCGCGGATCTCGGCCTCGTCACGCACGCCGCCCAGGGCCATGCGCACGAACTTGCGGTTGGTCGCGCGTGCCACGGACTGCCCCAGGGATGTCTTGCCTACGCCGGGGGGGCCCACCAGGCACAGGATGGGTGCCTTGAGCTTTTCGACGCGCTGCTGCACGGCCAGGTACTCGACGATGCGTTCCTTGACCTTTTCCAGGCCGTAGTGATCGGCATCCAGGACTTCTTCAGCGTCCTGCAAGGCGTTGTTGACCCGGCTTTTCTTGTGCCAGGGCAGACCGATCAGGGTATCGATGTAGTTGCGCACCACGGTGGCCTCGGCCGACATGGGTGACATCAGCTTCAGCTTCTTGAGTTCGCCATCGGCCTTCTTGCGAGCTTCCTTGGACATGCGGGCGGCCGCGATCTTGCGTTCCAGTTCCTCGATGTCGGCGCCTTCCTCGCCCTCGCCCAGTTCCTTCTGGATGGCCTTGACCTGCTCGTTCAGGTAGTAGTCGCGCTGGCTTTTCTCCATCTGCTTTTTGACGCGGCCACGAATGCGTTTTTCGACCTGCAGGATGTCGATCTCGGATTCCAGCTGCGCCAGCAGGGCTTCCAGGCGCTGCACGGCGCCTTCCATATCGAGCAGGGACTGTTTCTGTTCGATCTTCAGCGGCAGATGCGCGGCGATGGTATCCGCCAGGCGGCCGGCATCCTCGATGCCGGTCAGCGAAGTCAGGATTTCCTGAGGGATTTTCTTGTTCAGTTTGACGTACTGTTCGAACTGAGCCAGCACCGCGCGGCGCAGGGCCTCGGCCTCGGCCTGATCGGAGGCGTCTTCGGCGATGCCCGTGACACGGGCCGTGAAATGCGTCTCGGCGTCCGACACTGCATGGATGCGCGCCCGCTGCTGGCCTTCGACCAGCACTTTTACCGTTCCGTCGGGCAGTTTGAGCATCTGCAGGATGCTGGCCGCGCAGCCGATTTCGTACAGATCGTCGGGCGTGGGGTCGTCCTTGCCGGCGGATTTCTGGGCAACCAGCATGATGTTGTTGCCGCCTTCCATGGCGAGTTCCAGCGCCTTGATCGAGCGCGGGCGCCCCACGAACAGCGGGATGACCATATGCGGAAAGACCACGACGTCGCGCAGCGGCAGCAGCGGCAGATCCGCAGGTTCCTGGGTCAGAATCTGACTAGCAGACATGGTTGCTTCCTAAAACGGTTGATTCCAATAAAAAAGGAAGCGCAGGCTTCCTTTTTTGTGTGTTGCCTGCCTACCCATATGGAGCCAGGTGCGGGCCTTTCAAGGCCCGGATGCCTGGGTTCAGTATAAAGGCAGAAGCAGCTCGCCTGAAGCAATGATCAAGCGGCGGCCGTGCGCAGGGGTTTTTCGTCTTCCGCGTGATGCGGCCCCCGGGGCCCCTCGATGAGCTGGGGCTCGCCCTGGCCCTCGACAGCGTCCGCATCCAGCACGACACGGTTGATCTCCTGGCGGGTGGGCAGTTCGAACATGGTCGCCAGCAGGGATTGTTCCATGATGGAACGCAGCCCGCGCGCGCCGGTGCGGCGTTTGATGGCGCGTTTTGCGATGGCGGTCAGGGCCTCGGGTGTGACATCGAGTTCCACGTCTTCCATTTCGAGCAGCTTCTGGAACTGCTTGACGACGGCATTGCGCGGTTCGGTCAGGATCCGCACCAGGGTGTCTTCCTTCAGTTCTTCCAGGGTGGCGACCACCGGCAGACGGCCGACCAGTTCGGGAATCAGGCCGAACTTGATCAGGTCTTCGGGTTCGACTTCGGCGAACAGTTCACCCACGCCGCGCTCGGAACGCGCCCGTACCGTAGCGGAAAAACCGATGCCGGACCGTTCGCTGCGATCACGGATGATCTTTTCCAGACCGTCGAAGGCCCCGCCCACGATGAACAGGATGTTGGTGGTATCCACCTGGACGAAGTCCTGGTTGGGATGCTTGCGCCCGCCCTGGGGGGGGACGGATGCCACCGTGCCTTCGATGAGTTTCAGCAAGGCCTGCTGCACGCCCTCGCCCGACACGTCGCGGGTGATGGAGGGGTTATCGGATTTGCGCGAGATCTTGTCGATTTCATCGATGTAGACGATGGCCCGCTGGGCTTTCTCGACCTCGTAGTTGCAGTTCTGCAGCAACTTCTGGATGATGTTCTCGACGTCCTCGCCGACGTAGCCGGCTTCGGTCAGCGTGGTCGCATCGGCCATGACGAAAGGCACGTCCAGCATGCGGGCCAGCGTCTGTGCCAGCAAGGTCTTGCCCGAACCGGTCGGGCCGATCAGCAGGATGTTGCTCTTTGAGAGTTCGACGTCGCCGCTTTTGGCATCGGCATAGCGGATGCGCTTGTAGTGGTTGTACACCGCCACGGCCAGATTGCGTTTGGGCGTTTCCTGACCGATGACATAGCCGTCCAGGAAGGTCTTGATTTCCTGGGGGGTGGGCAGTTCATTGCGTACCGCGTCGCGGGCGGCTTCCTGCTTTTCGTCGCGAATGATGTCGTTGCACAGGCTGATGCATTCATCGCAGATGAACACGGAAGGGCCTGCGATCAGTTTATGGACTTCGCTCTGGCTTTTGTTGCAGAAGGAACAATGCAAGGCTTTGTCCTCGCTGGATCCTTTTTTATCGGTCATGGCAAACCCGTACTTATTTGGTCTCGTCTGTGCGCGAAACCAGGACCTTGTCGATCAGGCCATAGGCCTGGGCGTCATCGGCGGACATGAAGTTGTCGCGCTCGGTATCGATACCGATACGTTCGATGTCCTGCCCGGTGCGGTCCGCCAGAATGCCGTTCAGGCGCTCGCGCAGGCTGAGGATTTCCTTAGCCTGGATCTGGATATCGGACGCCTGTCCCTGGGCCCCGCCCGAAGGCTGGTGGATCATGATGCGGGAATTGGGCAAGGCATAGCGCTTGCCCTTTTCGCCGGCTGCCAGCAGGAACGCCCCCATGCTGGCCGCCAGGCCCGTGCACAGGGTGGAGACGGCCGGCTTGACGAACTGCATGGTGTCGTAGATGGCCATGCCCGCGTACACCGACCCGCCCGGCGAGTTGATGTACAGGGAAATGTCTTTGTCAGGGTTCTCCGATTCCAGGAACAGCAGCTGAGCGACGACCAGGTTGGCCGACTGGTCGTTGACCTGCCCCACGAAGAAGATCACCCGTTCGCGCAGCAGGCGCGAATAGATGTCGTAGGATCGCTCACCCCGACCGGACTGCTCGATCACGATGGGCACGTAACCCAGAGCGGTGGGGGTGACGGATTCACCCCCATACATCGATGCATAGAAATCGGTGAACCTGGACATCAACGCGTTCCCATCAAGGTATCAAAATCCACGGTCTCATCGGTCACCTGGGCTGCGGCCAGCACGTGATCGACGACGTTGTCTTCCAGCACCAGCGATTCGATTTCGGCGCGGCGCTGACGATCGGACAGATAATAAGCCACAACCTGGGCGGGCTGCTCGTAGCTCTTTGCGAAGTCTTCGATGCGGGCGCGAACCTGTTCGGGCTTTGCCTTCAGGTCAGCGGCCTTGATCAGTTCGCCCACCAGCAGGCCCAGACGCACGCGGCGCTCGGCCTCCGGACGGAAGGTGTCTTCCGGAATGGGGATGGAATCCGCGTTGGGCAGACCGCGCTGTTTGAGTTCTTCACGGGCAGCGGCAGTGCGGCTGGCGACCTCGTTGTCGACCAGGGCCTTGGGCAGGTCGAAAGTGCAGGCGGCGGCCAGGGCATCCATGACGCTGGCTTTGGTGCGACTTTTGGCGCGGGCCTGAGCCTCGCGTTCGACGTTGCCGCGCACTTCGGCCAGCAGGGCTTCGACGTTGCCTTCGGCCTGGCCCAGCGACTTCGCGAAGTCGGTGTCGACTTCGGGCAGTTCGGGCTCGGCGACTTCTTTCACGGTGATGGTGAATTCAGCTTTTTTGCCCGCCACGGTGGCACTGCCGTAGTCTTCCGGGAAATCCAGCGGGAAGGTCTTTGTTTCACCAGCCTTCAGGCCGGTGGCGGCTGCTTCGAATTCGGGCAGCATGCGGCCCTGTCCCAGCACGAAGGGGAAGTCCTGGGCGCTGCCGCCGTCAAAGGCCACGCCATCGATCGTGCCAGCGAAATCCAGGGTGACGCGATCGCCGTCCTGGGCAGCGCGATCAGCGGCGGCCTTGAAGACGGTGCGCTGGCGACGCAGGATGTCGATGGTCTTTTGCACTTCGGCATCGCCCACCTGCACGGCGCTGCGGGTGATCTTCAGGCCGGACAGATCAGGCAGTTCGACGTCCGGATAGACCTCGAACGTGGCGGAAAATTCCATCACGCCTTCTTCGGCGCCTTCGATCTTGGGTTCCAGGCTGGGGGAACCGGCGATGCGCAGATTGGCATCGGCGATGACCTTGTCCAGCGACTTGCCGATCTCGGAATTGATCACGTCATAGCGCACCGAGGGGCCATGGCTGCGTTCGATCACGGCCAGCGGGGCCTTGCCGGGGCGAAACCCATGGACCTTGGCCGTGCGGGCGACGCGTTTGAGTTGTGCCTGGACTTCTTTTTCCACGTCGGCGACAGAAACGCTCAGATCGACACGGCGCTCCAGGCCGGACAGTTTTTCAACCACGGGCTGCATTCGGAACCTATTGATAGTAATGGACAGTAAACGGGCTATTTTAGCGGAAAGTCGGACCCCGCGTAGGCACGCCGAGGCGCCAGGGGTTTCAAGCTATAATACCCGGCTAACCTAGCGAACGTGGCGGAATTGGTAGACGCACCAGATTTAGGTTCTGGCGCCGCAAGGCGTGAGAGTTCAAGTCTCTCCGTTCGCACCACGTCTCCCATCATACTCCGCCCGATCGGTCGTCTCCCGGCCCCTAGAACGCGCTTTCCAGCAGATTGCCGCGCTCGATCATTTCCTGCAGCCCATGGGGCACCGTCCGATCCGCCGCAAACTGGCACCCCTGGTCCAGCAGGTAATCGCCCGGGCATTTCTCCAAGCACTTCTTCATCAGCACACAGCCCTGGAAGACTTCGGTGATCCAATCCACGAACACGTGGACCTTCGATGACAGGTGACGGCTTTGCTGGTAGACCACTGAAATCGGCATCGGCGGCGGCGACCATTCGCCCAGAACCTCGATCAGCTCGCCCGAATCCAGATACGGCGCGACCATGTAGCGCGCGGGCTGGATCAGGCCAAACCCAGCCAGTCCGGCGCTGACATAGGCCTCTGCATCGTTCACGGACAGCGGGCCCTGCATGGGGACGTTCACGACCCCGTCCCCGACCTTGAAGCTCAGGTCCAGATTGCGCCCGGTGCGCGTCACGAAATAGTTGACCGCCCGATGGCGCCCCAGGTCCTCGATGGCCTGCGGGGCCCCATGCCGTTCGATGTAGGACGGCGCCGCGCAGGTCACGGCATTGAAGACACCGACGCGCTTGGCGATCAACGAGGAATCTTGCAGTTCCCCGATCCGCAGCGCGCAATCGACGGCATCCTGCACCATATCGACCTGCCGGTCGCTCAGGCCGACGACCAGTTCGATGTCGGGATACTGATGATGGAAGTCGCACAGTTTGGGGATCAGGACCAGCCGACCCAACGAGGGCGGCGCATCGATGCGCAATCGGCCGCGCGGCCCTCGGGCGCGATCGCGGAACACTGATTCCGCATCCTCGACATCGGCCAGGATGGCGGCGCAGCGTTCGTAGTACGAGGCGCCGTCCGGGGTCAGGCTCAGGCGACGGGTGCTGCGGTTCAACAGCCTCGCGCCCAGGTGCCGTTCCAGTTTCCGAATGATCGTGCTCACCGTGGCTCGGGGCATGTCCAGGCTGCCGGCGGCCAGGGTGAAGCTGTTGGCGTCCACGACTCGGGTGAAGACTCGCATGGCTTGTAGATGATCCATATCCGTACTCCAGGCGCAGGGCGGTGGCGACGCGCCATTGTTTGTTTCTAGTGAACAGTGATTATGAAAATTGCGTATTTATCCAGATTCGCGAATAACGAATAATAGCGCACTGTTCAAAAGGAACCCCTCATGTTTTCTTTCCATGCACGACACGCCGCCATCGCGCTCGCCGGGCTGCTGCTGGCTGGCGGCTTCCTGCTCATGCGCGAAAGCGCAGGCGGACTCACCAACGCAGGCGCCTCGCCCTCCGCCCCCGCCATCCCGGTGGACGTCGCCACGATCCGATACCAGGCGATCACGGACTGGCATGAATACTCCGGGCGACTCGAGGCCGTGGACCGGGTCGAGATCCGGCCACTGGTCTCCGGTACGCTGACGCAGGTTCACTTCAAGGACGGCGCGCTGGTCCGGCAAGGCGATCCGCTCTTCACTATCGACCCGCGTCCGTATCAGGCAGCGGTCGACGAGGCCCAGGCACAGTTGGCAGCCGCCACGGCGCGAGTCGCCTATACCGACGCAGATCTGGCCCGGGCCCGGCGCCTGCTCGCCGGCAACGCCATCGCCCGGCGGGATTTCGAGGAGAAGCGCAATGCGGCTCGCGAGGCATCCGCCCGCGTGCAGGCCGCCCAGGCCGCGCTGCAGTCTGCACGTCTGGATCTGGAACACACCCGCATCGTCGCACCTATCAGCGGTCGCGTCTCGAAAGCCGATGCAACCGCAGGCAACGTGGTCAGCGTCGGCGGCGCGCGGCCACTGACCACCATGGTCTCGGTCTCGCAGCTCTATGCCTCATTCGAGATGGACGAGCAGGCCTTCCTGCAGATGAACAGCGCCGCCTCGGCAGGGGCTCCGGCATCCATCCCCGTGTCCATGGGCCTGGCCAACGAACAGGGATACCCGCGCCGGGGCAAGCTGGCGTTCCTGGACAACAGCCTGGACCCGCAGACCGGCACGATCCGGGTTCGGGCGCTGTTCGACAACCCGGACGGCCGGCTGCGGCCCGGCCTGTACGCCAAGGTCAGGCTGGGATCGGGCGCCGCCCACGACGCAGTGCTGCTGCAGGAAAAGGCAATCGGCACCGACCAGGCCAAGCGCTTCGTGATGGTCGTGGACGCCGCCAACAAGGCGGCCTACCGGGAAGTGACCCTGGGCTCCGGGCGCGAGGGCTGGCGCATCGTCCAGACCGGCCTGAAGGCCGGCGACCGAGTCGTCGTGAACGGCATGCAGCGCCTCCGGCCGGGAGACACCGTGGCTCCGACGCCCGTCCAGGCCAACGACGGCGCGCTTGCGACACGCGACACCGACACGCCTTCCGGCTCGGAGCCGGACCGAAAGCAGCAATCCTGAGCAGCCTCCCATGAACATTTCCAGATTCTTCATCGACCGGCCGATCTTCGCGGCAGTCCTCTCCGTGCTGATCCTGCTGGCCGGCCTGCTCGCGGTGTTCCGCCTGCCGATTTCCGAATACCCGGAAGTCGTGCCGCCGTCTGTCGTCGTGCGCGCCCAGTTCCCGGGCGCCAACCCGAAGGTGATCGCCGAAACGGTGGCCGCGCCACTGGAAGAGGCCATCAACGGGGTCGAGAACATGCTGTACATGCAGTCGCAAGCCAACAGCGACGGCAACCTGGCGGTGACGATCAACTTCCACCTGGGCATGGACCCCGACAAGGCCCAGCAGCTCGTGCAGAACCGGGTCGCGCAGGCCCTGCCTCGCCTGCCCGAGGATGTGCAGCGCCTGGGGGTCACGACGATCAAGGCCACGCCTGCCCTGACGATGGTCGTGCACCTGATTTCGCCTGATCAGCGTTACGACCTGACCTACTTGCGCAACTACGCCGTCCTGAACGTCAAGGACAGGCTGGCGCGCATTCCCGGCGTGGGCGAGGTGCAGGTCTGGGGTGCCGGCAACTATGCGATGCGCGTCTGGCTGAACCCGGGAAAGATCGCCGAGCGCGGGCTGACGGCCAGCGACGTCGTCGCCGCCATCCGGGAACAGAACGTGCAGGTGGCTGCCGGCGTCATCGGCGCCTCTCCCAGCAGCCCGGACGTCGCCATGCAATTCTCGGTCAACGCGCAAGGCCGCCTGAAGACCGAAGAGGAATTTGGCGACATCGTCCTGAAATCCTCGCCGGACGGCGGCGTCATCCGGCTGCGCGACGTGGCGCGCATCGAACTCGCGGCGTCGGAATACGCGCTGCGGTCCCTGCTGGACAACAAGCCGGCGGTCGGCATGGCCATCATGGCGGCTCCGGGCGCCAATGCCCTGGCAATTTCCGACGCCGTGCGCGACACCATGAAGACGCTGTCGGCCGACTTCCCGGCCTCGCTGGAAAGCCGCATCGTCTATGACCCCACCCAGTTCGTGCGATCCAGCATCGAGGCGGTGGTGTCGACGCTGCTCGAGGCCATCGCCCTGGTGGTGCTGGTCGTCATCGTCTTCCTGCAGACCTGGCGCGCCTCCATCATCCCGCTGCTCGCAGTGCCGATCTCGATCATCGGCACATTTTCCCTGATGCTGGCGTTCGGCTACACCATCAACGCACTGTCTCTGTTTGGCCTGGTGCTGGCAATCGGCATCGTCGTGGACGACGCCATCGTGGTCGTCGAGAACGTCGAACGCAACATCGAAGCCGGCCTGAGCCCGCGCGACGCGACCTACCGCGCCATGCGCGAAGTCAGCGGGCCGATCATCGCCATTGCCCTGACATTGGTTGCCGTGTTCGTGCCGCTCGCCTTCATGACGGGGCTGAGCGGGCAATTCTTCAAGCAGTTCGCCATGACGATCGCCATCTCGACGGTCATCTCGGCCTTCAATTCGCTGACGCTGTCGCCGGCGCTCGCCGCTCTGCTGCTGAAACCCCACGGTGCCAAACCCGACGCGCTCACCCGAGGCATGAACCGCGTCCTGGGCGGCTTCTTCCGCGCGTTCAACCGCCTGTTCGGGCGGGCATCCGACCGCTACGCGCATGGCGTGGGCGCAGTCGTGCGGCGCAAGGGCGCGACCCTGGGTGTCTACCTGATCCTGCTGGCGCTCACGGCGGCGGTAGCCTACGTCGTCCCGGGCGGCTTCGTCCCAGGCCAGGACAAACAGTATCTGGTCAGCTTCGCGCAACTGCCCAGCGGCGCCTCTCTGGAGCGCACGGACGCCGTGGTCCGCCGCATGAGCGACATCGCCATGGCCCAGCCGGGCGTGAAGAACGTCATCGCTTTCCCAGGCCTGTCGATCAATGGCTTCACCAACAGTTCCAGCGCGGCCGTGGTCTTCATGGCGCTGGACGACTTCGACCAGCGCCGCGACGCAGCGACATCCGCGCAGGCCATCACGACTGCCCTCAGCCAGCAGTTTTCTGGCATCAAGGAAGCCTTCATCGCGGTCTTTCCCCCGCCGCCGGTGATGGGCCTGGGCACGGTGGGCGGATTCAAGCTGCAGATCGAGGACACCGCCGGCCTGGGCTACGACCGGCTGAACGACGCGGTCCAGGCCTTCCTCGCCAAGGCCGCGCAGGCGCCGGAATTGGGACCTGCGTTTTCCAGCTACCAGATCAATGTGCCCCAGCTCGACGTGGATCTCGATCGGGTCAAGGCCAAGCAGCTGGGGGTGCCCATCACCAACGTGTTCGACACCATGCAGATCTACCTGGGCTCGCTCTACGTCAACGACTTCAACCGCTTCGGGCGGGTCTACCAGGTCAAGGCCCAGGCCGACGCGCCGTTTCGCTCCAGTCCCGAGGACATCCTGACTCTGAAGACGCGCAGCGCTTCCGGCGCCATGGTGCCGCTGGGATCCCTGGTGTCGCTGACGCCGACCTACGGGCCCGAGATGGTGGTGCGCTACAACGGCTATACGGCCGCCGACATCAACAGCGGCCCTGCGCCGGGCTATTCATCCGGCGAGGCCCAGGCCAGCGCCGAACGCATCGCGGCAGCGACGCTGCCCAAGGGCATCAAGTTCGAATGGACGGACCTGACCTACCAGAAGATCCTGGCCGGCAACGCTGGAGTCTGGGTGTTTCCCATCAGCGTGCTGCTGGTCTTCCTGGTATTGGCTGCACTCTATGAAAGCCTGACGCTGCCGCTGGCCGTCATCCTGATCGTGCCCATGAGCGCGCTTGCCGCCCTGACCGGCGTCTGGCTGACTCAGGGTGACAACAACATATTCACCCAGATAGGGCTCATGGTGCTGGTCGGCCTGGCCTGCAAGAACGCCATCCTGATCGTCGAATTCGCACGTGAACTGGAAGCCCAGGGCATGTCGGCGGCGCAGGCCGCCCGGGAAGCCAGCCGCCTGCGGCTGCGGCCCATCCTGATGACGTCGATCGCCTTCATCATGGGAATCGTGCCGCTGGTGCTGTCCACCGGTGCGGGCGCAGAGATGCGCCATGCGATGGGCATCGCAGTCTTCTTCGGCATGCTGGGCGTCACCGTGTTCGGCCTGTACCTGACCCCGGTGTTCTATGTGCTGCTGCGCACGATGGCCGGTCGCTTCCCGGCCAGGCACCCCCAGCCTGCCACCGCCCTCGCCCCCGTCACGAACCCCACTGCGGAACCCCACCCATGATCACACGCATCCATTCGGTCATTGTCCCGAGCCTGCTGGCCGTCCTGCTGGCCGGGTGCGCCGTCGGCCCCACGTATGAACGACCCGCAGTCGAAGTGCCCGGCGCCTTCAAGGAAGCCAGCCTGAGCGCTGCCGAACAACACCGCTGGAAAGAGGCCCAACCGGCCGACGATCTGGCACGCGGGCACTGGTGGGCCATCTTCAAGGACCCGATGCTGGATGCCTTGCAGGAACAGGCCATGCGGGCAAACCAGGACCTGCAGGCAGCGGCCGCACGCGTGAATCAGGCGCGCGCCATGCAGCGCGGCGCGCGCGCCGATCGGTTTCCGGAACTGACCGCCGGCCTGGGCGCCAGCCGTCAGCGCACATCGGAGGCCATCCAGGGCGCGGCAGATGCCGGCGGAACCAACACCCTCTGGCGCGCGCAGACCGGCCTGTCCTACGAAGTCGACCTCTTTGGCCGCGTGGCTTCGGAAGCCGATGCCGCCAGCGCCGACACTCAACGCGCCCGATCCCTGTACCGGTCGGTGCTGCTGGCGCTGCAGGCCGACGTCGCGCAGACCTATTTCCTGACCCGGCAACTGGATGCCGAAGCCATGCTCTACGAACGGGCAATCGACTTGCGCAGCCAGAGCCTGAAACTGGTCGAGACCCGGTTTCGCGAAGGCGATATCAGCGAACTCGATGTGGCACGGGCCCGTTCCGAACTCGCAGCGGCGAGAGCCGAGGCACTGGGCGTCGAGCGGCAACGCGCCGCCGCCGAGCACGGGCTGGCGTTGCTGCTCGGCCAGCCGCCCGCCGATTTTTCCCTGCCAAGGCAGGCCCTCGTCCGAGTCCCTGTGGCCATTCCGGCCGGACTGCCGTCTTCCCTGCTTGAGCGGCGCCCCGACATCGCCGCAGCGGAACGGGCGCTGGCAGCCGCCAATGCCCGGATCGGCGCGGCCAAGGCGGCCCTGTTCCCGCAGCTTTCCCTGACCGGGACTTTCGGCCTGGAGTCATCCGAACTGGGCGACCTACTGCGCTGGTCGAGCCGCAGCTTTCTGCTGGGGCCGCTGGTCGGGACGGCGCTCTCGCTGCCGATCTTCGACGGCGGACGGCGCCAGTCCGGCGTCGACCGCGCACGCGCACGCTACGAGGAAGACGTGGCCCTGTACCGGCAAAGCGTGCTCAAGGCCTTCGGGGAGGTCGAGGACGGCCTGTCCGCGCTGCGGCTGCTGGGGGAACAGACCACCGTGCAAGACGCCGCCGTGGCTTCCGCCGCACGCGCGGCCGAGCTGTCCAAGGCCCAGTACGAAGCCGGGTCCGTCAGCTACCTGGAAGTCATCGACGCGGACCGCAGCGTGCTGCAGCGCAAGCGCGCCGTCGTGGCGCTGGACGGTCTGCGCGCGCACGCCGCCGTCCAGCTGATCCGTGCCATCGGCGGCGGTTGGGGCGATCAATGAAGGCCGCTCAGGGGCGCGCATCTCCCAGCCTCAGGTAGGCCGTGCGCACGACCTCCACGCCATATTTGCGCTCCAGCCGGCGGACAGTGAAGTGGCCGCGCGCCATGTCCTGGAAGTGGTTGATGAACAGCGTATTGACCAGGGCGCCGCCGGCGGCGCCCAGCGCGGGGACGGCCTGGGCGGCGACTTTCTCGGTGACCTGGATGCCGAAGCGGTCGGCAACGGCGGCGATCAGGCGCGCCATCGCCGGGGTGGAGGCCTTGTCGACCGCAACCTTGGCGCCCAGGTAGTCGACGGCTTGCCCGACCGCCTGCGCCAACGCCACGCGCACGGTGTAATAGCCACTCTCGGCGGCGTCGTCGGTATCGGTCTTGCCCCCCAGCGCGAAGACCTCCAGACAGGCCCGGCGCGTACTGGCATCCCGCAGTGATTCGCCTTGACTACGGGCGATGGCTGCGATGGAACGCATCATCAGGGTCGTGGAAACGGGCAGTTCTACGGCCAGGCCGGCCAGGCCGAAAAAGCCGCCCACGCCGCCGCTCAGCGCCGCCCCCCACTGATGCCAGCGATCCGCGCTGCCTGCACCGGGGGTATCGCCCAAGGTGAAAATGGCCGCATCGGCGGCCTTGCTCAGCGCATTGCGGGTCACGCCTGCGATCCGGCCCTGCCAGCCGACAGGCAGCATGTCCAGGCCTTTCTCGAGAGGCGCGCCGACCAGACTGGTCATGCGCGCTGCCAGCCCGGGGTTCTCCAGCAACTGGCGAGCGGCGCGCAGATCGTCCAGATCGGCCCCGTTCAAAGGCGTATCCATAGCGTCTTTCTGTTCCCGTCGATCCATGTACGCATTGTGCACCAAGTCCCCCGAATCCTCGACAGCGCCGCCATGCCTCTGGTATTGTGGTCCACACCGCGCAAGCGGATAAAAACAGCACATCCAGGAGACAAACCTATGAAAAAGACCGCCTTGGCGGCCGCATTGGCCGTTTTTGGTCTGGGCGCCAGCCTGCCTTCTCACGCCGCCGGCATGTCGGATGATGTCATCCGCATCGGCTTCATCGCCGACATGTCCGGCGTGTACGCAGACATCGACGGGCAGGCGGGGGCCGATGCCATCCGCATGGCCATCGCCGACATGGGGGGCGAGATCAACGGGAAAAAAATCGAACTGCTGACCGCTGACCACCAGAACAAGGCCGACATCGCCTCGGCCCGCGCCCGCGACTGGTTCGATACCCAGAAAATGGACATGCTGATAGGCGGAACAAATTCGGCCACGGCCTTGTCGATGGCCGCCGTTGCCGCTGAAAAGAAAAAGCCTTTCCTGGCGGTCGGTCCCGGTTCGTCCCAGCTGACCAATGAAAAATGCACGCCCTACACCGTTCACTACGCCTACAACACGGTAGCGCTGGCCAACGGCACGGGATCGGCCGTGGTGCGCGAAGGCGGCAAGACCTGGTTCTTCCTGACGGCCGATTATGCCTTTGGCCATTCCCTGGAACAGGACACCGCTGCAGTCGTGAAAAAAGACGGCGGCAAGGTCCTGGGTGCCGTCCGTGCGCCAATCGCCACGTCCGACTTTTCATCGTTCCTGCTGCAGGCCCAGAGTTCCGGCGCCCAGGTGCTGGGCCTGGCCAATGCGGGCGGGGACTTCATCAATTCCGCAAAGGCCGCCAAGGAATTCGGCATCACCAAGACCATGAAACTGGCCGGACTGCTGGTGTTCATCAACGACATCCATGCCCTGGGCCTGGAGAACACCGCCGGACTGTACCTGACCACGCCCTGGTACTGGAACCAGTCCGACGAGTCCCGCGCCTGGTCCAAGCGGTTCTTTGACCAGCACAAGCGCGCGCCATCGTTCCTGCAGGCGGGCGACTATTCCGTGGCCAAGAACTACCTGGAAGCCGTCAAGGCCACCGGTACCGATGACGGCGACACCATCATGCACTACCTGAAGTCGCACAAGATCAATGACATGTTCGTCAAGAACGGCTATGTGCGCAAGGACGGCCTGATGATGCACGACATGTACCTGGCCCAGGTGAAGAAACCTGAACAATCCAAGGCGCCCTGGGACTACTACAACATCGTGCGCACGCTGCCGGCCGAATCGGTCTACGGACCCGAATCCGCATCGACCTGCGCTTTGTTGAAAGGCTGAACCGGAGACCGACATGCTGCAGGCGCGAGACGACTATGCCCAGACGCGCCAGGATTTTTCCTGGTCGATACCGGCACACTACAACATCGGCACGGACGTCTGTGACCGATGGGCCGACGGTAGCGGCCGCCTCGCCCTGATTGTGGATCGCGGCGAAGCGCCGCCGGACCACTATTCGTTCGACCAGTTGAAACGCTGGTCCGACGAACTGGCCCTGGCCCTGAGGGCCAGGGGCGTCGGTCCCGGCGACCGGGTCGGCATCCTGCTGCCCCAGGCGCTGGAAACCGCCCTGTCCCACCTGGCCGTCTACAAGCTCGGCGCCATCGCAGTGCCCCTGTTCACACTGTTCGGCACCGAGGCCCTGCAATTCCGCCTGAGCAATTCAGGCACGCGGGCGCTGATCACACACACCGAAGGCCTGGGCAAGATCTCTTCCATCCGCGACATGCTGCCGGAACTGGGCAGCATCCTGAATATCGACGCCGGCCCGCAGGACGAGGACTCGTTCTGGCGGGCCATTGAATCCCAGCAGGGCAAGACCCTGACGCCGCACGACACCCTGGCCGACGATCCGGCGGTGATCATCTACACCTCGGGCACGACGGGCAAACCCAAAGGCGCCCTGCACGCGCACCGCGTGCTGCTGGGCCACCTGCCCGGCGTGGAGATCTCGCACAATTTCTTCCCCAATCAAGCCCGCCTGATGTGGACGCCGGCCGACTGGGCCTGGATCGGCGGCCTGATGGACGTGCTGATGCCCACATGGCACCACGGCGTCGCCGTCCTGGCGCACCGGTTCGGCAAGTTCGACGCCGAAAAGGCCTGGCGGCTGATGGCCAAGCACCAGGTCAGCCACACGTTCCTGCCACCTACCGCCATCAAGATGCTGCGCGCACTGGAACGTCCCGAACAATATGGAACGCTGCACCTGGTCTCGGTAGCCAGCGGCGGTGAAACCCTGGGTGCCCAGTTGATCGACTGGGGGCGCAGGACCCTGGGGGTGACGATCAACGAATTCTACGGACAGACCGAATGCAACATGATCGTGTCCTCATGTTCGGCCCTGTTCGAGCCGCGCGCGGGGGCCATGGGCCGGCCAGTGCCCGGCCATGACGTCCAGATCATCGACGATCACGGCCAGATCGTGCCCGATGGCACAGAAGGCCACATCGCCGTGCGCCGTCCCGATCCGGTCATGTTCCTGCAATACTGGGCCAATCAGCGCGCCACCGCCGACGCTTTCATCGGCGATTTCCTGGTCACGGGGGATCGCGGCATGCGCGACGCGGACGGCTTCCTGTGGTTCAAGGGCCGGGGTGACGACGTCATCACCAGCGCGGGCTACCGCATCGGCCCAGGCCCGATCGAAGACTGCCTGATCAGCCATCCGGCCGTGCGACTGGCTGCCGTCATCGGGGTTCCCGACCCCGAACGGACCGAAATCGTCAAGGCCTGCATCGTGCTGAAGGAAGACTACCTGCCCAGCGATGCCCTGATCGCCGAGATCCAGGATTACGTCCGCCAACGCGTTGCCGCCCACGAATATCCGCGACTGATCGAATTCATGGATACGCTGCCGATGACGACTACGGGCAAAGTCATCCGCAAGGCGCTGCGCGACCTGCACCAGCCTTCCGGTTCCTAGGCCACCCGCCCGGCGTTCATTCCAGCATCAGCCAGATGCCGACGCCGATGATCAGGGTGCCGGCGATGCGGTTCATCAAGCGCACGTTGGACCGGCTGGCCAACAGGGTGCGGGCGACCGAGCCGCCTGTGGCATACAGGATCAGGCAGCACAGTTCCATGCTCAGGATGATGGCCAGCAACAGGCTGAGCTGCGGGGCCATCGGCTGGCTGAAATCCAGGAACGGCGGCAGCAGAGCGATGAAAAAAGCCCAGCCCTTGGGATTGGCGACGGCTGTCACCAGCCCCTGCATGGCCAGCTGCAGGCGGCGCGGTGCCTGTGCCCCGTCGATCACGTCGGGAATGGCCAGCGAGCCCTTCGAGCGCCACATCTCGATGCCCAGCCAGACCAGATAGGCGCCGCCGCCCCATTTGAAGGCCGTGAACAGCGGGGGATACTGCAGCAGCACCGTGGCCACGCCCAGCACGGATGCCACCGCGACCGTGCCTACGCCGATCAGCTCGCCAACCCACATCCAGGCGGCGCGCCGCACGCCGACGGTCATCCCCAGGCTGAGCGACAGCACCATGCACATGCCCGGCGTCAACGACACCAGGAAAAAAGTCAGTAAAAATAGCGAGAATGTCGCCGATGTCATGGTGAAAAGAACCTCGCAATCCGGACCAGCGTCCCCAGGAGCCACACGCGTCCACGACAGGCCGGCGGCGAAAGGATGCAGCCGGCCCAGAATGCGCTAGTGTACTGCCGCCCAGACCCGAATATTGACGCCATGACGCACCCTCACTCCCCCTTCTCGCTCGACGCCCGCCTGACAGGTAATTGAACGGACGGCCGACACGCGGCGGACACACTGATAAAATTATCGGCCCGATTTTTTTACGTTCTCGAACCCGGTCCGCCATCATGCACACTGCCCACCAGAACCTCATTGAATCCGCCTGGGAAGACCGGGCGGCCCTGAGTCCCGGCCAATCATCCGCCGACCTGAACCAGGCCGTCGAACATACCCTGGCGGGGCTGGATGACGGGTCCTTGCGTGTCGCGGAAAAGATCGACGGTCAATGGCAGGTCCATCAATGGATCAAAAAGGCCGTGCTGCTGTCCTTCCGGCTGTCGGACAACCGGGTGATGGGCCAATCCCCCCAGCTGTATTACGACAAGGTGCCGTTGAAGTTCCAGGACTACTCCCCTGCAGACTTCCAGCAGGCGGGCTTTCGGGTCGTGCCCACCGCCACGGTGCGACGCGGCGCCTACATCGGCCCTGACGTGGTTCTGATGCCGTCCTACGTGAACATCGGCGCCCGCGTCGGCGAAGGCACGATGGTCGACACCTGGGCGACGGTAGGTTCCTGCGCCCAGATCGGCCGCCACGTGCACCTGTCGGGCGGCGTCGGGATCGGCGGCGTGCTGGAACCCCTGCAGGCCGGCCCGACCATCATCGAGGACAACTGCTTCATCGGCGCCCGGTCCGAGATCGTCGAGGGCGTGATCATCGAGGAAAACTCCGTCCTGGCGATGGGCGTGTTCATCTCGCAAAGCACCCGGATCTACGACCGAGCCACGGGCGAGATCCACTACGGCCGGGTTCCCTCCGGGTCCGTCGTGGTGCCGGGGTCCTTGCCGGCCGCCGACGGCAGCCACAGCCTGGCCTGCGCGGTGATCGTCAAGCGCGTCGACGCCCGCACCCGAGCCAAGACCAGTATCAACGACCTGCTGCGAGCCTGACATGGCCGATGCCGACGTCCGTGCGCTGACCCATGCGCTGATCGCCCGCCCCTCGGTCACGCCGGACGACGCCGGCTGCCAGGACCTGATCACCGGCCGACTGCGCCCGCTGGGATTCGCCTGCGAATCACTGCCCAGCGGCGGCGTCAGCAATCTATGGGCCCGGCGCGGTGCCACGGCCCCTCTGCTGGTCTTCGCCGGCCACACCGACGTCGTGCCGCCGGGTCCGGAATCCGCGTGGCCCAGCCCGCCGTTCGAACCGACTGAAACAGAGGGCATGCTGGTGGGCAGAGGCGCCGCCGACATGAAGACCTCGGTGGCGGCTTTCGTAGTGGCTGCCGAGGAATTCATCGCCGCCCACCCGCAGCACACCGGCTCCATCGCCCTGCTGCTGACCTCGGACGAGGAAGGCCCGGCCACCGACGGCACGGTGCACGTCTGCCGCATACTGGAATCCCGGGACGAGAAGCCGGATTACTGCATCGTCGGCGAACCCACCTCGACCGATCAGCTGGGCGACACGATCAAGAACGGCCGGCGCGGCTCGATGTCGGCGCGCATCACGGTACGCGGCATCCAGGGCCACGTCGCCTATCCGCACCTGGCCCGCAATCCCATCCACGAGCTGGCGCCTGCGCTGACGGAACTGACCACCACCCGGTGGGACGAGGGCAACGACTATTTCCCGCCCACGACCTTCCAGGTCTCGAACCTGCACGCCGGCACGGGCGCCGGCAACGTGATCCCCGGCGAAGCCATCATGGACTGCAATTTCCGCTTCTCGACGGCCAGCACTCCAGACGGCCTGCAGGCGCGAGTCGCCGCCATCCTGGACCGCCACAGGCTGGATTACGCCATCGCCTGGACGATCAGCGGCTTGCCCTTCCTGACACCGCAAGGCCCGCTGTGCGCTGCGCTACAATCGGCCATCTCGGACGAAACCGGCGCACGGGCGGAACTCTCCACCACCGGCGGCACGTCCGATGGCCGTTTCATCGCCCGCCTGTGTCCTCAGGTCGTCGAGTTCGGCCCCCTGAACCGGACCATCCACCAGGTGGGCGAATCGCTGCCCCTGGACAATCTGGTCCCCCTGAAGAACATTTACCGCAGGGTCCTGGAAACGCTGCTGCCCGATACGGAACGCAGCTGATCCGCGCCGCGCCGGCACGGCCCCTGCTCCATCGGAACGCACCCGCCCACCATGGCCTCTCCCCACACCGAACTGCTGACCCTGCGCGACTTGCTGCGCTGGGCCGTGACCCGCTTTCGCGGCGCCAACCTGGTCTTTGGCCACGGCAGCGACAATGCCTGGGACGAAGCCGCCTACCTGCTGCTGCACGCCCTGCACCTGCCGCTGGACACGCTGGAACCCTTTCTGGACGCCCGCCTGCTGGAACGCGAACGCCTGCGCTGCGTGGACCTGATCCATGAACGCGTCACCTCGCGCAAACCCGCCGCCTACCTGACGGGCGAGGCCTGGCTGCAGGGTGAACGCTTTCTGGTCGACGAGCGCGTCATCGTGCCGCGATCGCCGATCGCCGAACTGCTGGCCGAACAGCTGAGCCCTTGGATCGAGGACCCCGACACAGTCACGCGGGTGCTGGACCTGTGCACCGGATCGGGCTGCCTGGCGATTCTGGCGGCCCTGGCCTTCGATGCCGCCCAGGTCGACGCAGTCGACCTGTCGCCCGATGCCCTGGCCGTGACGCAATCCAACATCGCCCTGCATGACATGCAAGGCCGCGTGCAGGCGCTGCGCAGCGACCTGTACGCGCAGATCCCGGCCGATCGCCGCTACGATCTGATCATCTGCAATCCGCCCTACGTCAACAGCCAGGCGATGACGGCGCTGCCGCCCGAATACCGGCACGAACCGCGCATGGCCCTGGCGGGCGGCGCGGACGGCATGGACCTGGTACGCCGCATCCTGGCCCAGGCCCCCGACCACCTGACGCCCGACGGCCTGCTGGTCCTGGAAATCGGCCACGAACAGGCCCACTTCCAGGCTGCATTCCCGGACCTGGATCCCATCTGGCTCAGCACCGAGACCGCCAGCGACCAGATCCTGCTGCTGCGCCGCGCGCAGCTGGCAGCGTGATCCGCGCCACCGGCCTGACCCTGCGGCGCGGCGTCAAGGTCCTGCTGGAAGACGCCGAATTCGTCGTGCACCCGGGCGAGCGGGTAGGCTTCGTCGGCAAGAACGGCGCCGGGAAGTCATCGCTCTTCGCTCTGCTGCAGGGCCAGATCGACCCGGACGCCGGATCGCTGGACATCCCTGCCGCCTGGCGCCTGGCCAGCGTCGAGCAGATCCTGCACGACACGGATCGCGCCGCTCGCGAATTCGTCATCGACGGCGACCGCCACCTGCGCGACCTGCAGGCGCAGCGGGCGGCCCTGGGCCCGGATCAGGGCCAGCAGATCGCCGAACTGGAATCCGCGCTGGTCGAGGCCGAGGCCTGGAGCGCCCCTTCTCGCGCCGAACAGCTGCTGGCCGGCCTGGGCTTCGCCCCCGACGAATGGACCCGGCCAGTGGCCAGTTTCTCGGGCGGCTGGCAGATGCGCATCGCCCTGGCCCGCGCGCTGATGGCCCCCTCCGACCTGCTGCTGCTGGACGAACCGACCAACCACCTGGATCTGGATGCCATGCTGTGGCTGGAACGCTGGCTGGGCAGCTATCCTGGCACAGTCCTGCTGATTTCCCACGACACGGAATTCCTGGACGCGGTGGCCCGCACCATCCTGCATTTCGAGCACGGCAAGCTGATCCGCTACAAAGGCGGCTACGAAGACTTCCTGGAACAGCGTGCCGAGCGCCTGCGCCAGAACCAGCTGGCCCGCCAGAAACAGGCGCGCGAAACCGCCCACCTGCAAGCCTTCATCGACCGTTTCAAAGCCAAGGCCTCCAAGGCCAAACAGGCACAAAGCCGGGTCAAGGCCCTGTCTCGCATGCAGACGCTGGCCCCCCTGGCCGTGGAATCCGGCATCGACATCCAGTTGCCCGACCCCATCCAGACACCGGACGTGCTGCTGCGCATGGAAGACGCCACCCTGGGCTACGCCGTCGCTGATGGCGCGCCACGCACCATCCTGAAGGACGTCAGTCTTATGGTGCGCGGCGGCAGCCGCATCGGCATCCTGGGCGTGAACGGCGCGGGCAAGAGCACCCTGGTCAAGACCCTGGCCCGGGAACTGAACCCGCTGGCCGGCCAGATCCAACCCGCGAAGGGCCTGGAAATCGGCTATTTCGCCCAGCAGCAATTGGACGTGCTGGACCCCGAATCCAGCCCCTTGCAGCACTTCGCCCGCATCGCCCCCGACACCCGCGAACAGGAACTGCGCAACATGCTGGGCCGCTTCGGCTTTGGCGGCGACATGGTCAACCAGCCTGTCGCCCCCTTTTCCGGCGGCGAAAAGGCGCGCCTGGCCCTGGCCCTGATCGTCTGGCGCAAACCCAACCTGCTGCTGCTGGACGAACCCAGCAACCACCTGGATGTCGACACGCGCGAAGCCCTGGCCCGCGCCCTGGCGGAATTCCCCGGCAGCGTCCTGCTGGTCTCGCACGACCGGCACCTGCTGCGCACCACCGTCGACACCTTCTGGATCGTCGCCGACGGTCATATCCAGCCCTTCGACGGCGACCTGGAAGACTATCGCGACTGGCTGCAACAGCGCCAGACTCAGCAAAACCAGGCCGCGCGCGCGAGCGCCGCGCCAACCCCAGACCGCAAAGCCCAGCGCCGCGAAGAAGCCCAGGCCCGCCAGCAACTCGCCGCTCGGCGCAAACCCCTGGAAACCCGCCTGAAAAAAATCGAGGACACCATGGCCAGTGCCCAGACCCGCTTGGCTGCACTGGACGCCCTGATCGCCGATCCCGCCTTCTACACGGACGCCCACAAGGACGACCGCCCCGCCCTGCTGGCCGAACACGGAGAACTCAGCAAAACATTGCAGTCCGCCGAAGAGGAATGGCTGGACATCCAGACAGAAATCGAAGCACTGTAAGCACCCGCCCCTGAACCCCAGCCAACATCGTCGCAAACCACGTCAATCGCCGTGGCGAGGGGGCTGCGGGAGCTGCTGGAGCCCCCTCGCCACGGCGATGAGCTCCCCCTAAGCTCCCCTATATTCCAAATCTGAATAATTTAATATTCTTATAGTCGTTCGCTATGAGGACTCGGCTCCATAGAATGAACAGGTCTAAACCTCGTTCATTTCAGTCACCATGAGCCGTCTCCCCATCCAGTCCGTCGCATCCGCCCCCGCCGAAGCCCAAGAACGCCTGAAATCCGCTGAAAAGGCCAGCGGCTTCCTGCCCAACCTGCTCGGCGTGCTCGCCAACGCCCCCACTGCGCTCGAAACCTACCAGGTCGTCGGCGCCATCAACGGCCGCAACAGCCTCACCCCTACCGAACGGGAAATCGTCCAGATCACGGCTGCCACCTATAACGGCTGCGGCTTCTGCGTCGCCGGCCACACCAAGATCGCCGCCAAGAAACTGCAACTGCCCCAGGAGCTCATCGACGCCCTGCGCGGCACCCAGGCGCTGTCCGACCCAAAACTGAACGCCCTGGCCCAGTTCACCCTGCAAGTCCTGGAACATCGCGGACAGGTCGATGACCAGGCCTTGGCCGACCTGCGCACCGCCGGCTACAGCGATGCCCAAGCACTGGACGTCGTGCTGGGCGTCAGCCTGGCCACCCTGTGCAACTACGCCAACAATCTGGCCCGCACCCCCATCAACCCGGAACTTCAGGCCTACGCCTGATCGGCAGGGGCGCACCATGACACACAGCACACTGCCTGCCGATACGGACGGCAGGATCGAGCAACTGATCCGCGATACCCTCGCCCCCCAGGTCGAAGCCATCGACCGAGGACTGTATCCCGGTGATTTCATGCGGGCCCTGGGCCGCCTGGGTGGCTTTGGCGCCGCCCTGCCGCCGCAGACCGGCGGCCTGGGCCGGGACCTGCCCGCCCAGATCGACGTGATCGCCCAGGTCGCGCGCACTTGCGGGGCGACCTCGTTTCTGGTCTGGTGCCAGGCCACCTGCGCCTGGTACCTGCAGCACAGCCACAACCGGGCCGTCCAGGAACGCTACCTGCAGGCCGTCGCCAGCGGCCGCCTGCTGGCTGGCACCGGCATGTCCAACGCCGTCAAGCACCTGGCCGGCATCGAGCGCATCAATCTGCGCGGCCACCGGGAAGGCGACGGCTACCGCATCAGCGGCGCCCTGCCCTGGGTGTCCAACCTGGGACCCGATCACCTGCTGATCGTGGCGGCTGCCCTGGATGACGGCGGCTACGTCATGTTCGCCATCCCTCCCGGCGCCGAAGGCCTGACGCTGCGCGCCTGCCCAACGTTCTCCGGCCTGGAGGGCAGCGGCACCTACGGCGTGCGCCTCAAGGACGTTTTCGTGCCGCCCCAGGACGTGCTCTCCGGCCCGGAGCAGTTCGATGCTTACGTGCAGGACTTCAAGCCTGGTTTCCTGCTGATGCAGATCGGCATGGGCGCCGGCCTGGTCCAGGCCAGCCTGGACACCATCCACGCCACCAACCAGCGGCTGCAGCACGTGAACTGCTACCTGGACGATCAGGAGGGCGATCTGCGGCAAGCCCTGCAGACACTGCTGAACCAGACGCACGAACTGGCCCGCCAGGGGCAGGCTGCACCGCTGCTCAGCGTCCTGCGCGCCCGCGCACTGGGATCCGAGCTGAGCCTGCGGGCTACCCAGTCCGCCGCCCTGCACGCAGGGGCTGCCGGGTACCTGATGAGCAGCCCGGCCCAGCGCCGTCTGCGCGAAGCCCTGTTCGTGGCCATCGTCACGCCAGCCCTCAAGCACCTGCGCAAGGAAATCCACGCGCTGGAACAGCCCCAGGCGGCTTGAGCCATGATCCATCCAGACGTTTCCTCACAGATCCGCAGAACCTCCGACGCGCCCGCCTGCGTGCTCAGCATCCAGGACATCACCCTGGGTTACGCGGTGGCGGGCCAGCGGGCTGCAGCCCCCGTGCTGAGCGACTTTTCCCTGGACCTGCAGGCCGGGGAAATCATTGCCCTGCTGGGCCCCAGCGGCGTGGGCAAATCATCCCTGCTGCGAGTGCTGGCAGGCCTGCAGCCATCCCTGGCTGGCGAAATCCGGCTGGGCAGCGCACGCCTGACCGGCCCCTCGCCCGCCCTGGGCATGGTGTTCCAGGATCCCAGCCTGCTGCCGTGGTTGACCCTGGAAGAAAACGTGGCCTTCGGCCTGGACTTTCGCAATCAACCGAAACTGGACGACGCTACCCGCCGGCAACGCGTCCAGCAGGCCATCAGCGAGGTCGGGTTGCTGTCGGCCCGCTCACGATACCCCGACGAATTGTCGGGCGGCATGGCGCAACGGGCTTCCCTGGCCCGCACCCTGGCCCGCGCTCCGCAGATCCTGTTGCTCGACGAGCCCTTCAGCGCCCTGGACGAAGTCACCCGCCACGAAATGCAATCGCTGCTGCTGCAGATCCGTTCCCAGCATCAGGCCGCCGCAATCCTGGTGACGCACGACATCGACGAGGCCCTGCTGCTGGCCGACCGCATTCTCCTGATCGGCGGCCAGCCCGGGCGCCTGATCGGCCAGTGGTCCGTCGGCCAGCCCCATCCGCGCGATGAAACGGCCGATGAACTGACCGGCCTGCGCGTCCAGATCCTGCAGACCCTGCGCAGCGCCCGTTTACCGAGACCCCAATGACACGATTCAAACTGATTGACCCCTGCTGCGGCATCGCCGATACCACGCTGGCGCGTCGCCGCCAGTTCCTCAAGCTGTCGGCCATGTTCACCGCAGCCGGCGCCCTGCCCCTGCTGCAGGCAGGCCGCCTGGCCCATGCCGCCGAACCCGACGCCCCCGTGCGCATCGGTTATCTGCCGATCACCGACGCCACGCCCCTGCTGATCGCCCACCACAACGGCCTGTTTGAAAAACAGGGGTTGAAGGTCGAACAGCCCCGGCGCTTTCGCAGCTGGTCGCAGATCGTCGAGGCCTTCCTGAGTGGCCAGGTGAACGTAGTCCACCTGCTGATGCCCATGACCATCTGGTCGCGCTATGGCAGCAAATCCCCCGCCAAGGTGGTCGCCTGGAACCATACGGAAGGCTCCTGCCTGACCGTGCTGCCAAGCGTCAACACACTGGAAGATCTGGGCGGCACGACGGTAGCCATCCCCTTCTGGTATTCGGTGCACAACATCGTGCTGCAGGCCATCCTGCGCCAGTCCGGCCTGGAATTCATCAACGAGGGTGAACCGACAAAAAAACAAGTGAAGCTGGTCGTCATGTCGCCCGGCGACATGCTGCCCGCCCTGGGCAGCAAGCGGATCTCCGGCTACATCGTGGCCGAACCCTTCAATGCCAAGGCCGAAGAGCTGGGCGTGGGCAAGGTCTGGCGCTTTACCGGCGATGTCTGGCGCAACCATGCCTGCTGCGTGGTCACCATGCACGAACGCGACTTGCAGGAACGCCCGGAATGGTCGCAGAAAGTCGTCAACGGCATCGTCCAGGCCCAGGCCTGGGTGCGCGGCCACCGGGACGACACAGTCAAGATCCTGGCCCGCGACAATCCGGCCGCATACACGCCGCACGAGGCGTCCACCCTGGCTCGGGTGCTGCTGCCTTCGGCCGAACGCGACGCCGCCTATGAAAAGAGCGGCGCCATCCGTCACGCCGACTGGAACGAGCTGCGCATCGATTTCCGCCCCTATCCCTACCCCAGCTACACCGAAAAACTGGTGTCGCTGCTGAAGGAGACCTACGTCCTGGGTGAAAACGCCTTCCTGAAGGACCTGGACCCCGCCCACGTCGCCCGCGATCTGGTGGACGACCGCTACGTGAAGAAGGCCATCGAGGCCCAAGGCGGCCTGGCGAGCTTTGGCATCGAAGGCGGCTACACCCGCACGGAAACTTTCGAGGTCAGCTGATGAATGCCCGCCCTTGCGCCCTGTCATCCCGCCAGCGCCTGCTGCTCAGCCTGGGCGGTCTGCTGACGCTGTTGCTGCTGTGGGCCGCCGGCATCGGCCTGTTGGGTCAGGACCTGGCCATGGCGCGCCTGTTCGCCCCGGGCCAGGCGCTGCCCAGCCTGGCGCACCTGATTGCGGACAACCAGTTGACCGTGCACACCCTGGTCAGCCTGCGACGCGTGGCGGTGGGCCTGTTCTGGGCGCTGGTGTTCGGTATCCCCCTGGGCCTGGCCATCGGTCTGTCCCGGCGGCTGGAATTCGCCACCAGTGGGGCGTTCCAGTTCCTGCGCATGGTCTCGCCGCTGTCCTGGATGCCGATTGCCGTGATGCTGTTCGGCGTGGGCGACGCGCCGATCTATTTCCTGCTCAGCTTCGCCGCCGTCTGGCCCATCATTCTGAACACCAGCGCCGGCGTGCGGCAGCTGGACGCCCGCTGGCTGATGCTGGCTCGCAGCCTGAGCGCCACCCGCACCGAGATCCTGTGGAAGATCGTGATCCCCGGTTCGCTGGGCCACATGCTGACCGGGCTGCGCCTGGCCATCGGCATCGTCTGGATCATCCTGGTGCCCTGCGAGATGCTGGGCGTCAGTTCCGGTCTGGGCTACTTCATCCTGGACACCCGCGACCGCCTGGCCTATTCCGAACTGATGGCCGTCATCATCCTGATCGGCGCCCTGGGCTTCACACTGGATGCCACCGCCCAGCGCCTGCATCGGCGCTGGGCACGCGGGCGCTGATTCAGTCCAGGATATCCAGCTTCGCCACGCCCAGGGCCAGGGTCTTGGTGCCCACATCATGGAATTCGATGCGGGCCTGGGCCTCGGTGCCAGTGCCGCTCAGCGACACGATGGTGCCCTCGCCAAAGCGCCCGTGGCGCACGACGGCGCCGATGCGGAAACACTGGTCGCCGACGGTGACATCGGCGGCGCGGGTACGCGGCCCGCGCGGCGCGAAACTGCTGCCGCCTTCACCCTGCCAACCGCCCATCCCCCGGCGAAAGGCTCCGCGCCAGGCGGGCTGTTGTTCAGGGATGGCCGCGCGCTGACGCGGCGTGATCCACTTCAGATCCTGTTCGGGGATCTCGTCCAGGAACCGCGAACGCAGCGCATAGCGCGTCTGGCCGTGCAGCATGCGGCTTTGCGCCAGGGTCAGCGTCAGGCGGTCGCGCGCCCGGGTGATGGCCACGTACATCAGGCGACGTTCCTCTTCCAGACCACCGGCATCCAGCAGGCTATTCTCGTGGGGGAACAGGCCTTCTTCCAGACCGGTGATGAACACCACATCGAATTCCAGGCCCTTGGCCGCGTGCATGGTCATCAACTGCACGGCGTCCTCGCCGGCCTGGGCCTGATTGTCGCCGGCTTCCAGCGAGGCGTGACTGAGAAAGGCGCCCAGCGGCGACATGACGGCGGGCGGCGCAATACCCGCATCAAAGCCGGAATCGTCCGCCGGAAAGGCATTCTCGACAGGCATCGCGCCCGTGATCGCATTCGACGCTGTCGCACCAGCCGCTTCCGGCACCGTCCCGCCGGCGGCGAATGCCGGAATCCGGCCGGCAACCAGGCCCTGCAGGCCGGCTTCAGCTACAAAGGCAGCGGCCGCATTGACCAGTTCCTGCAGGTTGTCCAGCCGGTCCTGGCCTTCGCGGTCGGCCTGATAATGGGCCTCCAGGCCGCTGTGGTGCACCACGTGGCCGATGAGTTCAGGCAGGTCCAGGGATTGGGCGGCCTCTGCCATCTCGCGGATCAGAGTCGCAAAGCGCGCCAGGCTGGCACCGCCCTTGCCCGGTACGTAGGCCACGGCGCCCGCCAGGCTGGTGCCGTACTGCGCAGCGGCATCGGCCTGCTGTTCCAGCGTGCGCGCACCGATGCCGCGTGTCGGAAAATTCACCACCCGCATCCAGGACGTGTCGTCGTGCGGGTTGTCGATCAGGCGGAGATATGCCAGGACGTGCTTGATTTCCTGTCGTTCGAAAAAACGCTGGCCGCCATACACGCGATAGGGCACGCGGGATGAAAACAGGGCATGCTCGATGGGGCGCGACTGCGCATTGCTGCGATACAGCACGGCGATCTGGTGCGCCGGCCGGCCCTCGCGCAGCAGCGCCCGGATCTCGTCGACCAGCCACTGGGCCTCCATCTGGTCGGAGGCCTGTTCCACGACGCGCAGGGGCTCGCCCTCGCCTGCCTCGGTCCACAGATTTTTCCCCAGGCGATGGGCATTGTGCGCAATCAGGGCATTGGCGGCGTCCAGGATGTGGCCATGAGACCGGTAATTCTGTTCCAGGCGGATGACGTTGCCGTGCGCATGGCGCTGCTCGAAATCCGCCATATTGCCGACATTCGCGCCCCGGAACGCGTAGATGGACTGATCGTCGTCGCCGACGGCGAACACCGGCGCATGACTGCCCGCCAGCAGCATCAGCCAGCGATACTGCAGCACGTTCGTGTCCTGGAACTCGTCGACCAGGATGTGCTGAAAGCGGCGCTGATAGTGCTCGCGGATCGGGGCCTCGCGCTGCAGCAGTTCGTAGGCCCGCAGCAGCAACTCGCCAAAATCCACCACGCCTTCGCGTTCGCACTGATCCTGGTAGCGCTGGTACAGGTCCGCCAGTCGTCGCGCATGACCATCGCGCACGTCCAGGTCCTTGGGACGCAGGCCGTCTTCCTTGGCGCCGTTGATCATGCGCTGCACGTCGCGCGGCGGGAAGCGCTCGTCATCCACGCCGTGAGTCTTCAGCATGCGCTTGATGGCCGAGAGCTGATCGGCGCTGTCCAGAATCTGGAAGGTCTGCGGCAGGCCGGCTTCGCGGAAATGCGCGCGCAACAGGCGATTGCACAGACCATGGAACGTGCCGACCCACATGCCACGCGTGTTGATGGGCAGCAGCGCCGACAGCCGCGACAGCATTTCACGGGCGGCCTTGTTGGTGAAGGTGACGGCCAGCAGGCCGAAAGGGCCGACCTGACCAGTCTGGATGAGCCACGCCATGCGCGTGGTCAGCACCCGGGTCTTGCCGCTGCCCGCTCCCGCCAGGACAAGTGCGTGCTGCGCCGGCAGGGTGACGGCGGCGCGTTGTTGTTCGTTCAGACCTTCAATCATGCAGCATAGGAGCGTAGTCGATACGCGAATTGTTCCAGGCCGTCGATGCCGCTGGCCTGCGCCCGCTGGCACCAGGCCCGCAAATCAGCCAGCAACTGGTCGCTGCTGGCGCTGGAGGATTCCCACAGGGCCGTCAGTTCGCGGCGCATCTGCAGCAGGGTGGACAGGGCCGGCGCCACGGACAGCGCCCGCGCCACCTGGGCCTGTTCGACGGGCGCCAGCGCCTGCGGATCGCGTACCAGCCATTTTCGGCACCGCCGCAGCAGGCGGCGTTCGGCCAGGCAGCGGCGCAGTTTCAAGGCCTTGAGTTCATGCGCCACGGTGGTCTTGACCATGCGGGAATACCGCGCCAGGACGTCATAACGGTGGACGATGATGCCTTGCAGCTGGTCCTGGCTGAGGGATTCGATGGCTACCGGCCCCCCGGATTGCCACTGCAGGCGCGGCGCAACGCGGCGCACCTGTGCCAGCCCCAGGGCCTGCAGCACCCGGATGTATCCCCAGCCCAGGTCGATTTCATACCATTTCGACGAGAACTTCGCCGAGGTGCCGTAGGCATGGTGGTTGTTGTGCAGTTCCTCGCCGCCGATCAGAAACCCCCAGGGCGACACATTGGTGCTGTCGTCCGGGCAGGCGAAATTGCGGTATCCCCAGGCATGCCCCAGGCCGTTGACCACACCGGCGGCCCAGAACGGGATCCAGGCCATCTGCACGGCCCAGATGGTCAGGCCGATCACGCCGAACAGCGCCAGATCGATCACCAGCATCAGGCCGATACCCAGCAGATTATGACGGCGGTACAGGTGGTGTTCCAGCCAATCGTCGGGAGTCCCGTGGCTGAAGCGGCGCAGGGTTTCCTGGTTTTGGGCCTCGTCGCGATACAGTTCCGCGCCCCGGAAAAACACCTGAGCCAGGCCAAAGACGGCCGGCGAATGGGGATCGCCCTCGCGTTCGCATTTGGCGTGGTGTTTGCGATGGATGGCAACCCATTCGCGCGTGATCATGCCTGTGGTCAGCCACAGCCAGAATCGAAAGAAATGCGCCACGGCCGGATGCAGGTCCACCCCTCGATGCGCCTGACTGCGGTGCAGGTACAGGGTGACGGCCACGATGGTGACGTGGGTCAGGACCAGGGTGACGGCCAGCAAGGCCCAGGGGCCCAGCTGCAGGACGCCGCCCTGCAGAAAGGATAGCCAGGTATTCATGGTGTTGGGGTACGTACCCACAGAATATGGGGAGGCTTCCAGTGTAGACCACGAGGACCTTCACGGAAAGGACGAGCGTCGCGCCCGGCACCGACCGGGCGCATGGCAGCCTCAGGCCGGCTCGGCTTCAGGCTCTGCGGGCGTGTCGGCCCGGGGCGCTTCGGCCGCCTGACGCTGCATGACCGCCGCAAAAAAGCCATCGGTGCCATGCACGTCCGGGCGCAGATGCAGCATGGGACCATCGAACGTCAGCGTGATCCCCCGGTCGGCCAGCACGGTGCTCGCGTCCAGCAGCGTGAATTCCGGGTGTTCTGCCAGGAAGGCCTGCACCTGCTGCTCGTTTTCTTCGGGCAGCAGGCTGCAGCTGGCGTAGACCAGGCGTCCGCCCGGGCGCACGCAGGCCGCCGCATCCCGCAGGATCGCAGCCTGGGTCGCCAGCAGCTGTTCCAGGGATTCCGGGTGCTGGCGCCATTTCAGGTCCGGATTGCGGCGCAACGTGCCCAGGCCGCTGCACGGCGCGTCCACCAGCACCCGATGCGCCTTGCCGCGCAGGCGTTTGACGCGCTGATCATGGCGTTCGGCAATCGCCACCGGCACGATGTTGGACAGGCCGCTGCGGGCAAAGCGCGGTTTGGCACGCGCCAGGCGGGCGGCCGACACGTCGAAAGCATACAAGCGTCCGGTGGAGCGCATCAGCGCCCCCAGCAGCAGCGTCTTGCCCCCCGCCCCTGCGCAGTAGTCGATGACCATTTCCCCACGCTTGGGGCCGACCAGCGCAGCCAGCAACTGACTGCCCTCGTCCTGGACTTCGATCTCGCCGCGCTCGAAGGAAGTCCAGCGATTCACCGGCGGGCGCCCCTGGATGCGAATGCCCCAGGGCGAGTACGGGGTGGCCTGCGCCGCCCAGCGCGCCTCCGGCCCCTGCGCCCAGGCAGCCAGCACGGCGGCACGATCGGTCTTGAACGGATTGACGCGCAGATCCAGGGGCGCGGGCTGGTTCAGTGCCCGCAGCAGGGATTCGGCCTCCGGCAGGCTGGTCAGATGGGCTTCCAGCCAATCCGGCACGCTGTAGCGTACGCCCAGCGGCAGGCTGTTCACGGCAAATGCCTGCACATAGTCCAGCCAGGCGCGTTCGTGCTCGTCCAGGCCCGTATCCAGGGTGCTGCGCGGCCAGACCGAGGCCAGCCCAAGCACTGCCAGGCGGCGAGTGGCGGCACCCTGGCCACTTTCGGCGAATTGCCTGTAGCGGCGCAGGTGACGCAGCACGTCGAACACGGCCTCGGCGATTTCTCCCCGGTCGCGGGGCCCGGCATTACTGTGCGCGCGGAACCAGTGCGACAGCACGGCATCGGCCGGGTACTGCCACTGCAGGACTTCGCCCAGCACTTGACGGACCTGCTCGATACGGGCAGCCGCCATGACATAGGGCCGCGCCGGGGTCTGGCCCTCGACTGGCCGGCTCGACGGCGAGCGCGCCGGACGATCACCGGCGGGGCGCTTCGAGGCGAGTTCCCGCCTCGTGGCACCCTGTGCCCGTCGATCGTCTGCGCGCTGCGGACGGCTATCTGCGGGACGCTTGCGGGACCGATCCCGAGATTCATTCGTACTCATAACGATCCTGTCATTCAAAAAGTGTGTCGCCCGCCCAGGCGCGATGTTCGACGCCGGCTACCCGGACGCAGCCGCCTTCTTCCAGCGCCACCCGGCCTTCGGCCAGCCAGCGCAGCACCTGCGCATAGACCCGATGTTCGATCGGCAGCAGGCGTGCCGCCAGGCTGTCGGGCGTGTCGGAAGCCCCCACCGGGATGGCGCCCTGGGCGATGATGGGGCCATGATCCAGCACGGGTGTGACGAAATGGACGGTGCAGCCATGCCACTGCACCCCCTGGGCCAGCGCCTGCTGGTGCGTGTGCAGACCCGGAAAAGCCGGCAACAGGGAGGGATGGATATTGATGATGCGACCGTCGAAATGGCGCACGAAATCGCTGCCCAGCACCCGCATGAAACCGGCCAGCAGGATGAAGTCCGGCGCCAGGGCGTCCAGCCGCGCCAGCAAAGCCGCATCGAAGGCATCACGGCTTTCGAAATCCCTGTGCGACAGGCATTCGACCGGCAGGCCTCTTGCACGCGCCCAGTCCAGCCCCGCTGCATCGGCCCGGTTGGACAGCACCGTGCACACTTGGACAGGCAGATGATCCGCAGCCACGGCATCCACCAGCGCCTGCATGTTCGAGCCTCGGCCCGAAATCAGGATGGCCACCCGCAACGGCTGTTCGGGGGTATGCTCCATGCGCGTGCTCTCCGACATAAAATCACAGCCAAACGTGAAATTGTAAACTCTTCGACGTGAAACCCGTTCCCCGCCTCTACCGCGCACTTCCCCGGCGCGACACCACCGCCCCCAGCGCCCTGACCATCGGCAACTTCGATGGCGTGCACCGGGGGCACCAGGCCATCCTGGCGCAAGTGCGCAGCCAGGCGCAGGCGCGGGGGCTGGAACCCTCGGTCATGACCTTTGCCCCCCACCCCAGGGCGTTCTTCGCGCGACGGGGCGGCCGGCCGGAACTCGTCCCCACCCAGATCAGCAGCCTGCGCGACAAAGTCGCCCTGCTCGCGGCCCAGGGCATGCGCCAGATCGTCATCCAGCGCTTTGACCAGTCCCTGGCCGACATGAGCGCGGAAGACTTCATCCGCCAGCTGCTGGTACGGGGCCTGAACACCCGCTGGCTGCTGGTCGGCGAAGATTTCCGCTACGGGCACAAGCGCAGCGGCGACATCGACCTGCTGCGTCGCCTGGGTCGGGAACACGGCTTTGCAGTGGACACCATCGCCGACGTCCACGACGGCAACGGGCAGCGAATCTCCAGTTCGGCCCTGCGCACCGCCCTGGCCGTGGGCAATCTGGCGCACAGCAGCGAACTGCTGGGCGGCCCCTTTCGCATCACTGGCCATGTCATCCACGGCCAGAAACTGGGGCGCGACCTGGGTTTCCCGACGCTGAACCTGCGCGTACCCGCCCCCTGCGCAGCGCGCTCGGGCATCTACATCGTGCGCGTGCACGGCCTGCAGGACACCCCGCTGCCGGGGGTTGCCAGCCTGGGCGTGCGGCCTACCGTGACCCGCGACGGTCCCCTGCTGCTCGAGACCCACATCCTCGATCAGCAGGTAAACGCCTACGGTAAACTGGTGTGCGTCGAATTCCTCGAATTTCTGCGCGACGAGGAATCCTTTCCCGACTTAACCACTCTGATCGCCGCCATCCGCCAGGACGTGCAAGGCGCTCGCGACTATTTCGCCTCCCATGGACTATAGAGACACCCTGAATCTGCCCGAATCCCCTTTCCCCATGCGGGGCAACCTGGCCAAACGCGAGCCAGGCTGGATCGCCGCCTGGGAGGAAAAAAAGATTTACGCAGTCATTCGGGCAGCCGCCCAGGGACGGCCGAAATTCATCCTGCACGACGGGCCGCCGTATGCCAACGGCGACATCCACATCGGCCACGCCGTCAACAAGATCCTCAAGGACATCATCGTCAAGAGCCGCGACATGGCGGGCTTTGACGCTCAATACGTGCCCGGCTGGGATTGCCACGGCATGCCGATCGAGATCCAGATCGAAAAGAAATACGGCAAGCACCTGCCGGTCGCCGAAGTCCAGGCCAAGGCCCGCGCCTACGCCGCCGAACAGATCGAACGCCAGCGCACGGATTTCAAGCGCCTGGGAGTGCTGGGCGAATGGGACAACCCCTACCTGACCATGAACCCGCACAACGAAGCGGACGAACTGCGAGCCCTGGCCCGCATCATGGAAAAAGGTTTTGTCTTTCGCGGCCTGAAGCCGGTCAATTGGTGCTTTGACTGCGGCTCGGCCCTGGCCGAGGCCGAAGTCGAATACGCCGACCGCAAGGACCCCTCCGTGGACGTGGCCTTCGCCTTCGATGACCGCGCCGCCGTGGCTCGCACCTTCGGCCTGACAGGGGAAACCGACGCCGGCGCCATCGTCATCTGGACGACCACGCCCTGGACCATTCCAGCCAACCAGGCGCTCAACATCCACCCCGACCACGAATACGCGCTGGTCCGATTGCGCGAACCCCGCGCCACCGGCCCGCTGTTGATCGTCGCCAGCGAGCTGGCCGAATCCTGCCTGCAGCGCTGGGGGCTGGAAGGCGAGATCGTCGCCCGCACATCAGGCAAGGCTCTGGCCGGCCTGAAGTTCCGCCACCCACTGTACGACGTGGATGCCGGCTACCGCCGCCTGTCTCCCATCTACCTGGGCGACTACGTCACCCTGGACTCGGGCACCGGCATCGTGCACTCGGCCCCGGCCTACGGTGTAGAGGACTTCATTTCCTGCAAGGCGCACGGCCTGAGCGACGCAGACATGCTCAACCCCGTCATGGGCAACGGCCACTATGCCGACAGCCTGCCGCTCTTTGGCGGCGAGCTGATCTGGAAGGCCAACCCGAAGATCGTCGACGCCCTGCGCGAGGCCGGGAGCCTGCTGCATACCGAATCGCACGCCCACAGCTACATGCATTGCTGGCGCCACAAGACCCCCATCATCTATCGCGCCACCAGCCAGTGGTTCGCCGGGATGGACGTGCAACCGGCCGAAGGCCCGACCCTGCGCGAGATGGCCCTGAAGGGCGTGGACGACACGGCTTTCTACCCCGCCTGGGGCCGCGCCCGGCTGCACGCCATGATCGCCAACCGTCCTGACTGGACACTGTCGCGTCAGCGCCAGTGGGGCGTACCCATGGCCTTTTTCGTGCACAAGGAAACCGGCGCCCTGCATCCGCGCACGCCGGAATTGCTGGACCGGGTGGCCGAACGCGTCGAGCGCGACGGCATCGAGGCCTGGCAGACCCTGGATCCTCGCGATCTGCTGGGTGACGAGGCCGACCTGTACGAAAAGAACCGCGACACGCTGGACGTCTGGTTCGATTCCGGCACGACCCACGCCACAGTGCTGGGTGGCCAGGACCACTGCCTGAAGGGGTCCCACGCCAGCCAGCTGGCCTGGCCGGCCGACCTCTACCTGGAAGGCTCCGACCAGCACCGAGGCTGGTTCCATTCGTCCCTGCTGACGGGCTGCATGCTGTACGGGCGCCCGCCCTACAAGGCCCTGCTGACCCACGGCTTCGTGGTCGATGGCCAGGGCAAGAAAATGAGCAAGTCCGTGGGCAACGTAGTCTACCCACAAGAAATCGCCAACTCTCTGGGCGCGGAGATCCTGCGCCTGTGGACCGCGTCCACCGACTACTCCGGCGAACTGTCGATCTCCAAGCAGATCCTGGACCGGGTCGTCGAATCCTACCGGCGCATCCGCAACACGCTGAAGTTCCTGCTGGGCAATCTGGTGGACTTCGACCCTTCCACGGACCTGCTGGCACCCGACGAACTGCTGGAGATCGACCGCTATGCCCTGCAGATGACCGCCGCCATGCAGGCCGAGGTCCTGTCTGCCTACGAACGCTACGAATTCCACACGGCCGTCGCCCGCCTGCAGATCTTCTGTTCCGAAGACCTGGGCGCCTTCTATCTGGACATCCTGAAGGACCGCCTGTACACCACGGGCAAGAACAGCGCCGCCCGGCGCGCCGCCCAGACCGCCCTGCATCACATCACGCACACATTGCTGAAACTGCTGGCCCCGATCCTGTCGTTCACCGTCGAAGAAGCCTGGGCCGACCTGGGCGGCAACACGGCCTCGCCCACGATCTTCACGGAACGGTTCCACACCGTGCCCGTGCCGGCCGACGCGACCCCGCTGGCCGCCCGCTGGTCCCGTCTGCGCGAGATCCGCGCCGACACCATGCGCGAAATCGAAGCCGTGCGCGCACGCGGGGAAATCGGTTCGTCGCTGGCGGCGGAAGTCGACTATCGCGCCGGTGGCGACGACCTGGCCCTGCTGCAAAGCCTGGGCGAGGACCTGCGCTTCGTCATGCTGGTGTCGCGCGCCGACGTGCACGCCGCCGAGGGCACCCTGGGGATCCAGGTGCAGGCCACGACACACGAGAAATGCGGACGCTGCTGGCATCACCGGGCCGATGTCGGCCACGACGAACAGCACCCGGAACTGTGCGGGCGCTGCGTCGACAATCTGTTCGGCGACGGCGAACAGCGCAGCCATGCCTGAGGCCTTGACTTCCGACCCGACGCGCGGGCGCCGCTGGCAGTCGCTGGCGGGATGGCTGCTGATCGCCGCCGTGCTGGTGCTGCTGGACCAGGCCACCAAGGCCTGGGTCCTGCACAGCATGGCCTACGCCCAACGCATCCCCGTCCTGCCGGTCTTCGACCTGACCCTGTTGTTCAATACCGGGGCTGCCTTCAGCTTCCTGGCCGATGGCGGCGGCGCCCAGCGCTGGCTGTTCACGGGGATCGCTGCAATCGCCGCCGTCCTGATCCTGCGCTGGCTCTACACCCACACCGGCCAGCGACTGCTGTGCGCGGCCCTGGCCGGCATTCTGGGCGGCGCCCTGGGCAACGCCCTGGACCGCCTGATGCACGGCCACGTGGTCGATTTCCTGCTGTTCTACTGGCGGGACTGGTACTTCCCGGCCTTCAACCTGGCCGACATCGCCATCACCTGCGGCGCCGGGCTGCTGATCCTGGACGAGATCCTGCGCAGCCGCCGCGCCCATCGATCATAGGGGACCCGCCATGCCGGATCTATCGGGCAAACGCATCATCCTGGGACTGACGGGCGGCATCGCCTGCTACAAATCCGCCGAACTGCTGCGCCGTCTGCAGGACGAAGGCGCCACGGTGGACGTCGTCATGACCGAGGCCGCCACCGGCTTCATCACGCCGGCGACGATGCAGGCGCTGTCCGGACGCCCCGTCTGGATCGACCAATGGGACAGCCGGATGGACAACCGCATGGCCCACATCAACCTGACGCGCGGCGCCGACGCCGTGCTGATCGTGCCGGCCAGCACCGACTTCCTGGCAAAGCTGGCCCACGGCCTGGCCGACGACCTGCTGGCGACCCTGTGTGTGGCCCGAGGCGCGGTGCCGCTGCTGGCGGCGCCCGCCATGAATCACGAGATGTGGACTCACCCGGCCACCCAGCGCAACGCCGCCCAGCTGCGGGCCGACGGCGTCACCCTGATCGGCCCGGCCGAAGGCAGCCAGGCCTGCGGGGAAAGCGGCTCTGGCCGCATGATGGAACCAGACCAGATCCTGCGCGCCGTGATCGCATTTTTCCAGCCCAAGATCCTGGCAGGACGGCGCGTGCTGCTGACGGCAGGCCCCACCAGCGAGATCATCGACCCGGTGCGCGTCCTGACCAACCGCTCATCGGGGCGCATGGGCTATGCCCTGGCCAGGGCAGCCGCCGAAGCCGGTGCCCAGGTCACGCTGATCTCCGGCCCCACGGCCCTGCCATGCCCCGACGGGGTCACCCGCATCGATGTCGTCCAGGCCCGCGACATGCACGCTGCCGCGCTGGCGCACGCTGCCGGCGCGCACCTGTTCATCGCCGTAGCGGCCGTTGCCGACTGGGGCATCGCCAACCCCTCCACCCTCAAACTGAAAAAGCAGGCCGGCAACCAGCCGCCCGCGTTGGATTTCGTCCAGAACCCCGACATTCTGGCCGATGTCGCCGCGCTGCCCGACGGCCCCTGGTGCGTAGGCTTCGCGGCCGAAACCGACCACCTGCACGAACACGCCCAGGCCAAGCGCCAGCGCAAGAACATCCCGGTGATCGTGGGCAATCTGGCCCAGCTGGCGATGGACGCCAGCGACACCGAACTGATCATCTTCGACGGCGACGGCGCGCATCCCCTGCCGCGCCAGGCCAAGCTGCAGGCAGCCCGACAGCTGCTGGCCTGGATTGCGCAACGCATGCCCCGACCCGCCTGAACCCTTTCCTATCCCGGATACACGACACCATGCATCGACGACTCATCCAGGCCCGCATCGTCAACCCCTTGCTGGGCACGGACGCCATTCCCCTGCCAGACTACGCCACCAGCGGTTCGGCCGCCATGGACCTGCGCGCCTGCCTGGATGCCCCCCAGACACTGTCGCCGGGCGAGCGCCTGCCCGTCCCCACCGGCCTGGCGCTGAACATGATGGACCCGGGGCTGGTCGCCATCGTCGCCTCGCGCTCGGGGCTGTCTCTCAAGCACGGCATCCGCGTAGCCCAGGGCATCGGTGTCATCGATGCCGACTACCACGGTGAAATCAAGGTGCTGCTGACCAACGACAGCGATCAGGCGTACACGATCCAGCCTGGCGAGCGCATCGCCCAGCTGCTGTTCCAGCCTGTCGTACAGGTCGGTCTGCACCTGACGGATGTCTTTGACACCGAAACGGAACGCGGCGCGGGCGGTTTCGGCAGCACCGGCCGACAGTAGGCTGCAATTCTCGCCCCATCCGGCCATCAGGGCACCCGGAACCCATATTAGTAAAACCCCTGGTTGTACCTGCTTGCAACGGTAGTTAAACTTTAGAACGGTTTTGTAGACCTCGATGGGTTGCACCTTTGGCACAACCATCCACACCGAGGCCTGCCGAATCCAGCCGGGACTTCCCAAAACGAACGCTCAGGCCGTTGTTTCCGCAGCGGTTGGCGCCTTCCGCCTCCGGGGATACCCCAATAGTGCCACCAGCACGGTATTAATATATTACGAATATATGGTTCCATCCGGGTCCATGCAAAGGAGAATCCAGACATGAGCAGGCTGACAAAACTTTCCACGCTTTCGGCGGCGGTTTCCTTGGCCCTGATGGGCATGGGCACTGCGGTCGCGGCTGACGGCCCGATCAAGATCGGGGTCCAGGCCCCCATTACCGGCGAATACGCCGCCGAGGGCCAGGGCATCGAAAACGGCGTCCGGCTGATCGCCAAACAGCACAACGATGCTGGCGGCGTACTGGGTCGCAAGATCGAAGTCATCGTCTGCGACGATGAAGGCAAGGCCGCTCAGGCCGCCATCTGCGGTCGCAAACTGGTGAACGACGGTGTCATCGCCGTGATCGGCACGTACACCAGCGGCGCCGCCCTGGCTGCCGCTCCGATCTATTCCGCCGCCAACGTCATCCAGACATCCGACGGCACCAGCGACGAACTGACGCAAAAAGGCTGGAAGACCTTCTTCCGCAATGCGCCGCCCAACAGCGATGAGGCCGAATTCGTCGCCAACTACTTCGTCAAGGTCAAGCAGTACAAGCGCATCGCCGTGCTCAGCGATCACTCCAGCTACGCCACGGGCCTGGCCAAAGCCACGATCGCCGCTCTGAAAAAAGACGGCGGCAACATCGTCGGCGAAGACTTCATCAACGCCGGCACGCAAGACTACAGCGCCGTGCTGACGAAACTGAAGTCCAAGACCCCGGACGTGCTGTTCTTCTCGGGCTACTACACTGATGGCGGCCTGATCCGCGCCCAGATGAAACAACTGGGCATGGACGCCGTGTTCGTGGGTGGCGACGCCAACCAGAACGAGAACTTCGCCAAGATCGCCGGCAATGCCGCAGCAGGCGCCGTGATCGTCAACGTGCCGGCGCCGGAAAATCTGCCCTACCCGGAAGCCAAGCAGTTCCTGGCTGACTACACCAAGGCCTTCGGCGCACCGCCTCCCAGCATCTACACGCTGACCAATGCGGACGGCTTCCGCGCCGTAATTGCCGCCATCGAGGCCACCAAGAGCACAGATACCGCCAAGCTCATCCCCTGGCTGCACGACATGAAGCAGCCCTTTGCAGGCCTGACCGGCCCCTTCACCTGGGACGACAAGGGCGAACGCATCGGCAGCCCGATGTCGGCCTTCGAGGTCCTGGCTGGCGGCGGCTACAAGACCATCTACCCGGCCGACAAATAAGGATGGCTCGGGCATAGGACAGTCCACTGCGGATCGTCCTATGCCAGACGAATCGGAGCGGCGCGCAAGCTGCAATGTGAGCGCATTGCAGCTTGCGCGCCATCTCCGCCACTAGCGTTACATTAGCCCCTTCCCCGCCAAATCGGCCTTTTTCCCGCCGGGCAGCCCCAAGGGAAAAAGTGCCCCCTTGGGGGGCAGCAAACAGGCAACGCCTGTGCAGCGTGGGGGCCGCTTTCTCCACCACGGAAACCGATCGATGGACTTTATCCTCCAGCAATTCATCAACGGGGTCACGGTCGGGGGCATCTACGCCCTGATCGCCCTGGGCTACACGATGGTCTACGGGGTGCTGAAGATGATCAACTTCGCCCACGGCGACTTGTGCATCCTGGG
>NZ_JAUCDS010000022.1:0-52608 GCF_034674885.1 Castellaniella sp.
GAACTATTGTGCCATTAAACGATCGGAATCAGAAACCTGTACCGATCTGGAATTGGAAGACCTGCTTCTGATCGCCTTCCTTGGCGTTCAGTGCGCGGCCGAAGGACAGCTGCAGCGGTCCCAGCGGGGATTCCCAGGACAGGCCCAGACCTGCGGAATATTTCCAGCCGCAAGGATCGGCCACCTGACCATACTGCCCTTGCGAGCACGGTGAACCGTCAGTCGTGGAAATCTGTCCCACGTCGGAGAACATGAACCAGCGCAAGGTGCGGTCGCGCGAGGCCCCCGGGAACGGCAGATACAGCTGCACGTTGCCGACGATGCGCTTGGAGCCGCCCAGGTAGGTGTCGGTCAGGGAGTCGCGCGGCCCCAGAGAGGCGCCCTCGTAGCCGCGCACCGAGCCGATGCCCCCGGCGTACATGTTCTTGATGACGGGGAAGGCCTTGTCGCTGCTGCCGTAGTTCTTGGCCCAGTCCACCTGGCCGTTCAAGGCCAGCGTGAAGGCGCGACCCAGCGGCAGATAGTATTGCTGTTGCCCGGACAGCTTGTAATAGCGCAGGTCCAGGGTGGACACGTCGGCCGACAGGCGGGTATAGCTGCCCTTGTGGGGCGCCAGGGCGCTGTCGCGGGTGTCCTTGGCCCAACCCAGGCTGAAGATGCCTGCGTTGGTGGTATCGCCGTACTGGTCCACGAAATCCTGGTAGGCCAGCGGGGCTGGATTGCTGCCGGTGCGACGGATGTCCTTGAGCGAGTTGCGCTCGAAAGTCACGCCGGCAAAAATGCGGTCGACTTCCGAGATCGGCACGCCGAAGTTCAGGCCCAGGCCCATGGATTCCACCGTGTACCAGCCGGTGGAGCTGCTGTCGGACACGTCATAGGGCGTGGTGCGGCGGTAGTACAGGGACGTGGTCTTGCTGATGCCGTCCTGGGTCCAGTAGGGATTGGTGTGCGACAGCACGGCCGCGCGGTTGGTCTTGCTGGTGTTGACGTTCAGCGACAGCGAATTGCCGCTGCCAAAGACGTTGTCCTGGCTGATGCCGGCCGACAGCATGAGTTTGTCGGTGCTGCCATAGCCCACGCCCAGGCTGATCATGCCGGTGGGTTTTTCCTTGACGTCGACATTGACGTCGACCTCGTCAGGAGAGCCCGGCACCGGATCGGTCTTGACGTCGACTTCGCTGAAATAGCCCAGACGGTCGACGCGCTCTTTTGAGGTCTTGATGCTGGAGGCATCGTACCAGGCGGCTTCTTGCTGGCGCATTTCCCGGCGCACGACTTCGTCGCGGGTGCGCGTGTTGCCGCCGACGTTGATGCGGCGCACATAGACGCGCCGGCCCGGGTCAACGTAGAAGGTCAGCTTGGCCACATGGGTGTCGTGGTCCAGCGCAGGACTGGGATTGACGTTGGCGAAGGCATAGCCCAGCGACCCCAGATAGTCGGTGATGGATTTTGCCACCGCATTGGTCTTTTCCGCCGAGAAGGTCTCGCCTTCCTTGACCGTGACCAGGGGTTTGAGTTTGTCGTCCAGGCCCAGCAAATCGCCGGCCAGATCGACCTGGCCCAGTTTATAGGGTTCGCCCTCGTGCACCGTCATGGTGATGTAGATGTTCTGGCGATCAGGCGAGATCGTGACCTGCGGCGGTTCCATGGAGAATTCCAGGTAGCCGCGATCCAGGTAATAGGAGCGGATGCGCTCGACGTCGCCTTCCAGTTTTTCGCGCGAGTATTTGTTGGTGCCCGTGTACCAGGTCATCATGCCGCCCGTGGTCAGCTCCATCTGGTCTTCCAGGGTGCCGGACGAGAAGGCCTTGTTGCCGATGAATTCGATCTTGTCGATGGTGGCGACTCCGCCCTCGAAGATATCGAAGCTGACCCCGACGCGATTGCGCGGCAGCGGCGTGATGACCGGGCTGATCTGCACGCCGTACTTGCCCTTGGACAGGTATTGCTGTTTCAGTTCGAAGACGGCGCGATCCAGCATGGCCTGATCGAAGATGCGGCCTTGGCCGAAACCCACCTGGGACAGGGATTTCGACAGCGCCTTGGCGTCGAACTCGCGCATGCCGTTGAAATTGATCGAGGCGATCGTCGGGCGTTCCTTGACGGAGACGACCAGGACGTCGCCCCGGGAATCGATCTTGACGTCGCTGAAGAACCCCGTGCCGTAGAGCTTCTGGATGGCGGTGGCGGCTTCTTCTTCGGTGAAAGTCTGGCCGATCTTCACGGGCAGATAGGTGAAGATCGTACCAGGATCGACCCGTTCGATGCCCTGCACCTGAATGTCGCGCACGACGAACGGCGTGAAGGCTGCGGCCATGGCCGGTGCAAGCAACGCAGCCAGCACCAGGGGAATGGCACGCTTGATGAGACGAGAGTTCCGAAGAGACGACATCCTGGCAATCCTTTTCAGCCGCAGCAGGGACATGGGATAAGTGATGCGCGATTGTAAGTCACAATCCGATCACCTGAAAAGCCGAGAAAAATCATTGAACAAGGCGAGAAACATCAGACTGAGTACGAACCCCATCCCGATCCGCACCCCGAGGTCACGGACACGGTCGGATACAGGGCGTCCACCCCGCAAGGCCTCGATCAGATAGAACAGCAAATGACCGCCATCCAGCATGGGGATGGGCAACAGATTGAGCACGCCGATGCTGATGCTGATCAGGGCCAGGAAACGCAGATAGGCCTCCAGGCCGACACGGGCCGTCTGGCCGGCATATTCCGCTATGGTGACAGGCCCGCTGATGTTGCGCCAGGACACAGCGCCAACGACCATGCGGCCCATCATGCGCATGGTAAAGAAGCTCATGTCCCACGTACGCTGCACGCCCGACCACAGGCTGTCCAGCGGACCCAGCCGCACCAGCACCAGGGGCTGGCGCCCTTCGATGAGAGCTCCGATCCGGCCCACCGTCCGCCCGGCGTCGTCGACCATTGCCGGCGTCAGGGTGAGATCCAGGGCGGCGGACTGCCGTTCCACCCGCAGCGCCAGGGGCTGGCCCGGGTGGTCCTGCACGATCTGCACGAAGGCCTGCACGGAAGGCCGTTCATGCCCTGCCGCGGCCAGCACCAAGTCGCCGGGCTGCAGACCGGCCTGCCGGGCGACACCGTCGACAGTCACGCTGCCGATGACCGCCTGGGGTGCCTGCAAGGCGAGTCCGGCCTGAGCCAGAGGGTCGGGACCATCCGGGCCGAAATCGTGGGCGACGAACTGCAGCGCGGCCTCCCGATCCGTATCCTGCGGCGTCCGTACCGACAGTGTCACCCGTCCGCCTTCGGCCAAGGGTTCCAGCAACCGCCAGCGGGCCTGGGTCCAGGAAGCAATGGCCCGGCCATCGACGGAGGTCAGGCGATCCCCCGCCTGCAGGCCTGCCTGGGCGGCGGGCGTTCCACTGGCGGGAGCCGCCAGGATCGCGGCAGGCTCCTGGGCGCCCCACATGCCCAGCAGGGTATAAATCACAGCCGCCAGCAGCAGATTGGCCAACGGGCCGGCGGCCACGACGGCCACGCGCCGGGACAGGGGCTGCGCATTGAAGGCGGCGCGCCGCGTGGCAGCGTCGGCATCGGGCGGCGCGTCGTCCAGCATCTTCACATAACCGCCCAGCGGAATAGCCGAGAGCGCCCATTCCGTACCGCGTCGGTCATGGCGCCGCAGCAGGACCGGGCCAAAGCCGACGGAAAAGCGCAGGATGCGCACCCCGCAGCGACGGGCCACCCAATAGTGGCCCAACTCGTGGAACGTCACCAGCAGGCCCAGGGCCACGATGAAGGCAAACAGGGTGAACAGCATGAAAAATCAGCCTAAGGCGGCCTGGCAGTAGCTCGTTGCCAGTCGACGCGTATGCGCATCGAGGTACAGGACTTCATCCAGCGAGGACGGCGTCTGGACCCCAAAACGGGCGGAATCTCCCAGACAGCGTTCGATGATGGCGGGTATCTGAGTGTAGCGGATGCGGCCATGCAAAAACCCGTCTACGGCGACCTCGTTGGCCGCATTCAGGGTGATGCAGGCGCCCTGCCCCTGTTTCAGGGCATCCAGCGACAGGCGCAGGCAGGGAAAGCGACGCAGGTCGGGCGGCTCGAAATCCAGGCGCCCCAGGCGGGTGAGTTCCAGCAGGCCCACGCCGCTGTCGATGCGGTCGGGATAGCCCAGGCCAAAGGCGATGGGCGTGCGCATGTCGGGCTGGCCCAGTTGCGCCAGAATCGACCCATCCGTGTATTCGACCATGGAATGCACCACGCTTTGCGGATGGATCACAACCTGGATGCGTTCCAGCGGCATGGCAAACAGCCAATGGGCCTCGATGACCTCCAGCCCCTTGTTCAGCATGGTGGCCGAATCGACGGAAATTTTGCGGCCCATGCGCCAGTTGGGATGCGCGCAGGCCTGTTCCGGGGTGACGTGTTCCAGTTCGTCCAGCGCCGTGCAGCGAAACGGCCCCCCGGATGCCGTCAGCAGCAGGCGGCGCACGCCGGGCGCTGGCTGGCTGGGGGCCCGGGCGCGGTCGGCCGATTGCGGCAGGCACTGGAAGATGGCGTTGTGTTCGCTGTCGATGGGCAGCAGCTCGGCGCCTGCTTCCCGCACCGCCTGCATGAACAGGGAACCGGCCGCGACCAGGGCTTCCTTGTTGGCCAGCAGCACCCGCTTGCCGGCCCGGGCCGCCGCCAGGGCGCCCGGCAGGCCGGCCGCCCCCACGATCGCCGCCATCACGGCAGTGACCTCGGGATCCGCCGCAGTGTCTGCCAGTGCCTGGGCCCCCTGGCGGATTTCCGGCACAGGGCGGCGATCGGGCCAGGCAGCCAGAAAACGCTGGCGCGCGGCATCGTCGGGCACGATCACCACCCGCGCATCATGGGCGGCCGCCTGGGCCGCCAGGGACTCGATGCGGCTATGGGCGCTGAGGGCATAGACGGACAGGCGATCAGGGTGACGGGCGACGACATCCAGGGTACTGACCCCGATGGACCCCGTGGAACCCAAAATGCACAGTCGTTGGACAACAGACATGGAATTACCCGAGCAACAGCAAAAGAATGGCGGCCGGCGCCACCGGCAGCACGGCATCGATCCGATCGTACACCCCGCCGTGTCCCGGCAACAGCTGGCTGGAATCCTTGACCCCCGCGCGTCGCTTCAGCAGGGATTCGAACAGGTCGCCGACGATGGACCAGGCCGCCAGCACGATGCCGGCCAGGATCAGGGCAGGCCACCCCAGGCGCGGCAACAGCAGCGCGCCATAGCTGTCCGGCCACCAGATGGCCGTCGCCAGCAGCCAGAGCGTGGCTGCCAGCACGCCCCCGGCTGCGCCTTCCCAGGTTTTGCCAGGGCTGACACGCGGCGCCAGTTTATGGCGTCCCAGGCTGCGGCCGGTGAAATAGGCGGCGATGTCGGCGCACCAGATCAGGGCCCACAGGCTGATGAGCGCCCCGGCGCCATGTTGCAGGAAAATCCAGGACAGCGCGTACCAGGTGGCGAGCAGCGTCAGTGCGGCAGCCAGCGCCAGACCGGCGGACGGGCAGCGCTCGGGAACCTGGGCGCGCACCACCATCCAGGGAGCCGGCAACAGCCAGAACACAAGCGCCAAGGGCAGCAGGATCGTCTGGAACAGGCGATGCAGGTCCGGCTGGCCATCGACCAGCAGGCGCGATGCGATCCCCAGGATGCAGACAAACAGGACGGCCGCGCCACCGCGCGCCAGGGGGTGCGGCCACACCAGCCGCCACCATTCCCACAGGGCGCAGCCCGACATCAGCGCCAGCAGCGCCAGCATGGGCCAGGGTGTGGCCGCCGAGACGGCACCCGCGACAATCAGGAGCAGGACGATCGCGGTGAGTATTCTTTGGCGCAGCATGGGGCCCCTTCAGGTCTGTGCGCGCAATTGTTCGCTGGTGCGACCAAAGCGCCGTTCGCGGTCACGATACCAGGCAAAGGCCCGGTCGATGTCCGCAGCCCCGAAATCGGGCCAATAACAGGGCGTGAAATACAGCTCGGTGTATGCCAGCTGCCAGATCAGGAAATTGGAAATGCGCTGTTCGCCGCCGGTGCGGATGAACAGGTCAGGTTCGGGCGCATAGGCCATGGCCAACCGCTCGCCGAGGGCCTCTTCGTCCAGCCGTTCCGGATGCGCCGCCAGGTCGGGGCATTCCGCCAGCAGGACTCGAGCGGCCTGCAGGATGTCCCAGCGCCCGCCGTAGTTGGCAGCAATGGTCAGCACCAGAGCGGATTGGTCTGCGGTGCGCGCCTCGGCGTCGCGGATCAGATTGCGCAGCTTCTGGTCGAAAGGAGTCAGGTCGCCCACGATGCGCAGGCGTACGCCCTGTTCGATGAGTTTGTCGACTTCCTTTTCCAGGGTGCGCACGAACAGTTTCATCAGCAATGAAACTTCCTGGGCGGGGCGGCGCCAATTTTCGGAACTGAAGGCGAACAGCGTCAGGTATTCGACGCCACGGCGCCCGCAGGCCTCGACCGCGCGGCGCACGGCCTGCACACCACGCACATGGCCTGCCGTGCGCGGCAGCATTCGCTGCGTAGCCCAGCGGCCGTTGCCATCCATGATGATGGCCACGTGCCGGGGCGTCTGTCCGGTCGCGGGAACACTGCGCGTGGAACTGGCCTGGATCATGCCGCTGGAATCGATCGGTCGACGACGATCAGACCGTCATGATCTCGGCTTCCTTCTGGGAGACGAGCTTGTCGATATCGGCCACGTAGCGGTCCGTGAGTTTCTGGATATCGTCTTGACCGCGACGCTCGTCGTCCTCGGAGATGTCCTTGTCCTTGAGCAGCTTTTTCAGCGTGTCGTTGGCGTCACGGCGCAGATTGCGCACGGCGACCTTGGCGTCCTCGCCCTCGCCTCGCACGACCTTGGTCAGGTCGCGGCGGCGCTCTTCGGTCAGGGCGGGCATGGGCACGCGGATATTGTCACCCATCGAAATCGGGTTCAGCCCCAGATCGGATTCACGGATGGCCTTGTCGACAGCAGCCGCCATGGTCTTTTCCCAGACCTGGACACTGAGGGTACGGGCGTCCATGACGGTGACGTTGGCCACCTGGCTGACCGGCACGGGCGAACCATAGTATTCCACCTGCACGTGATCCAGGATGCCGGCATGTGCGCGGCCGGTACGGATCTTGCCCAGATTGGTCTTCAGGGATTCAATGGATTTACCCATGCGCTCGTCGGTCGAGCGTCGAATGTCGGAAAGGCTCATGAGGGTTCCTATACCTGGACCAGGGTGCCTTCGTCCTCGCCGCAGACGACGCGACGCAAGGCCCCGGGTTTGTTGATCGAAAAGACTTTGATGGGTAGCTTCTGGTCGCGGCACAACGCAAAGGCGGTGGCGTCCATGACTTCCAGGCGACGTACGATGGCCTCGTCGAAGCTGATGCGCGAATAGCGGGTGGCGTTGGGGTCCTTATTGGGATCGGCGCTGTAGATGCCGTCGACCTTGGTAGCCTTGAGGACCACTTCGGCGCCGATTTCGGCCCCGCGCAGCGCGGCGGCGGTATCCGTCGTGAAGAACGGATTGCCGGTGCCCGCCGCAAAGATCACGACCTTGCCTTCTTCCAGGTAACGCAGCGCCTTGGGGCGGATGTAGCGTTCGACCACCTGATCGATGTTCAGGGCCGACTGGACGCGGGCATCCACGCCGTGGTTTTTCAGGGCGTCCTGCAGGGCCAGGCCGTTCATGACGGTGGCCAGCATGCCCATGTAATCAGCGGTGGCGCGGTCCATGCCTTGGGCACCCGGCGCCACACCCCGGAAAATATTGCCGCCGCCGATCACGACAGCCAACTGAACCCCCAACGACACGATGCCGTGAATTTCTTCGGTCATGCGGAGAATGGTGGCTCGGTTGATGCCGAAGGCATCACCCCCCATCAGCGCCTCGCCCGACAATTTCAGAAGGACGCGCTTGTAGGCTGGATTTGACATGCACCAGGTTCCTGGAAGGACGAAACGAAAAAAACGGGTGGAGCAGACGTGCGATGGCACCGCGCGCAGCGCGATGCCATCGTACCTGAATCGGATGAAATCAGGAACCGCTGGCGGCAGCGGCGACTTCGGCGGCGAAGTCCTCGGATTTCTTCTCGATGCCCTCGCCCACCACGAACAGGGCGTAGCGGTTGATGCGGGCGCCCTTTTCCTTGAGCATCTGCTCGACGGACTGTTTGTCGTTCTTCACGAAAGGCTGCGACAGCAGGGTGACTTCCTTGAGGAACTTCTGCACCGAGCCTTCGACCATTTTCGTGACGATCTCGGCCGGCTTGCCGGATTCCTGGGCCTTCTGTTCCGCAACCGAGCGCTCGGCGGCGATCAGGGCCGGGTCCACGCCGCCCGCATCCAGAGCGCGGGGCTTGGTGGCGGCGATGTGCATGGCCAGGTCCTTGCCGACTTCTTCAGCGCCGGCGAAGTCCACCAGCACGCCGATGCGCCCACCATGCACGTAGCTGTTCAGGCCGTCCACGGTCTCAAACCGTTGGAAGCGGCGCACCGACATGTTTTCGCCGATCTTGCCGACCAGGGCCGTGCGGGTCGATTCGACGGTGCCTTCGCCCATGGCGCACTGGCCCAGGGCGGCCACGTCGGCCGGGTTCTGTTCGGCGACCAGGCGGGCCAGGTTGTTGACGAAGCCGATGAAATCATCGTTCTTGGCGACGAAGTCGGTTTCGCAGTTGACTTCGATCAGGGCACCGGTCTTGCCGCTGTCGGCGATATACAGGCCGATCAGGCCTTCGGCCGTGACGCGGCTGGCAGCCTTGGAGGCCTTGCTGCCGAGCTTGACGCGCAGCAGTTCCTCGGCACGGGCCAGGTCGCCCTCGGCTTCCGTCAGGGCTTTCTTGCATTCCATCATGGGCGCGTCGGTCTTTTCGCGCAGTTCCTTGACCATGGCAGCGGTGATTTGAGCCATTCGATTCTCCTGTTCGATCAATGCAGATACCGGCTGGTGCCGGTATCGGACGGGGTGGCGCGGGGCAAGCCCGCGCCGGAGGGGACGAGGGACGAGGAATTATTCCTCGTGCTGATCCTGCTCGACCTCGATGAATTCCTCGCCTTCGGCCAGTTCTTCGACCAGGCCGTTGAGGCTTTGCTCACGGCCAGCCAGCACGGCGTCCGCCATGCCACGGGCATACAGCGCGATGGCCTTGCTGGAGTCGTCGTTGCCGGGGATGACGTAATCGATGCCCTCGGGCGAGTGGTTGGTATCGACCACGCCGACCACCGGGATGCCCAGGGTGCGGGCCTCGGCCACGGCGATCTTGTGGTAGCCCACGTCGATGATGAACAGCGCCTCGGGCAGGGTGTTCATGTCCTTGATGCCGCCGATGGACTTGTTCAGCTTGGCCAGTTCGCGTTCGAACATGAGCGCTTCTTTCTTGCTCATGTGTTCGGTGGCGCCTTCGGCCTGCTGGGCTTCCATGTCCTTCAGGCGCTTGATGGACGTCTTGACCGTCTTGAAGTTGGTCATCATGCCGCCCAGCCAACGGCTGTCGACGTAGGGCATGCCGCAGCGCTGAGCTTCGGCCGCCACCAGTTCACGGGCAGAACGTTTCGTGCCGACGAACAGCACATTGCCGCCGCGAGCCGCCACCTGGCGCACGAATTGCGTGGCTTCCAGGTATTTCTCAACCGTGCGTTCCAGGTTGACGATATGGATCTTGTTGCGCTGGCCGAAGATGTATTCGGCCATTTTCGGGTTCCAGTAACGGGTCTGGTGGCCAAAGTGCACACCAGCTTCCAGCATTTCACGCATGAGGCTCATGGAAATTCTCCAAAGGGTTTGGTCTTGTACATGGCCAGTATCCGGGACTAACATGTCCTGCAAAAAGGACCTGCTGCCAAGACACCCATGGGCGGCCATGCACGCTATTTACAGCGAAGCCTATAATTCTACTATTCATCCTACATTTTCAGCAAGCTTCTCCCATGATTCCACTGATTACAGATCCCCAGGAACTCGACCAGATGCGCGCCGCCTGCCAGGCAGCCGCCAGCATTCTGGACTATCTGGAACCCCACGTGCGCCCGGGCGTCACCACCGGGGAACTCGAACGTCTGTGCATGGATTACCTGACCAACGTGCTGAAGGTGAAATCCGCCACCGTGGGCTACGCACCACCGGGCTATCCGCCCTACCCGGCCTCGATTTGCATCTCGGTCAACCACGTCATCTGCCACGGCATCCCCGGCGACAAGGTCCTGAAGAACGGCGACATCCTGAATATGGACATCACGATCATCAAGGACGGCTGGTTCGGCGACACCAGCCGCATGTACTACGTGGGCGAGCCCACCATCCTGGGCCGGCGACTGGCGGAAACCACCTATGAATGCATGTGGCTGGGCATCGAACAGGTGCGCCCCGGCGCCACCCTGGGCGACGTCGGCCACGCCATCCAGCAACACGCAGAAAAAGCCGGTTTTTCGGTGGTGCGCGAATACTGCGGCCACGGGGTCGGCAAGCGCTTCCACCAGGACCCCCAGGTGCTGCACTACGGCAAGCCAGGCACAGGCCTGCGCCTGGAACCCGGCATGATCTTCACGATCGAGCCCATGATCAACGCCGGTCGGCGGGAAATCCGCACCCTGGCCGACCAATGGACTGTCGTCACTCGCGACCACAGCCTGTCGGCGCAATGGGAGCACAGTATCCTGGTGACGGACCAGGGCTATGAAGTGCTGACCGTCTCGCCCGGCATGCCGGCACCCCCTGCGTTCGCCAAAGCTGCCGCCTCTGCATGATCGCCTCGCAGGACGGTGTCGCGGCCTTGCGCGGCCGCCTGCAGACGCGCCGCGCCGAAGCCATTGCAGCCTACCGCAGTCACCTGCGCCCCGAACCTCTGCTGACGGCCTTGCGCCGGATTGCGGACGAACAGGTCCGCGAACTGCTGAAGACCCACCCCATCCCCCGGGGAGCCTGCCTGGCTGCCGTAGGGGGGTACGGGCGCGGAGAGCTCTATCCGGGGTCCGACCTGGACATCCTGATCCTGCTGGAACGCAGCCCCGATGCCAATGAGCGCGATCGCATCGAAGCCCTGATCGCCGCCCTGTGGGACGTCGGCATGGAACCCGGCCACAGTGTACGCACCGTGACGCAGTGCCGCCACGAAGCCGCTGCCGACATCACCGTCCAGACCGCCTTGCTGGAAGCCCGCTGGCTGGCCGGCAGCCGTGGCCTGTTCCAGGAATTCCGCGCCCGGATGCAGGAAGACCTGGATCCGAGAGAATTCTATCTGGCCAAGCGCACTGAAATGCAGCAGCGCCACGTGCGCCATCAGGACACGCCCTATGCGCTGGAACCGAATTGCAAGGAAGCCCCCGGAGGCCTGCGCGACCTCCAGGTGCTGCTGTGGCTGGCGCGGGCGGCAGGCCTGGGCACAAGCTGGACGGCCGTCGCCCGGACCGACCTGCTGACCCCCGCCGAATTCCGTTCGTTGCGCCGGGCCGAACGCGCCTTCAAGCGGCTGCGCATCGAACTGCATCTGCTGGCGGGACGCCGGGAAGACCGGGTGCTGTTCGATCTGCAGCCACGCCTGGCCCACATCTACGGTTTCACGGACCAGCCACATCGACGGGCCAGCGAACTGCTGATGCAGCGCTACTACTGGGCCGCACGAGTGGTCTGCCAGGTGAACCGCCTGCTGATGCAAAGCCTGGAAGAACACCTGTTTCCCCAGACCCAGGCCAGCACTGCAGCCCTGGACGACGATTTCTGCGTGCGCCGCGATCACCTGGCGCTGCAGCGCCCGGACGCCTTCGAGCGCAACCCGGCCCTGCTGCTGCGCGTGTTCCTGGTGATGCAGCAGCACCCGGAACTGCAGGGCATGGCGGCGGGCACGCTGCGGGCCATATGGCATGCGCGGCGGCGCATCGACCCGCAGTTCCGCGACAACCCGGTCAACCGCAAGCAGTTCCTGCAGATCCTGCAGCAGCCGCGCGGCATCGTCCATGCCCTGCGCGACATGACGATGTGGAACATCCTGCCTCGCTACCTGCCGGTCTTTCGCCGCATCGTCGGGCAAATGCAGCACGACCTGTTCCACGCCTATACGGTGGATCAGCACATCCTGATGGTGATCCGCAACCTGCGCCGCTTCACCATGCCGGAACATGCCCAGGAATATCCCCTGGCCAGCCAGCTGATCGCCGACCTGGACGAGCATTGGCTGCTGTATGTGGCCGCGCTGTTCCACGACATCGCCAAGGGCCGGGGAGGCGACCATTCGCAACTGGGCGCAGCCGAGGTCCGCCGTTTCGCCCGCCAGCACCAGCTGCCGCGCGAGCAGGCCGATCTGGTGGAGTTCCTGGTACGCGAGCACCTGACGCTGTCACAGGTGGCGCAGAAACGCGACCTGAGCGATCCGCGCGTCATCCACGAATTCGCCACCCGGGTAGGCACGCAGCGTCGCCTGGCCGCCCTGTATCTGCTGACTGTCGCCGACATCCGGGGCACCAGCCCGCGCGTCTGGAATGCCTGGAAAGGCAAGCTGCTGGACGATCTGTACCATCAGACCCTGGCCGCGCTGGGCGGCGCCCGCCCCGATACCGGCACCATCCTGGCCTTGCGCAAGGACGCCGCCGCCGCCGAGATCCGCCGCATGGGCCTGCGCGACGAAAGCCGGGATGCCTTCTGGTCGCAGCTGGACGTGGCCTACTTCCTGCGTCACGACGCCAATGAAATCGCCTGGCACACACGGCACTTGTACCATTGCTTCCAGGGGCCGGACCCCGTGGTGCGGGCACGCGTCCTGGGGCAGAGCGAAGCCCTGCAGATCCTGGCCTATGCCCCCGACCGCGCAGATCTGTTCATGGATATCTGCACCTATTTCGACCGGCATGGGCTGAGCATCCAGGATGCCCGCATCCACACGACCCGCCAAGGTTGGGCCCTGGACAGCTTCATCGTGTTGCTGCCCGACGCGGACCGCGACTACCGGGCCCATGCCAGCCTGATCGAACACGAACTGCGAGCAGCCCTGGCAGCGCCGACCGGCGCCCAGACACCGCCATCGACCTTGCGGCGAGGCTCGCGGCGTTCCCGGGTCTTTCCCATCATGCCCAGCATCACCCTGCAGGCCGACGAGCAAGGCGGCACCTGGCGCCTGTCCGTCACCACCGCAGACCGCGTAGGCCTGCTGCACGACCTGGCCCGAGTATTCACCCGCCACGGCGTCAACCTGAAAATGGCGAAGATCATGACTCTGGGCGACCGAGTCGAGGACATCTTCATCCTGCAGGGATCCGTGCTGGAGCAGACGCGCGGCCAGTTGCAGTTCGAACGCCACATCTTCGATGCCCTGGCCGTTGAAACGGACAAGGCTCGGATTCCCGGATCTCATCCGCCTCTTTCAATCGCTGATCCCTCATGAAAACCAACCGATCCGACCGAATCCTGAGAACCACATCCCTGCTGTGCCTGGCGGCCGTGGGCTTCGCCCTGATTTCACAGCATATGTTCAATATGCGGCCCTGCGCCTGGTGCGTACTGCAACGCCTGATCCTGCTGGCCATTGCGGCCGTCTGCGGCCTGGCCAGCACCGGCTGGGGGTCGGCCCTGATCCGTCGGCTGGGCGCTGCCCTGGGGGCCGTGCTGGGCGTCTGCGGCATCATCGCCGCCTGGTATCAGTATTCCGTGGCCAGCAACGCCTTTTCCTGCGCGCAGACCTTTGCCGACCAGTTCATCGCCGGTTCCGGGCTGGATGCCGCCCTGCCCTGGCTGTTCGGCATCTACGCCAGTTGTTCGGATGCCCGCGTCAGCTTGCTGGGCATCGAATATGCGCTATGGGGGTTGATGCTGTTCGCGGTCTGCACGGCACTGTGCCTCTGGGTGCTTGCGCGAAAAGAATAGTGGGCTGCTGCGAATGGATGGGCTCCGGCCGCCGCAGCAAGCAGCCGCAGGCTGCGCAGCGTGGGGGGGCCCCATCCGTCAGTTATCGTCCGCAGTCGCCGGCGTCATGGCGCCGGAGCGGATGGGTTGGCCACGCGTCTGACTGAGACGCTCGAGATAGGCGGCATCGATGTCGCCGGTCACGTACCGGCCGCTGAAGCAGGACGATTCAAATTCACTCAGCGCGGGGTTCAGGTCGCGCAGCGACTGCTCCAGATCAGCCAGATCCTGGTAGACCAGGCCGTCGGCACCGATCTCATGGGCGATCTGATCCGTGTCGCGGCCCGTGGCGATCAACTCGGCCTGAGTCGGCATGTCGATGCCGTAGACGTTGGGGTAGCGCACAGCCGGAGCGGCCGACGCGAAATAGACCTTGTTGGCGCCAGCCGCGCGGGCCATGTCCACGATCTCCCGGCTGGTGGTGCCGCGCACGATGGAATCGTCCACCAGCAGCACGTTCTTGCCGCGAAATTCGAGATCAATGGCGCTGAGCTTCTGGCGCACGGACTTCTTGCGCACGGCCTGGCCGGGCATGATGAACGTACGCCCCACGTAACGGTTCTTGATGAAGCCCTCGCGGTAGTTAAGGCCCAGCCGCGAGGCCAGCTGCATGGCAGATGGTCGGGACGAATCCGGAATCGGCATGACCACGTCCACGTCGCCCAGGCGCAGGGTCTTGGCGACCTTGTCGGCCAGGTATTCCCCCATGTGCAGGCGAGCGTCATAGATGGATATCCCGTCCATGATGGAATCGGGGCGGGCGAAATACACGTATTCGAAGACACAGGGGGTCTGCAACGCGTCCGGATCGCCGCACGGTTCATGACTGACCTCACCGTCCTCGGTGATCACCAATGCCTCTCCGGGCGCAATGTCGCGCACCAGTGCGAAGCCGTTGCCGGTCAGCGCGACGGATTCAGAGGCCAGCATCCATTCCGTGCCGGCCTCTGATTCGCGGCGGCCCAGGCATAGCGGGCGGATACCGTGCGGATCGCGGAACGCCACCAGGCCGAAGCTGCTGATACGGGCAATGACGGCGTAGGCGCCCTTGGCTCGGCGATGCACCGCCCGCACCGCCTGGAACACCGCATTGGCGTCCAGGGTGATGCCATTGGACGCCTGCTGCAATTCATGGGCGAAGACGTTGAGCAGGACTTCGGAATCCGAATTGGTGTTGATGTGGCGCCGGTCGTGCTTGAACAGGGACTCGCGCAGTTCGCGCCAGTTGGTCAGGTTGCCGTTGTGCACGAAGGTGATGCCGAACGGCGCGTTCACGTAGAAGGGCTGGGCCTCGTCCACGCTGGCGCTGGACCCCGCCGTGGGATAGCGCACCTGCCCCACCCCGCTGTTGCCGGGCAAGGCCCGCATGTTGCGGGTGCGAAAGACGTCGCGCACCAGGCCGTGGGCCTTGTGCATGCTGAAGAACTGGTCGTGCGCCGTGGCGATGCCGGCGGCATCCTGGCCCCGGTGCTGCAAAAGCAGCAGACTGTCGTAAATCAGCTGATTGACAGGGCTGGCGCCCATGACGCCGACGATTCCACACATGGTTGAGTTCCGAACTAGTAAGGAAGTAGCTGCGCCACATCGGCGGGCAGCAGGAATTTGACTTGCTGAAAGCCTTTGGTCAGTGCCGCCGAGGTGCGTGCCTGCTGCCACCAGGGCTCGCGGGGCAACTCGGTATAACCGGCCAGGCCGACCAGTGCCAGCACCAGCACCAGGCCGCGCACTGCGCCGAACACGGCCCCCAGACCATGATCGGCAGGCGTCAGGCCAGTGCGGTCCACGAGCGCCCCCAGGGCCATGTTCAACAGTCCGACGGCCAGCAGTGCCAGGATGAAGATGGCTCCGTAGGCGGCCAGCGTGCGCAGCAGGCCGTTCTCGATCAGGGTGTCGAGCCACAAGGAGGCTGTCGGCCCCCACCAGATCGCGGCGACGAAGGCCGCCACGTAGGCGACCAGAGACAGGACTTCCCGCAGGAACCCGCGCAGCAGGCCGATCAGGCTGGATACCACCACGATCGTCAGGACGATGTAGTCGAAGCTGGTCACTTGTCGGAAATCAGGCCGTTCTGATACCCCAGTGCCCGCAGTCGGGCCTGGGCGGCCTGGGCGGCCTCGTGCGAACCAAAGGGACCCACCCGCAGGCGGTAGACTGTGCGCCCACCCGACTGCCCACGTTCGACGTAGGCATCGGTCACTCCGGATTGACGCAGACTGTCGCGACGGCTCTGGGCGTCCTGCTCGGTCGTGTAGGCTGCCACCTGCAGGTAATAGCGCCCCTGCCCGGACGCGGCAGCCGGCGCCGCGCTGCCACGGGCGGCCGCCGGGGACTTGCCGGACAGCAAGGCCAACGCTACTGATCCATCGTCGGTGCGCTCAGCGGGCCTGGTACTGGGTTTGACCGGCTTTTCTGTTTCAACAGGTGTTTTGCCGGCCGCCGACGGCGTGGTTTGCGGCACAGCGGGTTTGGCGGCGGGCGGCGATTCGGGCGCCGCAGGCGGCGTCACAGTCGCCAACTGGCCGTTCCCATCAGCGGAGGACGTCCCTGCCGTGGCATCCAACGGTGCCTTGGGTGGTTCACCGCCCTGGGCGACGGCGCCCTCGGCCGGGGTGCCGGCAGATGCCGGAGCGGTCGGCGCGACTGCGTCTGCAGGAGCGGGCGTGCTGACAGGCGGCAGGCCTGCGGGCGTGGCGGGCACGACTACCGGCGCATGCGTTTCATCGGGCGCGGGTTCGTCGAACAGCCAAGGCACCACGATGAAAGCCGCCAGCACCAGAGCCAGCGCGCCGATCAGACGACGGCGCGCCTTGCTGCGCAGTTCTTTCAGCTGAGCCTCGCTGGCGCCACCGGAACGCGTCGCGCGTTTCCCTGTGTCAGTCCCATGACGAAAAAGCATCGTGCAGCTTACCCGTTAGCAAGGGCGGGCGACGCTCCCGCCCGATCAAGAAAGGACGTCCCGGCCTTCCTGGCGCAGGACTTGAAGTACCGGGCCGACCGTCGCAAATGACCCGAACACGAGAATTCTATCATTGTCGCCTGCCAGTTTCCGGGCTTCGGCAAAGGCTTGTTCCGGACTGTCAAATGTGGAAACCTGCACGTCCCGGGCGGCAACGGCCGGCCTGGGCGCCGCCCGCACACCCGGTTTCTGGTCGCCGCGCTTGATCTCGGCCGCCTGGGCGACGAAGGGATCTACGGGGGCCGCGTCACCGGCAATACGATGCACGGCCTCGGCCAGTTCCTGTGCAGTAGTGCCGCGTGGCCCGCCCAGCGTTGCACACAGCCAGCGATCCACCCGACGCGACAGGCGCGACAGCGTGGCTTCGATGTCTTTGTCGTGCAGCATGCCGACCACGGCATAGGTATGGGGATAGTGCCCCATGCTGTCCAGATTCTGCCCCAGGGTAGCGGCTGCGTGGGGGTTGTGGCCGACATCCAGGATCGTGGCAGGCAGCCCCGGCAGGATCTGCATGCGCCCGGGCAGGCTGACGTGCAGCAGGCCCTGGCGCACATTCTGCTGAGTGACCACCAGCCGGTCCCGCAGGTTTTCCAGCGCGGCCAGGGCCGCCGAGGCGTTCAACAGCTGATTGGCGCCACGCAGGGCCGGATAACCCAGGGCATTGCGGCGCTGGCTGCGCCCGCCGTAGGCCCATTGCTGGCGGTCGCCCGAATAGTTGAAGTCGATGCCGAAACGCCAAAGATCGGCGCCGATCTCGGCGGCATAGTCGATCACGGTCTGGGGCGGCACGGGGTCGGCGCAGACCGCCGGCTTGCCCGGACGGAAGATATGCGCCTTTTCCCAGCCGATGGCCTCGCGGGTATTGCCCAGGTAGGCCATGTGATCCAGATCCACGCTGGTCAGGATGGCGCAGTCGGTGTCGATCAGATTGACGGCGTCCAGGCGTCCGCCCAGGCCGACCTCCAGCACCACCACGTCCAGGTTCGACGCCTGGAACAGCAGCAGGGCCGCCAGCGTCGTCATTTCGAAGTACGTCAGGGTGGTGTCGCCACGCGTGGCCTCGATGCGTTCGAGCTGCGCGACGATGTCGGCGTCCGAGGCCTCCTGGCCGTTGACGCGAATGCGCTCGTTGAAGCGCAACAGATGCGGCGAGGTGTACTGCCCCACCCGATAATTGGCGTCCAGCAGGATGGCTTCCAGCATGGCACAGGTGGAACCCTTGCCATTGGTGCCGGCTACGGTGATCTTGACGCAATCCAGGGACAATTCCAGGCGCTCGGCCACTGACCGGATACGGTCCAGACCCAGGTCGATGGCCTTGGGATGCAGGGTTTCCAGATAAGCCAGCCAGTCGGCCAGCGCAGCGCCTTGGGCGGGAGCAATCGATGACATGAGAATGACAATCACAAAGAAAACGGCAGGTGCTGATAGTAGCACCCGCCGCCAGGAAGAACGCCGGACACCCCCACTGCCTGTACTGCCAGCCATAGGGGCTCCGGATACCACTATTGCCAGTGCTGCCGGCCTAGAGGCCCCGGATACCACTACTGCCAGTGCCGCCAGCCATGGAGGCTCCGGCCGCCGGGATGAACCCGGACACGGGACAGTCCCTGCGGACTGACCCGTGCCTGGTGAATCCGAGCAGCCTGCAGGCTGCGAGGTGGGCGGATTACTTTTTCCGAGCCGGCGGCACGTCCGTGCAGTGGCCGTCGGCGACTTCGGCAGCCATGCCGATGGATTCGCCCAGGGTCGGGTGCGGGTGGATGGTCTTGCCGATATCCACTGAATCCGCGCCCATCTCGATGGCCAGGGCGACTTCGCTGATCAGATCGCCCGCGTGGGTGCCGACAATGCCGCCTCCCAGGATACGGCCGGTCTCGGCGTCGAACAGCAGCTTGGTGAAGCCTTCGTCGCGGCCATTGGCGATGGCCCGCCCGGAGGCCTGCCAGGGGAACAGGCCCTTCTTCAGGGCAACGCCCTGCTTCTTGGCGTCTTCCTCGGTCAGACCGACCCAGGCAACTTCCGGATCCGTATAGGCGACGGACGGGATCACGCGGGCATCGAAGTAGGCTTTTTCACCTGCAATGGCCTCGGCGGCAACGTGCGCTTCGTGCACGGCCTTGTGAGCCAGCATGGGCTGCCCCACGATGTCGCCAATGGCATAGATGTGCGGCACATTGGTGCGCATCTGCTTGTCGACGTCGATGAAGCCCCGGTCGCTGACCGCCACCCCGGCGTTTTCCGCGCCGATCTTCTTGCCGTTGGGCGCGCGGCCCACGGCCTGCAGGACCAGGTCGTAGCGCTGGGGTTCCTTCGGGGCGGCCTCGCCCTCGAAGGTCACCCAGATGCCGTCGTCCTTGGCCTCGGCGGCCACCGTCTTGGTTTTCAGCATGACGTGGTCGAAGCGCCGGGCATTCATCTTGTCCCAGACCTTGACCAGGTCACGGTCCGCGCCGGTCATCAGAGTGGGCAGCATCTCCACGACATCCAGGCGGGCGCCCAGCGCGGAATAGACCGTGCCCATTTCCAGGCCGATGATGCCCCCGCCGATGATCAGCATGCGCTGTGGAATCGACTTCAGCGCCAGGGCCCCGGTCGAATCGACGATGCGCGGATCGTCCGGCAGGAACGGCAGCTTCACGGACTGGCTGCCGGCGGCGATGATGGCCGAGGCGAACTTCACCGTAGTCCGACCGCCATCGGCCTTGCTCACCGTCAGGTGGTGCGGATCGGCAAAGGCGCCGACACCCTGGATGACGGTGACCTTGCGAGCCTTGGCCATGCCGGCCAGGCCACCGGTCAGCTTGCCGACCACGCTGTCCTTGTAGCCACGCAGGGCATCCAGGTCGATCTTGGGTTCGGCAAAGCTGATGCCGTGGCCCGCCAGGGATTTGGCCTCTTCCAGCACACTCACGGTGTGCAGCAGGGCCTTGGACGGAATGCAGCCTACGTTCAGGCAGACCCCGCCCAGGGTGGCGTAGCGCTCGACCAGCACGACCTTCAGGCCCAGGTCGGCTGCCCGGAAGGCGGCCGAATAGCCGCCGGGGCCGGCGCCCAGGACCAGCACGTCGCAGTCTGCATCCGCCGTGCCGGCAAACTGAGCGGCTGCCGGCGCCGGCTGGTCAGCTGGCGCTGCTGCAGGTGCAGGCGCCGCAGGTGCGGGGGCCGCAGGGGTGGCCGCCGCTACCGGCGCGTCGGTCGGCGCCTTGGCGGCGCCACCCTGTGCTTCCACGCGCAGGATGGTTGCGCCCTGGGCGACCTTGTCGCCGATCTTGACCAGGATTTCCTTGACCACCCCGCCCTGATCGGCCGGGATTTCCATGGAAGCCTTGTCGGACTCCACCGTGATCAGACTTTGCTCGGGGGCGATGGTGTCACCCACGGCCACCAGGATCTCGATCACGTCTACCTGATCGAAATCGCCAATATCCGGAACGTTGATGTCAGTCAGACTCATGCGTGCCCCCTTACAGGATGATGCGGCGGAAATCCGCCAGCAGGCCGGCCAGATAGGCATTGAAGCGCGCCGCCGACGCACCATCGATCACGCGGTGATCGTAGGACAGCGACAAGGGCAGCATCAGGCGCGGCTGGAAGGCTGCGCCATCCCAGACAGGCTGCATGGCCGAACGCGACACCCCCAGGATGGCGACTTCGGGCGCATTGATGATGGGCGTGAAGTCGGTGCCGCCGATGCCGCCCAGGGACGAAATCGAGAAGCAACCGCCCTGCATCTGCGCGGGAGACAGCTTTCCTTCGCGAGCCTGTGCAGCCAGTTCGGAGGTTTCCGTGGCCAGCTGCAGCACGCCTTTCTTGTCGGCATCGCGGATCACCGGCACGACCAGTCCGTTGGGCGTGTCGGCGGCGAAACCGATGTGGTAGTAGTGCTTCAGAACCAGGTTGTCGCCGTCCAGGGACGCGTTGAATTCCGGGAACTTCTTCAGGGCCGCCACGACGGCCTTGATCAGGAAGGCCAGCATGGTGACTTTGATGCCGGTTTTCTTGTTTTCCGCATTCAACTGCTGGCGCAGGGCTTCCAGGTCGGTGATGTCGGCCACGTCGTTGTTGGTGACGTGCGGAATCATGACCCAGTTGCGATGCAGATTGGCGCCGGAGATTTTCTTGATGCGCGACAGCGGCTTGGATTCGATTTCGCCGAATTTGGCAAAGTCGACCTTGGGCCAGCCCAGCACGCTGAAGCCTTCGCCCGCCGGCAGGGTAGAGCCCACCGGGCTGGCGCCACCTGTCGCCAGGGCCTGCTTCACGTAGGCGCGCACGTCATCGGCGGTGATGCGGTTCTTCGGTCCGGTGCCGCTGACATGGGCCAGATTGACGCCCAGTTCGCGAGCGAACTGCCGCACTGAAGGCGAGGCGTGCGGCAGATTGCGCAAGGGCAACTCGGCTTCGGCAAATGCTGCTGTCGGCGAGGTGCGGTCCGGGGCGCTGGAAGCCATGGTCGGCGCAGGCGCCGGAGCGGCCACAGGCGCCGGCGCCGGTGCCGGTGCGGATTCAGCCTGGGCGACAGGTGCCGGAGCAGGCGCAGCAGATGATTGGGGGGCCTCTGCAGCCGGCTGTTCGGCAGCAGCGCTGCCTTCGGCGGCTTCGACTTCCAGGATCACGGCCCCTTCCGCGACCTTGTCGCCTACCTTGATCTTGATGGTCTTGACCACCCCGCCCTGCGAGGCGGGGATTTCCATCGAGGCCTTGTCCGATTCCACGGTGATCAGGCTTTGTTCGGCCTGGATCGTATCGCCCACGGCGACCAGGACCTCGATGACATCGACCTGGTCGAAATCACCGATGTCGGGGACTTTGATTTCCACGATGCTCATGTTCCTGGCCCTCCTTAGGCGTGATGCGGGTTGGCCTTGTCGGCTTCAATCCCGTATTTGGCGATGGCTTCGGCGCATTTCTTGATGTCGATGGAGCCTTCGTCGGCCAGGCTGCGCAAGGCGGCCAGCACGATGAAGTGGCGATCGATCTCGAAGTGCTTGCGCAGTTCGGAACGGAAGTCTGAACGACCAAAGCCGTCGGTGCCCAGGACCTTGAAGTGGCGCCCATCGGGGATGAAGGGACGGATCATGTCGCCATAGGCCTTGATGTAGTCGGTGGAGACAATGATCGGACCCTGGGTGCCCTTGAGCTGCTTGGTCACGTAGGCTTCCTGGGCAGTCTCGGTCGGATGCAGCAGGTTGTGGCGTTCCACGTCCAGGCCGTCGCGGCGCAATTCGGTGAAACTGGTCGCGCTCCAGACATCCGAGGTCACGCCCCAGTCCTTTTCCAGCAGTTCCTGGGCCGCCATGACTTCGCGCAGGATGGTGCCCGAGCCCATCAGCTGCACGTGGGTCTTGGCCGGCTTGGCGCTGGACTGCAATTTGTACATGCCGCGCAGGATGCCTTCCTCGTCGCCGGCCTTCAGGCCAGGATGCGGGTAGTTCTCGTTCATCACGGTGATGTAGAAGAACACGTCTTCCTGGTCGTGCATCATGCGCTGCAGGCCGCTGCGGATGATGACCGCGACTTCGTGGGCAAAGGCGGGATCGTAGGCCACGCAGTTGGGAATGAGCGAAGCCTGGATGTGGCTGTGGCCGTCCTCGTGCTGCAGGCCTTCGCCGTTCAGGGTGGTGCGCCCCGCCGTGCCGCCCAGCACGAAGCCGCGCGCCAGCATGTCGCCCGCCGCCCAGGCGTGGTCGCCGAAGCGCTGGAACCCGAACATCGAGTAGTAGATGAAGAACGGGATCATGATGGTGTTGCTGACGGAATACGACGTCGCCGCCGCAATCCAGGAGCTGAACCCGCCCGCCTCGTTGATGCCTTCTTGCAGCAGCTGGCCGTTTTCCGCTTCGCGGTAGTACATCACCTGGCCCTTGTCGACCGGCACGTATTTCTGCCCTTCGGGGGCGTAGATGCCGATCTGGCGGAACAGGCCTTCCATGCCGAAGGTACGCGATTCATCGACCAGAATGGGCACGACGCGCGGCGCCAGGTCCTTGTCGCGCAGGATCTGGTTGAGCACCCGTACGAAGGCCTGGGTGGTGGAAATTTCCCGCCCTTCGGCCGTGGGTTCGAGCACAGCCTTGAAAGTGTCCAGCGGCGGCACCGGCAGAGACTGGTCGGCCTTGACGCGGCGATGCGGCAGGTAGCCGCCCAGCGCCTTGCGGTGTTCGTGCAGGTATTTCATTTCCGGCGAATCTTCGGCCGGCTTGAAATACGGGATCTGGTCGACCTGATCGTCGGGGATGGGGATATTGAAGCGATCGCGGAATTCGCGCACCGAGTCGATGTCCAGTTTTTTCTGCTGGTGGGTCGGGTTCTTCGCCTGCCCCACGTGGCCCATGCCATAGCCCTTGATGGTCTTGGCCAGGATCACGGACGGCTGGCCCTTGTGGCCGGCGGCGGCGGCAAATGCAGCGTAGACCTTGTGGGGATCGTGGCCGCCACGATTCAGGCGCCAGACGTCTTCGTCGCTCATGCGGCTGACCATCTCCAGCAGCTTGGGGTGCTTGCCGAAAAATTTCTCGCGCACGAACTTGCCGTCGTTGGCCTTGTAGGCCTGGTATTCGCCGTCGACAGTTTCTTCCATGACGCGGCGCAGGATGCCTTCTTTGTCACGAGCAAACAGGGGGTCCCAGTAACCGCCCCAGATCAGCTTCAGCACGTTCCAGCCATTGCCGCGGAAGGCGCCTTCCAGTTCCTGGATGATCTTGCCGTTGCCGCGCACCGGACCGTCCAGGCGCTGCAGGTTGCAGTTGACGACGAAAATCAGGTTGTCGAGTTTTTCCCGCGAGGCCAGGCCGATCGCGGCCAGGGATTCGGGTTCGTCGATTTCACCGTCGCCCAGGAACACCCAGACCTTGCGGTCGGCCGTATTGGCCAGGCCCCGGGCGTGCAGGTATTTCAGGAAGCGGGCCTGGTAGATCGCCATCATGGGCCCCAGGCCCATGGACACTGTGGAGAACTGCCAGAAACTCGGCATGAGTTTGGGGTGCGGGTAGGACGACAGGCCCTTGCCCTTGCCACCGACTTCCTGACGGAACCAGTCCAGGTTTTCCTCGGTCAGGCGGCCTTCGAGAAAAGCGCGGGAATACATCCCGGGCGAGGAGTGCCCCTGGAAATACACCAGGTCGCCGCCATGTTCCGGCGATTCGGCATGCCAGAAGTGATTCTGGCCGCATTCGATCATGGTCGCCAGCGAGGCGAACGACGCGATGTGGCCGCCCAGGCTGCCGCCGTCGGCCGGTTCGTGCTTGTTGGCCTTGACCACCATGGCCATGGCGTTCCAGCGAATGTAGGAACGGATGCGTTCTTCCAGAACCATGTTGCCTGGGTGCGGAGGCTCCAGCCCGGGAGGGATCGTATTCACATAGGCCGTATTCAAGGAATACGGAATGTGCGCGCCCGAGCGGCGTGCGAGATCGATCAAGCTTTCAATCAGGAAATGGGCGCGTTCGGCGCCTTCCCGGTCGAGGACGGCTTCGAGCGCGTCGAGCCATTCCTGGGTTTCCTGCCGATCGGGATCCGCCACAGCGGCCTGAGCTTGTTCAAGAGAGGACATAAGGTGTGTCTCCTGTGTGGTTCGAGGGCGCGACCACACATCGCGCCTGCCAGAAATTACGCCGGATGCTGAGGGTGTCCTGAACACGAACATATCCAGGGGTCCGGCACCTGCATCCATTCTAGGAAAGACCTCGGTTCCACACAAGGGAAATTTCATCTCGTGGTATGAATTTTTATTATGTGAAAAATTGAATACCGATTTCGCGTCTAAAATGGCGCAATCGCAAGACCATCATGGCCATGGCAAACCCGAACCGAAAGTCCCTGATCCCGACGACGTTCTACGAGCACGCCCGTCACAGTCGCAGACTGTACTGGCTGACTCCGGCCATCGTGCTGGTACTGTATCTGTGCGTCATGGGGGCGTTCATCTGGCTGCAGCGCCTGCAAAGCGACAGCGTGATGTTCGTCACCATCGACCAGGAAACCCGGCAGCAGCGGCTGATGATGGTGGTCTTCGCCCTGTCGCTGGTGATCGTCTTCAGCCTGCTGGCCCTGTGGCGCTACACACGCTTTCGCACCCAGGCCGAGGCCGCCCTGATCGCCGAAACCGGTTTTCGACGCGCCATGGAGAACTCCATGTCCACGGGGATGCGGGTGTTCGACATGCAGGGCCGCATCGCCTACGTGAACCCGGCATTCTGCCGAATGATAGGCTGGAACGAGGCCGACCTGATCGGCCGCACCGCGCCCTTTCCCTACTGGCTGCCGGGGCGCCATGACCACCACCGAGAAACCCTGGCGCAGCTGCTGTCGGGGCGCACGCCCAGCAGCGGCCTGGAGATCGAGGCCCAGCGCCGCGACGGATCGCGCTTCACCGCCCGTATGTATGTATCGCCGCTGCGCGACCCCAATGGTGAACAGATCGGCTGGATGACGTCCATGACCGACATCACCGAACCCAAGCGCATCCGCGAGGCCCTGACGGCTGCGCACGAGCGCTTCATGACCGTGCTGGAAGGACTGGACGACGCCATCTCGGTAGTCGCCGACACCCCCGAAGGACTGGAACTGCTGTTTGCCAACCGCACCTACCGGCGCCTGTTCGGCGCCCAGACCAGCGGCCACGCGCAACTGCTGGGCGGACGCCTGGGCCGCTTCACCGATGAGACCATGGAACTGTTCTCGCCCACCGCAGAGCGCTGGTTCGAAGTCCATCACCGCATGCTGGCCTGGACCGATTCACGGCGCGTGCGCCTGCAGGTGGCGCGCGACATCACCGACCGCCGCAAGCACGAGGAAGAATCCCGCGTGCAACAGGAAAAGGCCCAGTTGACCAGCCGGCTGACCACCATGGGGGAAATGGCCTCGTCCCTGGCGCACGAACTGAATCAACCCCTGACGGCCATCAGCAACTACAACATGGCCGCCGTCGCCATGGTGAAATCCGGAAAGGCGCCCACCGAATCGCTGCTGCAGGCCCTGGAAAAGGCATCCCAGCAGGCTGAACGGGCCGGGAAGATCATCAGCCGCATCCGCGAGTTCGTCAAACGCAGCGAACCGCGCCGCCAGGCGGTGGGTCTGACCCGCATCGTGGAAAACGCCGTGGGCTTTGCCGACATCGACGCCCGCAAGCGGCAGATCGACATTATCCAGAGCCTGCCCGACCCCATGCCCGAGGTGCTCGCCGACCCCATCCTGATCGAACAGGTGCTGCTGAACCTGCTGAAGAACGGCGTCGAGGCGATGGAACACAGCGAATACCGCAACCTGCACGTGAACATCACAGACCAGGACCCGCAGATCGAGATCGCCGTGATCGACCGGGGCCACGGCCTGCGCAACCCAGAGCGCCTGTTCGAACCTTTCTACAGTACAAAATCCGAAGGTCTGGGCATGGGTCTGAACATCTGCCGTACCATTATCGAATCACATCACGGGCGCCTCTGGGCCAGCCCGAACCCCGAAGGCGGTACCATATTCCGCTTCACCCTGCCCAAGGCGCCCTCCGGCGCACACGCAGAATCCACGGAGGAAACGCAAGCATGACCGACCCTCAAGTCTCCAGCATCATCTATATCGTCGATGACGACGAGGCTGTCCGCGACTCCTTGCGCTGGCTGCTCGAAGCCAACGGATACGCCGTGCGCAGCTTTGCCGGCGCCGAGGAATTCCTGGACTCCTACAACCCGGACCAGACCGCCGTCCTGATCGCCGACGTGCGCATGCCGGGCATGAGCGGCCTGGAGCTGCAGGAAACGCTGATCGCTCGCAAGGCCCCCCTGCCTATCGTCTTCATCACCGGCCACGGCGATGTGCCCATGGCCGTCTCCACCATGAAGAAAGGCGCCGTCGACTTTCTGGAAAAGCCGTTCAACGAAGCAGACCTGCGCCGCATCGTCGCCGGCATGCTGGACCAGGCCACCGAGCGCGTGCGCGAGGCCCAGGCGCAGCGTGACCAGCAGGCAGTGCTGAGTCGCCTGACGGCCCGCGAACAGCAAGTGCTGGAACGCATCGTGGCCGGCCGCCTGAACAAGCAGATCGCCGGCGACCTGAACATCAGCATCAAGACCGTCGAAGCGCACCGCGCCAACATCATGGAAAAGCTGGAAGTCACCACCGTGGCCGACCTGATGAAGATCGCCCTGACCCGCACCGAGGAAGCCAGCTCATGAGCGCCCGCATCATCGACGGCAAGGCGCTGTCGGCCAGCGTGCGCGCCGAAGTCGCGCAACAGGTCCAGGCGCTCAAGCGCCAGGGCGTCACACCGGGCCTGGCCGTGGTGCTGGTGGGCGAGAACCCCGCCTCGCAAGTCTACGTGCGCAACAAGGCCGCCGCCTGCGAGGCTGCCGGCATGCTGTCGCGCGTCATCTCCCTGGGTGCGGACACCCCCGAAGGCGAACTGCTGGACATGATCGAAGCGCTGAATGCAGATTCGGCCATCCACGGCATCCTGGTGCAGCTGCCGCTGCCGGGCCACATCGACACGGGCCTGGTCATCGAAACCATCAGCGCCGCAAAGGACGTGGACGGCTTTCACATCAGCAACGCCGGCCTGCTGATGACCGGCCGGCCGCTGTTCCGGCCCTGCACGCCCTACGGCGTCATGAAGATGCTGGAATCGGAAAACGTGCCGCTGCGCGGCGCCGAAGCCGTCATCGTCGGGGCCAGCAATATCGTCGGCAAGCCCATGGCCATGTTGCTCCTGGCCGCAGGCGCCACGGTAACGCTGTGCAACTCCAAAACTCGCGACCTGGGCGCCCAGACTCGCCGCGCCGACGTGCTGGTGGTGGCCACCGGGAAACCCGGCATCGTTCAGGGCGACATGGTCAAGCCAGGCGCCGTGGTCATCGACGTGGGCATCAACCGCCTGCCTTCGGGCAAACTGACCGGCGACGTAGACTTCGAATCCGCCGCCCAGGTGGCCTCCGCCATCACGCCAGTGCCCGGTGGCGTTGGCCCCATGACTATCGCCATGCTGCTGGTCAACACCCTAGAAGCTGCCGAACGCACGCTCCAGACTTGAAATCGGGGGCCTTCGCCCCCATGTGCCGCCCATGACATCCGCACCGATTGCCGCAGAAAACCCCCTCCTCGTACCGGCCGAGGCTTTCGTCGACTACAGCGCTGTGCGCCCCGCGCACATTGAACCGGCGATCAGCCAGTTGATCGTCGACACTCGCGCCGCCATCGAAACGGCCGCCGATTGCCCCGAGGCACCCAACTGGGAAAACCTGGTCGAAGGCATCGAAGACCCATCCGAGCGTCTGCATCGGGCCTGGTCGATCGCTGGCCACCTGAACGGCGTGGTCAACACCCCTGAACTGCGGGCTGCCTACAACGCGTGCCTGCCGCTGATGAGCGAGTTTTCCACCTGGGTCGGCCTGCACCAGGGCCTGTACGAGCGCTATCGGGATCTGGCGGCCAGCTCGGCCTACGCCAACCTGTCGCCCACCCGGCAACGCATTGTCGACCTGGCCTTGCGCGACTTCCGTCTCAGTGGCGTGGAACTGCAGGGCCAGGCCCGCGAAACCTATGCCCGCAACGCCGATCTGCAGGCCCAGGTCGCGCAGAAATTCTCTGAAAACGTGATGGACGCGACTGACGGCTGGTCGCTGCTGATCACCGACGAAGCCCGCCTGGAAGGCTTGCCCGGCAACGTCGTCGGCAGCGCCCGCCAACTGGCCCAATCCGCCGGCGAAAGCGGCTGGAAACTGACGCTGCACATGCCCTGCTACCTGCCGGTCATGCAGCACGCCCGCGATCGCGAATTGCGTCAGACCGTGTACCGCGCCTACGCCACTCGCGCCTCCGACCAGGGCGACCCGGCGTTCGACAATTCCGAATCCATCGAATCGCTGCTGGCACTGCGGGCCGAGGAAGCCACCCTGCTGGGCCACGCCGATTTTGCCGCCTTGCGCCTGGAAACCCGCATGGCCGACAGCGCGCCCCAGGTCCTGAGCTTTCTTCGCGAACTGGCCGCCCGCGCCCGCCCCAGCGCTCAGCGCGACCTGGAAGAGCTGCGCAGCTTCGCCGCGCAGCACCTGGGCCTGGACTCGCTGGAGCCCTGGGACATCGCCTACGCATCCGAACGGCTGCGCGAGCAGCGCTACGCCTACTCGGACGAGGAACTGCGCCCCTACTTCACCGAAGGCCAGGTGCTCAAGGGACTGTTCGAAGTCATCCACACCCTGTTCGGCGTGCGCCTGCAAGCCTGCGACGCGCCGACCTGGCATGCCGATGCCCGCATTTATCAGGTGCTGGACGCACAAGACCAGGAACTGGGGCGCCTAGGCATGGACCTGTATGCGCGCCCCGGCAAACAAGGCGGCGCCTGGGTGGACAGCGAACGCAGCCGCCGTCGCCACGGCGATACGCTGCACCGGCCGCTGGCCTGGCTGACCTGCAACTTCTCGGCGCCCCACGACGGCACAGAAGCCCAGTTGACCCACGACGAAGTCATCACGCTGTTCCACGAAAGCGGCCATGCCATGCACACCCTGCTCTCGCGGGTGGACGAACCGGCTGCAGCGGCATTCGCTGCCGTCGAATGGGACGCCATCGAACTGCCGTCGCAATTCATGGAAAATTTCTGCTGGGAATGGAGCGTGCTGCAATCCCTGACCCGCCATGCCGATACCGGTGAATCGCTGCCCCGCGCCCTGTACGACAAGCTGACGGCCGCCCGCAATTTCCAGAGCGGTCTGCAAACCCTGCGCCAGGTTGAATTCGCATTGTTCGACATGCTGATCCACACGCAGGACCACGGGCTGTCGATCAGCGCCGTGCTCGACACCCTGGACCACGTGCGCCAGGAAGTCGCCCTGCTGATCCCTCCGGCCTGGCACCGTTTCCCGCACGCCTTCTCGCATCTGTTCGCAGGGGGCTACGGGGCAGGATACTACAGCTACAAATGGGCTGAAGTGCTGTCGGCCGATGCCTTCGCGGCCTTCGAGGAACACGCCCAGGCCCAGCCGGATGGCACCCGCAATGTGTTCGATCCCGACACCTGCCGCCGCTATCTGGATGAGATCATCGCGGTGGGCGGCGCCCGGCCGGCGGCGGATTCCTTCCGGGCCTTCCGCGGCCGCGATCCCTCGCTGGACGCCCTGCTGCGCCACAGCGGGCTGCTCGAACCATGAGTGTCATCAAAAGGCTGTCGGCCGGGCTGGTCCTGTGGGCGTGCGGCCTGGGGGTGGCGCTGGCGGCGGTCCATCCGGTCCGCGGCTTTCTGCCCGACCTGAAGTTCACGCTGCAGGGGGCGGGCGGCGCCACCGTGACCCAGCAGGCCTTTGCCGGCAAGATCGTGCTGATGTTCTTTGGCTATGCCAGTTGCCCGGACATCTGCCCCACCACCATGGCTCAGTTGGCGCAGGTGACGGAAGCCCTGGGGCCCAAGGCCGATCAGGTCCGCATTCTGTTCGTCAGCGTGGATCCTCATCGGGACACGCCGGATATTCTGCAGACCTATGTGGACCAGTTCGACCCCCACGCCATCGGCCTGACGGGCGACGAATCGGCCATCGCCGCCCTGGCCCGCCGTTACCGGGTCGCCTACCAGATCGAGCGCCCGGACACCACCGCCCCGAACGCGCCCTACGAGGTATCCCACAGCCGGGGCATCTACGCTTTCGACCAGCAGGGCAAGGCGACCTGGCTGGCATCCGACAGCGAATCCCAGGAAGACCTGATGGCCGCCCTGCGGCCGATGCTGCACTGATCGCGGCCGCAACGGCTCCGACAGATATCGCCCTGCCTATCCGGCGTGCTTCGCCGCATCGCGCAAGGCGGTGCGGATGCCTTCCTCGATCGTGGGGTGATAGAACGGCAGCTGCAGCATCTGCGGTACCGTCAATTCCATCTGCAGGGCCCAGGCCAGCAAATGGGCCACGTGTTCGGCATCCGGGCCGACCATTTCCGCACCGATGAACCGCTGATCGGCCCGTCGCATATACACATGCAGCACGCCCTGATTGCGCAGCATGACGCGCGAACGGCCCTGGCGAGCCCAGTCGACGGTGCCGATCGCCATGGTGTCGGGATCGTAGGCGCCGTAGCCGCCGCCCACCTGCATGATCTGCGGATTGCTGAAGACCACGGCCATCGGCGCACGGCGCGGCTGGGGTCGGACATCGGGCCAGGCCGCCGCATTGCGGCCGGCCACGCGGCCATCGTCCGAGGCTTCGTGCTGGATCGCATGCCGCCCGGTCACGTCACCCGCCAGAAATACGGGCTGCCCGCGCACCTGCAGGGTGGCCGGATCGATCACGGGCGTGCCGCGATCATCCAGCGGCAGGCCGGTGCGCTCCAGGCGCAGAGAGGCCAGCACGGAGCGGCGTCCAGCCGTCAGCAAGACGCGATCGAAGCGCTCCTGCATCGGCGGGCCGCCTGCGGCCGACCAGCTCACCAGCGCCTGATCGCCATCGCGCGCTACTGCCGTGACCTGCGCACGGCGCACCAGGTTCAATTCCGGCGCCAGCGCAGCGACCGCCGCTTCGCGCACGGCGGGATCCGCCAGATGGGCGAAGCTGTCGGAACGGTTCAACACCCGCACGCGCACGCCCAGCCGCGCCAGGGCCAGGCCCAGTTCGACTCCGATCACCCCGGACCCGATCAGCAGCACGCTGCGCGGCAGATCCTGCCAATCGAACACATCGTCATTGACGATGGCCAACTCGCCCAGCGGCTGATAGATTTCGGGCACCACGGGCTGAGTGCCCGTGGCGACGATGATCCGCGACGCATGGATCTCGTGCCCCTGGTCGCTTTGCAGCACGCCATCGCGCAGGAATTCCACACGCGCATCCAGCCGATGTTCCGGCGGCATGGCCTGGACGTCATCGACGACGAAGCCCACGAAACGATCGCGCTCACGCCGCACGCGGTCCATGACGGCCACGCCATCCACCCGGGGGCCACCGGCCGTCGCGATGCCAAAGCCTGGCGCATGCCGGATCGCAGCAGCCGCCTCGGCAGCGGCAATCAGCAGCTTGGAGGGCATGCAACCCACCCGCGCGCACATGGTGCCGTGCGGCCCGCCTTCGATCAACAAGGGCTTGAGCCCCGCCTTCACGACCTCGCGGTAGGCCGGCAAACCCGCCGAGCCCGCGCCGATGATGGCGACGTCGCACTCGATAACACGTGATTTCATTTTCATATCTCGTCGGAAGAACCTTTTTGCCGCCAGGATGAGTCTGGACACTGACCAGTCCCTGCGGACTGCGCTGCGCCTAGCGAATCCGAGCGGCATGCCGGCCGCGAGGTGGGCAGCAAGCGGGCGAAGCCTGCGCAGCGTGGGGGCCACCATTCACGCTGGCTGGACGTCGTAACCTTCATCAGCAATGGCGGCCTGCAACACGGCTGCGGCCGCCGCCGATTCGATCACCACCCGATGCGTATTCAGGTCCGTCGAGACCGTGGCGCCGGGCGCTGCCGTCTGGACGGCTTGGGTGATCGTCTGCACACAATGATTGCAGGTCATGTCGGATACGATGAACTCGGTTTTCATGAAAGACTCCGGGTAAAGAATGGCACCATGTTAAACCTTGACAGGGTGGCAAGCTCAAGGCTTTTCAGAAGCCTTTAAAACCTCTTGACCTTACCATAAGGTCAAGCTTGATCATACAATCATGCCAATGATCAGGAACCCCGCCATGAGTACGCTCTCCTCCCCTCTCAAGCTCGATCTCGACGTCGAAGGCATGACCTGCGCGTCGTGTGTGCGACGCGTGGAAACCGCCTTGAAAGGCGTCCCCGGCGTGGCGGACGCCAGCGTCAACCTGGCTCTGCACCGGGCTCACGTCACGCTGGCCCAGGCGGGTACGGATCCCCAGGCCCTGATCGCCGCCGTGGCCAAACGAGGCTATGCGGCCCAGGTGCTCGACACGTCCCGCCCCACGACGGAAGACGACCTGGCGGCCGAAGACCATCGGGCCGGGCAGCGCTTCGCCTGGGCGCTGATCCTGACCTTGCCCGTCTTCATCCTCGAGATGGGCAGCCATCTCATCCCTGGCGCCCATCACCTGGTCGGCAGCCTGCTGCCGGGCCAGACCCTGGCCTGGCTGGAATTCGCGCTGACCACGGCCGTGCTGGCCGGTCCAGGGCGCAGCTTTTTCACGCGGGGCGCCAAGGCCCTGGGGCATGGCGGGCCGGACATGAACACGCTGGTGGCGCTGGGCGCCGGCAGCGCGTGGCTGTATTCCACTGGCGTCACCTGGATGCCCGAACTCTTCCCCGAAGAATCCAGACACCTGTATTTCGAAGCCGCCGCCGTGGTCGCCACCCTGATCCTGCTGGGTCGTTGGCTGGAATCACGGGCCAAGGGCCGGGCGGGGTCCGCCATTCGCCAGTTGATCGGTCTGCAACCGCGCACAGCCTGGGTGCGCCGAAACGGCGAATGGGCAGAACAGCCCATCGACAGCCTGGTCGGCGGCGATGAGATCCGCGTGCGCCCCGGGGAAAAGGTCCCGGCGGATGGGATCGTCCTGGAAGGCGAATCCTGGGTGGACGAGTCCATGATCACCGGCGAGCCCCTGCCAGCCAGCCGGGGCGCAGGCGATCGCCTGATCGGCGGCACCCTGAACACCCAGGGCAGCCTGGTCCTGCGCGCCACGGAAGTCGGCGCCCAGACCGTGCTGGCCCAGATCATCCGCCTGGTCGAACAGGCGCAATCCGGCAAACTGCCGGTCCAGCAGAAGATCGATCAGGTGACGGCCTGGTTCGTACCGGCCGTCATGGTCCTGGCGGCACTGGCATTCGCGGCCTGGTGGATCTGGGGGCCCGCACCGGCTTTGGCCCATGCCCTGGTGGCGGGGGTTGCGGTCCTGATCATCGCCTGCCCCTGCGCCATGGGCCTGGCCACTCCGATCTCGATCCTGGTGGCCACTGGCCGGGCCGCCGGCCTGGGCATCCTGTTCCGGCAAGGCGAGGCGCTGCAGCGCCTGCGCGACGTGCGCGTCATTGCCTTCGACAAGACGGGCACCCTGACGCTGGGTCGCCCTGCCCTGACCGACCTGCTGCCGCTGGACGACGGCGACAGCCCCGGCGCCCTGCTGGCGACCCTGGCCGCAGTCCAGGCAGGGTCCGAGCATCCCATCGCTCACGCAATCCGGACGGCTGCCCAAGACCAGGCCCTGATCGTACCCGAGGCCGCGCAATTCGAGGCCGTCACGGGGGCCGGCGTGCGGGCTCAAGTCGACGGACACAATTACCTGATGGGCGCCCTGCGCCTGATGCAGGACGCTGCCGTGCCGGTCCCCGATACCGCGCTGGCGCAGATGCACACCCTGGCCCAGTCCGGCAAGACGCCGTTCCTGGTGGCCTGCGATGGTCGCCTGATCGCCATCGTCGCCGTGGCCGACACGCTGCGCCCGACGGCCAGGCTGCTGATCGAACAACTGCACGCACGCGGACTGAAGACCGCCCTGATCACGGGCGATCACGCGGCGGCGGCCCAGGCCGTGGCGCAGGACCTGGGCATCGACATCGTGCATGCCCAGACCCTGCCCGAACACAAGGCCGAGCGGCTGCGCGAACTGCAGCAGTCCATCGGGCCTCTGGCCTTCGTCGGAGACGGCATCAACGACGCCCCGGCCCTGGCGACGGCGGACGTGGGCATCGCCATGGGACACGGCACCGACGTCGCCATCGAATCGGCCGACGTCGTGCTGATGAACGAGGATCTGACATCTGTGGCGCGCGCCATCACGCTGTCGCACAAGACCCTGCGCAACATCGGCCAGAACCTGTTCTGGGCCTTTGCCTACAACGCCGCCCTGATCCCGGTGGCGGCCGGCGCCTTGTACCCCTGGACGGGCCTGCAGCTCTCGCCCATGCTGGGCGCCGGGGCGATGGCGCTGTCCAGCGTCTTCGTCGTCACCAATGCGCTGCGGCTGAAAACACAGTCCTTGAACACACGCACGGAAAGCCGCTGATGAATACTCTGCACACCATCGGCGAGGCGGCTGCCCGCACCGGCCTGACGCCCAAGATGATCCGCTACTACGAGAGCCAGGCGCTGTTCGCGCCCCAGGGCCGCAGCGACGCGGGATATCGTCTTTATGACGAGGCCGACCTGCACGCGCTACGTTTCATCCGCAGCGCCCGGGAATTGGGATTTTCACTGGCGCAGATCGCCGATCTGACCGACCTGTGGCGTGACCGCCATCGCGCCAGCGCCGAGGTCAAGCGGCTGGCCATGGCCCATATCGAAGAACTGGAAACCAAGGCAGCCGTCCTGCAAAGCATGGCCGCAACCCTGAGGACCCTGGCACGCCACTGCCACGGCGACCAGCGGCCCGAATGCCCGATCCTGGAAGGCATCGCGGCGGCCCGCACCGAACCGCCTGCCAACCACGGATGACGGCGTCAGAGGGCGCGGTCTAGACGGCTGCCGGGTCCCTGCGCCATTCCCGCACGAAGGCCCGGTAGTCCGGGCGCTGCGCGGCCTGTGGCGCATCGATGGGGGTCCCGATCGCCAGATAGCCCATGAAATGATCATCCAGGGGATCGAATCCCAGGGCCTCGCCCATGCTGCCCAGGTAGGTGCCCAGACCGGTGCTCCAGAAACCGTGAAACCCCAGCGCGTGCGCGGCATTGAGCATGTTCATCACGGCTGCGGCCACCGACAGATGGCTTTCTTCGGGGCGGATGCGGCCGTTGGGGTCCGGTCGGCAGGCCAGCAGGATCACCAGCGGGACCTTGGACAACCATTTGCGCGCATTGGCGACCTTATGTTCCGGCAGCGGCCGGTCTTCGGCCAGACCGACGCGCACGGCGATATCCGCCAGCGCCGGCACATCGGCGCCCTGCACCAGGGCGAAACGCCAGGGATGCACTGCGCCATGATCCGGCGCGCGCACGGCGGCCTGCAGGATCAGATCCAGTTGCGCCTCGGTCGGGCCGGGGGACTGCACGAACTTCACCGACTGGCGGCTGAGCAGGGTTTCCATCGTGGAAGACATGGACACTCCGGTAAGAGGCCCATTCTGTCCGACAGGCCCCAGGGATATGAATGAAAGTGATCGCCCCGGCCCAATGCCGGAAAGACACTAGCGGCCAGCCGCCTGAATGATCAGGGCCTTCATCCGCCGGATCGCAGGTTCCCAGCCGTCGAAGACAGCCTGGGCCACGATGGCGTGCCCGATGTTGAGTTCGCGGATGCCCGGCAAGGCGGCAATCGTCTGCACATTGTCGTAGTGCAGACCATGGCCTGCATTGACCCGCAGGCCTTCGCCCACGCCCACAGCAATGGCCGCTCTGAGGCGTTCGAGCTGCTGTGCCCGATGCGCCTCGTCGGGCGCGTCGGCGAAGGCGCCCGTGTGCAACTCGATAACCTGAGCGCCGGCGCGCACAGCAGCGGCAATCTGATCGGCCTGGGGATCGATGAACAGCGATACGCGGATGCCCGCATCATGCAGGCGGGACACTGCCGCATGAACCTCGTCGAAACGGCCCAGCACGTCCAGCCCGCCCTCGGTAGTCAGCTCGCGGCGATTTTCGGGCACCAGGCAGACGTCCTGCGGTTGCAGCCGGCAGGCGATGTCCAGCATCTCGGGGGTGATGGCGCATTCCAGGTTCATGCGAGTGCGCAGAACCGGACGGATCGCCCAGACATCGGCATCCTGGATATGTCGCCGGTCTTCGCGCAGATGCAGGGTGATCAGGTCGGCGCCGGCCTCTTCGGCCCGCAGCGCCGCCTGCAAGGGGTCGGGATACGAGGTCAGCCGCTGCTGGCGCAGCGTGGCCACGTGGTCGATATTGACGCCCAGTTCCATCAGCCTTCCTTTGCCGGCAGATCGTCGGGAGACCAGCCCCCGCCCAGTGCCTTGTAGAGTTCGACGCGATTGGCCAGTGCCGCAGCCCCCAGCTGGATGAACTGCTGCTGCACGCCATACAGATTGACCTGGGCGGTCTGCACCTGCAGATAGCTGTCCACCCCGGTTTCATAGCGGATCTCCGCCAATTTCAGCGCCCGCAGCGCCGATGATTCAGTATCGCGCACGGCGTCGAGCTGGCGACTGTAGGTGGCTTCGCCGGCCAGGCCGTCGGCCACCTCGCGGAAGGCGGTCTGGATGGCTTTTTCGTAGGCGGCCACAGCGATGTTGTCACGCGCCTTGGCCAAGTCCAGATTGCCCCTGACCCCACCCGAGAACAGCGGCACCTGGATCTGCGGCGAGAACTGCCAGTAGCGCTGGCTGCCGCCGAACAGGCCGCCCAGTTCGGGGCTTGCAAAGCCCAGCAGCCCGGTCAGGCTGATGCGCGGGAAGAAGGCAGCCCGCGCAGCGCCGATCTGGGCGTTGGCGGCCTTCAGGTCGTGTTCGGCGCCGATGATGTCGGGACGGCGTTCCAGCAGTTGCGATGGCAGCCCGGCCGGGATGGCCTGCAGCAGCTGGTCGCGACCAAATGGCAGCGGCGCCGGCAGATCGGCGGGCAGCGGCGTGCCCAGGATCAGCTGCAGGGCATTGCTTGCCTGGGCCATGGCGCGTTCAGCCGCCACCTGGTCGGCCCGCACCGTATCCAATTGGGACTGCGCCTGCGCCAGATCCAGATCCGAGGCCACGCCTACGTCGAAGCGCGCCTGGACCAGGTCCAGAGACCCCTGTCGTGCCTGCAGGGTCTTGTCCATCAGGTCGTGCAAGGCCTGCGCGGAACGCAGATTGAAATAGGCTTCGGCAGTCTGGGCGATCAGCCCCAGCTGCACGGTTCGGCGGGCCTGTTCCGTGGACAGGAACTGCTGGTAGGCGGATTCACTGAGGTTGCGCACCCGGCCAAAGAAATCCAGCTCGAAGGTGGTCATGCCGACACCCGCAACGAAACTGCGGTTGACGGCCGGACTGCTCGCCCCCCCGTTACGCATGTTTTCTGGCTGATGGGTGGCCTGTTCCGTGCCCTGCGCCCCGATGGTGGGCAGGCGATCGCTCTGGGCGATGCCGAACTGGGCACGTGCTTCTTCGACGCGAGCCACCGCAACACGCAGATCGCGGTTGTTGTGCAGCGCCAGTTCAATCAAGGCCTGCAGGCGGGGATCGTGAAAGACCTCGCGCCAGGCGGGCAGCGTAGCCTGGTCAGCAGGATCCACCGCAGTCAGGGGAAATTGATCGGGCACCGGAGCCGCAGGCCGATGATAGGTAGGGGCCAGGGAGCAGGCCCCCAGGGCCAGGCACAGGGCCGTCATGGCCCCCAGGCGGCCGTGTCGCATCAAGGATCTCATGTGCGGTCTCCGCTGGATTCTTCGGCAGCCGGAATGTGCGGCGCCTGATGTCCCAGGAGTTTCGGTTTGGTCTTGAACAATTTCAGAATCACCACAAAGAAGGTCGGCACGAAAAGCACGGCCAGCGGCGTGGCCGCCAGCATCCCCCCCAGCACGCCAAGGCCCACGGCATTCTGGCTGGCGGCGCCTGCGCCGCTGGCCAGCACCAGGGGCACCACCCCCAGGATGAATGCGAAAGACGTCATCAGGATGGGCCGGAAACGCAGGCGGGCAGCCTCGATGGCGGCTTCCTTCAGGCCCGCCCCGCTGGCGTACAGGTCCTTTGCGAATTCCACGATCAGGATGGCGTTCTTGGCCGCCAGGCCGATCACGGTCACCATCCCGACCATGAAGTACACGTCGTTGTCCTTGCCCATCAGGCTGCTGAGCAGCACGGCGCCCAGCATGCCCAGCGGCACGGCCAGCATCACCGACAGCGGGATGGCCCAACTTTCGTACAGGGCGGCCAGCACCATGAAGACCACCAGGATCGACAGGCCCATCAGGACCGTGGACTGGCTGCCCGCCTGGATTTCCTGATAGGACAGACCGGTCCATTCATAGCCCAGGCCGGACGGCAGCTGGGTGATCAAGTGTTCCATTTCGGCCATGGCCTGGCCGGTGGAATAGCCCGGCGCCGCCGAGCCACCAATGCGGATGGACTCGTAGCCGTTGTAGCGCACGACCTGAACCGGCCCTCGGGTCCATTCCAGGGAGACAAACGAGGACAACGGCACCATGTCGCCATTGGCGTTTCGGGCATTGAGCCGCAGGATGTCGTCCGGATTCATCCGGGCGCTCTGGTCAGCCTGGACCCAGATGTTCTGCACCCAGCCCTGGTTGGTGAATTTACCGATGTAGGAGGAACCGATCGCCGTGGAAATCAACTGGGCGGCTTCGGAAAAATCCACGCCCAGGGCGGCTGCCTTGGTACGGTCGATGTTCACCTTCAGCTGGGGGCCTTCTCCCAGGCCGGTCACGCGAGTGCCGGTCAGGATGGGGCTTTGCGAGGCCAACTGCAGCAATTGTTGGGTCGCTGCCTGCAGGGCGCCGCTACCCACGCCACTGCGGTCTTCCAGACGCAGGTCGAACCCGGAAGCATTGCCCAGCGAGGAAATAGCGGGCGGCGTGATGGAAATCACCATGGAATCCGGCAGCCCGAACAGCAGCTTGCCCATGGCGGTGCCGGAAATCGCCTGCGCCGAGTCGCCCGGTCCCTTGCGTTCTGAAAAGTCCTTCAAGGGCACGAAAGCGATGGCGGCGTTCAGGCCGTTGCCGTTGAAACTGAAGCCCTGGACGGCAATGATGTTGGCCACCTGCGGCAGGGCCATGAAATATTTTTCGACCGTGTCGATGATTTCCAGCGTGCGATTGGACGAAGCCCCCGAAGGCAGCTCGATGTTGGCGATCACATAGCCTTGGTCTTCTTCAGGCAGGAACGAGGTGGGCAGGCGCACGAACATCCAGCCCAGCACACCAACCAGCACGGCGAACATCAGCATCATGCGCACGCCGCGCTTGAGGCTGCGCGTGACCCAATGGGTATAGCCCTGCGTGGTGCGGTCGAAGCCGCGGTTGAACCAGCCAAAGAAGCCGCCCTTGGACTCGTGGTGGCCTTTGGGAACGGGCTTGAGGATGGTTGCGCACAGCGCCGGGGTGAAGCTGAGCGCCAGCAGCGCCGAGAACAGGATGGACACCGCCATGGCCACGGAAAATTGGCGGTAGATCACCCCCACGGACCCCGACATGAAGGCCAGCGGCAGAAACACCGTGGTCAGCACCAACGTGATCCCGACTATGGCGCCACTGATCTGCGGCATGGCTTTCTTTGTGGCCTCCTTGGGCGACAGGCCTTCTTCAGCCATGATGCGCTCGACGTTCTCTACCACCACGATGGCATCGTCCACCAGAATCCCGATGGCCAGCACCATCGCGAACATGGTCAGCACGTTGATGGAGAACCCCAGAGCCAGCATCACGGTGAACGCCCCCATCATCGCCACCGGCACCACCAGCGCCGGGATCAGGGTATAGCGCACGTTCTGCAGGAACACGAACATCACCACGAACACCAGTACCATGGCTTCCAGCAGGGTGTGGACCACCTGCTCGATGGAAAGGTTGATGTAGGGCGACGTGTCGTAGGGAATCTCGTAGGTGATGTTGTCGGGAAAGAACTTGGACAACTCAGCCATCTTGGCCTTGGCCAGTTTGGCTGTTTCCAGGGCATTGGCGGTGGGCGTCAGCGACAGGGCGAAGGCGGCCGTCGCCTTGCCGTTCAGGCGGGCGCCGAACTGATAGTTATCCGAACCGAGTTCGACCCGGGCAACGTCGTGGATGCGCACCGAAGACCCATCCGGATTGGCCCGCAGCACGATGTTGCCGAATTCTTCCGGCGTGGAGAGCTGGCCGTTGACGATCAGGGGCGCCACGGTGCGCTGCGAACTGGGGTTGGGGGGCGAACCCAGCTGGCCACCGGAAATCACCAGGTTCTGGGATGCCAGGGCGCTGTTGACCTGGGACATGCTCAGGCCGTAGCCGACCAGTTTCTGCGGATCGACCCAGACGCGCATGGCACGGCTGGCGGCAAAGAGCTGGAACTGGCCCACGCCCTTGATCCGCGACATGGGATTTTGAATGTTGCGCGTGATGTAGTCGGCCAGGGCGTACTGGTCGACGGAGCCGTCCTTGGACGACAAGGTGACCACCATCAGGAAGCCGGAGCTGGACTGATTGACCTTCAGGCCTTGCTGCGTCACGGCTGCGGGGAGTTTGGCCGTCGCATTGGACAGGCGATTTTGCACGTCCACCTGGGCCAGGTCGGCATTCGTACCCGGCGCGAAGGTGACGGTTACCTGGGCCTGGCCGTTGGAATCGCTGACGGATTCGTAATACAACAGGCCCTTGGCGCCGTTCAGCTCGTTTTCGATCACGCTGGCCACGCTGGTGGAGACCTCGGATGCCGAAGCGCCCGGATAACTGGCAGTGATGGTCACGGTGGGCGGAGCGACGTCAGGGTACTGCGACACCGCCATGTTGGGAATGGCTATGATGCCGGCCAGCGCAATGGCCAGCGCAACCACCCAGGCAAAGATTGGCCGTTCAATGAAAAACTGTGGCATGAGAGCTCGCGTGAAAACCGGACAAAAGGCGGATTGACGGGTACTTAACCCGCCTTGGCCTGGGAAGCTGCGTCAGCGGCGGGTTTTTGTTCCGAGGAAGCGGGATCGGATGCGCCAGCGGCAGGTGCCGGGCCGCCCGGCTGGGCGCCGGGCTTCGCATCCGAGGGCTTTTTCCAGGGCATGGGTTGCACCGGGGCTCCCGGGCGGATCTTCTGGAATCCTTCGACGACGATCTGATCGCCTGCCTGGACACCGTCATACACGATATAGCCCTGACCGGATCGCGGACCGACCTGCACCGGAATGAAAACGGCCTTGCCGTCCTTCACCACGACGACGGTGTTGTTGCCATCGGCCGTACGCTGGATGGCCTGTTCCGGCACGATCAGGGCCTTGGGATCGGTTCCCTGGGCCAGGCGCACTCGCACGTAGAGGCCGGGCAGCAGAATCTGTTCGGGGTTGGGGAACAAGGCGCGCAGATTGACCTGACCGGTGCCGGGATCGACTGCCACACCGGAAAAGAGCAGTTTCCCGTCGTGACGATATACGCGACCGTCATCCAGCAGGACTTCGGCCCTGGGATTGCCTTGAGCGTCCGGGGTGATCACGCCGTCCGCGATCTGGCGGCGCAATTCGGAAATCTGCGCCACCGGCTGGGTGACGTCGACATAGACCTCGTCCAGGCGATGAACCGTGGCCAGTTGCGTGGCCGAAGACGCGCTGACCAGCGCCCCGACGGTCACCAGCGATTTGCCGATCTGCCCTTCGATGGGCGAGGTCACGCGGGTGTAGCCCAGGTCGATGTCGGCGGCTTCCAGCGCGGCGCGGGCGGCGGCGACGGCGGCCTCTGTCTGGCGGGCCTGGGCCACGGCATTGTCGTAATCTTGCTGGCTGACCGCGTGCTGCCGAATCAGTTTGCCAAAGCGCTGCGCCTGGAGTTTGGCGGTCGCTGCAGCCGCCTGGGTGTTTTTCAACTGAGCAGCGGCCTGGTCACGGGCTGCCCGATAGGGAGCCGGGTCGATGGTGAACAGCAACTGCCCTGCCTTGACGCGGCTGCCTTGCTCGAATTCGATACCCTGCACGATGCCGGTGACCCGCGCGCGGATTTCCGCGTCTTCGATGGCCTGGACGCGGCCGGGCAGGTCCGTATTGACGATGGCTTCCTGGGGCTGGATCTGGACCACGCTGACGGGAACCTTCATGCCTTGCATGCCCTGTTGGGGTTTGTCGCCGCAGGCGGCCAATGCCAGCAGCAGCGCCAACGCCAGGGGCCGCAGCGTCCGGCCAGCGGGCAGTTGCAGAAAGGCCATAAGAAAACTCCCGATTGGATGATTTTTAGATGAAAGAAGGATGGAAAAGGCAGGGTCTGGCGCGATCGAGATCCCCACGAAACCGCGCCACGGCAGGGCTACGGGCCGGGACAATCAAGAAGTATAAGAGGAAATCCTTCAGGCCTGAAGGGGAATTTTCGCGCCGTGGCGTCACGCGGCGCCCCCGGCAAAACGGTCGACCAGAATACCGATACGGGCCGTCAGGACGTCTCTGGGCGGGCGGTCGGCGAACAGGCCTTCGAGGGCCAGCAGGAACACCCAGGACGCTTCAGCATCCCCCAGCACCTGATCGACGCATTCCAGCACGCCCTCGCGGTGATTCCAGGCGACCTTGGGGCGCAGACGCTCGTAGACGTCCTGAAATTCGGTCGCCATGGGCGCATCGGCCATCTCCGACCAGCAATCCAGCACCAGGCACTGGCAGACTCGCTGCAGGCGCTCGCGGGTCGTGCCGGTCTGCATGCCGGCCTGTTTGGCGGGTTCCACGCGCGACAGGACCCAGGCGTCGAAGCACTGGACGAAGATGTCTTCTTTGTCCTTGAACGTGCGGTACAGCAGGGTACGGGAAATGGACGCGCGCTGGGCGATGTCTTCGAGTGTGGTGCGAGAGAAACCGAAGTTCAGGAAGCACCAGCGCGCGGCATCCAGGATACGGGTGCGGCGTGCTTCCAGGGCTTCAGGACTGAGCTTTTGCGACATCTGCTTATTTTGACAAAAAATACTCTTTTTGTCAAAGCATGAATTCCCACCTCGCGGCTTGCACGCCGCTCGGATTCGACAGGCATGTCATGGTCCGCAGGGACCATGACATGTCCGGTCCTCCCCACCTCGCCGCCTGCATGCGGCTCGGATTCGGCAGGCATGTCATGGTCCGCAGGGACCATGACATGTCCGGCCTCATCCCAACAGCAGGCTATCGTCGGCGAGCTCTTCGCCGCGCACGCGCTCGAACATGACCAGCAGATCGGGCACTTCCAGGCCGCGCCGGGTGTCACCCGACACGTCCAGTACCACGCGCCCCTGGTGCAGCATGACGGTACGGTCGCCCACATCCAGCGCCTGACGCATGCTGTGCGTGACCATCATGGTGGTCAGGCCGTGCTCGGCCACGATACGGGCGGTGAGATCCAGCACGAACTGCGCCGTACGTGGGTCCAGCGCAGCAGTGTGCTCATCCAGCAGCAGGATGCGCGAAGGCCGCAACGCCGCCATCAACAGACTGACCGCCTGGCGCTGCCCGCCCGACAACAGGCCGATGCGATCGGTCAGGCGGTTTTCCAACCCCAGGCCCAGCATCGCCAGGCGTTCCCGGAACAGCACGCGCATTTCCGCGCGTACCGCCTGGCGCAGGCTGCGGAACTGGCCACGTCCCAGGGCCAGGGACATGTTTTCTTCAATCGTGAGGTTTTCACAGGTGCCGGCCATCGGGTCCTGGAAGACGCGGGCGACCTTGCGGGCACGGTCCCAGACGGGTTGGCGTGTCACATCTTCGCCATCGATCAGAATGGCGCCGCTATCGATGGCCTGCTCGCCGGAAATGGCGTTCAGGAACGTGGACTTTCCTGCCCCATTGGAACCGATGACCGTGACAAACTGGCCCGCCGGAATGTCCAGGGACATGCCACGCAGCGCCTGGGTTTCGATGGGTGTGCCGGGGTTGAAGGTCAGGTGCAGGTTCTGTGCGCTCAGCATGTCATGCCCTCTTTTTCGACAGGCGCTGTTTGACCAGCGGAATGACCAGCGCCACCGTCACCAGCACGGCAGTGACCAGATTCAGGTCCTGGGCCTTCAGACCGACGAAATCAGCGTTCAGCGCCAAGGCGATGAAGAAGCGATACAACACGGCTCCGATCACCACTGCCAGGGTCGCCACCACCAGACGGCGGGTCGGCAGGATGGACTCGCCGATGATCACGGCCGCCAGGCCGATGACGATGGTGCCGATGCCCATGGAGATGTCCGCCCCGCCCTGCGACTGGGCGAACAGAGCCCCCGCCAGGCCACACAGGGCGTTGGAGATCGCCATGCCCAGCAGAATCATGCGCCCGGTATGAATGCCCTGGGCGCGAGCCATGCGCGGGTTGGATCCGGTCGAGCGCATGGCCAGACCCACCTGAGTGGCGAAGAACCAGTCCAGCAGCAATTTGACGGCCACCACCAGCACCAGCAGGATCAATGGCCGGGCGATGAAGTCGTCCAGACCCTCGGGCTGCAGCACGGTGAATACCGTGGGATCGGTGATCAGCGGCACGTTGGGCGCATTCATGACGCGCAGGTTGATCGAATACAGGGCGATCATCATCAGGATGCTGGCCAGCAGGTCCATGATCTTCAGGCTGACGTTCAGCCAGCCGGTGATCATGCCCGCAAAGCCGGCTGCCAGGGTCGCAATCAGCGTCGCCAGAAAGGGATCCATCCCGTGGTGAATCAGGATGGCCGCCGTTGCCCCGCCCAAGGGGAAGCTGCCATCCACCGTCAGGTCGGGAAAATTGAGGACTCGAAAGGAAATCAGGACGCCCAAGGCGACCAGGCCGAAGATCAGCCCGATCTCGAAGGCGCCCCACATCGAATAAATGGACATGGAATTCTCTGAAAAACCGGCGGCGGTGAATAGCCCCCGATTGCATCTGATGCAGGCGGCGTCGGCTGATCCGCAGTGCCGATCAGCCGACGCCGCCTGCGACTGCGCGATGCGCCGGCGACGGGGGCCCGGGGAGGATTACTTGATGATCTGCGCAGCAGACTTGATCAGGGCATCGGACAGCGTCACGCCCTGTTTCTCGGCAGCACCGGGATTGACGAACAGCTGCTGCTTGGCGCTGGTTTCGGAAGCGATATCGCCGGGTTTTTCGCCCTTCAGAATGCGTGCCACGACCGCGCCGGTCTGGAGGCCCAGGTCGTGATAGTTGACGCCCAAGGCGGCGATGGCGCCCCGTTTCACGCTATCGGTATCCGCAGCGATCAGGGGGATCTTGGCCGAATTGCCGACCTTGACCAGGGATTCGTAGGCCGACACCACGTTGTTGTCGGTGTTGGTGTAGATCACGTCGACCTTGCCCACCAGGCTGCGGGCAGCAGCGCCCACGTCCACCGTGCGGGCTGCCGTAGCTTCCACGAGGCTCATGCCGGCCTTCGGCAGCAGCTCGCGCATTTGCTTGACCACGACAACGGAATTGGCCTCGCCCGGGTTGTAGACCATGCCGACTTTCTTGGCATTGGGTACGACTTTCTTGATCAGTTCGATTTGCTTGTCCATCGACAAGGCATCGGACACCCCGGTGACGTTGGTGCCCGACGGCCCCCAGCCAGGCACCAGTTGGGCGGCGACCGGATCGGTCACGGCGGAATAGACGACCGGGATGGTCTTGGTCGCCGCGACCACAGCCTGGGCTGAAGGCGTGGCGATGGCCACGATCACGTCAGGTTTGTCTCCTACATATTTGCGCGCGATCTGCGCGGCGATGGCGGTGTTGCCCTGCGCCGTCTGGAATTGCCACTTCAGGCCCTTGGCCTCTGTGTAGCCGGCCTTGGTCAGGGCCTCGCGCACACCGTCCTTGACCGAATCCAGGGCGGGATGCTCGACGATGGAGGTCACGGCCACGGACTGGGCCTGCGCCGGCGCAACGGCCAGGATGCCGGCGAGCGCCGTGGCACCCGCCAGCGCGCGAAGAACGGGATGCAGATTCATGTAAGCTCCTTTGAGGGGTCAAGCAACAGCATTGATATTGTGGCGCTTAGTGTAACCCGCAGCGCTGGCGGTCGGCAGCTTGAACTGCCTGCACAAAGGCCTGGATTTTGGCAGCGTCCTTGAGGCCAGGCGCAGTTTCCACCCCGCTGCTGACGTCCACGGCGAACGGGTGCCAGAGGGCAATATCGCGGCCGACCGTATCGGCCGTCAGGCCGCCGGACAGCACCAGGGCTGGAGCGGTGTCATCCCGAGACACCCGCTCGAGCAAGGCAGCATCCAGGCGCTGGCCGCTGCCGCCATAGGCAGGGCTGTAGCTGTCGAACAGCCAGCCGCTGGCGTCGGCATAGGCCTGGCAGGCCGAACGCACGCCATCGGCCGAATCCAGCCCCGGAGCACCGACGCGAAAGGCCTTCAGGTAACGGGCGCCGAACTGTCGGCAGAAATCGGCGGGCTCGTCCCCGTGAAACTGCAGGAGATCGGGCCGCACTGCGTCCAGCACCTGGCAGACCTCTGCACGCTGCGGATTGACGAACAGCGCCACCACAGACACAAAGGACGGCACCTGGGCCCGCAGTTCCGCCGCCTGCGCAAGTGTCACGCAGCGTCGGCTGGGGGGATAGAACACCAGGCCGATGGCATCCGCCCCCGCCCCCACGGCCGACTGGATGTCATCCGGACGGGTCAGGCCGCAGATCTTGATGCGTGTGCGCTGCGAAGCCGTCACTGGAAGCCTCCGCCTGCGTCACCGGACCCATAGGTATCCAGGCCATAGGCGCTGTCCTGACCGAAGGTCACGGAATCGGGATTGACCGTCGGCGCGGTGCTCTTGTAGTGCGTGACCATGCCCGGGAAGCTGAGCACGGCAATCACCATCAGGACCTGGATGACAATGAACGGAATCGAACCCCAGTAGATCTGCGCGGTCGTGACCTTGGGGATCAGTTTGCCGGTTACCCGGTCGTGATAGTCTTCCTTGGGAGCCACGGAGCGCAGATAGAACAGGGCGAAACCAAAGGGCGGATGCACGAAGGATGTCTGCATGTTGACGGCCAGCAGCACGCCGAACCAGATCAGGTCGATGCCCATCTTGTCGGCTACCGGGCCCAGCAGCGGCACGATGATGAAGGCCAGCTCGAAGAAGTCCAGGAAGAACGCCAGGAAGAAGGTGATCAGGCTGACCACGATCAGAAAGCCCAGTTCGCCGCCGGGCACGTGCAGCAGCAGCTGTTCGACCCAGATGTCACCGTTGATGCCCCGGAAGCTGAGACTGAAGATCGTCGAGCCCACCAGGATGAAAATCACGAAGCACGTGAGTCGGGCCGTGCTTTCCATGGCCTGACGCAGCTGTGCCATGGAAAAGCGTCGACGCGACACAGCCATGATCAGGGCCCCGACGGCCCCCATGGCGCCGCCTTCGGTGGGCGTGGCCACGCCGATGAAGATGGTGCCCAGCACCAGGAAGATCAGCGCCAGCGGCGGGATCATGACGAACACGACCTGTTCGGCCAGGGACGAGAGCCAGCCCAGGCGCAGCAGCTTGTTGCCCAGGGCCATCACCAGCGCGGCCACGCCCCAGATCAGCAGGATGATGACGACTCTCTCGTCCACTGGAATGTCGGTGTGGGAACGGAAGTAATACTGCGACCCCCAGTATGCAACGGCGGCGGCGATCACTGTCAGCACCAGCAGGGATCGCAGGCCTCGGCGGCCATGGGCATCGACCTCGCCTCGGGCCTCTGGCGGCAGGGCTGGCGCATAACCGGGCCGGATGAAGGCCACGACCAGGACATACACCATATAGGCACCTGCCAGGAGCAGGCCGGGCAGCATGGCGCCTCGGTACATGTCGCCGATGGAACGGCCCAATTGGTCGGCCAGCACGATCAGCACCAGGGAGGGCGGAATGATCTGCGACAGCGTGCCGGATGCGGCGATCACGCCCGTCGCCAGGCGCCGGTCATAGCCATAGCGCAACATGATGGGCAGGGAGATCAGCCCCATGGAGATCACCGAGGCCGAGACCACCCCCGTGGTGGCGGCCAGCAACGCGCCGACGAACACCACCGCAATCGCCAGGCCACCGCGCAGCGGGCCGAACAGGCGCCCCACGGTGTCCAGCAGGTCTTCGGCCATGCCCGAGCGTTCGAGGATCAGGCCCATGAAGGTGAAAAACGGCACGGCCAGCAGCGAATCGTTGCCCACGATGCCGAAGATGCGCTGAGGCAAGGCCTGGAACAGCAGCGGACTCATGAGATTCAGGTCGACGGCCACCAGGCCGTAGACCACGCCGGTCGCAGCCAGCGAAAAGGCCACGGGAAAACCGAACAGCAGGAACACGATCAGGTTGACGAACATGATCGGGGCGAGATTCGCGACTATAAACTCCATGTTCAACGCCCCCGTGCCGATTCAGCAGACTGGTTGGCCTGTTGGGCCAGGATATCCTCGACGAGTGCTTCCTCGTCGCTCTTGCCGCTGGAGACCAGCATGGGGTTCGCACACCGGCCCCGCAGAAATCCGACGCATTTGATCAGATGCGAAACGCCCGCCAGGATCAGCAGGGCGAAGCCCACCGGGATCAGGAGTTTGGCCGGCCAGCGAATCAGGCCTTCGGTATTCGAGGAGAGTTCATGCGTGATGTAGGATTCCCAGAAATATGGGATCGACAGCCACATGACCAGGCAGGCGGCAGGCATCAGGAAGAACACGACACCGAAGATCTCGATGCCCACCTGGGCGCGTTCCGGCAGTTTCTGCGACAGCACGTCCACCCGGACGTGTTCGTTGCGCAAGAACGTGTAGCCAGCCGCCAGCAGGAAGATCGCGCCAAACAGATACCACTGCAATTCCAGCCAGGCATTGGAACTGAGGCTGAAGAGCTTGCGCATCACTGCGTTGCCCGCGCTGATCAGCGCCACGATCAGGATCAGCCAGGTCACCGTCCGGCCCACCCATGTGTTCAGCGTGTCTATCCACCCTGCTACTTTTAGAAGAATTCCCATCGATCGCCCACAGAACAGAAAATCACTCGGATGGCTGGCATGCGTTGCAAAGTGTTCAATTCTAGCCGAAGGGACAGGCTATCCACCATGGGAATGACCCGGAAATGACAGCATGCCGGGATCACGGGTGCCGGACCGGCAGCAATGCCCCCAGATGGCGCAGCAAGGCATCGGCAGGTGCCTGGATGGGCAGATGCGGTGCGTCCGGATATGCCACGTGCGCCAGGTACAACCCGTCGGGCATGAAGGTCGGCGCAGCCAGCCGACGGTCTCTGGCCAGCAGCAGATCGCCCGCCCAGACAGGCGGGCGGCGGCGGCGACCGATCATCAGCAAAGTACCCATGAGATTACGCACCATGTGATGCAGAAAGGCGTTGGCGCGGAACTCGAAAATCAGGAAATCCCCCTGGCGCGCGATGTCCAGGGCCTGCAAGGTGCGCACCGGACTGGCCGCCTGGCACTCGGCGGACCGGAAGGCGCTGAAATCGTGTTCACCCAGCAGCATCCCGGCAGCTTCCCGCATGGCCTGGTCGTCCAGCCGATCATGCACCCAGCCGACACGACCTTGCAAAATGGGGGAACGCACCGGGGCGCTGCGCAGGATGTAGAAATAGGTGCGGACCCGGGCGTCGAAACGGGCGTGGAAGTCTGCGGCCACGGGCTGGGCCCATTGCACGGACACGCTGGACGGCAGGTGCGCGTTCAACCCCCGCACCCAGGACTCATCGCGCCGCACGGCTTCGGTGTCCAGATGCACGATTTGCTGCAAGGCATGAACGCCTGCGTCCGTGCGTCCGGCGCAAATGGTGGCGACCGAAGGCGTGGCCAGGAAGGCCGACAAGGCCGCCTCTAGTGCATCCTGTACCGTGTGGCCGCCAGGCTGGGTCTGCCAGCCATGCCAGCCCGACCCGTCATAGCAGAGCCCCAGCGCGATGCGAGACACCGGCCGCTACGCCTTGGGGGGTTGCGTCGCGTCCTGGGACTGGAGATCCAGATCGACGCCCTGCAGTTTCTCGCGCACCATGGCCTCGGTGATTTGCGGATTGCCGTCCCCACCGTCGCGGGTGGCATTGGCGCGGCGCAGCAGCCAGGCGATGATGAAGACGATCACGGCCAACAGCGCCGTCATCACCCAAAGCAGATGATCTTGAATCCAGGACACCCGATGTTCAGCCTGTTCGGAGGGTTTCAATTCGCTGGTTTCGGCAGCGGAAGGCGCCTTGGGCGCCAAGGCGGAAGACAAGTCGGCCGGCGTGGATCCGGTCGCGCCCTGGACGGTTTTCGCCGTCCCGCCGACCGCTGCAGCCGCAGTGCTGCTGCCAGTTGTCGCAGCCCCACCGGACGCTGCGCCGCCGCTTTGGGCAGTGCCCGCCTGGGAGCCGGCAGCCCCGGATGCGGCCGTGCCGGCGCTGACCGAAGTCTGCCCCGGTGCCTGGGCCGCACCTGCAGCGGAGCCTTCCGCTGCCGCACCGGAAGCGGCGGACGGGGCATCGGCCTGGGCTGCAGCCTCGTGGCTGGCTTCGCTGATGGCTGAGGCGATCTGCTGAATGGACTGGCCGATGGCCTGGGCACCATGGCTGGCCGCCGCGCGAGCGGCCTGGCCTTGCGACTGCAGGGCTTCGTTCAGGTGCTGGACGTTGTCCTGCAACTGCCCAACCCGGGATTCGGCATCCTTCAGGGCATGGCCCTGGGCCGCGCGTGTGTCTGCGGCGTCGTCCGCCTTGCCGCCTTGGGAGAGCTGGACGCGGTCGCCTGTTCCGGTGTCCGCCGTCGCCGGAGCGGCGGCCGACGCAGCCGAGACTGCGCCCCCGGCGGCCTTGTCCGTCACACCGGGGGCGGCAGCGGCCTGCCGGCCCCGTAGCCGGGCGAAGGCGGCCGTCTGCGCCTGGAACTGGCGACGGGCCTCGGCATCGGAGATCGACAGCATGTCGTCTACCGAAGGCACTGCCAACGAAGCCCCCGCCCGCACCAGATTGATATTCTCGTGGATGAAGGCCTGCGGATTGGCGCGCTGCAGAGCCATCATCAACTGATAGATCGACACGCCGTCGACCGCATGGCGGCGGGCGATGCCAAACATGGTGTCGCCCGATCGCACGGCGATGGCGCCCGCCGGCATGCGCCGCACGCTGGTCGGCGCAGCTGCAGCACCGACCGCCGAAGCGCCGCCCGTCCGGGCGGACGTGCCGGACGAAGACGCGGGCGATTCCACCCGCACGGGACCAGGCGCGACCAGGGAAACCTGATAGCGCTGTTCGCCAGTAGCCGTATGGACATCCAGCAACAGGTCGGCCAAGGTACCCGAAAAGGCCTGGCCCGAGGCAATACGCAATACGCGGCGCGCCCCGCCCTGCACGTCAGGCGTTACCGTCACGGACAGGCTGTCGAGCGCCACCGGAGGCGTCAGGCCGGCCTGAGCCCAGTCGGATGCGGGGGCGGGCCGGGCGGCCAGGGCCTGCAGGTCGGCCGCCGTCAGATCGGAAACCGGCACCAGGATGAGCAAAGGCTCGCCCGCTGCCGACGCCAGGCGCGCATGACCGAAATTGGCGGCCTCGGCCGCCCCGGCCGTCAAGGCGGCCACAGCCAGCAGACCGCTGAGCAGACGGGCGGCCGGCACCATCAGAGTTCACCCAGGGCGATGCGCAGCATGCGGCGCAGCGGCTCGGCCGCACCCCACAGCAGTTGGTCTCCGACCGTGAAGGCGCTGAGGTATTCAGGGCCCATGGACATCTTGCGCAGGCGCCCGACGGGAATATCCAGGGTGCCGGTGACAGCCACAGGGGTCAGGGCCTGCATGGAGGATTCCTTGTCGTTGGGTACCAGGCGGGCCCAGTCGGTGCCCGTGCGCACGGCGTCGTCGATTTCGTCCAGCGGGATATCGCCGCGCAGTTTGATGGTCAGCGCCTGGCTGTGGCAGCGCATGGCGCCGATCCGCACGCACAGGCCGTCAACCGGCACGGGGGTGGATCCAAAGCCAGGCCCGCGCCCCAGGATCTTGTTGGTTTCGGCCCCGCCCTTCCATTCTTCGCGCGACATGCCGTCGCCCAGGTCCTTGTCGATCCAGGGGATCAGGCTGCCGCCCAGCGGCACGCCGAAGTTCTCGCGCGGCAGGTCGGGATTCTGCTGGGCCTTGAGCACGCCCCGGTCGATGTCCAGGATGGCAGACGCGGGATCGGCGAGCTGTTCGCCCACCGCCTGATTGAGGATGCCGAACTGGGTAAGCAGTTCGCGCATGTGGCGCGCACCGCCGCCCGACGCGGCCTGGTAGGTCATGGATGTCATCCATTCCACCATGTCGGCCTTGAACAGGCCCGCCAGGCCCATCAGCATGCAGCTGACCGTGCAGTTGCCGCCGATGTAGTCGCG
>NZ_JAUCDS010000023.1:0-52283 GCF_034674885.1 Castellaniella sp.
GAGTTCATCGTAAAATCAGGCCACTATATTGTCCAAACCTGCAATTCTTGCACATTCGACGGCTTTTCTCATGACATCAGGCACCACTCCCTCCATGACCTATCGCGACGCGGGCGTCGACATCGACGCGGGCGATGCTCTGGTCGACCGCATCAAACCGCTGGCGGCGCGCACCATGCGGCCGGGCGTCATGGCCGGCATCGGCGGTTTCGGGGCCTTGTTCGAGATCCCCACGCATTTGCGCGAACCCGTGCTGGTGTCGGGCACCGACGGGGTGGGTACCAAACTGCGTCTGGCCTTCGAATGGCAGCGCCATGACACCGTGGGCATCGACCTGGTGGCCATGAGCGTCAACGACATCCTGGTGCAGGGCGCCGAACCTCTCTATTTCCTGGATTATTTCGCATGCGGCAAATTGTCCGTGGATACCGCCGCCCAGGTCGTCGGGGGTATCGCCCGGGGTTGCGAACTCGCGGGCTGCGCCCTGATCGGCGGTGAAACCGCTGAAATGCCGGGCATGTACCCGGATGGCGAATACGATCTGGCCGGTTTTGCCGTGGGGGCTGTGGAAAAGTCCGCCATCATCGATGGCGCCGACATCCGGGTGGGTGACACCGTGCTGGGGCTGGCTTCCAGCGGGGCGCATTCCAACGGCTATTCCCTGGTGCGTAAAATCCTGCAGCACGCCGGTGCCCGCCCGGATCAGGATCTGGGTGGCCGCCCCCTGGGCGACGTGGTCATGGAACCCACCCGCATCTACGTCAAATCCGTGCTGGCTGCGCTGGCTGCGCACGGGCGCGCCATCAAGGGCCTGGCGCACATCACGGGCGGCGGCCTGCTGGAAAACGTGCCGCGCATCCTGCGTGATGGATTCTGCGCCCGCCTGCATCGCGACGCCTGGCAGTGGCCGGCGCTGTTCCAGTGGCTGCAGGCCCAGGGTGGCGTGGCCGACCAGGAAATGGCTCGTGTCTTCAATTGCGGCATCGGCATGGTGCTGGTGGTCGACGCCGCCCAGGCCGACGCCATCACGGCCACCCTGCGGGCCCAGGGCGAAACCGTCTACACGCTGGGGCAGATCGAAACCCAGGCCGCAGGCGGCGCCCAGACCATCGTCGCCTGATCGGGGGCGCTGCAGATCGGCGGTTGCTCATCGCACCGCCGCGCGTTTCCACCCGGATCAGGCGTCCAGCGCCCGAGCGCAATGCCGGGTGATTTCGGGTACGGCCTGGTCCGACAGGCAATCCACACTGACGCGCTGCGGCAGCGACCGCAGCCAGGTGATCTGGCGCTTGGCCAATTGACGCGTCGCGGCGATGGCCTGGGTGATGGCCTGGTCCAGGGACGCGCGCCCATCCAGGTGATCCCATAATTGCCGGTAGCCCACGCAGCGGATGGACGGCAGGCCCGGATGCAGATCGGCGCGGGCGCGCAGGGCGCGGACCTCGTCCAGCAGCCCCGCATTGATCATGGACTGGTAGCGTTGCGCGATGCGTTCATGCAGCGCTGCCCGGTCGGAAGGTTCCAGGCTGATCGTCAGGAACTGCCAACCCGGCAGCACCGGTTGCGGAGGCCGGGCCAGCCAGTCGCTCATGACACGGCCGCTGCCGCGCCAGATTTCCAGGGCGCGTTGCAGGCGCTGGCTGTCGTTGGGCGCCAGGCGTGCGGCGGTGGCCGGGTCGACGCGGGCCAGTTCGGCATGCAGCGCTGGCCAACCACGTGCCCGCGCCTCTTCGTCCAGGGCCTGGCGGATCGCCGGGTCTGCGCCAGGCAGTTCGTTCAGCCCTTCGCGTAGCGCCTTGTAGTACAGCATGGTGCCGCCGCACAGGATCGGGATGCGGCCTCGGCGGCGGATGTCCTGCGCCAGCGCCGCCGCGTCGCGCGCGAATTCCGCTGCCGAATAGGATTGCGCCGGATCGCGGATGTCCAGCAAGTGATGGGGTACCTGCGCCTGTTCCTGGGCGCTGGGCTTGGCCGTGCCGATGTCCATGCCCCGGTAGATGGTCGCCGAGTCCATGACGATGAGTTCAATCGGCCAGCGCTGCGCCAGCGCCATCGACGCCGCCGACTTGCCCGATGCGGTGGGTCCGGCCAGGCAGATCAGCAAGGGGGGATGATTGGAGTTCACAGGGCAGGGATCATGGAGAACGAGGGAATTGGCCGGCAGAGCCTGTCAGGATGCCGGATAGCCAGCTTCGCGTTGGTGGCGGATACCCAGGATCAGGATGGCATCGGCAGGGTATTCGTAGCTGTACAGCGCGACGTAGCCGGTCTTGCCTCGGGAAATGACCAGTTCCCTTAGAGGATCGTCGACCGTGCGGCCGATCAGGGGGTGACGCCGCAGGATGGAAAGCGCTTCGATGATCAGTTCCACCGTGTCGCGGGCGGCGGCAGGGTCAGTGTCCAGCAGAAAGTCCGTCAGGCGCTCAAGATCCTGCAGGGCCTGATCGGCGTAGTTCAGGGTCGCCACGGATACGCTTTGGGTCGCGCGGTCGGCACGCCTGCGGCACGTGTCCGCAGGTAGGCATGGACATCGTCGCCGGTGTAGCTCAGGCCTGCATCCAGCATTTGCTGGCGGGCGACCTTGGCCTGCGCGATGAACTGCGCCCGCTGTTCGGTCGAAATGGCGGCTTGTTCGATGGCAGACACCATGAAGGCGTGTGGCGATATGCCCAATTCCCGGGCAGCATGAATGGCGCGGGTCTTGAGCGCATCGGAAAGTTTGAGTGAGGTCGTGGTCATGACTGTGCCGAGATGTGTGGGGCAGTGCTACTAGAGTAACACCTATCGGTGTGGCTTACTGCCCCCGCATGAACAGCTTGTCCAGGTCGGACAGGCTCCATTGAAACCAGGTGGGGCGGCCGTGATTGCACTGGTCGGCGCGTTCGGTGCGTTCCATCTGGCGCAGCAGGGCGTTCATTTCGTCGATCGTCAGGCGGCGGTTGGCGCGAATGGCGCCATGGCAGGCCATGGTGGACAGCAGTTCGTTGCGCTGTTCTGTCAGGCGGGCAGACTGGCCAAAGCGTTCCACGTCGGCCAGCACGCCGCGCGCCAGGGATTCGATGTCGCCCTGGGCCAGCAGCGCAGGTACGGCTCGCACCGCAAGGGAAGTCGGGCCGGTGGCACGAATGCGCAAGCCCAGCGCGTCGAGCGTGTCCTGGTGATCCTGAGCGACAGCCACCTGGGTTTCCGTCGCTGTGAATACCACGGGCACCAGCAGGTCCTGGGCGGGCAGGGGGGCTTCGTCCAGCGCGCCTTTCAGGCGTTCGTACACCACCCGTTCATGGGCTGCGTGCATGTCCACCAGGATCAGGCCGCGCGCATTCTGCGCCAGGATGTAGATGCCGTGCAATTGGCCCAGGGCCAGGCCCAGCGGCAGGTCGCCGGCAGGGGGTGTCGCTGGCTGAGCGCGGGGCGAGGCGGCGGGTGAGCGATCCGTATTGGTGGATGTTCCCGGCCGCGCGTCGGTGAACGGCGCCGTCCGGGATGGATCGACGGGTTCCAGGGGGCGGTACAGCGTGCGCCAGTCCTGGCTGGGGCTCGAGTCGTGCAGAGCGAAACGCTGCTGCACTGGAACCTGGCCTGGGTAGCGGGAGAGCGTACGCGTTGGTGGGGATACGGCGGGCGAGAGCGCCGATTGCGGGGTGGATCCGGAGGCTGCGGTAGGCGGGGCGCTTGAGCCTGCGTCGCCGGGCTGCATGGCATCGCCGCTGCTGGGGTCAGGCGGCGTGTCGGCCGCCTCGCCCGCCGTGCCGCCGCGTTGCGCCAGGGCCTGGCCCAGCGATTGCGCCACGTAGCGGTGTATCGCCCCGCTGTCGCGAAAGCGGACTTCGCTTTTGGCGGGATGCACGTTCACGTCCACGCCTGTCGGGTCCAGGCTGAGGAACAGCACATAGGCGGGCTGCCGGTCGCCATGCAGCACGTCGGCATAGGCCTGGCGGATGGCGTGCGATACGGTCCGGTCGCGCACGAAGCGGCCGTTCACGTACAGGTACTGGCGATCCGCCCGGTTGCGGGCGAACGTGGGGCGGGTGATGCAGCCTTCCAGGGTAATCAAGCCCTGATCCGTGCAGACCGGCAGGCCCTGGTCCTGGAATTCCACCCCCAGCACGTCGCGGATCCGGCCGTGGATGTCCGTCATGGGCCAGTTTCGCTGCGGCTTGTCGTTGTGGAATACCCGCAGCGCGACTTCGGGGTGCGCCAGCGCGATGCGTTCGATCGCCACGATGCAGTGGCCGTATTCGGTGGCCTCGGATCGCAGGAATTTGCGGCGGGCGGGGATGTGGTCGAACAGCTGGCGCACGTCCACCCGGGTGCCGGCCGGCCCGGCGGCGGGAACGGGTTCCTGCTGCCCCGGGCCGATTTGCCAGGCCTGGTCCGCATCCGCCGTGCGGGAGCTGAGTGTCAGTTGCGCCACAGAGGCGATCGACGCCAGCGCTTCGCCGCGAAACCCCATGGTGGCGACGGATTCCAGTTCGGCCAGGGACGCAATTTTGCTGGTGGCGTGCTGCTGCAGGGCCAGCCTCAGCTGGTCGCGGGGAATGCCGTGCCCGTCGTCGGCTACCAGGATACGTCGGATGCCACCGCCGTCCAGCCGGACTTCGATGGCCCGGGCGCCGGCGTCCAGAGCGTTTTCCAGCAGTTCCTTCAGCACGGACGCCGGCCGTTCGATGACTTCGCCGGCGGCGATCTGGTTGATCAGGGTGTCGGGCAGTGCGGAAATGGGTCGCGTCATGAAAGCGATTATAGTAAGCGTCTATTTTCCACGGGGTTGCAGGCAAATCATGGCGGAGTTCTTTCATCTGGTACTGAATATCGACCAGTCCCTGGGCATCTGGGTCGCGCAGTACGGCGCCTGGATCTACCTGATCCTGGCCTTGATCATTTTCGGCGAGACCGGCCTGGTCGTCCTGCCTTTTCTGCCGGGTGATTCCCTGCTGTTCATCGCGGGTGCGTTCGGCGCCACGGGCCATCTGGACCCTGTGCTGATGGGCGGCATCCTGATCGTGGCCGCCATCCTGGGCAACACGGTCAATTATTCGGTGGGGCGCTTCATCGGCCCCAAGGTCTTTTCCCACGACTACCGCTTCCTGGACCGCAAGGCCTTGCTGAAGACCCACGCGTTCTATGAAAAACATGGCGGCAAGACCATCGTGCTGTCGCGTTTCCTGCCGCTGTTTCGGACCTTTGCGCCGTTCGTGGCCGGCGTGGCCGGCATGCGGCTGGCGCTGTTCCAGCTGTACAACGCCATCGGCGCCATCGTCTGGATCGCCGGCCTGATCACCCTGGGTTATTTCTTTGGCAACGTCCCCATCGTGCGGGAACACCTGAACACCATCGTCCTGGTCGGCGTCGGCGCCGCCGCCATTCCGGCCCTGGCCGGCGTCCTGTGGAAATTGCTGCGGCGCAAGGCCCCCGATCAGGCCTGATTCGCACCCGGCCTGCCCGCCAGACCTTACGCCCGCCGTGCCAGTGCCGGGTTGGCGGCGAAGTAATCCTGTACGCCGCTGAGCACGGCGGCGGCGATCTTCTGCTGGTGCGCAGGGGTGCGCAGCAGGGCTTCTTCCTGGGGGTTGCTGATGAATGCCGTCTCGATCAGGATGGACGGGATGTCCGGTGCCTTCAGGACGGCGAAGCCGGCGCGCTCGATGCGGTTCTTGTGCAGCTGGTTGATCTTGCCGATTTCCTGCAGCACCTGGGTGCCGACTTTGATCGAATCGTTGATCTGCGCCCCGGTAGACAGGTCCAGCAGCACTTTGGCGACTTGGGCGTTGTGAGACCCCAGGTTTACGCCGCCGATCAGGTCGGCGTCGTTTTCCTTTTTCGCCAGCCAGCGGGCGGCCGAGCTGGTCGCCCCGTGTTCCGACAGCGCCCAGACCGATGACCCCCTGGCCGAGGGTTTGATCCAGGCGTCGGCGTGGATGGAGATGAACAGGTCGGCCTGCACCCGGCGGGCCTTTTGCACCCGCACGTTCAGGGGCACGAAGTAGTCCCGGTCGCGGGTCAGGTAGGCTCGCATGTTGGGTTGGGCGTCGATCAGTTTCTTCAGGCGCTGGGCGATCTGCAGCACGATGTCTTTTTCGCGGGTGCCGCGCTTGCCGGTGGCGCCTGGGTCCTCGCCGCCGTGTCCCGGGTCCAGCGCAATCAGGATGGGGCGGTCGCGGCGCTGGCCAGGCACCGGTTTTGGGGACACCGCGACGGGTGGTTCGGGCGCGGGCGTCATGGGTGGCGGCAGTTCCTGGCCCTTGACGGCAGGCACCGGGGCTTCGGTGGGGCTGTTCTGTGCCAGTTCTTCCAGGATGCCGGCCAGGGGGTCGTTTTTCGCGTCCTTCAGCAGGGCCATCAGCGGATCCTGGGCGATCTTGGGATACAGGTCCAGCACCAGGCGGTACTTGTATTCGCCGATGGGCTTCAGCGTGAAGACCTGGGGCGCGACATCCTGCTTCAGGTCGAAGACCAGGCGCACCACGTTGGGCCGGTTCTGGCCCACGCGCACGGTGCTGATATAGGGGTCATTGGGCTTGATCTTGGACACCAGATTGCTGATGGCTGCGTCCATCTGCAGGCCCTCGATATCCACCACCAGGCGGTGCGGATGATCCAGCGTGAACTGTTCGGCCTTCAGTTCCGTGTCCATTTCCAGGGTGACGCGGGTGTATTCGTCGGCCGGCCAGGTTCGCACTGCCAGGATCGTCGCAGCCTGGGCCAGGCGGGGAATGACCGGCAACAGCAGCAGCGTGCAGCCGCCCGCGATCAGTTTGCGTCGCAATGGGACGGGAGCGGGATTCATCGGCGCGATGAGGTCAGGTGAGTCAGCCATAGCTGTCCTTTTTCGCTGCAGGCAGTCAACCATGCGCGTCTACCGGTGCCGGCATATTCCAGCAAAATATCCAGATCCGGAGGGGGCAGGCGGGTGCCAGCCTGTTCGGGCCATTCGATCAGAACGACTGCCTGATCGTCCAGCAGTTCGCCAAACCCTGCATCCCGCCATTCGTGCGCATCGCTAAATCTATAGAAATCAAAGTGATAGAAGTATAAGTTAGAAACATTATAGCTTTCAAGCAGGGCATAGCTGGGGCTTTTGATGCGCCCGGCCACGCCGCCCGCCCGCAACAGGGCGCGCGCCAGACTGGTTTTGCCTGCGCCCAGCTCTCCGCGCAGGTGGATGCGTCCGCCCGCAGGCAGCGATTCCGGGGCATGGCCGCAGACCAGCGCCGCCAGGCGTTGCGCCAGGGCCACGGTCGCGTCTTCGTCGGGCAAAAGCCACTCGATGGGAGGCAGGGGAAAAGTCATGATGTTCAGGCGTTCCGATCCGTGGGGCATTGTATGCCGCCTTCAGCCCGCAATCCCCAGCCACACCGGCAGCGTCGCGGCCGACAGCAGCGTGCCCAGCGACATCGTGACCGCCACCAGCCGGCCGTCGCCGCCCATGCGGGCCGCCAGCACGTGCGCGGCCGATGATGTCGGTACCGCCGAAAACAGCAGCAGCACCAGGCGTTCCTGGGCCGGCAGGCCCATCGCCCAGGCCAGGGCCAGGGTCCAGGCCGGCAGCAGGATCAGCTTGGCTGAGATCATCCAGGCCATCAGTGGCGCGTGCTGGCGCCCGCCTTCCAGCGACAGCGTGGCGCCCACGCACAGCAGGCCCAGGGCGATGGCGCAGGACCCCAGTCGTCCCAGGGCGACTTCCGCGATGTGCGGAATCGGCACCTGCAGGAAGTTGCAGGCCAGCGCGGCCAGCGTCGCCAGGATGAAGGGGTTGCGCGCCATCTCGCTCAGTGCCCGTCCGCCATTGCGGCTGGCCAGAGCGTGCACGGCACCCACGTTGCTGATCGGTACTGCAAACCCCAGGATCACGGCCATGGTCGCCTGGGCCTGGTCCCAGCCCAGGCCAGCTGCCAGTGACAGCGCCAGGTAACTATTGAAGCGAAACGCGCACTGCGCCGTCGCCGCATGCGCCGCCGGGTCCGGGCGCATCGCCAGCCGCCCCAGCCAGGCCAGGGCGATCCCGCCCAGCATCACCCCCACCGTTGCCGCCAGCAGCACCGTCGTGCTGCCCAGCGCCATGGGCGCCCGCGTGATCGAATGGAACAGCAGGGCGGGGAACAGCACGAAATACACCAGCTTTTCTGCCTGGTTGAAAAACAGGCGGTCGAACTTGAAGCGATGCAGCAGCAGCCAGCCCAGAGCGATCAACAGGAAGTCGGGCAGGATCAGCAGGATGACAGACATGGAGAAGGTTCACCAAAGGGCGGGGTGCGTAGCGCTGATCGTTGGCGGCACGCCAACAGGAATCGTGTGCATTGTAGGGTGCGTCGCGCCGCCGCGTCAGGCCGGGTGCGGCTCCAGATTCATGTCCGGCGATTGCTGCGCAGTCGAGCGCTCCACGGGCGGCTTGTTGTGGATCTGCAACGCCTTTCCCGGAAAACTACCGGGTTTACACAGTTCAACATGGCATTCGTCCCGGATTTTTGATGCAATACCAACAACTTCCCTTCGCGGAGTTAGAAGGAGCAGCAGCAAAGGATGTTGTTGGCCTGCTCTGATTCACACAAATCTACGGAGATTTCTTACATGAAAAAGACTCTGCTCGCTGCTGCTCTGCTGGCCGGTTTCGCTACCGCTGGCGTTGCTCAAGCAGAAACGTCCGTGACGCTGTACGGTATCCTGGATACCGGCTACGGCTACCAGAACTTCAAGTATGACCACAAAGGTGCTGACGTCACCGCCAAGTCTTCCGGCCTGCGCGACGGCACCTTCAACGGCAGCCGTTGGGGCCTGAAGGGCGCCGAAGACCTGGGCGACGGCCTGCGCGCCATCTTCCAACTGGAAGCCAGCGCTAACCTGGGTGGCCAAGCCGGTAACGGTCAACGTGGCTTTGCCCGTCAATCCTTCGTCGGTCTGTCCAGCGACAGCTGGGGTACCTTCACGATGGGTCGCCAGTACTCCGCCGGCACCGAAACCAACCTGACCGCCAATGGCGTGAACTTGGGCGATATGGATAAGGTCTTCGGTTCGGTCGGCCTGAGCGAAGGCACCCGCGTCGAAAACTCCTTCAAGTACGTGACGCCTGATCTGTCCGGCTTCAAGGTCATCGCTCTGTACGGCACGGGCGATCAAGGCTCCACCACGGTGGGTCGCTATACCGATGGGTCTTCCTTTGCGGATCGCGGTTCCCGCGTGTCTGTTGGCGCTCTGTACGCCAACGGCCCGATCGGTGTGGGCGCCAGCTATGACCGCCAAAACGTGAAGGCTAATGATGTGGATGCCATGACGGCGTGGCAGTTGAACGCTTCCTACGACTTCGAAGTCGCGAAGCTGTCTCTGGCCTATGGTCAGGACCGCAACGGCAAGCTGGGCTGGAACGGCAGTGCTGGTGGCTACTCGGGTCTGAGCACTCCGTTTGGCGACAGCACGACGACGCCTACCGTCTTTGATGCCCGCCTCGACAACGGCTACCAAGACTTCAAGTCCAACAACTACCACGTTGGCGTCAGCGCTCCTCTGGCTGGCGGTACCCTGTACGCTGGCTGGAACTATTCCACGTCCAACCTGGACGATGCGGACAAGTGGAACGAAGAAGCTGGCAACATCAGCGCCTACCAGGTCAACTACGTGTACCCGCTGTCCAAGCGCACCAGCCTGTACACCTACGCTTCTTACATGAAGAACGTCGGTTACGTGAAGGATCTGAAGGGTACGGAAGCCGGTGTCGGCCTGAACCACAAGTTCTAATCGCCTCGCGTGGCTTGTCCACGCTGCGATGCAGCCCGGCTTGCCGGGCTGTCACGAACGCCGCCGGGGGCTTCAGTTCCCGGCAACAAGAAAGCCACCTTCGGGTGGCTTTCTTGCGTATATGTCCGGCATGGGTGCGCATCTCTGGGGGGGGGCTGTCAGGCGTCAGGCTGTCGATTGCCGTCAAAAATAGAAAACAAAATTTTCGCTAGTGCGATGTATTGCTGCGCAGCAAAAGCGCACACTGTCTCCGTGGAGCAGGAGGTGACTTATCAGCGAAAAGCCCGTGAGGCCCTGCTTTCACAGGCGCTTGAACATGAAGGAAGCCATCATGAAAACTGTTACTGCCGCCTCTATCGCAGTCCTGTCTCTAGGCCTTGTCTCCGCGGGCATGGCCCAGGCCGATCAGAGCAATTACCCGGATGTCGTGACACCCAGCACACAGACCCGTGCGGAAGTCGTTCATGAACTGCGCGTGGCGCAGTCCGAAGGCCAGGTCACCGAGGGTGAGCAAACCAACTATCCCCAACTGCAGACCGGCGGCCCGGCACTGAGCCGCGCCCAAGTGTTGGCTCAACTTAGGCAAGCCGAGATCAACGGCCAGGTCATCGTCGATAACACCGCAGTGCATCCGTCGTAAAGACTGGCATTGCAGCGTCAATCTGGAAAGTCCGCCGCGCTCCTCAAGGCGCGGCGGACTTTTTCGCATCTGTACCCGGCAAGATCGGTGCACGCTGCGTGCGCATGTTGCCCGGGACCCGACGTCATGCGCGGCGGGTATTCCTGGCCGGCACCCTCATTCCCGCACGGTATTTCAGGCTTCTGAAAGCAGATCTGTGCTTAGCTGAGTTGACCCCCATCAATTGTGTTTCAGCCTCGGGTTTTCCCGACGCCGGGGCTTGTCGAAATGCTACAATCCCGTAGTTTGATCTTCTGAGGCAGGGGCCATCCATGAATCTGGAACAGTACTTTCCCGTGCTGCTTTTCATTGTTGTCGCCACGCTGATCGGCGCTGCCCTGCTGGCTGCGGGGCGTTTGCTGGGCCGCAACGTGCCCGACGCCGAAAAGCTGTCCGTCTACGAATGCGGTTTCGAATCCTTCGGCGATTCGCGCATGAAATTCGACGTGCGCTACTACCTGGTGGCGATCCTGTTCATCATGTTTGATCTGGAAATCGCCTTCCTGTTCCCCTGGGCCATGGCCAACGGCGCCGTGGGCATGGTGGGTTTCTGGGCGGTGGCGATCTTCCTGGGCATCCTGACGGTGGGCTTCATCTACGAATGGCGCCGCGGCGCCCTGGACTGGGAATAATTGGGGGTGAGCAAAATGGCAGTTGAAGGCGTCATGGAAAAAGGCTTCATGACCACCAGTGCGGATAAATTCCTGAACTGGGCGAAAACGGGTTCCCTGTGGCCGATGACGTTCGGCCTGGCCTGTTGCGCGGTCGAAATGATGCATGCCGGCGCAGCGCGCTATGACCTGGACCAGTTCGGTATCATCTTCCGGCCCAGCCCCCGTCAGTCCGACCTGATGATCGTGGCCGGCACGCTGTGCAACAAAATGGCTCCGGCTCTGCGTAAAGTCTACGACCAGATGCCGGAACCGCGCTGGGTCGTGTCGATGGGGTCCTGTGCCAACGGCGGCGGGTACTACCACTATTCCTATTCGGTGGTGCGCGGCTGCGACCGCATTGTGCCGGTGGACGTGTACGTGCCGGGCTGCCCGCCCACGGCGGAAGCCCTGGTCTACGGCCTGCTGCAGATGCAGAACAAGATCCGCCTGACCAATACCATCGCTCGCTAGCTGGGGCGCCAGGGGCGAAGGCACAGGCCTGCCCGGCGCGAATCCGAACCGATCCGAATCTGACGATCTGCATATGACACGGCTACAGACCTTAGAAACCAATTTGCGCGATGTCCTGGGGGCCTCGGTCGAACTGACCGAATCCCTGGGCGAACTGACGCTGACATTGTCCCAGGCTGCCTGGGCGGATACCTGCCGCGTGTTGCGCGACCATGCCAGCCTGCGCTTCGAATCCTGTATGGACCTGTGCGGGCTGGACTATTCCGCCTGGAAGGCCCCTACCTACGCGACCGACCATACCCACACCCATCCGCATCGCTTCGCGGTCGTCATCCACCTGTTGTCGGTCACGCACAACTGGCGCCTGCGGGTGCGGGTATACGCCGAACACGACGAATTCCCGGTGGTGGCCTCGCTGGTCGATGTCTGGCCGGCGGTCAACTGGTACGAACGGGAAGCCTTCGATCTGTACGGCATCGTCTTCGAAGGCCACCCCGACCTGCGCCGCATCCTGACGGACTATGGCTTCATCGGCCACCCGTTCCGCAAGGATTTCCCGATTTCCGGGCACGTGGAAATGCGCTACGACCCCGAACAGAAGCGCGTCGTCTACCAGCCCGTCACGATCGAACCGCGCGAAGTCACCCCGCGCGTCGTGCGCGAAGACCACTACGGCATAGAACGGTACTGACATGGCAGAAATCCAGAACTACAACCTGAACTTCGGCCCGCAGCACCCGGCCGCGCACGGGGTGTTGCGCCTGGTGCTCGAACTGGACGGCGAAGTCGTCCAGCGCGCCGACCCGCACATCGGCCTGCTGCATCGCGCCACTGAAAAACTGGCGGAACATCGCACCTTCCTGCAGACGCTGCCCTATATGGACCGTCTGGACTACGTGTCCATGATGTGCAACGAGCACGCCTACTGCATGGCGGTCGAACGCCTGCTGGGCATCCAGGTGCCGGAACGCGCGCAGTACATTCGCGTGATGTTCGACGAGATCACCCGCATTCTGAACCACCTGATGTCCCTGGGTTCGCACGCCCTCGACGTGGGCGCCATGGCGGTGTTCCTGTATGCCTTCCGCGAACGCGAAGACCTGATGGACTGCTACGAGGCCGTCTCCGGCGCCCGCATGCACGCGGCCTACTACCGGCCCGGCGGCGTGTACCGCGACCTGCCCGACACCATGCCGCTGTACAAGGGCTCGAAATACCGTTCCGACAAGGAACTGCGGGCCATGAACGAATCGCGGTCCGGCTCGATGCTGGACTTCATCGAGGACTTCACCAATCGCTTCCCCGCCTGTGTGGACGAATACGAGGTCCTGCTGACGGAAAACCGCATCTGGAAGCAGCGCCTGGTGGACATCGGCGTCGTGTCGCCCGAACGCGCCCTGGCGCTGGGCTTCACCGGCCCCATGCTGCGCGGTTCGGGCATCGAATGGGACTTGCGTAAAAAGCAGCCCTACGAAGTCTACGACAAGGTCGAATTCGACATCCCCGTGGGTAAAAACGGCGACTGCTACGACCGCTATCTGTGCCGCATCGAGGAAATGCGCCAGTCCAACCGAATCATCCGCCAGTGCATCGAATGGCTGCGCAACAATCCCGGCCCCGTGATCACCGGCAATCATAAGGTCGCGCCACCGAAACGCGAAGACATGAAGACCGGGATGGAAGACATGATCCATCACTTCAAGCTCTTCACCGAGGGCATGCACGTGCCCGAAGGCGAATCCTACGCTGCCGTGGAACACCCCAAGGGCGAATTCGGCATCTACCTGGTGTCCGACGGGGCCAACAAGCCCTACCGCATGAAGATCCGCGCGCCGGGCTTTGCCCACCTGCATGCACTGGAAGAAATGTCCAAGGGCCACATGATTTCCGACGTGGTGACGATCATCGGCACCCAGGACATCGTGTTTGGCGAGATCGACCGCTAGACGCCCGGACACCACAGGACTATGACGATGCTGCTTTCCGAACAAGCCTACCGGGATATCGACCGGGAAATCTCCAAATACCCGGCGGATCAGAAACAATCCGCCGTGATGGCCGCGCTGACCATCGCCCAGACCGAAAAGGGCTGGGTGTCGCCGGAAGTCGTCCGCGACGTGGCCGGCTACCTGGGCATGCCGCCGATCGCGGTCCAGGAGGTCGCGACCTTCTATTCCATGTACAGCACCCAGCCGGTGGGCCGCTTTACCCTGACCATCTGCACCAATCTGCCCTGTGCCTTGCAGGGCAGCGGCGAGGCGGCCGAATACCTGAAGGAAAAGCTCGGTATCGGTTTCCACGAAACCACGCCCGACGGCCTGTTCACCCTGGCCGAAGGCGAATGCATGGGCGCCTGCGGCGATGCGCCGGTGGTGCTGGCCAATGGCAAGCACATGTGCTGCCGCATGCAGCCCGAGAAAATCGACGCCCTGATCCGTGACCTGAAGGAGTCGGCATGAGCGCCCTGGATGTCTTGCAGAAATATGGCACGGATGCGCTGAATCCGAACCTGGGCGACGACGCCTCCCGCAGCATGATCTTTCACGGCCGGCATATCCAGCCGCACATTCTGGCGGGCCTGGACGGCAACAACTGGGGGATCCAGGACTACATTGCCCGAGGCGGCTATGAGTCCCTGAAGAAAATCCTGACCACCGGCATGAAGCCCGATGACGTGATCGCCGAGCTCAAGGCCTCCAGCCTGCGCGGGCGCGGCGGCGCCGGGTTCCCCACGGGCCTGAAATGGTCGTTCATGCCGCGCAACCTGCCTGGCCAGAAATACGTGGTCTGCAATTCCGACGAGGGCGAACCCGGTACCTTCAAGGACCGCGACATCCTGCGCTACAACCCGCATTCCGTGATCGAAGGCATGATCATCGGCGGGTTCGCGATGGGCGCATCCGTGGGCTACAACTATATCCACGGCGAAATCTTCGAGATCTACACCCGGTTTGAAGAAGCCCTGGAACAGGCCCGCCAGGCGGGCTTCCTGGGTGACAATATCCTGGGGTCGGGCTTTTCGTTCCAGCTGCATGGGCACCATGGTTTTGGCGCCTACATCTGCGGCGAAGAAACCGCGCTGCTGGAATCCCTGGAAGGCAAAAAGGGCCAGCCGCGCTTCAAGCCGCCGTTCCCGGCCAGCTTCGGCCTGTACGGCAAGCCCACCACCATCAACAACACCGAAACGTTTGCGGCCGTGCCCTTCGTGTTCCAGATGGGCGCCCAGGCCTACCTGGAACTGGGCATCGAAAAGGCTGGCGGAACGAAGATCTTCTCCATTTCCGGTGACGTCGAACTGCCCGGCAACTACGAAATCCCGCTGGGCACGCCGTTTTCCAAACTGCTGGAACTGGCGGGCGGCATGAAGGGCGGGCGCAAACTGAAGGCCGTCATCCCCGGGGGGTCGTCTTCGCCGGTGCTGCCTGCCGACATCATGATGAACACCAACATGGATTACGACTCGATCGCCAAGGCCGGGTCCATGCTGGGGTCGGGCGCGGTCATCGTCATGGATGAAACCCGCTGCATGGTCAAATCGCTGATGCGCCTGTCCTACTTCTACATGGAAGAATCCTGCGGCCAGTGCACGCCCTGCCGCGAGGGCACGGGCTGGCTGTACCGCATGATGCAGCGCATGGAACACGGCCAGGGCACGATGGAAGACATCGAAACCCTGGATTCGGTGGCGCACAACATGATGGGCCGCACGATCTGCGCCCTGGCCGACGCCGCCGCCATGCCCGTGCGCAGTTTCATCAAGCATTTCCGCGAAGAATTCGTCCACCACGTCGACCACAAAGACTGTGTGGTCGCCAAGTATCTGTAGGGTCAGGACACGCCATGGTAGAACTCACCATCGACGGGCTGAAGGTTCAAGCCGAAGAAGGCAGCATGGTCATCCAGGCTGCGCACGCGGCCGGGCTGTACATCCCGCATTTCTGCTATCACAAGAAACTCAGCATCGCCGCTAACTGCCGCATGTGCCTGGTCGAGGTCGAAAAGGCCCCGAAACAGCTGCCGGCCTGCGCCACTCCCGTGACCAACGGCATGGTGGTGTACACGCGCTCCGAAAAGGCCGTGGCCGCCCAGCGCGCGGTCATGGAATTCCTGCTGATCAACCACCCCCTGGATTGCCCTGTGTGCGACCAGGGCGGCGAGTGCCAGCTGCAGGATCTGGCCATGGGCTATGGCGAATCGGCCTCGCGCTATAAAGAAACCAAGCGCGTGGTCTTCCATAAGCCCATGGGTCCGCTGATCTCGGCCGAACAGATGCAGCGCTGCATCCACTGCACCCGCTGCGTGCGGGTCGGCCAGGAAATCGGCGGCATCATGGAAATCGGCATGCTCAATCGGGGTGAATTCTCCGAGATCACCACGTTCGTGGGCGAGGCCGTCGAATCCGAACTCTCCGGCAACATGATCGACGTCTGCCCGGTGGGCGCGCTGCTGTCCAAGCCCTTCATGATGGGCGCCCGGACCTGGGAGCTGGCCCGCCGCCGATCCATCAGCCCGCACGACAGCGTGGGTGCCAACCTGGTCGTGCAGTCCAAGATGGACCGCGTGCTGCGCGTGGTGCCGTTCGAAAACGAACCCGTCAACGAATGCTGGATCAGCGACCGCGACCGCTTCTCCTACGCGGGCCTGTACGTCGAAGACCGCCTGCAACACCCCATGGTGCGTGGCTGTGACGGCCAATGGCACGAAGCCTCCTGGACGGACGCCCTGCAATCGGTCGTCACCGGCCTGAATCAGGTGCGCGAGGACGGCGGCGGGGCGCAGATCGGCGCTCTGGGCACCGAGACGGCGACTCTCGAAGAACTGGCCTTGCTGGCGCGGCTGACCCGCGCCCTGGGGTCGGACAACATCGACTTCCGCCTGCGCGGCGATGGCGCGGCCCTGGATGCCGTGCGCAGCGGCGCTCCCTGGCTGGGCATGCCGATCGCCGATCTGAACACCCTGGACCGCACGCTGGTCGTCGGGTCCTTCCTGCGTAAAGACCACCCCCTGATGGCGCAGCGCCTGCGCCAGGCGGCCAAACACGGCATGCAGCTGTCCCTGGTGGACAGCGTGGCGGCCGATCCGCTGGTGCCGGTCACTGGCCGCATCACGGTCAAGCCTTCCGGGCTGGCCCAGGCCCTGGGCGAGATCGCCGTGGCCCTGGCCGGTCTGAAATCCCAACCCGTGCCCGCCGGTCTGGCAGGCGTGCAGCCTGGCGACGCCGCCCGTGCGATCGCCGACAGCCTGGCCTCGGGCGAGCGCGTGGCGGTCTTCATGGGCAATCTGGCCGTCACGGACGATCAGGCGGCCCTGCTGGCCGCCAACGCCCAGGCCATCGCCCAACTGGCCGGCGGCCGTTTCGGCTTCCTGACCCCGGGCGGCAATACGGTGGGCGGCTATCTGGCCGGTGCCGTGCCGGCCGATGGCGGCCTGGATGCCCGGCGCATGCTGGGCGGCGACCCCCTGAAGGCCTATCTGGTCCTGCACGCCGAACCTCGCCTGGACAGCGAACTGGGCGATCGCGCCGTGCGCACCCTGCAGGGTTCGGCGATGGCGGTAGCCTTCACGGCCTTCCGTTCCGCTGCCGAAGACTGGGCCGACGTGATGCTGCCCATCGCGCCGTTCACCGAAACGTCCGGTTCCTTCGTCAATGCCGAGGGCCGGGTGCAGAGCTTCAAGGGCGTGGCCGCCCCCGTGGGCGATACCCGCCCTGGCTGGAAGGTCCTGCGCGTGCTGGGCAATCTGCTGGGCCTGCAGGGCTTCGACGACGAGACCTCCGAATCCGTGCGCGACACGGTGATGGTGGGCGGCGTCGACGGTCGCCTGTCCAACGAGATCCGCCTGGCGGCCGGCACGGCCGCTGCGGTCGACGGCCTGGAACGCGTGGCCGAACTGCCGATCTATCGCACCGACGCACTGGTGCGCCGTTCGCAGCCGTTGCAGGAACACGTCAGTTCCGCGCCGCCTGAGGCGGCAGCCAGCGCCGCCACTCTGCAATCCCTGGGCCTGTCGGCGGGAGATGCCGTGCGGGTGTCCACCGCCCACGGCTCGGCCGACCTGACTGCCGCACTGGACGATACCGTGGCCGACGGCGCCGTGCGGATCGCAGGCGCCTTTGAACAGACCGCCGCCCTGGGCATGGGCTCGGGCGCCATCCAGCTGGAGCGACGCTAATGGACTGGTTGAACATCCTCAACGCCTACGGCGCCGGCCTGATCGGCGAAACGCCCTGGCTGGTCGTCTGGACCCTGATCAAGATCGTCGTCATTGCGGTGCCCATCATCCTGTGCGTGGCCTACCTGACGTACTGGGAACGCAAGATGATCGGTTTCATGCACGTGCGCCTGGGGCCCAACCGCGTGGGCTATCGCGGCCTGCTGCAGCCGTTTGCCGACGTCTTCAAGCTGCTGACCAAAGAACTGATCGTGCCGTCCAAGGCCAATCCGGTGCTGTACATCCTGGCCCCGGTGGTCACGCTGACGCCGGCGCTGGCGGCCTGGGCCGTGATTCCGTTCCAGCCCGATGTCGTGCTGGCCAACATCAACGCGGGGCTGCTGTTCATCATGGCGATCACTTCGGTGGGCGTCTATGGCGTGATCGTGGCCGGCTGGGCATCCAACTCCAAATACGCGCTGCTCTCGGCGCTGCGGGCCTCGGCTCAGATGGTGTCCTACGAACTGGCCGTGGGTTTCGTCATGGTCACGGTGCTGCTGGTATCGGGCACGCTGAACCTGTCGGGCATCGTCCAGGGGCAGGGCACGGGCTGGTTCGCCGACCATGGCGTCGGGGTCCTGTCCTGGAACTGGCTGCCGCTGCTGCCGCTGTTCATCATCTACGTGATCGCGTCCGTGGCGGAAACCAACCGCCACCCCTTCGACATGGCGGAATGCGAATCCGAAATCGTCGCGGGCCACATGGTGGAATATTCGGGCATGGGCTTCGCCCTGTTCTTCCTGGGCGAATACGCCAACATGATCCTGCTGTCGGCCATGGCCGCCGTCATGTTCCTGGGGGGCTGGCTGCCGCCGCTGGACTTCGCGCCGTTCACCTGGATTCCGGGCTGGATCTGGCTGGGGCTCAAGACCTTCTTCGTCGTGTCCATGTTCATCTGGTTCCGCGCCACCTTCCCGCGCTACCGCTATGACCAGATCATGCGTCTGGGCTGGAAGGTCTTCATCCCCCTGACGGGGGTCTGGCTGGTGATCGTGGCGATCTGGATGCAGACGCCCTGGAACATCTGGCAGTAAGGGGTACATCATGGAAGCAATCAAGGACTTCTTCGGCAGTCTGATGCTGAAGGAAATGTTCGAGGGCATGCGCCTGACGGGCAAATATTTCTTCAAGCGCAAGATCACCCTGCGCTACCCGGTGGAAAAGACGCCGACCTCGCCGCGTTTCCGGGGGCTGCACGCCCAGCGCCGCTATGAAAACGGCGAAGAGCGCTGCATCGCCTGCAAACTGTGCGAAGCTGTGTGCCCGGCCCTGGCCATCACCATCGAATCCGAACAGCGCGAAGACGGCAGCCGCCGTACCACGCGCTACGACATCGATCTGGCGAAATGCATTTTCTGCGGTTTCTGCGAAGAAGCCTGTCCGACCGACGCCATCGTCGAAACGCACCTGCATGAATACCATGGGGAAAAGCGTGGCGATCTGTATTTCACCAAGGACATGCTGCTGGCCGTGGGCGACCGCTACGAATCGGAAATCGCCGCCCGTCGCGCCGCCGACGCACCTTATCGTTGATGCCGGAAAACCGACCATGAGTTTTGATTCAATCCTGTTCTATCTGCTGGCCATCGTGCTGGTCGTGGCGGCGTTTCGCGTCATCACGGCCACCAGCCCCGTCACCGGGGTGCTGCACCTGATCCTGACCTTCTTCACGGCGTCCATGATGTGGATGCTGATCCAGGCGGAATTCCTGGCCCTGGCGCTGGTCATCGTGTATGTCGGCGCGGTCATGGTGCTGTTCCTGTTCGTCGTCATGATGCTGGACATGCGCCTGGAAGGCCTGAAAAGCGGCCTGAAGGTCTATCTGCCGCTGGGCCTGACCATCGGCGGCATCATGGTGCTGGAAATGGCTTTCGTGGTCCTGCGTTCCTGGGGCGACGCCCCGGCGCTGCCGCAGCCTGCCGACAATTTCGACAATACCCTGGCCCTGGGCACGGCCATGTACACCGACTTCGCCTACGCAGTGCAGGTGGGCGGCCTGATCCTGCTGGTGGGCATGATCGCCGCCATCGCGCTGACCATGCGCAAGCGCAGCGACTACAAGCGTACCCATCCCAGCCAGCAGGTGCGCGTGACTGCCGCCGATCGCATCCGCATCGTGCAGATGCCGTCGGTGGTGGATACGCCCGCCGCCCCTGAATCCGAAGGAGCCGAAAAATGATGCAAATCGGACTGAGCCATTATCTGATCGTCGGAGCCATCCTGTTCGCCATCGGCGTGTTCGGCTTCTTTCTGAATCGGCGCAACCTGATCGTGCTGCTGATGTCGATCGAATTGATCCTGTTGTCGGCCAACATGAATTTCGTGGCCTTCTCCATGTGGTCTGGCAACCCCGCCGGGCAGGTCTTCGTGTTCTTCGTGCTGACGGTGGCGGCCGCCGAGGCGGCCATCGGGCTGGCCATTCTGGTGCTGCTGTTCCGCAATCTCAGCACCATCAATGTCGACAAGCTCGACCAGCTGAAGGGGTAAGGGCGTCATGACTGCGCAAAGTCTCTATCTGTTGATCGCCCTGGCGCCGCTGGCGACGGCTGTGCTGATCGGATTTTTCGCTACGGGCTTCATGGGTTCGTGGCTCGGGCGCCGGGGCACCCATACCCTGGCCATCCTGGGCGTCGCGGTGTCCTTCGTGGGCTCGCTGGTCGTTCTGCAGCAGGTGCTCGACGGCCAGACCTTCGACGGTACGGTCTACACCTGGACCATGATCGGGGCCATCAAGTACGAGATCGGCTTCCTGATCGATCCGCTGACGGCCCTGATGATGGTGGTGGTCACGGGCGTGTCGCTGATGGTGCACATCTACACCGTCGGCTACATGGCCGAAGACCCCGGCTACAACCGGTTCTTCTCCTACATTTCGCTGTTCACGTTCTCCATGCTGATGCTGGTGATGGCGAACAACATGCTGCAGCTGTTCTTCGGCTGGGAAGCGGTCGGCCTGGTGTCCTACCTGCTGATCGGTTTCTATTACTCGAAGCCATCGGCCGTGTTCGCCAACCTGAAGGCCTTCATGGTCAACCGGGTGGGGGATTTCGGCTTCGTGCTGGGCATCGGCCTGCTGTACGCCTACGCCGGCAGCCTGAACTACGGCGAAGTCTTCGCCCAGGCCGACAAGCTGGGCGCCATCGTCTTCCCGGGCACCGACTGGCAAATGCTGACGGTCGCCTGCCTGTGCCTGTTCGTCGGCGCCATGGGTAAATCCGCCCAGGCCCCCTTGCACGTCTGGCTGCCCGATTCCATGGAAGGCCCGACCCCGATTTCCGCCCTGATCCACGCCGCCACCATGGTGACGGCGGGCATCTTCATGGTGGCGCGTTTCTCGCCGATCTATGAACTGAGCGAAACCGCGCTGTCGGTCATCATGGTGATCGGCGCCTTCGGGGCCCTGTTCCTGGGCATCCTGGGCGTGGTGCAGAACGACATCAAGCGCGTCGTGGCCTATTCCACGCTGTCGCAGCTGGGCTACATGGTCGTGGCGCTGGGCGCATCCGCCTACTCGGTGGCGATCTTCCACCTGATGACGCACGCCTTCTTCAAGGCCCTGCTGTTCCTGGGTTCCGGCTCGGTCATCATGGGCATGCTGCACGATCAGGACATGCGCCACATGGGCGGCCTGTGGAAGCGCATGCCGATCACCTGGATCACCATGCTGATCGGCACGCTGGCCCTGGTGGGCACGCCGTTCTTCTCGGGCTTCTACTCAAAGGAAAGCATCATCGCAGCCGCCGAGGCCGCGAACATCCCGGGCGCGGGCTTCGCCTACGCCCTGACCCTGTCGGGCGTGTTCGTGACCTCGCTGTATTCCTTCCGCCTGTACTTCCTGGTGTTCCACGGAAAAGAACGCTACCCGGACGATGCTCACGGCCACGATCATGCCCATGGCGACGGTCATTGGGAAAATCATGGCGACGGTCCCGGCATCCACTCGCTGCACGGCGCCAAGCCCAAGGAATCGCCCTGGGTGGTCACGCTGCCGCTGTCCATCCTGGCCGTCATGTCGATCGTGGCGGGCGTGTGGTTCGTCGATCCGCTGCTGTTCGACGGCTATTTCGGCAAATCCATCACCGTGTTGGCGCAGCACCCGGCCATGGCCACGCTGGCCGAGGAATGGCACGGCTGGGTGGGCTTCGGGCTGCATGGCCTGACGTCCGTCCCCTTCCTGTTGCTGCTGGCCGGTTTCGTGGTGGCCTGGTATTGCTGGCTGGTCAACCCGGCGGTGCCGGCGGCGCTGGCCCGGACCTTTGCGCCGGTGTATCGCCTGCTGGACAACAAGTACTACTTCGACTGGTTCAATGAACAGGTCGTGGCCCGCTTCGCCCGCGCCCTGGGGCGCGGCCTGTGGCAGGGTGGTGATCGCGGCATCATCGACGGCATCGTGGTCAACGGCAGCGCCCGCCTGGTGGGGGCCGCCGCCGCCACCACGCGCCTGCTGCAGTCCGGCTACATCTATCACTACGCCTTCGCCATGATCATCGGCATCATGGTGTTTCTCACATTCTTCGTCCTGATGGTTCATTGATGGCTAGCGAAATGGCGTCTTCTACACTCCCCTGGCTGACTCTGTCGATCTTCGTCCCGATCATCTTCGGGCTGCTGGTCCTGCTGACTGGCCGGGACGACAATCCGGGCCCCTCGCGGGTGCTGTCGCTGGTCGGGTCCATCGTCGGCCTGCTGGTCACGATCCCTCTGTACACGGGCTTCAACGCAAAGACGGCGGACATGCAGTTCGTCGAGAACACCCCGTGGATCGAGGCCTTCAACCTGAATTACCACCTGGGCATCGACGGGATCTCGATCTGGTTCGTGCTGCTGACGGCCTTCATCACCATCATCGTGATCCTGGCTGGCTGGGAAGTCATCAAGTCCCGCGTGGCGCAGTACAACGCGGCCTTCCTGATTCTTTCGGGCCTGATGATCGGCGTCTTCAGCGCGCTGGACGGCATGCTGTTCTACGTGTTCTTCGAGGCGACCCTGATCCCGATGTACATCATCATCGGCGCCTGGGGCGGACCCAACCGGGTCTACGCGGCGTTCAAATTCTTCCTGTACACGCTGCTGGGTTCGCTGCTGACCCTGATTGCCTTCATCTACCTGTGGCATGCGGCTGGCGGCTCCTTCGACATCGCCACCTGGCATCGCCTGCCGCTCAGCTACACCGAACAGATGTTCATCTTCATCGCGCTGTTCGCCGCGTTCGCCGTGAAGATCCCGATGTGGCCGATCCACACCTGGCTGCCCGACGCCCACGTCGAGGCCCCTACGGGCGGGTCCATCGTGCTGGCCGCCATCATGCTGAAACTGGGCGCCTACGCGTTCCTGCGCTTCTCGCTGCCGATCGCGCCGGACGCATCCCACAGCCTGGCGGGCATGATGATCGCCCTGTCGCTGGTGGCGGTGATCTACATCGGCCTGGTCGCCATCGTCCAGGACGACATGAAGAAACTGGTGGCTTATTCGTCCGTGGCGCACATGGGCTTCGTCACCCTGGGTTTCTTCGTCTTCAACATCACCGGCCTGGAAGGCGCCATCATCCAGATGATCTCGCACGGCTTCGTGTCGGGCGCCATGTTCATGTGCATCGGCGTCATGTACGACCGCCTGCACACGCGCCGCATCGACGCCTACGGCGGCATCATCAACCGCATGCCGCGCTTCGTGACCTACTTCGTGCTGTTTTCCATGGCCAACGCCGGCCTGCCCGGCACCAGCGGGTTCGTGGGTGAATTCACCGTGATCCTGGGGGCCGTGCAGTACAACTTCTGGATCGGCCTGCTGGCGGCATCCGCCCTGATCTGGGGCGCGGGCTATTCCCTGTGGATGGTCAAGCGGGTCGCCTTCGGCCCGGTGGTCAACGAACAGGTCGATGGCATGAAGGACATCAACCGCCGCGAATTCCTGATCCTGGGCCTGCTGGCGATCTTCACGCTGTTCATGGGGATCTACCCCAGCTTCTTCACCGATCTGATGCACCCTTCCGTGCAGGCGCTGCTGGATCACGTCGCTCACTCGAAACTGTAGACCGGAATCACGATGCAAAATCTTTTCGACTTCGCGCTGGCGACCCCCGAGATCGTGCTGCTGGTATTGACCGGGGCCGTGCTGCTGATCGATGCCTTTGGCAATGAACCCCAGCGGCGCATGACCTTCATGCTGACCATGGGCACCTTGCTGGTGGCCGTGCTGGTGTCCTGGGGGCAGTGGGGAGAAGGCGTCGCCGGCCGTACCTTCAGCGGCCTGTACGTAACCGATTCCCTGGCCCACTTCCTGAAGATCCTCTCGGCCATCGCCGTGGCGGTCACGCTGATCTATGGCCGCGCCTACGCGGAAAAGCGCGACATGATGGCGCGCGGGGGGGAACTCTATTCCCTGACCCTGCTGATGCTGCTGGGCGAGTTCGTCATGATCTCGGCGGGCAGCATGCTGACCGTGTACCTGGGCGTGGAACTGATGTCCTTTGCCCTGTATGCGCTGGTGGCCCTGCGCCGCGACCATCTGCCGGCCACGGAAGCCGCCATGAAGTACTACGTGCTGGGCTGCCTGGCTTCCGGCATCCTGCTGTACGGCATGTCCATGATCTATGGCGCTACCGGCCAGCTGGGCCTGGCTGAAATCGCCCAGGTCATCCGCGACGGCGGCGCCCAGCGCCTGCCGCTGGTGTTCGGCGTGGTGTTCATCGTCTCCGGCCTGGCCTTCAAGCTGACGGCTGCTCCCTTCCACATGTGGACGCCTGACGTCTACCAGGGCGCGCCGACCACGGTCACGCTGCTGGTGGGGGCTGCGCCGAAATTCGCCGCCTTCGCCATCACCCTGCGCCTGCTGATCGAGGCCCTGCACGGCATCGCCATCGACTGGCAGCCCATGCTGCTGATCATGGCAGCCCTGTCGCTGGCCATCGGCAACATCGTCGCCATTGCCCAGACCAACTTCAAGCGCATGCTGGCCTATTCGACCATCTCGCACATGGGCTTCGTCTTCCTGGGCCTGCTGTCGGGTGTCTATGAAGGTCAGGCGGGGGCCAGCGCGTCCGCCTATGGCGCCTCGCTGTTCTACATCGTCATCTACGTGCTGACGACGCTGTCCACCTTTGGCCTGATCATGCTGATGTCGCGCCAGGGCTTCGAGTGCGAGCAGATTGACGACCTCAAAGGCCTGAACCGCCGCAATCCGCTGCTGGCCGGCGTGCTGCTGCTGTCCATGTTCTCGCTGGCCGGGATTCCGCCGCTGTCCGGCTTCTATGCGAAGCTGGTGGTGCTGCAGGCCCTGGTGGGCGCGGGTCATGTGCCGCTGGCGGTATTCGCCGTGCTGATGTCCGTAATCGGTGCCTTCTACTACCTGCGCGTCGTCAAGATGGCCTATTTCGACGAACCGGAAGACGGCGTCACGCTCAATTCCGGCACGGTGGCCACGCGCGGTGTGATGTCGCTGAATGGTCTGCTGGTGATCGGCCTGGGGATCCTGCCCGGCGGGCTGATGACGCTGTGCATCAACGTCATCCAGCAGTCGCTGCGCTTCTAAGGACCCGGGCTTCATGACCCTGACGCTTGCGGTCTGGCTGGTGATCCTGGGCGCCTTGCTGCTGGCCAACCTGCCGTTCCTGGTCGATCGCCCCCTGGCGCCCTGGCCCTGGGGACAGGCCTGCAGATCCTTCGGCGAGCTGTCCCGCTGGGTGATCGGCCTGGGATTCCTTGTCCTGCTGGTGGTCTGGGCCTGGGGCACGCTGCGCCTGGTGGGCGGCGCCTTTGGCGGGGTGGGCAGCGTCCTGTTTGCCGTCAAGCTATTGATCAGTATTGCCCTGGCGGCGCTGCTGCTGTATGTGCCGGGGTGGATGGCTCAAGGCGCAGATCCTGCGTCGGCTGCGGTCGGAAAGCCCGGTCGGGCTCCTGCGTCCAACAAGCCCTTCATCGACCGTTTCCTGGAAGTCCTGGTCGGCTATGTGCTGGTCGGCACGCTGGGCTTCACGATGGAACTTGACCTGGGCAACGCCTTTCCCCAGGGCTGGGAATTCTACGCCGTGACCCTGTCGTTGTTCCTGGTGCTGGCTTATCCGGGCTTTGTCTGGCGGTACATGCTGCAACGGCGCCGGCGCTAGCGCGCTGCCGGTTTGCCGACGGCGGCCCTGCCAGGGCCGTTGCCCCCGCGCATGCCGGGGCGACCGGGCGGTCTTGCCCGTCGGTGCTATCGATCCCACAGCGCGTCTGGCCCGATGTCGGCCAGCGTCGGGCAGCCGGTCAGCGCCATCGCTACTTCCAGTTCCCCTCTTAGAATCTGAATCAGATGGGCTGCCGCCGGCGCGCCGCCCACGGCCAGCGCGTGCAGCACAGGTCGGCCAATCAGCACGCCCCGGGCCCCCAGCGCCAGGGCTTTCAGAATGTCCGTACCGCGTCGGATGCCGCCATCCATCAGAATGGGAATACGTCCCTCGACTGCGCGGGCGACGCCCGGCAGCGCATCCAGCGTGGATGGCAGCGTGTCCAGGCAGCGGCCGCCGTGATTGGAGACGATCAGGCCGTCGATGCCGTGAGCCCGCGCCGCACGCGCATCGTCCGGGTCCAGAATGCCCTTCAGCCACAGCGGCGTATCCGGCAGTTGCTCTCGCAACCACGTGACCTCGTCCCAGGTAGGGGCGGCGTCCAGCAGCCCGCTGTCGAACAGCGGACTGCCGCCGGGCGGCGTTGGCCGTGAGGATGGGGGAGACAGGCCATCCAGGTGGACGGAGCGGATATGGCTGGGCGGGCGGAAGCTGCTGCGCTGTTCGGCATTGCGCACCCCGTTGACGGGGGCGTCCACGGTCAGCACCAGGGCCCGGGCGCCGGCAGCCAGGGCGCGGCGGGCCAGCGCCAGCGTGTCTTCCCGACTTGTCTGGGCATACAGCTGGAACCACAGGTGCGGTGGGCCGGGCAGTGCGGCCAGGGTCTCGATGGGGGTGCCTGATTGGGCGCTGACGATGAAGGGCGTGCCGGTGGCCGCTGCCGCCAGTGCGGTAGCCTGTTCGGCGTCCGGGTGGACCAGGCCGTGCCAGGCCATCGGGGCGATCAAGAGGGGGTGCGCCAGGGCCTGCCCAGACAGGTCCAGCCGTGTGTGCGCGCCGGCCAGTGGCCGCAGCACGCGGCTGCGCAGCCGCGTGCCGTCATAGGCTGCACGATTGGACCGGACGGTGATTTCGTCTGCGCCGCCGGATTCCAGCCAGGCCCAGATGGCAGGGGCCAGATGCTGGCGGGCGAGATCGGCGTAATCCTGGGCGCAGAGGGGTTGTGGGGCTGGTGCATTCATGAGCAGGGGCATTCCGGTTCGGCAAGACGCTTTCTGGGAAGGATAAGCGGTTTTGCGTATGGCATGTCCGTGACGTTCCTGCCATCCAGGACTGGCCGGCCGTCCAGCCCAGCGCCTGGCGGGTAAAATGGCCGCGCACTGTTGCGGAGACCGGATTCATGGCACATATTATCTTGCAGGCGCCGCGCCTGCTGGCGTCGGACGTCGAACGGCTGGCGGCGGTCGCCTGCGCGGAAGGCGTGCAGGAACTGAACCCCACGGCGATCCGCCTGCTGAACGTGGACCCGTCCACGCGCGACGAGGTCATGCCCATGGCGCAGGCGGCCCGGATCGATGCGGCCTGGCTGGATGCCATCCATCGCCTGGCGGACTGCAGGATCCTGGCGATGGATATGGATTCCACGCTGATCAACATCGAATGCATCGATGAGATCGCCGACGCCGTGGGACGCAAGGCCGAAGTTGCCGCCATCACCGAGGCCAGCATGCGCGGCGAGATCAAGGATTTTTCCGAAAGCCTGCGCCGTCGGGTGGCCTTGCTGAAGGGCGTGCCGGAATCCGCCCTGGAAGATGTCTTCACGCAGCGTCTGCGCCTGAACCCAGGGGCGGAAAATCTTATCGAAGCCGCCCGATCCCATGGCCTGAAGACCCTGCTGGTGTCGGGTGGCTTCACGTTCTTTACCGAACGCCTGCGCCGGGGACTGATGCTGGACCAGACACATGCCAACACCCTGGAAGTCGTGGACGGTGTGTTGACGGGGCAGGTGTTGGGCGACATCGTGGATGGCGCCGCCAAGGCCCGCCACCTGCAGGTCCTGGCGCAGTCGCTGGGCGCGACACCGGAACAGATCATCGTGCTGGGAGACGGGTCCAATGACCTGCCGATGATGGCGCAGGCCCATTATTCGGTCGCCTACCGCGCCAAGCCCGTGGTGCGTGAACAGGCGCGCTTTGCCTTGAATGTCAGCCCTCTGGATGCCGTGCTGAACTGGTTCCGGCGCCAGCATTGATCGAAGCTGCAGCTCGGTCTTCTCTTGATATGGCTGAGGTCGCCCTGACGATCCGGCAATCAGGTGAACAGCACGTAGGTACTGACGTTTTCGCAAGCGCGCGCCGACCGGGCACATCGCTTGGTATATCTACCCGATGGCGGCGGACCTGCGCGGTTTCGTCGATGGCTGGCTCAGGGCTCGGACCACAGGCGCAGCAGGTTGTGATACACGCCGGTCAGCTGGCCGACGGTGTCGGGGTCGGCGCCGGACTGGATCAGGCGCTGGATGGCGATGTCCTGCTGCAGCAGGATGCCGCGCTGCGTGTCGTCGCGCACCAGGCTCTGTGTCCAGAAGAACGATCCGTAGCGCACCCCCCGCGTAACCGGAGCGACGCGGTGCAGGCTGGTGCCGGGGTAGACCACGGCCTGGCCGGCGGGCAGCTTCACGCGCTGTTCACCGTAGGTGTCCCGGATGATCAGCTCGCCGCCCTCGTATTCGTCGGGGTCGCTGAAGAACACGGTAGTTGAAATATCGGTGCGCAGCAGGCCGGATGCGGGGGCTGTTGCAAGCGGTGCACCGTGCGGCGGCGGGGTGCCCCCGGTGGCGCGCGCGGGGTTCGTCCCGCCGCCGGTCGGCAGCCTGAAGATCGCGTTGTCGATGTGAAAGCCGTAGTGCTCGCCGCCTTCGTAGCGGTTGAAGCGCGGTGGCAGGATGTGGGCGGGCAGGGCGGCGGACTGGAAGACCGGATGCTGCCGCAGCGCCTGGACGATCAGCCCGCCGATCTGGCGGCCGATGGGGTCGTCCAACGAAAGCTGGCGGTTGGCCTTGAGGTGAGTCGCGACATGGCCGGCAGTGGCGCGGCCATCCGTCCAGGATGCCCCTTCCAGGGCGGCGCGGCATTGCCGGACTTCATCGGCGCTCAGCAGGTCGGGGATCGTGATCAGCATGAGGGCGTCCAGTTCCAGCCCGGATCCAGGTGGGTACGCAGCCAGGTCCCGGCCTTGTCCAGGAATGCGGGGGTGGCGGTTTCTGGGACTTTGCGCAGCCATGCCAGCGCGGTCTCCGTGTCGCCCAGCGCCAGCAGCAGGCGGGCGGTGTTGAATTGCCCCCGGAAATCGCCGGCCGCCGCCGCCTGCTGGTACCAGTCCAGCGCCCGGCCTGTGTCCGGGCCGACCACCCAGCCGTCTTCGTAGAAGCTGCCGATCATGTTCATGGATTTGGCATGGCCCAGGACGGCCGCCTTTCGAAACCATTCCAGTGCGGCAGTGCGGTCCGAGGCGATACCCTGGCCCAGGGAGAGCGCGGTGGCGTAGTTGTACATGCCCCAGTCCAGGCCACCGATGGCCGCCAGCCGGAACCAGTAGGCTGCCATGAAGGCGTTGGGTGGCACGCCCCAGCCGTGCGCATGGCATTGGCCCAGCATGTTCAGGGCCATGGGCTCGCCATGGCGGCTGGCATGTTCAAACCACTGCACGGCCTGCGCGGGGTCGCAGGCGACGCCCCGGCCGTCCAGCAGCCACTGGCCATAGACCAGCTGCGCCTGGACGACGCCGCCTTCGGCCGCAGCCTTCAGGGTGGCGGCCGCCTGTTCGGGCGGGCCGGCCAGGATGCGCTGCAGGTCGGTGGCCAGCTGTCCGGGGTCGGTGTGGTTGATGGTGTGGCTATCCAGCGCAACAGCCGAAGGCGCGCCTCCTCTCATCAGAAGTGCAGGTTCACCGTGGCGACCGCCGAGCGTCCCGGAGCGATCGAGGCGTAATGCGAGGCGTAGGCCTTGTCGTAGTAGGTCTTGTTGAACAGATTGTTCACGTTGATCTGCAGGTCCACGGTCTTGCTGAATTTGTAGCCGGCCATGGCATCGAAGCGCCAGTAGGATGGGATGCTGATGGTGTTGGCGGTATTGCCGTACTGCTTGCTCACATAGTAAGCACCAACACCGGCCGTGAGTTGTGGCGTGAAGGCATAGGTGTTCCACAGACTGAAGCTGTGTTCCGGTGTGTTGGGGAAGGCGTTGCCTTCGTCCTCGGCGCTGCTGCGGCCGTTACTGACGTAATTGCCGTTCTCGTCGATGCGGCTCTTCAGGTAGGTGTAGCCGCCATAGACCTGCCATTGCGGAGTGATGCTGCCTGAAAGGCCCAGTTCGAAGCCGTCCACGTGCTTCTTGCCTGCCATGGCGTAGTCGCCATCGGCCTGGGTGATCCGGGCATTGGTGGTTTCGACGCGGAAGATGGCAGCGGTCAGACCCAGGCGGCCGTCCAGGAAGTCCCACTTGGTGCCCAATTCCATGGTGCGGTTTTTTTCCGGGGCCATGTCGTCTGCGTTCAGGCCGACGCCGCCGCGCCCGGGGGTCAGGCCCTGCGTTTCACTGCCTTCGCTTAGCGTGGCCCCCGCAGGCGTCGAAGATGTGCCGAAGGAAGCATAGATGCTGCCGTTGGAGGCCGGCTTGTAGACCAGGCCCAGTTGGTAGTTGAACAGAGTGTCGTGGCGCTCGATGCGGGGGCCCTGGGTTTTGAGCGCCGAGTCGTAGGGGTCCATGCGGGTGGTGTAGTCATCCACGCGCAGGCCCAATGTGGTTTGCCACTGCTCGTTGAATTCGATGGTGTCGAATCCGTAGATCGATTTGGTCTGGGTGCGGGAATAGGTCAGCGCTCCGTTGGGGCCACCGCTGCCGGTGTTGACCCAGGGGTCGCTGGGGTTGGGGTTGTAGAGGCTGGTGCAGTTGTAGTTGGAGCCAGCGCCAATACCACCGCCCAATGCGCAATTGTTGCTTTTTGGGGGGAAGTTGCCGGATCGGTTGATGTCGAGTGAATCCTTGCGCCCGTCTTCCACCGACAGTTCGATCCCTGCCAGGAAGCGGTGCTTGAGCTGGCCCGTTTGGAAGTCGCCCAGCAGTTCCGTCTGGTTGGCCCAAGTGCTGACGCGGCTGTCGCGGGTGTTGGCGCGGCGCCAGACCATGCCGTTGTTGACATTGCCCTTGCTGTCGTCTGGCTGCGTCACGACGTAGCGCTGCGTGCCGCGCGTGTAGCGGGTCTGGTTACGCAGCGTCAGGCGGTCGCTGAAATCATGCTCGACGCGCAGCGTGCCCATGTCGTTGCGAGTGCGGCGGTAGTCGCTGTCCAGGCCGTAGAAGTTGTCGCGGTCCACGTCGACGGGCGTCCGATGGAATTTGGGGTCTTTCGAATAGGTATACGGAATCCCGCTGTCCGGCGTATCGTCCGATTCCATGTGGAAATAGCTCAGCGTGACCCGTGTGGGCGTGCCCAGGCCGAAGGAAATCGTCGGCGCCACGCCCCAGCGCTTGTAGTCCACGGCATCGCGGCCGTCGACGTCCTGGCTGTGGTTCATGGCATTCAGTCGGAAGGCGGTGGATTCGCCCAGCTGCCAGTTGCTGTCCACGGTCTGGCGGAAGTATTTGGCGGTGCCGAATCCGGCCGACACGTCGGTGAAGTCGCGCAGCTTGGCGGTCTTGCTGATCAGGTCGATGCTGCCGCCCGCGCCGCCTCGGCCTGCATAGGCGCCGTCGGCGCCCTTGATGACTTCGACCTGTTCCAGGTTGAAGACTTCGCGGGATGTGGCGCCGATATCGCGCATGCCATCGATGAAGGTGCTGGATTGCGCGTCATAGCCGCGGATGAAGGGGCGGTCGCCCAGGGGGTTGCCGCCTTCGCCGGCGCCGAAGGTGATGCCCGGCGAATTGCGCAGTACATCGGTCAGGGTGGTGGCGGCCTGGCTCTGGATCAGTTCCTTCGGGATGATCTGCAGGGATTTGGCCGTGTCCAGCACGGGCGCCGTGAATTTGTCGGAAGCCGATGACTTCACCAGGAAGGGTGCGGGGTTCTCGCCCTGGACCTTGATGGGACTGAGCTGAGCCGGGTCCGTATTCTGGGCCTGCGCAGCCTGCGGCAGCAAAAGCAGACTGGGGGTGGCCAGCGCTGTGGCCAGGCTGCCGGCCAGTTTTCCGGATCGAGGTTCTATAGAGTCTTCCACCAAAATCTCCCTGTAATGATAAATATCATGAAAATCATTCTCAATTAGGAAATGAATTCTAAACGAGAATCGTTCACGATTCAAATTAAGGAGAAATTGCGCAGAAATGATACGGAAGGGAGATCCGACTGCGGGGCGAAGGCGGCGCGCGACGTTTTTATCTGCGGGGGTTCACGCCGCGACCCCACCCAGGCGCTGCAGCAGGCCGCGCAGTTTCTGCACGCGGCCAGGCACGTCCACCATGCCGCCAAAGGCGACTTTCAGCCGGTCAGGGCCGTTCAGGCGCACCTGGCGATCCTGCTGCACCAGTTCGATGATGCGCAGGGGGTCGACCTTGGGCTGGGCAGCGAACTGGATTGCGGCCTGGGATTCCCCGGCGTCGATCTTGATGACGTCCAGGGATTGCGCCAGCAGGCGCAGGCGGTGCAGGGACAGCAGCGTCTGGCCGGCCTCGGGCAGCTTGCCGTAGCGGTCGATCAGTTCTTCCTGGATCAGCGTCAGGGCGTCGGCATCGGCGGCGTGCGACAGGCGTTTGTACAGCCCCAGGCGGGCCTGCACGTCGGCGCAGTAGTCCGAGGGCAGCAGGGCAGGGGCGTGCAGGTTGATCTCGCACTGGGATCCAAAGGGCGCGTCCAGATCGGGTTCCTCGCCGGATTTCAAGGCGCGCACTGCGGCGGCCAGCATGTCGTTGTACAGGGTGTAGCCGATTTCCTGGATGTTGCCGGACTGCGATTCGCCCAGGACTTCGCCGCTGCCGCGGATCTCCAGGTCGTGCATGGCCAGGAAGAACCCCGCCCCCAGTTCTTCCATGGACTGGATGGCTTCCAGGCGCTTTTTTGCGTTGCTGGTAATGGCGTCCTCGCCGGGAGTCAGCAGATAGGCGTAGGCCTGGTGGTGGGACCGGCCCACCCGGCCGCGCAATTGGTGCAACTGGGCCAGGCCGAGTTTGTCGGCGCGGTGGATGATGATGGTGTTGGCCGAGGGGATGTCGATGCCGGTCTCGATGATGGTGGTGCACAGCAGGATGTTGCTGCGCTGCTGGTAGAAGCCCTTCATCACGTCTTCCAGTTCGCGCTCGCCCATCTGGCCGTGGGCCACGGCGATGCGGGCCTCGGGCACCAGTTCTTCCAGGCGCGCCCGGCGGTTGCCGATGGTCTCGACTTCGTTGTGCAGGAAATACACCTGCCCGCCGCGCTTGAGTTCGCGCAGGATGGCTTCACGGATAGTGCTGCCATCCTCGCGGCGTACGAATGTCTTGATGGCCAGGCGCTTCTGCGGCGCGGTGGCGATGACGGAGAAATCGCGGATGCCCTCCAGCGACATGCCCAGTGTGCGGGGGATCGGGGTCGCAGTCAGGGTCAGCACGTCGACTTCGGCGCGCAGGGCCTTCAGGGCTTCCTTCTGGCGCACGCCGAAACGATGTTCTTCGTCGATGATGACCAGTCCCAGCTGTTTGTAGCGGATGTCCTTGGACAGGATCTTGTGGGTGCCGATGACGATGTCCACCGATCCATCGGCCAGCCCTTCGATGGCCTTGGCCGTTTCCTTGCCGGTGCGAAAACGCGACAGCTCGGCGATGCGCACCGGCCAGTCGGCGAATCGCGTGGCGAAATTCTGCGCATGCTGTTCGGCCAGCAGCGTGGTGGGGCACAGCAGGGCGACCTGGCGTCCGTTCATGGCGGCCAGGAAGGCGGCCCGCAGGGCGACCTCGGTCTTACCGAAACCCACGTCGCCGCAGACCAGCCGGTCCATGGGCCGCCCGGACGTCATGTCCTGGATCACCGCCGTGATGGCGGCGGCCTGGTCGGGGGTCTCCTCGAAGCCGAAGCCTTCGGCGAAGGCCTGGTAGTCGCGGGCCGGGAACTGGAAGTGCAGGCCTTCCCGGGCGGCGCGCTTGGCATACAGGGCCAGCAGTTCGGCGGCGGTGTCGCGGGCCTGGCGGGCGGCCTTGCGGCGGGCCTTTTCCCATTGGCCGGATCCCAGGGGGTGCAGCGGCGCCTGGTCCGGGTCGGCGCCGCTGTAGCGGGCGATCAGGTGCAGCTGTGACACCGGCACGTACAGGGTCGCTTCGCGTGCGTATTCCAGGTGCAGCAGTTCGATCGGACCGTCGCCCAGATCCATGCTGACCAGGCCCCGATAGCGGCCGATGCCGTGCTGCACGTGCACCACCGGATCGCCCACGTGCAGCTCGGCCAGATCGCGCACCATCGCGTCGATGTCGCTGTGCTGCTCGAATCGGCGGCGGCGACTGCGCGTGGGGCGGGCGGCCTGGGCCGGATACAGATCGTTCTCGGTCAGGATGGCCAGCCCGGCCGGGGGCATCAGGAAGCCGCCTGTCAGCGGCGCCACGATCAGGGCGAAGCGGGCGTCGCTGTCCAGGTAGTCCTGCCAGGTGTCGAAGGTCGCATCCGGCCGGATGCGATAGTCGCCCAGCAGTTCGGTGATGGTTTCGCGCCGGCCGGCAGAATCCACGCAGATGGCCGTGCGCAGCGGGCTGGCGCCCAGATGGCGGCGCAGGCCGGACAGGGGATCCTCGGCCCGGCGGTTGATGGCGACGTCCGGGCACGCGGCGAAGTCCGGGTGGGCCTGGTCGTGCACCAGGGCCAGGCGGGCCAGTTCGCGCAGCCGGGCGTGAAAGCCCTCGTCGTCCAGAAACAGCGTGTCCAGCGGCAGCACGGGCCGTTCGGGATCGGCTTTCAGAAATTGCCAGCGATTGTGCGCGTCCTGCGTGAATCGGCCGATGGCGGCTGATGCGTCGCCCAGCGTCACCGCCAGGGTGTCGGCAGGCAGGTAGTCGAACAGGGTGGCGGTGTGTTCGAAAAACAGCGGCAGGTAGTATTCGATCCCCGCAAAGGCGATGCCGTTGCCGATGTCCTTGTAGGGCAGCGCGCGCGAAGGGTCGCCTTCGAAGATTTCCCGGAAGCGGGCGCGGAAACGATTGCGGGCCGCCTCGTCCATGGGGAATTCGCGGCCGGGCAGCAGCTCGATCTCGCGTACGGGATACAGGCTGCGCTGGGTGTCGATGTCGAAGCTGCGGATCGACTCGATCTCGCGGTCGAACAGGTCGATGCGGTAGGGCAGCGCCGACCCCATGGGGAACAGGTCGATCAGGCCGCCCCGGATGCAGAATTCGCCGGGCGCGCCGACCTGGGTGACGTGGCTGTAGTTGGCCAGCGTCAGTTGCGCGCGCAGTCGTTCTTCGTCCAGGGTGTCGCCCTGGCGGAACTGGAAGGTGTAGGCGGCCAGGAACTCCGGGGGCGCCAGGCGCACCAGGGCCGTCGTGACCGGCACGACCAGCACGTCCACGGCGCCTTGTCCCAGGGCATGCAGGGTGCGCAGTCGTTCGGAGATCAGGTCCTGGTGCGGGGAAAAGCTGTCATAGGGCAGTGTTTCCCAGTCCGGCAGGAACCGCACCCGCAGGTCGGGGTCGAACAGCGTGATCTCGTCGGCCAGCCGCTGGGCCGCCAGCGGGTCGGCGCAGAACGCCGCCAGCGGGTGCCCGGCCTGTCGGGCCAGTGCGGCCAGCCACAACGCGTCCCCGGATCCGGGGGGGCGCGGCTGTGCGTAACGTTGGCCCGGCCTCAGGGCGGCCAGGGTTGCCGGCAGGGTGGGCAGAGCGGGGGTGATGGGGCGGGTGGAGCGGTCGGACATCAGGGCTTTCGTTTGTTCTTCAGGCTGTGTTTGGTCTTGGCCAGCATCCGGCTGGCCTGGTCGCCGCGCTGCAGGGCGAGGCCCAGCGCCAGCACGTCGATGATGGCCAGGTGTGCCAGGCGCGAGATCATCGGGCTGTAGAGTTCGGTGTCTTCCTGGGTGTCGGCCCGCAGCAGGATGGTTGCCATGCCGGCCAGCGGCGAGCCCGACGCCGTGATGGCGATGATGGGGCAGCCATTGTCGCGGGCCAGGGCGACGGCATCCAGCAGTTCGCGAGAACGCCCGGAATGCGAGATCGCCACCAGCGCATCGCCGGGGCCCAGCAGCGAGGCCGCCATGCTTTGCGTGTGGCTGTCGGCGTAGGCGGCCACCGCCAGATCGAAGCGGAAGAACTTGTATTGGGCGTCGGTGGCGACGATACCCGAATTGCCGATGCCGTAGAACTCGATGCGCCGGGCTGTCGCCAGCCGGTCGATGGCGGCTTCGACCTGGGTGGGGTCCAGGCCATTGCGCACGCGCAGCAGGGCCGATACGGCATTGTCGAAGACCTTGCCCGTCAGTGCGGGCACGCCATCGCCGGGCGTCAGCGCCGAATGGACGTAGGGCACGCCGCTGATCTGGCTGGCCGCCAGCTGGACCTTGAAATCCGGCCAGCCGGCGTAGCCCAGGGTGCGGCACAGTCGGATCACGGTGGGTTCGCTGACATCGGCCGCCTGGGCCAGATCGCTGATCGCCATGCGTGACGTATCGGCCGGCCGGGCGATGACCAGGCGGGCGACGCGGGCGGCAGCGCGGCTCAGGTGTGGCAGGCGGTTGCGCAGCTCGGGCAGGATGGGGGTGTTCATGGAGGGCTTAGTATAAAGGCCGGGCGGGGTGCGTGGCAGTTGCCCCGGGGGGCTGATATGATCCCGCAAGCATCGCGCTCGCGCGCTCCAGCCTGTCCGGGCTTGCAGGGCGGGCGCTGCCCGCTTCCATGGGAAACCGATTTTTCAATGGCCGATATCATTCGCAAGAACACCGCGCCCCGAGCCACGATCGCCGACGTCGCCCGCCACGCCGGGGTATCGAAGGCCACGGTGTCCCGGTTCCTGAATCACCGGGACACGCTGCTGTCGCCTGAGATCTCGGATCGAGTCGCTGCTGCGGTCGAGGCCTTGTCGTACACCCCCAGCCCGATGGCGCAGGCGCTCAAACGAGGCCGGTCCCGCCTGGTGGGATTGGTGGTCGCCGACATCACCAACCCGTACTCGGTGGCCGTCCTGAGCGGCGCCGAGCAAGCCTGCCGCCAGGCGGGGTTCCTGATGATGCTGTTCAACCTGGGCAATGATCGCGAACGCGAAAGCGTCGGCCTGCGTATCCTGTCCAGCTATCAGGTCGAGGGTTTCATCCTGAACACGATGGGCCTGGAACAGGAGGCCGTGGTGACGCAGGCGCTCCAGGGGCGCCCGGTCGTGCTGGTGGATCGCCTGCGGCAGGGCATGGACGTCGATTTCGTGTCCCTGGACAACCAGCAGGCCATCGGCATGTGCATCCGGCACCTGCAGCAGGCCGGTTACGGAGAATTCCTGCTGGTGACCGAACCGCTGGACGGGATCAGTTCCCGGATGGAACGGGTCGCGGCCTTCGAGGCGCTGCAGGGCCCCGTCTCCGGCCAATGGCTGGAAGCCCGTCCCGATGATCATGCGGGGCTGGTCGACGCGCTGCGCGCGTTGCGCCGCCGTGCCCGGCACACGCCGGCGCTGATCGCCGGCAATGCCGTCGTCACCATGCGGATCGTCGCGGCGGTCGCGGAACTGGGCTGGCAGCTGGGTCGGGACATCGGGCTGGTCGGCATCGACGACACGCTGTGGGCTCCGTATGTGGGGCCGGGCATCAGCGCCGTCGCGCAGCCCACGGATGCCCTGGGCAATCTGGCGGCGCAGTGCCTGATCGAGCGCATGGCGGGGCTGGATGCGCCCGCCCGCGCCATCCGCCTGCCGGGTTCTCTGGTGGTGCGAGGCTCAACGCGGCTAGGGTAATTCCCGATGTTCCTCGTCATAGGGCTTGCCTAGTATGTTGAAACCGGTTTCAATAGCGCCCGGATATCGATTTACCGGCACCTCATGAATTACACCTTTCAGTTCGGCCCCGTGTTCGAGGCCTGGCCTTTGCTGCTTCACGGCACCTGGATGACGATCCAGCTGTCCGCCCTGGCCATGCTGTTGGGCGGCGTGGTGGCGGTCTTGTGCGCCTGGGGAAAGACCGCCGGCCCGATGCCCGTCCGAGCCGTGATCCAGGTCTATATCGAACTGATCCGCAACACACCGTTCCTGGTGCAGCTGTTCTTCTTTTTTTTCGCGCTGCCCGCCATCGGCGTGCGCTGGTCGCCTTACATGGCAGCACTGGTGGCCATGACGGTCAATCTGGGGGCCTATGCCACGGAGATCGTCCGCGCTGGCATCGAGGCCATCCCCAGGGGCCAGATCGAAGCCGGCCTTGCGCTGAACCTGTCGCGCGTCGAGATCTTCCGCTTCGTCGTTCTCAAGCCTGCCCTGCGCGCCATCTATCCGGCCCTGACCAGCCAGTTCATCCTGCTGATGCTGGCCTCCAGCGTGGTGTCGGTGATCTCGGCCGACGACCTGACATCCGTGGCGGCGACGCTGCAGTCCGAAACCTTTCGCAGCTTCGAGATCTACATCGTGATCACGGTGATCTATCTGCTGCTGACTCTGTTCTTCTCTTATGTGTTCCATAGGATTCATCAGCGGTACCTGCATTATCCGGACGGTCGGTCATGAGAACATTCGGACCCTCTGATTTCTGGTACATCGTTTACGCTGCCCAATGGACGGTGCTGCTGTCGCTGACGGCGTTTGCCGGCGGCGGCCTGGTCGGGCTGGCGGTGGCCCTGGCGCGCACCGGCACCAACCGCGCTGCCCGTGCGCTGGCCATGGGTTTCATCCAGATCTTCCGGGGCACGCCCCTGCTGCTGCAGTTGTTCCTGGTGTTCTTCGGCGCCCCGGTGATCGGGTTCGAGGTCGACCCCTGGACGGCCGCTGCCGTGGCGCTGGCCCTGAATGCCGGTGCCTTCCTGGGCGAAATCTGGCGCGGCTGTATCGAATCCGTCCCCAAGGGCCAATGGGAAGCCGCCGCTGCGCTGGGGCTGAAATACCGCTACCTGCTGCGCGACGTGATCCTGCCGCAGGCGCTGAAGATCGCCGTCCCGCCGACTGTGGGCTATCTGGTGCAGGTCATCAAGGGCACGTCGCTCGCGGCCATCATCGGCTTCACCGAATTGACCCGCGCGGGGCAGATCGTCAACAACGCGACGTTCGAACCCATGATGGTGTTTTCCGTCGTAGCAGTCTTGTATTTTCTGCTGTGCTGGCCCTTGTCGCTGCTGGCGGGGCGGATGGAACGGCGCCTGTCGATTTCTCAGGCGCGAGGGTAACGGTTTCGGGGTGCGTCGCGCCTCATCCTGGCTGCGGCCAGTCATTTCATGGAGACATCCTATGTTCAAGCTTCATACCTTGCGCGGCGTTCTGGGGGCCACCCTGCTGGCTGCCTGCACGAGCATGGCGGTCGGCCTGGCGCCGGCGGCATCCGCTGAAACCATTGATCAGGTCAAGCAAAAGGGCGAACTCACCGTCGGCATGCTGGTCGACTTCCCGCCCTACGGCATCATGAACACCGACAACCAGCCCGATGGCTATGATGCCGACGTCGCCAAGACGCTGGCCAAGGACCTGGGCGTCAAGGTCAAGATCGTTCCTGTCACCGGCCCCAACCGCATTCCCTACCTGTTGACCGACAAGGTCGACATGCTGGTGGCCTCGCTGGCCATCACTCCGGAACGCGCCAAGCAAGTCCAGTTTTCGCGGCCGTATTCCGCTGCCCAGATCGTGGTGTTCGGTGGCAAGGACCTGAAGATTTCGGGCCCCGAAGGGCTGTCGGGCAAGCGGATCGGCGTGGCGCGCGCCAGCACTCAGGATATTGCTGTTACCAAGATCGCCCCCAAGGACGCGGACGTTCGTCGTTTCGATGACGACGCATCGGCCATGCAGGCCCTGCTGTCGGGGCAGGTGGACGCGATCGGATGTTCAACCACGGTGGCGGCCGGGATCGCCAAGCGCGCGCCGGATCGTTTCGACAACAAGTTCGTGCTGTTGCAGCAGGAAATGGCGGTGGCGATCCGCCCGGGCCAGCCCGAAACCCTGAAGGCCGTCAACGAGGTGATCAGCCGCAACATCCAGAACGGCCAGTTCAGCCAGTTCTACCAGAAATGGCTGGGTTCCCCGCTGCCGGAACTGAAGCAATAATCCTGATTGAACCTGAATGCCTGTCATGACTACGCCCCCGCCCCCGGATGCCGCCAGCCCGATCATCCAGATCGAGAAACTGAACAAATGGTATGGCCAGTTTCACGCGCTGACGGATATCGATCTGACTGTGGCGGCGGGTGAACGCATTGTGATCTGCGGGCCTTCGGGCTCGGGAAAATCAACGCTCATCCGCTGCATCAACGGTCTGGAAACCATCCGGGACGGCCGGATCGTGGTCAACGGCACCACCCTCAGCCCGGACGGGCGCGGGGTGGAGGCCGTCCGGCAGGAAGTCGGCATGGTGTTCCAGCAGTTCAACCTGTTTCCGCACATGACGGTGCTGCGCAACTGCATGCTGGCGCCGATGCGCTCGCGGGGCCTCAAGGCAGACCAGGCCGAGGCCCTGGCCATGGAATACCTGTCGAGGGTCCGCATCGCCGAGCAGGCGCATAAGTACCCCAGCCAGCTTTCCGGCGGGCAGCAGCAGCGGGTGGCGATCGCCAGGGCGCTGTGCATGACCCCCAAGGTGATGCTGTTCGACGAGCCCACTTCGGCGCTGGACCCGGAAATGGTCAAGGAAGTGCTGGACACCATGATCAGCCTGGCGGGCGATGGCATGACCATGCTGTGCGTTACGCACGAGATGGGCTTTGCGCGCAGCGTGGCCGACCGCGTGATCTTCATGGCCGATGGCGTCATCATCGAACAGGCACCGCCGGACCAGTTCTTTGGTCAGCCCAGGCACGAAAAGACCCGCAGTTTCCTGGGTCAGATTCTGAATCACTGAAGGGCGCGAGCATGGCGGACATGATTTCTGCGGGAAGCGTGCTCGTTTCCCTGACGGCCTATGGCGCCGATGAAGTGCGCCGCCACGGCCAGATCGGCTTTGCGCGCCTGGCGCATGCGGCGGGCGCGGACGGCATCGAGATCCGCAGCGAACTGCTGTGTGGCGATGCGGCCGAACTCGATGCGCTGGCGGATCTGGTGGCGGAATCGGCGATGGCCTGCGTGTATTCCAGCGCTCGGGGCATGTGGGATGCCGGGGGCCGGTTCGATGACGTCGCCGTCCGGGACGGCCTGGCGTGTGCCCGGCGGTTGGGCGCGGCAGTTCTGAAGATGTCCATCGGCGGCCGTCGTTCCGGCGATGCGGCGGGTATGACTGCCTTGCGCAGCATGCTGGCGGACAGCCCCGTGACCTTGTTGGTGGAAAACGACCAGACGGCATCGGCGGGCAGCGTGCCGGCCCTGGAATCCTTTTTTCGTGCGGCCGATGCGGCAGGCGCTTCGCTGGGCATGACCTTCGATGTCGGAAACTGGCATTGGGTCGGCGAGAGCCCGCTGCAGGCTGCGCAAGTCTTTGCGTCGCGGGTCCGCTACATACATTGCAAAGGGGTGCTGCGGCGCCCGGACCGCTGGGTTGCCGTTCCCCTGCAGACGTCTGCCGCGCCGTGGCGTTCGGTCTTGCGGGCGCTGCCGGTCACTGCATTCCGGGCGATCGAGTATCCCCTGGTGGGCGCCGATCTGGAACAGGTCACCCGGCAGGCCCTGAACGCGTTGCGTCAACTGGAGCAAGTCACTGATGAATGATGCCTTGGATGTCATCACCCTGGGTGAGGCGATGATGATGCTGGTGGCGGGTACGCCCGGACCGCTGGAACAGGTGGACGTCTTCCACAAACGGACGGCGGGCGCGGAAACCAATGTCGCCATCGGACTGGCCCGGCTGGGGCTGAAGGTGGGCTGGGGCAGCCGCCTGGGGCAGGATTCGATGGGCCGGTATCTGCTGGCCAGCATCCGGGGCGAAGGTGTGGATTGCTCTCACGTCGATCTGGTTGCCGGTGAGCGCACGGGCATGCTGTTCAAGGGCCGGGTCGAGGATGGCAGCGATCCCCTGGTCGAATATCATCGGGCGGGTTCCGCCGCCAGCCGCATGGCGCCGGCCGACGTGGATCGGGACTGGCTGCTGAAGGCTCGTCACCTGCATTCCACGGGCGTGTTTGCGGCCGTGTCCGCCGACAGCTTCCAGGTGTCGTTGCAGACCATGCGCCTGATGCGCGAGGCTGGCAGGACCGTGTCCTTTGACCCGAACCTGCGCCCCACGCTGTGGGCGTCCGAGGACGCCATGCGCGCAGGCATCAATCAATTGGCTGCCCTGGCCGATTGGGTCCTGCCCGGTATCGAGGAAGGGCGTCTGCTGACGGGAGAGCGACAGCCCGAGGCGATTGCACGCTTCTATCTGGATCGCGGCGCGCGGCTGGTGGTGATCAAGCTGGGACCCGATGGCGCGTATTACGACGATGGCGCCAAACAGGGGCACGTCCCGGCCAGCCCGGTCGAACAGGTGGTCGACACGGTGGGCGCGGGCGACGGTTTTGCCGTCGGCGTGATCAGCGCCCTGTTGGAAGGCCTGGATCTGCGCAGCGCAGTGATCCGGGGCGCCTGGATCGGCGCGCGCGCCGTGCAGGTCCGGGGCGACACCGAAGGCCTGCCGACGCGGGCGATCCTGCAGCAGGCCCGTCTATGAGCCGCCAGCGCGTTCTCGTCTACCGCGACCTGCCTCAGCCTCAGCTGGACAGGATTCTGCAGGAACACGAGGTCATCCAGGCCGACCCCCGGCGCGAGGACCAGCGGGCGGCTTTCTTCAATGCCTTGCCGCAGGTCGATGGCATGATCGGGTCCAGCGTCCGCCTGGATGCGGCCATGCTGGATCGGGCGCCAAGGCTGCGCGTGGTATCCAGCATTTCTGTGGGGGTGGATGCCTATCCGCTGGCAGCGCTGCGGGACCGGGGTATTGTCCTGTGTCATACCCCCGACGTGCTGACGGAATCGGTGGCCGATCTGCTGTTCACCCTGGTGCTGGCAACCAGCCGCCGCGTCTTTGAATTGGCGACCATGGTCCGCGAAGGCCGCTGGCAGCGCAACGTGGGCGCCGATCAGTACGGCTGGGACGTGCATGGCAAGACCCTGGGCATCGTTGGCTATGGCCGGATTGGCCAGGCGCTTGCCCGCCGGGCGGCCCTGGGCTTTGGCATGCAGGTGCTCTATCACAGCCGCCGCCTGGTCGACAGCGGCCTGCCGGCTGGCAAGGCCAGGGCCGTGGTCCTGGATGAATTGTTGGCAACCGCCGATTTCGTGGTGCTGGTGCTGCCCTTGACGGACCAGACGCGGGGTCTGATCGGGCCCCAGGCCTTCGCCCGCATGAAGCCTGGCGCCATTCTGATCAATGGCGCGCGCGGGCCGATCGTCCAGGAACGCGCCCTGCTGGATGCCCTGGACAGCGGCCGCCTGCGCGCGGCCGGACTGGACGTATTCGATGTGGAACCCTTGCCGGCGGACTCGCCCTTGAAGGACCACCCCCGCATCCTGGCCTTGCCTCATATCGGGTCGGCTACCCATGAGACGCGCGGGGCCATGGCGGACATGGCCGTCAGCAATCTGCTGCAGGTGCTGCGGGGCGAGGCGCCGCTGGCGGCCTATCCCCTGCCGGCGGCGTAGCGCCCCGACCGGTGTCGGCCCGGCCTGGCGCTGGCCCCGGTTCGTTCAGACCGCCAGGGAGCAGGCCTGGCGGGCCAGCTGAGTGATGACATCCCAGTCGCGGTTCACCACGGCTTGCGCCGGCGTCAGCCACGACCCGCCGACGCAACCGACGTTGGGCAGGGCCAGGTAGCTGGCGGCATTGCCGGCGTGAATGCCCCCTGTGGGGCAGAACATCAGATCCGGCAGGGGGCCATGCCAGGCCTTGAGCAGCGCCGCGCCGCCGACGGCCTCGGCGGGAAACAGTTTCTGGACGTTGAAGCCCCAGTCGGCGGCCTGCATGGCTTCCGATGCCGTGGCGACGCCGGGCAAGAAGGGAATGCCGGCCGATTGGGCAGCCTGCGCCAGCGCGGGCGTCAGGCCGGGGCTGACGCCGAAGCAGGCCCCGGCCTGCAGGGCGGCCTGCAGTTGGTCGGGGGTGCGAACCGTGCCCACGCCGACCAAAGCGCCCGGCACCTGATCCCGAATGACGCGAATGGCGTCCAGGGCGGCGGGCGAGCGCAGCGTGATTTCCAGGGATCGGATGCCGCCGGCTACCAGCGCCCGGGCCAGGTCCACAGCGGATTCCGTGTCCTGAATGACGATGACCGGCATGACCGGGCTATGAGCAAGCAGTTCCAGGGCGTTCATATGGACTGGCGAAGAAAAAGGTGTGGGTCGATCGAGTCTGATGTAGCTATTCTACATATTCAATGAATTATATGGTGAATCTACAAATTTTAATTATTTAACTACTTATCGTGGTGCCGGGAAGGCCTTGGATGGATTCCTGCCGGTCCGGGACTGTGATGCCGGCGGGCTCGGCTAAAATCCGCCTCTATGAAACCCCACCTGATAGCCCTTGTGCCCGCTGCCGGAATCGGCGCCCGGGCCGGCCGTGCCGACGGCGTGCCCAAGCAGTACCGCCTGCTGCGGGGGGAACCCATGCTGCGCCACGCCGTGCGCGCCCTGCTGGCCGATGCGCGCATTGCCCAGGTGCGGGTTGCCGTGGTGGCGGACGATCCTTGGGTCGAGCAGGCCCTGGATGGCCTGCCGCGCACGGTCTGGCGCCCTTGCGGCGGCCCCACGCGGGCGGCCACCGTCCGCGCGGCGCTGCAGGATGCCGCCCTGGCGCCGGACGCCTGGGTGCTGGTGCACGATGCGGCTCGCCCCGGCCTGCCGGCGCCGGCGTTGGCGCGTCTGATCGATGCCTGTTTGCAGCAGGATCGGGGTGGCTTGCTGGCCCTGCCGGTGGCCGATACGGTCAAGCAGGCCGCGCCCGTGCCACCGGATGTCGTCGCTCGGACCTTGTCGCGCGACGGCCTGTGGCTGGCGCAGACTCCGCAGATGTTCCGCGCGGGGGAATTGGGTGCTGCCCTGGCGGCGTGCGTGGCCGACGCCCGGGTCACCGATGAGGCCTCGGCGGTGGAATTGTCGGGCGGGCCGCCGCCCTTGCTGGTGCCGGGCAGCCGCCGCAACGACAAGCTCACCTGGCCGGAAGATTTCGAATGGTTCGAATCGTGGCTGCGCGGGCGGCCGGACGCCTGATGCCGGCATGCCGCCCGGCCCCGGCTAAAATCGGCGCTTGAACATCAGCAGAGACGACAATGACGCAACGCTTTCCCTTTCGCGTGGGGCAGGGCCACGATCTGCATGTGCTGGTTCCAGGCCGCCCCCTGATCATCGGTGGGGTGACGATTCCCTACGACCGGGGCCTGGACGGCCATTCCGACGCCGACGTGCTGCTGCATGCCGTGACGGATGCCGTGCTGGGCGCTGCCGGCCTGGGGGACATCGGGCGTCATTTCTCGGATCGAGACCCGCGCTGGGCGGGCACCGACAGCCGGCTGTTCCTGCGCGAGGCCGCCCGCCTGGCTCGCGAGGCCGGATGGGAAGCCGTCAATGTGGATGCCACCGTGCATGCCCAGGCGCCGAAGATCGGCCCTCATGCAGCTGCGATGGCCGCCTGCATCGCCCAGGATCTGGGGATCGATGCAGCGGCTGTCAACATCAAGGCCAAGACCAACGAGGGCTTGGGATATCTGGGGCGTGGCGAAGGCATTGCCGCCAGCGCCGCCGTGCTGCTGGCCGCCTATCCGCAGGCCTGATCGGGCCGCAGACCCTGCGGCCCATGCCCAGGCGCCAGACGGCGGGACCCGGGCCGGCATGCCGGCAGGCGCTGGTCGCGCTACAGCGTACCGCCGCCGATGGCGCGGTTGCAGGCGCACAGCCCGTCGGTCAGCAGACCGTCCAGGATGCGCAGGGTTTCTTCGGGGCTGCGGCCGACCTTGAAGTTGTTCACCGAGACATGCTGGATGAGATTGTCCGGATCGACGATGAAGGTCGCCCGCAGGGCGACGCCTTCGGATTTTTCACGAATGCCCAGCTGGTCGATCAGGGCGCCGTTGGTGTCACCGAACTGATAGTGGTTCAGTTTGCTGAGCTCCGGATTTTCGCGCCGCCAGGCGAGCTTGACGTATTCGTTGTCGGTCGATCCGCCCATCAGCACGGCATCGCGTTCTTCGAAGGCATCGGCCAGCGCGTTGAAGCCGATGATTTCGGTGGGGCAGACCTGGGTGAAGTCTTTCGGGTAGAAGTAGATCACCTTCCATTTTCCGGGGAAGGATGATTCGGTGATGTCTTCGAAGGCTGAAACGCCGTTTTCCTCGTGCTGATTGAATCCGGGTTTGACGCCGGTGACGCGGAAGGCCTCGAGCTTGTCGCCTATGGTTTTCATCGGGGCTCCTGAGTTGAAGGACGGCCAATCGGGCCGCTTTGCCATTCTACGCCATGGCCTTGTCGGCCGGCCGCGCCTTGGCCTTGGGGATTTCGATACGCGCCAGCAGGCCTTGCGTAGGCTGCGAGATGAGTTCGAATTTTCCGCCCACCTGGCCCAGCAGCCGTTCCACGATGGACAGGCCCAGGCCGGCGCCGCTGACGCCGGTGCGCGCCGATTCTCCCCGGGCGAAGGGGCGCAGCAGGCGCTGGACATCGGCGTGTGGAATGCCCACGCCGCGGTCCTGCACCTCGATGCGCAGCGCGTTGCCGCTCTGGTAGGCCCGCAGAACGATGTGGGCGCGGTCGTCGCTGATGCTGCGGCCGTAGCGCCGGGCGTTCTCGATCAGGTTGCTGACGATGCGCTTCAGATCGTTGGCGCTGATCCGTGCCTGCAGGCCAGGCTCGATGCTGGCCTGCAGATCGCCGCCCAGGGATTCGGTATGGCTGCGTTCGCGTTCCAGCAGGTCTTTCAGCACGCGCGAGACGTCGATGCCGGTCTCGGGCACCATGCCTGCCGGGCGGGCGTATTCCATCAACTGGCCGATGCTGTGATTGATCTGCGCCAGGTCGTCGTCGATCGCCTGGCGCGCCTCGTCGCTCATGTGGCTCATTTCGATTTCCAGGCGGATACGGGCCAGGGGCGTGCGCAGGTCGTGCGAGATCCCTGCCAGCATGATTTCCCGGTCGGCCTCGTTCTGTCTCAGGTCTCGCGCCATGCGATTGAAGGCGATGTTCATGTCGCGGATTTCGATCGGGCCCTTTTCAGGCAGAGGGGTGGGGGTTTCCCCTCGCGCCAGCTGTTGCGCGACTTTCGCCAGTTGCGCCAGAGGATGGTTGATGAAGCGCACGCTGACGGCGGCCCCCAGCAGCGCCAGCATCAGGGATGCAGCCACCCAGCCCAGCCATTCGCGGCCTGTGGTCAGCCGCAGCTGGTCGCGGTCGAACACCAGCCAGTAAAGCCTGTCGTCGATCTGGAAGCTGATCCAGATGCCGGGCACCTGGTTGACGGCCCACATCATGGCGGTCTGCGATCCCAGGCGGTTGCGGATCTCGGTCGAGACGTTGTCCCAGTAGGCCGTATGCGGCAGGGGCTCCAGGACGTCCGTGGATTCGCGGGGCTGGACCCGCAGGCTTTCCTGGGTGGCCAGGTCCAGCAGCAGGGCCGGACGGACCTGGGTCGGCGCGTAGACCAGGGCCGAACGCGTGATGCTGACCGTGGTGGCGATGCGCTGCGCCAGCTGCATGGCGCGGGGGCCTTCTTCGATGTTGAAGACGATCTGCAGCCACGCGCCCAGGCTGACCAGCATCAGGAATGCGATCAGCAGGAAGGAACGGGTGAATAACCCCAGGCGCAACCGGGGCAGGATGGCGCGCCGGAGCTGTTTGACGAGCATCATGACCGGGAAGGCCTGCGAGAACGAGTCTCGCAGGCCGGGCAAGGGTTACTGTCCGCCGTCGGGGACGAAGACATAGCCCAGCCCCCAGACCGTCTGGATGAATACGGGCTTGGAGGGGTTGGGTTCGATGAGTTTTCGCAGGCGTGAGATCTGGACGTCCAGACTGCGGTCGAAGGCCTCGTATTCGCGGCCCCGGGCCAGTTCCATCAGCTTGTCGCGCGAGAGCGGGACCTTGGGGTGGCGGGCAAAGACCTTCAGCACCGAGAATTCACCGGTCGTGATCGGGACGGATTCGCCGCTTTTCATCAGGGTGCGGGTGGACAGGTTCAGCACGTACGGCCCGAATTCGACGGATTCGTTTTCCTGGCTGGGTGCTCCTGGGTGTTCTTCGGTGCCCCGGCGGCGCAGGATCGCGTTGACGCGGGCCAGCAGTTCGCGGGGGTTGAAGGGTTTGGTCAGGTAGTCGTCCGCGCCCATTTCCAGCCCCACGATGCGGTCGATTTCCTCGGCCTTCGCGGTCAGCATGATGATGGGCGTGTTGTCGTGGTTGCCCCGCAGGCGGCGGCAGATCGACAGGCCATCTTCACCAGGCAGCATCAAATCAAGCACCAGCAGGTCGAAGTGTTCTCGTTGCCAGAGCTTGGCCATTTCTTTTGCGTCTTCGGCCACGTAGACGTTGAATCCCTGTTCGGACAGATAACGCCGCAACAGGTCGCGCAAGCGCGGATCGTCGTCTACGATCAGGATCTTGCGTGTGAGGGTCTGGTTATGTGTGTTCATGAGGAAAATGTAACAGGGTCGGGAAAACGGCACCAGCGCTTATCACAACAAATTACACAATAAGCGTTTGGTCGTGTCGAGTCCGGTGCGGCCGGATCCGGGTTTGGTCGCTCCTCCATTAAAATAACGGCGCCATGGACGATTTTCACATTCTAGCGTTTGAGACATCAAGTACTCTTTGCAGCGTCGCCTTGCTGTCGCATGCGGCCGGCCGCGTGCGCCTGCGCACCGCGCAACACGAAGGACGCCAGGAACACGCCGAGCGCATCCTGCCGCTGGCCCAGCAGCTGCTCGACGAGGCCGGCCTGAGCCGCGCCGACGTGTCGGCGGTGGCCTTTGGCCAGGGGCCGGGGGGATTCACCGGCTTGCGGGTGGCGTGCGGGGTGGCGCAGGGGCTGGCAGTCGCCCTGGGTGTTCCGGTACTGCCCGTGGATACGCTGTGCGCGCTGGCCTTCCAGCAGGCCGGAACGGATGCCTCCGGCGTCCACCTGGTGCTGCAGGATGCGCGCATGAATGAAATCTATGCGGCTGCCTATCAATGCATCGACGACGAATGGACCGTCCTGCAGGCGCCGGCCCTGATTGCCCGATCCGATGTCACGGCCTGGGTCGCCAGCGAATCGGCGGCCTGGGCCATGCGGGCCGGGGGCGGCTGGGCAGCGCATGGGGATGCTCTGGACGTCTTCCCCGGCCTGGCCGATGAATTGCGGGCTCTGGGCGCCGAAGTCGCGGCAGCCAGCGACGATCGGGTCTGCGCCCACGCCGCGACGGTCGCCCGCCTGGGCGCTCGCGCCTGGCAGCGCGGAGAATCCCTGGATGCAGCGCTGGCGGCGCCGGCGTACGTGCGCGACAAGGTCGCCTACACCACGGTCGAACGGGCCCAGGGGCTGGGCGGCAATCCCCAGGCCGACGCGGCGCACTGGTCGGTGCACAACATGAGCATGAGCGATCTGGACGAGGTCGCCGCCATCGAACGACAAGTCCAGTCCTTTCCCTGGACGCGGCAGAATTTCGCCGATGGCTTGGCGGCCGGATATCACGGCTGGATCGTGCGCCGCCTGGGGGCTCTGCTGGGCTTCGCTCTGGTCATGAATGCCCCGGACATGGCGCATCTGCTGGTCATCGGGGTCCGCCCGGACAGCCAGCGGCGGGGCGTGGGGGCCGAACTGCTGCGGTATTGCACGGCACACTGCCACCAGGCCGGCCTGCCGGCGCTGACCCTGGAGGTGCGCCCCAGCAACATGCAGGCGATCACCTTCTACCAGCAGCATGGCTTTCGGAAACTGGGGCTGCGGCGCGGCTATTATCCGGCTGCCCATGGCGCCCGCGAGGACGCCTGGATCATGACCCTGACCTTTCAGGAAACCCCGGCATGAAACCCCAGTTGCGTCCCGCGCAGGCTGCCTGGCTGGCAGAAATCGGGCTGGACATGCATTGGCTGGATGTGCGGCCGATCACGGCCGAGACACTTGCGCTTGATGCGCAGACACCGCAGCCCGCTCCGGCGGCGGTGGCCGGGCAGATGGCCAAGCCCGCCCACGATGCGTCGACGGAACGCCTGCCTGCGCAGGCTCCCGTCACTCGCGCCCCGATGCCGCGTCCATCGAGCCGGGCGTCCGATCCCGCCGCTCCGATCGCTGCGTCCGAGGCCATCCCGTCGCTCGCGGACGCCGATCTGCCGACCCTGGCCCGGATCGTCGGCGCTTGTCGGCAATGCCCTCGGCACGAGCAGCGGCTGCGGGCCGTGCCCGGGGCCGGTCAGGCCGATCGACCCTATTACCTGATCGTGGCGGAACAGCCGGGTATCGACGACGAGGTTGCCGGTCAGCCCTTCCAGGGCGATTCCGGTCGCCTGCTGACCGCCATGCTGGCTGCCGTTCGTCTGCCGCATGCGGAGGCCCGCTACGGCACGTATGTGATGAAATGCCGGGCGCCGGGCGGGCATGAGCCCAGCCAGGCCGAGATCGCTGCCTGTGTGCCGCACCTGCATCGTGAAATCGCCCTGCTGCAGCCGCGCTGGATCCTGGCCTTGGGGCGTGTGGCTACCCAGGCCGTGCTGGGCGATGCTGCAGATCTGGACGCCCTGCGCGGCGCCCCGCATCGCTATCGGCAGGAAGACGGTCGCGAAATCCCGGTCTGGGTCACGCACCAGCCGGCGTCCTTGCTGGTGCGCTCGGCGCTGAAGGCCGAGGCCTGGCGAGATCTGGTGGGCCTGGCGCAGGCAGTGCGCGCGGCCGAGCCGGACAGCGCAGCCGCAGAACCGGCCTAATGCAGGGCGGTTCCGTGGCCGGTCTGCCCGATCTGGTGTTCCAGTTCGGGGTTGGCCCGGTGGTTCAGGCGGTTCCATTGGATGAACACGACCATCAGACAGGCGACCAGCACGCCAAAGAGCGCGATGATGGCATTGATGGGCAGGCCCATCCACAGCATCAGGCTGTAGACGGCCAGCATCAGCAGGATGTTCAGCTGCTCGTTGAAATTCTGTACGGCGATCGAATGCCCGGCCGACAGCAACACATGGCCGCGATGCTGCAGCAGGGCGTTCATGGGCACCACGAAAAACCCTGACAAACCGCCGATCAGCAGCAGCAGGCAGTAGACGGTGAAGGGCTGATAGACCAGCGGCATCAACAGCACGACCAGGCCCATCACGACGCCGACGGGCAGCACCGACAGGGCGCGGCGCAGCGGCACGCGGCCGGCCAGCATGGCGCCGATGACGGTGCCAAAGGCCGCCACCCCCATCAGCACGGATGCCTGGTCCAGACGGTAGCCCAGGTGCTGGGCGCCCCATTCGATGACGATGAACTGCAGGGTGGCGCCCGCCCCCCAGAACAGGGTCGTGACTGCCAGGGAAATCTGCCCCAGTTTGTCGGACCACAGGATGCGCACGTAGGCGGTGAAATTGCGGATCAGCGCCGCCGGACGGGTCTGCTGGCGAGGGTAGAAGGCGTGGGTGTCCGGAATCAGCAGGTTGCAGATGGCGGCGGCCACGTATACCAGGCCGATCATCAGGATCGCGCACTGCGCCGTGTTGTCGGCCAGGCTGTCCACCCAGTCAAAGGACATCAGCCAGGCCGATACCGCCGGGCTGATCAGCACGCCGCCCAGCACGGTGCCGATGATCACGGACAGCACCGTCAGGCCCTCGATCCAGCTATTGCCCTTGACCAGCAGTTCGGGTGCCAGCATTTCGGTGACGATGCCGTATTTTGCCGGGGAATAGGCGGCCGCGCCGACGCCGACAATGGTGTAGGCGACGAAGATCAGCACCAGTTGGTGTTCGTGGGTGAATCCGAAGGCCCCATAGCTGAACATCAGCAGGCAGCCACAGGTCTTGAGCGCGTTGGTGGCGAACATGACCCGGCCCTTGGGGAAGGAGTCGGCAAAGGCGCCGACGAAGGCGGCCAGCACCACGTAGGCCAGGGCGAACCACCACTTCATCATGGGGGCCATCCAGTCCGGGCCGCTGAGGTCGGCGATCAGCCCGATCGCGGCGATGAGCAGGGCGTTGTCCGCGACGGACGAGAGCGCCTGCGCGGCCATGACCATGTAAAAGCCCTTGTTCAATCGCGGACCCCGAAGTGAGTGGTGGCAGGTCGGCACCGGGGTGCGCGACTGTAAAATGGAGTTGCAGTATAGCGGGTTACTGGGCCAGGACGGGGCGGCCCCGCCAAGGGGCTCATTCTGGTGCGTTATCATACGCTGTTGCGATTCACCCCCGAATTTTGCCCACCAGACTTCCGTGCGCCTCACGCAGATCAAACTTGCCGGATTCAAGTCCTTTGTGGATCCGACCGTGATCCCCACGCCCAGTGAACTGGTCGGCGTGGTGGGTCCCAACGGCTGTGGCAAGTCCA